>NZ_JOCQ01000040.1 GCF_000720725.1 Streptomyces rimosus subsp. rimosus
CCCGCCCGCCCCCGGGCCCGTACCGGCCCGGACGGAACCCCTCCGCCCGGGCCGGTGCCCGCGTCCGCGCCGTACGCCGACGGCGCGGACACCCCCCGCCGCACCACCGGCGCACGCGCCCGCCACCGCCCGCTGTCACCGCCCCCAAGTAGGGTGGGCGGCATGGCAGACCCCAGCAGTTACCGACCCAAGCCGGGACAGATCCCCGACTCGCCCGGGGTCTACAGATTCCGTGACGAGCACCGCCGCGTGATCTACGTCGGCAAGGCCAAAAGCCTGCGCCAGCGCCTGTCCAGCTACTTCCAGGACCTGGCCAACCTCCACCCCCGTACGCGCACGATGGTCACCACCGCGGCCTCCGTCGAGTGGACGGTCGTCAGCACCGAGGTGGAGGCCCTCCAGCTCGAATACACCTGGATCAAGGAGTACGACCCGCGGTTCAACGTCAAGTACCGCGACGACAAGAGCTATCCGTACCTGGCCGTCACCCTCAACGAGGAATATCCGCGGGTGCGGGTCATGCGCGGCGCCAAGAAGAAGGGCGTGCGCTACTTCGGCCCGTACGGCCAGGCGTGGGCCATCCGCGAGACCGTCGACCTGATGCTCCGCGTCTTCCCCGTACGGACCTGCTCCGCCGGGGTCTTCAAGCGCTCCGCCCAGATCGGCCGCCCCTGCCTGCTCGGCTACATCGGCAAGTGCTCGGCCCCCTGCGTCGGCCGGGTCTCCCCCGAGGAGCACCGCGAACTGGCCGAGGAGTTCTGCGACTTCATGGCCGGACGTACGGGTGCGTACATCCGCCGCCTGGAGAAGTCCATGCAGGAGGCCGCCGAGGAGATGGAGTACGAGCGCGCCGCCCGGCTCCGTGACGACATAGACGCCCTGCGGCGTGCCATGGAGAAGAGCGCCGTGGTGCTCGCCGACGCCACCGACGCCGACCTGATCGCGCTCGCCGAGGACGAGCTGGAAGCGGCCGTGCAGATCTTCCACGTCCGCGGCGGCCGGGTGCGCGGCCAGCGCGGCTGGGTCACCGACAAGGTCGAGAACGTGGACACCGCGGCCCTCGTCGAGCATGCCCTCCAGCAGCTGTACGGGGAGGAGAGCGGCGACGCCGTGCCCAAGGAGGTGCTGGTCCCGGCGCTGCCCGACCCGGTCGAGCCGGTCCAGCAGTGGCTCACCGAGCGCCGCGGTTCGAACGTCTCGCTGCGCATCCCGCAGCGCGGCGACAAGAAGGACCTGATGGCCACGGTCCAGCGCAACGCCCAGCAGGCCCTGGCCCTGCACAAGACCAAGCGCGCCTCCGACCTGACCACCCGCTCCCGCGCCCTGGAGGAGATCGCCCAGGCCCTCGGCCTGGACTCGGTGCCGCTGCGCATCGAGTGCTTCGACATCTCCCACCTCCAGGGCGACGACGTGGTGGCCTCCATGGTCGTCTTCGAGGACGGCCTGGCCCGCAAGAGCGAGTACCGCCGCTTCCAGATCAAGTCCTTCGAGGGCCAGGACGACGTCCGCGCCATGCACGAGGTCATCGGGCGCCGCTTCCGCCGGTACCTCCAGGAGAAGCAGCAGACGGGGGAGTGGGATGAGGAGGTGCCCACGGGGGAGGGCGCCGGGGAGGACCCGCCCGTGACCACCGGCTCCGCCGGCGGGCCCGCGGCCACCGGTCCCATCGAAGAGCCCGTGTCCACCGGCCCCACCGACGAGGAGGGCCGCCCCAAGCGCTTCGCCTACCCGCCCCAGCTGGTCGTCGTGGACGGCGGCCAGCCGCAGGTCGCCGCCGCCCAGCGGGCCCTGTCCGAGCTGGGTATCGACGACGTCGCCGTATGCGGCCTGGCCAAGCGCCTCGAAGAGGTCTGGCTGCCCGACGAGGACGACCCGGTCGTGCTGCCCCGCAGCAGCGAGGGCCTCTACCTCCTCCAGCGCGTGCGTGACGAGGCCCACCGCTTCGCCATCGCCTACCAGCGCAACAAACGGGGCAAACGCCTCAGGTCCGGACCCCTGGACAGCATCCCCGGGCTCGGCGAGAGTCGCCGCCAGGCCCTGCTGAAGCACTTCGGCTCGGTGAAGCGGCTGCGCGCCGCCCGGGTCGAGGACATCTGCGAGGTGCCGGGCATCGGCCGCAAGACGGCCGAGACCATCGCGGCGGCGCTGGCCGGAGCGGCCCCGGCCGCCCCGGCGGTGAACACCGCCACAGGAGAGATCATTGAGGATGACGGGGCCGCACCGGCCGCGTTGTCATCGGAACGGGGGCTGGAACGATGAGCGGCAGTACAGAGCAGTACAGGCACGACCAGCGGGACGCGCGCGACACGCGCCCCCGCGAGACCGAGGAAGACGGTGCACAGGTGAGTACGGGCACGATGCGCGAGGCCGGCCAGGGCGAGAGCGCCGCCATCCCGGAGCTGGTGATCATCTCGGGCATGTCGGGGGCCGGCCGCAGCACGGCCGCCAAGTGCCTGGAGGACCTCGGCTGGTTCGTCGTCGACAACATCCCGCCCGAGCTGATCCCACCGATGGTGGAGCTGGGCGCCCGCTCGCAGGGCAACGTCGCCCGTATCGCCGTCGTCGTGGACGTCCGCGGCCGGCGCTTCTTCGACAACCTCAAGGAGTCCCTGGCCACCCTCGACGCGCAGAACGTCAAGCGCCGCATCGTCTTCCTGGAGTCCTCCGACGAGGCCCTGGTGCGCCGCTTCGAGTCGGTGCGCCGCCCGCACCCCCTCCAGGGCGACGGCCGCATCGTGGACGGCATCGCCGCCGAGCGCGACCTGCTGCGCGAGCTGCGCGGCGACGCCGACCTGGTCATCGACACCTCCAGCCTGAACGTCCACGAGCTGCGCGCCAAGATGGACGCCCAGTTCGCCGGCGAGGAGGTCCCCGAGCTGCGGGCCACGGTCATGTCCTTCGGCTTCAAGTACGGCCTGCCGGTCGACGCCGACATGGTCATCGACTGCCGCTTCATCCCCAACCCGCACTGGGTCCCCGAGCTGCGCCCCTACACCGGCCTGAACGACGAGGTCTCCGGCTACGTCTTCGGCCAGCCCGGCGCCAAGGAGTTCCTGGACGGCTACGCGGAGCTGCTGCGCATCGTCGCCGAGGGCTACCGCCGCGAGGGCAAGCGCTACGTCACCATCGCCGTCGGCTGTACGGGCGGCAAGCACCGCAGCGTCGCCATGTCCGAGAAGCTGGCCCACCGCCTGGTCTCCGAAGGCGTCGAGACCGTCGTCGTCCACCGGGACATGGGGCGCGAATGACCGCCCGTCCCCTGCGGCTGCGCCGGGTCCGCAAGCTGGTCCCGGGCAGCCGCTCCGGCAGGGGCGCCACGCCCAAGGTCGTGGCGCTCGGCGGCGGCATGGGCCTGTCCGCCTCGCTGGCCGCGCTGCGCCGGATCACCGGCGACCTGACCGCCGTCGTCACGGTCGCCGACGACGGCGGCTCCAGCGGGCGGCTGCGCGACGAGCTGGGCGTCCTGCCGCCCGGCGACCTGCGCAAGGCGCTGGCCGCGCTGTGCGGGGACGACGACTGGGGCCAGACCTGGTCCCGGGTGATCCAGCACCGCTTCACCAGCGAGGGCGAGCTGCACGATCACGCCGTCGGCAACCTCCTCATCGTCGCCCTGTGGGAACAGCTCGGCGACCACGTCCAGGCCCTGGACCTGGTCGGCAAGCTGCTCGGCGCGCACGGCCGGGTGCTGCCCATGTCCGCCGTACCGCTGGAGCTCCAGGCCCTGGTCAAGGGCCACGATGAGACCCGCCCGGACGACATCACCACCGTCCGCGGCCAGGCCACGGTCGCGCTCACCCCCGGCGAGGTGCAGTCCGTGCACGTCGTCCCCGAGGACCCGCCGGCCGTGCCCGAGGTCGTCGAGGCGGTCCGCGACGCGGACTGGGTGGTGCTCGGCCCCGGCTCCTGGTTCTCCTCCGTCATCCCGCACCTGCTCGTGCCCGAACTGCGCGAGGCGCTGGAGGAGACCAAGGCCCGCAAGGTCCTCTCGCTGAACCTGGCGCCCCAGCCGGGCGAAACCGATGGCTTTTCCCCGCAGCGTCATTTGGAGGTTTTGGCCCGACACGCCCCTAAACTCGCCTTCGACGTGGTGCTGGCCGACCGGGCCGCCGTGCCCGACACCGAAAGCCTGATCGTCGCTGCCAAGCAGCTCGTCGGCAGCGAGGTCGAGCTGGCGGCGGTCGCCGCGCCCGGCAGCCCCTGCGGCACGGCGGAGACCCACAAGGGAGCCGCCCGGCACGACCCGGAGCTGCTGGCCGCCGCGTACGACCGTATTTTTCGGATGCATGGAAGGATCGGCCCATGGCGATGACGGCAGCGGTGAAGGATGAAATCTCCCGGCTCCCCGTCACCCGGACCTGCTGCCGGAAGTCGGAGGTCTCGTCGATCCTGCGGTTCGCGGGTGGATTGCACCTGGTCAGCGGCCGCATCGTGATCGAGGCGGAGCTGGACACGGGCATCGCGGCCCGGCGGCTGCGCAAGGACATCCTGGAGATCTTCGGCCACTCCTCCGACCTGGTGGTGATGGCCCCCGGCGGCCTGCGGCGCGGCAGCCGCTACGTCGTACGGGTCGTCGCCGGCGGCGACCAGCTCGCCCGCCAGACCGGCCTGGTCGACGGCCGTGGCCGGCCCATCCGCGGCCTGCCCCCGCAGGTCGTCTCCGGGGCCACCTGCGACGCGGAGGCAGCCTGGCGCGGAGCCTTCCTCGCGCACGGCTCGCTCACCGAGCCCGGCCGCTCGTCCTCCCTGGAGGTCACCTGCCCCGGGCCCGAGGCGGCCCTCGCGCTGGTCGGCGCGGCCCGCCGGCTCGGCATCGGCGCCAAGGCCCGTGAGGTGCGCGGCGTGGACCGCGTCGTCGTCCGTGACGGTGACGCGATCGGCGCGCTGTTGACACGCCTGGGCGCCCACGAGTCCGTACTGGCCTGGGAGGAGCGGCGGATGCGCCGCGAGGTCCGCGCCACCGCCAACCGCCTCGCCAACTTCGACGACGCGAATCTGCGCCGTTCGGCGCGAGCCGCTGTCGCGGCGGGTGCCCGGGTTCAGCGCGCCCTGGAGATCCTCGGCGAAGAGGTCCCCGAGCACCTGGCCGCGGCCGGCCGACTGCGGATGGACCACAAGCAGGCCTCCCTGGAGGAACTGGGCGCCCTCGCCGACCCGCCCCTGACCAAGGACGCCGTCGCGGGCCGCATCCGCCGCCTCCTGGCCATGGCCGACAAGCGCGCCCAGGACCTGGGCATCCCCGGCACGGAGTCGAACCTGTCGGAGGAAATGGCGGACGGAATGGTCGGCTAACTGCATGCGCTTGGGCGCGCGCCTGGGCCGATAACCGCCGCCTGCCCGCGGCCGGGTACGGGTCCGGTCCTCCGGATTCCGTCCTGCGGCCCAGCCCCTCCCGCCGGTATGGCGACCATCGGCCGGTGGGGGCAGGCGTCCCCCCACCCACGCCGCCGCAGGCTGACACGTACAGGAGGGGTCGGGACCGGAGGACGGAGTCTGTAGGGCCCGGCACCGTCCCCCTGCCGGTAGCCGCCCGCCCGCAGCCGGGTACGGAGCCGGTCCTCCAGACTTCGTCCTACGGCCCAGCCCCTCCCGCCGGTATGGCGACCATCGGCCGGTGGGGGCAGGCGTCCCCCCACCCACGCCGCCGCAGACTGGCACGTACCGGAGGGGCCGGGACCGGAGGACGGAGTCTGTAGGGCCCGGCACCGTTCCCCTGCCGGTAGCCGCCCGCCCGCAGCCGGGTACGGGTCCGGTCCTCCGGACTTCGTCCTGCGGCCCAGCCCCTCCCGCCGGTATGGCGACCATCGGCCGGTGGGGGCAGGCGTCCCCCCACCCACGCCGCCGCAGACTGACACGTACAGGAGGGGCCGGGACCGGAGGACGAAGTCTGTAGGGCCCGGCACCGTCCCCCTGCCGGTAGCCGCCCGCCCGCAGCCGGGTACGGGCCCGGTCCTCCAGACTTCGTCCTACGGCCCAGCCCCTCCCGCCGTACGGCGACGAACTGCCGGTGGGGGCAGGCGTCCCCCCCCCACCCACGCCGCCGCAGACTGGCACGTACAGGAGGGGCCGGGACCGGAGGACGAAGTCTGGAGGGTCCGGCCCCGTTCCCCTGCCGGTAGCCGCCCGCTCGCAGCCGGGTACGGGCCCGGCCCTCCGGACTCCGTCCTGCGGCCCAGCCCCTCCCGCCGTACGGCGACGAACTGCCGGTGGGGGGCAGGCGTCCCCCCACCCACGCCGCGACAGCCGAACACGTACGGGAGGGCCCGGCCCCGCAGGACGAAGTCCGGAGGGGCCGGGCCCGCGCCGAATACATCGACGCGCCGCCACGGGCGGAAAACCGCATGCGGCCCACCGCAGCCAGCCCCTAGCCTGCGGCAAATGGATGCATTACGGATCAGACCGATGCGCGCGGACGATCTCGCGTCGGCGGAGCGGGCCTCGGCGCTGACGTTTCTCGACGCGGATCAGCTGGCCCGCAGGGCCCACGACCCGGAGCCCGAGCTGCGGCCCGCCGCTGCCGCTCGGCGATGGATCGACCGGATGCGCTACTACCTGGACGTCGACCCGGGCGGCTGCTGGATCGCGGTGGACCCGGACGCCGATACGGACACGGACGCCAGTACGGACACGGACGCCAACGGCGTCATCGGCTTCGCCGTCTCCCAGAACCGCGACAACCTCTGGTACCTCGCCACGTACGGCGTCCTCCCCGGCCACCAGGGCCGAGGCATCGGCAAGCGCCTGCTGGACGCGGCCCTCGCGCACGCCGACGGACGCCCCGGCATCTTCTCCTCCAGCGTCCACCCCGGCGCCACCCGCCGGTACCGGCTTGCCGGCTTCTCGCTCCACCCGCAGATGCAGATGGTGGGCACCGTAAACCGCTCCGCCCTCCCCGCGGTGGACGGCCTGCGGGACGGCGGCCCGGACGACTTCGCGTGGATGGACCGGCTGGACAGTGATCTGCGGGGCGCCGGACACGGCCCCGACCACGGCCGCCTGCTCTCCGCACACCGGCTGGCCGTCTCCCGCGACCGGTCCCGGCCGGGGTACGTCTACGTCGACGACCGGGGACGCCCCGTCCTGCTGGCCGCCGAGCGTGCCGAGACCGCACAGCGGCTGCTGTGGGAGGCCCTGGCCACGTCGTACGGGGACACCCTCGTCAACTGCATCACCACCCCCAACGAATGGGCGATCGATGTCGGTCTCGCCGCAGGACTCGCCATCAGCCAGGAGGGTTACATCGCCGTCCGGGGGATGCCCGTCCCGGCGCCCTACCTGGCGGCCGGCCACTTTCTGTGAGCCGTATGGAGCCTTCCCGCACCCCACCCCCTCCTCACCCGCCGTATTGACATGATCATGCAGCGTCACCAGTCTGGCGAGCGCCCATTCACGAGATGGACGACGGCAAGGGGGGCTCATGAGACGCAAGGCGAGATCCTTACTGGCGGCAGCGGCGCTGCTGCTGGGCGGGGTGGTGGCGGTGCCGGCCGCGCAGGCGCAGGCGCGGGACGGCGGGGGAGGGGGCCGGGACGCCATCGGGACCTGGACCGGCCAGGTCAGCGCGGCGCAGGTGCCGCTGTTGCTGAAGGCGGGCGTGGACGGTCACGAGATCGGCGCGCAGGTGCCGAAGACCGGCAAGGGCCAGGTCGAGGTGCAGCTGTCCGCCGCGCAGGCGGCCGGGCTGCGCAAGCAGGGGGTCCAGCTGACCCGCAAAATCGTTTCCGCGGAGACGCAGCGCAAGCTCAAGGCGCAGGGCGACCGGGTCTTCCGGCCGTACATGGGCGTCAACGGGCTGATGAAAGAGATGATCGACACCGCGCGGTTCAACCGGAAGCTGGCGAAGGTCGTCAGCATCGGGAAGACCGTCCGGGGCCACGACATCATGGCCCTGAAGCTCACCAAGGACGCCGACACCACCGAGGACGGCGCCAAGCCCGCGGTGCTGTACCTGTCCAACCAGCATGCCCGGGAGTGGATCACTCCCGAGATGACCCGCCGGCTGATGCAGTACTACCTGGCCGGGTACGGCAAGGACCCGCGGCTGACGAAGATCCTCGACACCACCGAGCTGTGGTTCGTGCTCTCCGCCAACCCCGACGGCTACGACTACACCTTCGAGAGCCCGCAGAACCGCATGTGGCGCAAGAACCTGCGGGACAACAACGGCGACGGCAAGATCACGCCGGGCGACGGCGTCGACCTCAACCGTAACTTCTCCTACAAGTGGGGCTACGACAACGAGGGTTCGTCCCCCAACCCGTCCAGCGAGACCTACCGAGGCCCGGCCGCCGCCTCCGAGCCGGAGACCAAGGCGCTGGACGCCTTCGAGAAGCGCATCGGCTTCCGATACGCCATCAACTACCACTCCGCCGCCGAGCTGATCCTCTACGGCGTCGGCTGGCAGGTCGCCACGCCCACCCCCGACGACGTCCTCTACCGGGCCCTGGCCGGCACCCCCGAGAAGTCCGCGATCCCCGGCTACCGCCCGCAGGTCTCCTCGGAGCTGTACACCACCAACGGCGAGGCCGACGGCCACGCGTCCAACGTCAACGGCATCCCCATGTTCACCCCGGAGATGTCCACCTGCCAGACCGCGTCGAACGCCGACCCCGACGACGAGTGGAACGCCGCCGACTGCCGGTCCGTCTTCACCTTCCCCGACTCCGAGAAGCTGATCCAGGCGGAGTTCGAGAAGAACATCCCCTTCGCGCTCTCCGTCGCCGAGAGCGCCCGGCGCCCGGACCAGCCCGTCTCGTCGGTGGGCCTGAAGGCGCCCGACTTCACCCCGCACGCCTTCACCACCTCGTACGCGCGTGGGGAGGAGCAGCAGGTCGCGGTCACTGCGCGCAAGTCCGTACGTGACAAGGAGCTCAACTACCGCGTCAACGGCGGGTCCCGGCACACCGAGGAACTCGAAGCCTGGAAGGGTGGCGAGGTCTACGGCGGCGAGGACAACATCCACTTCGACCAGTACCGGGCCGCCGTCGAAGGGGCCGATCCCGGCGACAAGGTGGAGGTGTGGTTCACCGGCCGTACCCGCGACGGCAAGGCCACCCGAAGCGAACCCTTCACCTACTCCGTCGCCGAGCGGCCCCGCGCCGACACCCTGGTCATCGCCGAGGAGGGCGGCACCGCCCCGGCGCAGCACACCGCCGCGTACACCAAGGCGCTCGCGGCCAACGGCCACCGCGCGGCCGTGTGGGACGTCGCCCGGCAGGGCACCCCGGACGCGCTCGGCGTGCTGAGCCACTTCGAGAACGTCGTCTGGTACACCGGCGCGGGCCGGCCCGGCGGCGCCACCCAGCTGGCCGTACGCGACTACCTCAACGAGGGCGGCAAGCTGCTCACCGCCGGTGAGCAGGCGGGCGGCAGCGCCGTGGTCGGCCGCGCGGTGAGCGACGACTTCGCCCAGTACTACCTGGGCGCCGGCAGCCGGATCTCACTGAAGTCGCCGCCCTCCTTCAAGGGCGACGGCAAGCTGGCCGGCACGGAGGCCAGGCTGGGCGACGCGCCCGGCAACCCGCTGGACGCCGCGGGCACCCACTCGGTCATCTCCGACGAGCTGCCACCCGCGACGTTCCCGCAGTTCGCGAGCGCCGCGGCCGGTACCTACCCGGGCGTACGGTCGCCGTTCCAGCCGTACGAGGGCGACTGGTTCGCCGCCGCGCAGCACCGCGACAACTCCTGGATGCGGCTGGCCCGGACCGTGGACCTGACGGGTGTGGCCGCGAGCGCCCGGCCCGCCCTCCAGTTCATGATCAGCCACGACACCGAGGCGGGCTACGACAACGCCGTCATCGAGGCGCACACCGTCGGCAAGGACGACTGGACCACCCTGCGTGACGCGAACGGCGGCACCGGCACCGACGTACCCGCCGACTGCGGCCAGGGCTACTACCTGACCACCCACCCCTTCCTCCAGCACTATCTGACCCGGACCGGCACCCAGTGCGGCAACACCGGCACGACCGGTGCGTGGAACCGCTTCACCGGCAGCTCGAACGGCTGGCGGCCGGTGTCCGTGGACCTGTCCGCCTACGCCGGGCAGCTGGTCGAGCTGGCGATCTCCTACGTCACCGACCCCGGAACCGGCGGCCGCGGCGTCTTCGTGGACAACACCAAGGTCACCACCGGCGCCGGCGGCGAGTCCCTGGAGGGCTTCGAGACCTCCCTCGGGCCCTGGGCGGTGCCCGGGCCGCCCGCCGGCAGCCCGCCCGCCACCGGCGACTGGACCCGTTCCAAGGAGCTGTTCCGTACGGCCGCCGCGATCACCACGCGCAACACCGTTCTGCTGGGCTTCGGCCTGGAGCACGTACAGACCGCCGCGGAACGGGCCGAACTGACCGGAGCGGCGCTCAAGGCGCTCGACGGCTGACCGCGCTCCTACTCTCTCGGCGAACAGGGCGGTCCGTGGCCCCAGAGTGGGCCCGGACCGCCCCTGTCAATGTCACGTACGTCTCGTATTGGGGGTAGGGTCGGAGGCGGTCGGGGACATCCCATACAGCTCGCCGGTGGTGAACCGGCGCACCAACGAGGAGATCGGTTCGTGACGATCCGCGTAGGCATCAACGGATTCGGCCGCATTGGTCGCAACTACTTCCGCGCGCTCCTGGAGCAGGGTGCGGACATCGAGATCGTCGGTGTCAACGACCTGACCGACAACGCCACCCTGGTTCACCTGCTGAAGTACGACTCCATCCTGGGTCGCCTGAAGCACGACGTCAGCCACACCGACGACACCATCACGGTCGGCAACCAGACCTTCAAGACGATGGCCGAGCGCGACCCCGCCAACCTGCCCTGGGGCGAGCTGGGCGCCGACATCGTCATCGAGTCGACCGGCATCTTCACCAAGAAGGCCGACGCCGAGAAGCACATCCAGGCCGGTGCCAAGAAGGTCCTGATCTCCGCGCCCGCCAAGGACGAGGACATCACGGTCGTGATGGGCGTCAACCAGGACAAGTACGACGCGGCCAACCACCACGTCATCTCCAACGCGTCCTGCACCACCAACTGCGTGGCGCCGATGGCCAAGGTTCTCGACGAGAACTTCGGCATCGTCAAGGGCCTGATGACCACGGTGCACGCGTACACCAACGACCAGCGCATCCTGGACTTCCCGCACAAGGACCTGCGCCGCGCCCGCGCCGCCGCGGAGAACATCATCCCGACCACGACCGGTGCCGCCAAGGCCACCGCGCTGGTCCTCCCGCAGCTGGAGGGCAAGCTGGACGGCATCGCCATGCGCGTCCCGGTCCCCACCGGCTCCGTGACCGACCTGGTCGTCGAGCTGGAGCGCGAGGTCACCAAGGACGAGATCAACGCCGCCTTCCAGAAGGCGGCCGAGGGCCAGCTCAAGGGCATCCTGGAGTACACCGAGGACCAGATCGTCTCCTCGGACATCGTCAACTGGCCGGCGTCCTGCACGTTCGACTCCTCCCTGACGATGGCGCAGGGCAAGAGCGTCAAGATCATCGGCTGGTACGACAATGAGTGGGGCTACTCCAACCGCCTGGTGGACCTGACCGTCTTCGTCGGCGGCCAGCTCTGACATCCGCCTGATCCAGGCCAGGGCACGTAGCTGTGCGGAAGGGGCTCGTAGGGCGCACCGAAGCGCCGTACGGGCCCCGTCCCATGACCGACCTACGCAACGGAGTCACTTCGCATGAAGACGATCGACGATCTCGCCCAGGAAGGGCTGTCCGGCAAGCGGGTCTTCGTCCGCGCCGACCTGAACGTGCCGCTGGACGGCACCACCATCACCGACGACGGCCGCATCCGCGCCGTCCAGCCGACGATCGCCAAGCTGGCCCAGCTCGGCGCCAAGGTGATCGTCGCCTCCCACCTGGGCCGTCCCAAGGGTGCCCCGGACCCGGCCTTCTCGCTGCGCCCCGCCGCCGAGCGGCTCGGTGAACTGATCGGCCGCGAGGTCGCCTTCGCCACCGACACCGTCGGCGAGTCCGCCCGCTCGGTGGTCGCCGGGCTCGGCGAGGGCGAGGTCGCCGTCCTGGAGAACCTGCGCTTCAACCCGGGCGAGACCAGCAAGGACGACGCCGAGCGCGGCGCCTTCGCGGACCAGCTCGCCGAGCTGGCGGACGTGTACGTGGGCGACGGCTTCGGCGCCGTGCACCGCAAGCACGCCTCCGTCTACGACCTGCCGGCCCGCCTGCCGCACGCCGCGGGCGACCTGATCGCCGCCGAGGTCACCGTCCTGAAGAAGCTCACCGAGGACGTCAAGCGCCCGTACGTGGTCGTGCTCGGCGGCGCCAAGGTCTCCGACAAGCTCGCCGTCATCGACGAGCTGCTCGGCAAGGCCGACCGGCTGCTGATCGGCGGCGGCATGGCGTACACCTTCCTCAAGGCCAAGGGCTACGAGGTCGGCATCTCCCTCCTCCAGGAGGACCAGATCCCGAAGGTGACCGAGTACATGGAGCGGGCGGCGGCGAACGGCGTCGAGCTGGTCCTGCCGGTCGACATCCTGGCCTCGGCGGACTTCCCCGACCTGAAGACGAAGGCGCCCGCCGACTTCGTCACGGTCGACGCCGACAGCATCCCCTCCGACAAGGAGGGCCTGGACATCGGCCCGAAGACCCGCGAGCTGTTCGCCTCGAAGATCGCCGACGCGGAGACCGTCTTCTGGAACGGACCCGTAGGTGTCGCCGAGCACCCGGACTACGCGGGCGGCACCACCGCCATCGCGCGGGCCCTGCTGAACTGCGACGGCTTCACCGTCGTCGGCGGCGGCGACTCGGCCGCCGCCGTGCGCTCGCTCGGCTTCGACGAGAATGCTTTCGGCCACATTTCGACCGGTGGCGGCGCCAGCCTCGAATACCTCGAAGGCAAGACGCTCCCCGGCCTCGCCGCTCTGGAGGACTGAAGAACCGTGACTGACCGTACCCCGCTGATGGCGGGCAACTGGAAGATGAACCTCAACCACCTCGAGGCCATCGCGCACGTCCAGAAGCTCGCCTTCGCACTCGCCGACAAGGACTACGAGGCCACCGAGGTCGCGGTCCTGGCCCCCTTCACCGACCTGCGCTCGGTGCAGACGCTGGTCGACGGCGACAAGCTCAAGATCAAGTACGGCGCCCAGGACATCTCGGCGCACGAGTCCGGCGCGTACACCGGTGAGATCTCCGGCAGCATGCTCGCCAAGCTCAAGTGCAGCTACGTGGCCGTCGGCCACAGCGAGCGCCGCCAGTACCACGGCGAGACCGAGGAGATCTGCAACGCCAAGGTCAAGGCGGCCTTCGCGAACGGCCTCACCCCGATCCTGTGCGTCGGCGAGGGCCTGGACGTCCGCAAGGCCGGCAACCAGGTCGAGTACACCCTCGCCCAGCTCGACGGCGGCCTGAAGGACGTCCCGGCCGAGCAGGCCGAGACCATCGTCATCGCCTACGAGCCGGTGTGGGCCATCGGCACCGGCGAGGTCGCCACGCCCGAGGACGCGCAGGAGGTCTGCGGCGCGATCCGCCGCCGCCTGGCCGAGCTGTACAGCCAGGAGCTGGCCGACAAGGTCCGCATCCAGTACGGCGGCTCGGTCAAGTCCGGCAACGTCGCCGCGATCATGGCGCAGCCGGACGTGGACGGCGCCCTGGTCGGCGGCGCGGCGCTGGACGTGGACGAGTTCGTCAAGATCGTCCGCTTCCGCGACCAGTAGCGGCTATGACGACGGGCCCGGCCCGTCGTACCCTGTCGGGGCCGGGCCCGGCGTCCTGTGCGCCGCCCGGCCCCGTACCATTCGATCTTCTTAGGTACGTCCCGTCCGTCAGTCCTAGAGAGTTGGTCCAGCCGTGGTCATCGGGTTCTCGGTAGCCCTCATCGTCTTCAGCCTGCTGCTGATGATGCTGGTGCTCATGCACAAGGGGAAGGGCGGCGGCCTGTCCGACATGTTCGGCGGCGGCATGCAGTCCTCGGTCGGCGGCTCCTCCGTCGCGGAGCGGAACCTGGACCGCATCACCATCGTCATCGCCCTGCTCTGGTTCGCCTGCATCGTCGCGCTGGGCGTCCTGATGAAGCTGGACAGCTGACACGGTGTCGGGGACGCGGCCTATCATGAGGGCGGCGTCCTCGGTGGGGGTGTAACTCCTGTCACTGGACGCGCGTTGGGCCTTACGTAGACTGGGGCGCTCCGCAGCGCGACTGCTGTTCGATGCTTCGCAGCACCATTACGCAGGGAGTTACAACCGTGGCAAGTGGCAACGCGATCCGAGGGAGTCGGGTCGGGGCGGGGCCGATGGGGGAGGCGGAGCGGGGCGAGTCCGCGCCGCGCATCCGCATCTCCTTCTGGTGCTCGAACGGGCACGAGACTCAGCCCAGCTTCGCCGGTGACGCGCAGATTCCGGACACCTGGGACTGCCCGCGCTGCGGCTTCCCGGCAGGCAAGGACCGGGACAACCCGCCGGACCCGCCGCGCACCGAACCGTACAAGACGCACCTCGCGTACGTCCGCGAGCGCCGCAGCGACGCCGATGGCGAGGCGATCCTCGCGGAGGCGCTCGCCAAGCTCCGCGGAGAGATCTGACGGACCAGCACACGACGGCCGGCCCGGCCGGAGGGAACGCCCCCTCCGGCCGGGCCGTCCGCGTGTCCGGCCTGCGGTGGGACCGGTCGCGTACCGTTCAGAGGTGCCGAAACGGTTTCTCGGGGCAGCCGACAGCGGGGGGACACCTCATCCCGCACCCTGATCAATTAGGTTGGGAGTCGGCGGGGCCGGTACGAGAAGAAGAAGGCTGATGTCCGAGATGAACGCAGAGGGCCGCAGGCTCGACCAGACGGCCGAGTGGACCGCGCTGAGCAAGCACCGGGAGCAGCTGGGGGAGGTGCGGCTGCGCGACCTGTTCGACCAGGACCCGGACCGCGCCGGACGCTACACCCTCCAGGTCGGTGACCTGCACCTGGACTACTCCAAGCACCTGGTCACCGACGAGACGCTGCGCCTGCTGCGCGAGCTGGCCGCGGCCCGGGGCGTGGCGGAGCTGCGCGACGCGATGTTCCGCGGCGAGAAGATCAACGTGACCGAGGACCGGGCAGTGCTGCACACCGCGCTGCGCGCCCCCGAGTCCGCCTCGGTCGAGGTCGACGGCGCGAACGTCATGCAGGGCGTCCACCAGGTGCTGCGCAAGATGCAGATCTTCACCGACCGGGTGCGCTCGGGCGAGTGGAAGGGCCACACCGGCAAGCGGATCAAGACGGTCGTCAACATCGGCATCGGCGGCTCGGACCTGGGCCCGGCGATGGCGTACGAGGCGCTGCGCGCCTACACCCACCGCGACATGCAGTTCCGCTTCGTCTCCAACGTGGACGGCGCCGACCTGCACGAGGCCGTCCGCGATCTCGACCCCGCGGAAACCCTCTTCATCGTCGCCTCGAAGACCTTCACCACCATCGAGACGATCACCAACGCGACCTCGGCCCGCAACTGGCTGCTGACCGGCCTGCGGGCCGGCGAGGACGCGGTGGCCAAGCACTTCGTCGCGCTGTCGACCAACGCCGAGAAGGTCGCGGACTTCGGCATCGACACCGACAACATGTTCGAGTTCTGGGACTGGGTCGGCGGGCGCTACTCCTTCGACTCCGCGATCGGCCTGTCCCTCATGCTGGCGATCGGCCCCGAGCGGTTCCGCGAGATGCTGGCCGGCTTCCACCTCGTCGACGAGCACTTCCGCTGCGCGCCCGCCGAGGAGAACGTCCCGCTTCTGCTCGGCCTGCTCGGCATCTGGTACGGCAACTTCTGGGACGCGCAGTCGCACGCGGTGCTCCCGTACAGCCACTACCTCTCCAAGTTCACCGCGTACCTCCAGCAGCTGGACATGGAGTCCAACGGCAAGTCCGTGACCCGCGACGGCAACCCCGTGCACTGGCAGACCGGCCCCGTCGTCTGGGGCACGCCCGGCACCAACGGCCAGCACGCGTACTACCAGCTCCTCCACCAGGGCACGAAGCTCATCCCCGCGGACCTCATCGGCTTCGCCAACCCGGTCGAGGACCTCCAGCCCGGCCTGGTGGCCCAGCACGACCTGCTGATGGCCAACCTCTTCGCGCAGGGCCAGGCGCTGGCCTTCGGCAAGACCCCCGACGAGGTCAGGGCCGAGGGCGTCCCCGAGGAACTGGTCACGCACAAGACCTTCCAGGGCAACCGCCCCACCACCACGATCCTGGCCAAGGAACTCACCCCCTCCGTACTGGGCCAGCTCATCGCCCTGTACGAGCACAAGGTCTTCGTCCAGGGCGCGGTCTGGAACATCGACTCCTTC
Organism: Streptomyces rimosus subsp. rimosus; assembly: GCF_000720725.1. GTDB lineage: Bacteria > Actinomycetota > Actinomycetes > Streptomycetales > Streptomycetaceae > Streptomyces > Streptomyces rimosus_A. The sequence goes on from NZ_JOCQ01000040.1 coordinate 16,254, forward strand.
GACCAGTGGGGCGTCGAACTCGGCAAGGTCCTGGCGAAGCGGGTCGAGCCCGCGCTGACCGAGGGCGCGGAGGTCGAGGGGCTGGACGCCTCGACGAAGTCTCTGGTGGCCACGTACCGCGAGATGCGGGGCCGCTGATGGCGGCGGACGAGGTGGTCCCGGCGTTCCTGGACCTGCTGACCCCGGAGAACCGGGCGTGGCTCCAGGCCCGCCCGGAGGCCGAGCAGCAAGAGGTGGCGACCCGTCACCTGGAGGTCGTACAGGGCGACAAGGAGCACGGCCTGGGCACCTACGACACCCACGACACGGAGGTCGAGGGCGTAGCGGTCGGCGACCTCCAGGACCCCGGGCACCTCGCCAATGCGATGGTCCGTCAGGAGCGCGAGCGGTCGTGATCGGCTGAGGCCCGCCACCGGCCGCCGAAACCCTCGCGCGATACGACAACGGCCCCGCTCCCACCAAGGGAACGGGGCCGTTTGCTGTGCTCAGGCGGAAGCCGGCGGGTACAACCCCCGCGGCAACTGCGAAGCAGCCGCCTCGTCCAGCAGCCACAGCGTGCGGCTGCGGCCGTACGCGCCCGCGGCCGGGGCCTGGATCTCTCCGGCGCCGGACAGCGCCATCGCCGTGGCCTTCGCCTTGTCCTCGCCCGCCGCGAGCAGCCAGACCTCGCGGGCCGCCCGGATGGCGGGCAGGGTCAGGGAGAGCCGGGTGGGCGGCGGCTTGGGGGCGCCGTGGACGGCGACGACCGTGCGCTCCGTCTCCCGTACGGCGGGCAGCTCCGGGAAGAGCGACGCCACGTGCGTGTCCGGGCCGACGCCCAGCAGGAGGACGTCGAAGGACGGCACGGGGCCGTGGTCCTCCGGGCCCGCCGCGGCGGACAGTTCGATCGCGTACGCCTCGGCCGCCGCGTCCGCGTCGTTGCCGTACGGACCGTTGGACGGGGCCATCACGTGCACCCGGGCCGGGTCCACGGGAACGCTGTCCAGCAGGGCCTCCCGGGCCTGCGTGTGGTTGCGCTCCGGGGCGCCGTCCGGCAGGAACCGTTCGTCGCCCCACCACAGGTCCAGCCGGCCCCAGTCCACTGCGTCCCGGGCGGGCGCCTCGGCCAGGGCCGCGAGCAGCCCGTTGCCGTTGCGGCCGCCCGTCAGGACGACGGAGGCCGAGCCGCGGGCCGCCTGTGCGTCCACGATCTTCGTGATCAGCCGGGCCGCCGCGGCCTTGGCCATCAGCTCCTTGTCCCGGTGGACGACGACCTGCGGCGCGCTCACTCGGAAGCCGCCTTCGAGTCCGGCTTCGAGTCCGCCTTCGATGCCGTCTTCTTGGAGGCGGACTTCTTGGCGGGGGCCTTGGCCTTGGGCTCCGAGGACTTGGCCTCCGTATCCGCCGCCTCCGTCGCGTCAGCGGGAACGGCATCCGGCACGTCGGAGGACTCCGCCGCCTTCGCCGCCAGCGGGGTCTGCGCCCGCTGAGGCTCGCCGATCCGGTCCACGCCGTACTTCAGCGCCGACGCGTACGTGTCGTCCGGGTCGAGCCGCCGCAGCTCCTCCGCCAGCAGCTCCGCCGTCTCGCGCCGCTTGAGCGCGACATTGCGGTCCGGCTGGCCCTGCATGGCGAGCGTGGCCAGCGAGCCGTCCGCGCGGTCCAGTGCGACCGGGCCGCAGTCCGTCTCCATGCGGACCGCCGTCAGGCCGGGGCCCGCCGACAGCAGGCGCCGGACCGGTACGTTCAGCCGGTCCGCGAGCCACATGGCGAGCAGTTCGACGCTCGGGTTGAACTCCTCGCCCTCGACCTCGACCTCGGCCACCTTGCACGGCAGCTGGTCGAGCGCCGCGGCCAGCATCGAGCGCCAGGGCGTGATGCGGGTCCAGGACAGGTCCGTGTCGCCGGGGGAGTACGCATCGGCGCGCTCGGCCAGCTCCCGGAGCGGGTTCTCGGCGGTGTACATGTCGGTGACGCGCCGCTGCGCGAGCGCGCCGAGTGGGTCGCGGGCCGCGTCCACCGGCGCGTTGACCGGCCACCACACGACGACCGGCGCGTCCGGCAGCAGCAGCGGCAGCACCACGGACTGGGCGTGGTTGATGGCCTCGCCGTACAGCCGCAGCACGACCGTCTCGCCGGTGCCGGCGTCCGCGCCGACGCGGACCTCGGCGTCCAGGCGCGCCTTGGCGCGGTCGCGGGGCGACCGGCTGACGCGCTTGATGACGACGAGGGTGCGCGAGGGGTGCTCGCGGGACGCCTCGTTGGCGGCCTTCAGGGCGTCGTAGGCGTTCTCCTCGTCGGTGACGATGACGAGGGTGAGCACCATGCCGATGGCGGGGGTACCGATGGTACGACGGCCCTGGACCAGCGCCTTGTTGACCTTGCTGGCCGTGGTCTCCGTCAGATCGATCTTCATGGCCGACGCCAGCTCCGTCCGTCTCGTGCGAGCATTTCGTCCGCCTCGTCCGGTCCCCACGTCCCGGCCGGGTACTGCGCGGGCTTGCCGTGCTCGTCCCAGTACTCCTCGATCGGGTCGAGAATCCGCCAGGACTGCTCGACCTCCTCGACGCGCGGGAAGAGGTTGGCGTCACCGAGCAGCACGTCCAGGATCAGACGCTCGTACGCCTCCGGGCTGGACTCGGTGAAGGACTCGCCGTACGCGAAGTCCATCGAGACGTCCCGCACCTCCATGGAGGTGCCGGGTACCTTCGAGCCGAACCGCATCGTGACGCCCTCGTCCGGCTGGACGCGGATGACCAGGGCGTTGGCGCCCAGTTCTTCGGTGGCGGTGTGGTCGAAGGGGGAGTGCGGCGCGCGCTGGAAGACGACCGCGATCTCGGTGACGCGGCGGCCCAGGCGCTTGCCGGTGCGCAGGTAGAAGGGGACGCCCGCCCAGCGGCGGTTGTCGACCTCCAGCTTGACCGCGGCGTAGGTGTCGGTACGGGAGTTGGGGTCGATGCCCTCTTCCTCCAGGTAGCCGACGACCTTCTCGCCGCCCTGCCAGCCGGCCGCGTACTGGGCGCGCACCGTCTCCTTGCCCAGGTCGGCGGGGAGCCGTACGGCGCCGAGGACCTTGGTCTTCTCGGCGACCAGCGCGTCCGCGTCGAAGGAGGCGGGCTCCTCCATGGCGGTCAGCGCGAGCAGCTGGAGCAGGTGGTTCTGGATGACGTCGCGCGCGGCGCCGATGCCGTCGTAGTACCCGGCGCGGCCGCCGATGCCGATGTCCTCGGCCATCGTGATCTGCACGTGGTCGACGTAGGACCGGTTCCACAGCGGCTCGAACAGCGTGTTGGCGAACCGCAGCGCCAGGATGTTCTGGACGGTCTCCTTGCCCAGGTAGTGGTCGATCCGGAAGACCGACTCGGGCGGGAAGACCTCGTGGACGATCCGGTTCAGTTCCTTGGCGCTGGCCAGGTCGTGGCCGAAGGGCTTCTCGATGACGGCGCGGCGCCAGCAGTCGCCCTGCTGGTCGGCCAGGCCGTGCTTCTTGAGCTGCTGGACGACGGTGGGGAAGAACTTGGGCGGCACGGACAGGTAGAAGGCGAAGTTGCCGCCGGTGCCCTGTGCCTTGTCGAGCTCCTCGATGGTCTTCTTGAGGGTCTCGAAGGCCTCGTCGTCGTCGAAGTTGCCCTGGACGAACCGGCAGCCCTGGACGAGCTGCTGCCAGACCTCTTCGCGGAACGGCGTACGGGAGTGCTGCTTGACGGCCTCGTACACCTCCTGCGCGAAGTCCTGGTGCTCCCACTCGCGGCGGGCGAACCCGATGAGGGAGAAGCCCGGCGGCAGCAGCCCGCGATTGGCCAGGTCGTAGACAGCAGGCATCAGCTTTTTACGGGACAAATCGCCCGTGACGCCGAAGATGACCAGGCCCGACGGCCCCGCGATACGCGGGAGCCGTCGGTCCGCGGCGTCACGCAGCGGATTGCTGCTGGACAAGGTGGGTCAGCCCTCCGAAGGAGCGAGGCGCTTGAGCTCCGCCTCAGTGGACTTGAGCAGGTCGTTCCAGGACGCCTCGAACTTCTCGACGCCCTCGTCCTCCAGCACCTGCACGACGTCGTCGTACGAGATGCCGATCTTCGCCAGCGCGTCCAGGTCGGCCTGCGCCTGCTCGTAGCTGCCCCGCACCTTGTCGCCGGAGATCTCGCCGTGGTCGCCGGTGGCCTCCAGGGTGGCCTCGGGCATGGTGTTGACCGTGTTCGGCGCGACCAGTTCCTCGACGTACATGGTGTCCTTGAGCGACGGGTCCTTGACGCCGGTCGAGGCCCACAGCGGACGCTGCTTGTTGGCGTGCGCCTTCTCCAGCGCGGCCCAGCGGTCCGAGGAGAAGACCTCCTCGTACGCCTGGTAGGCGAGGCGCGCGTTGGCGACGGCGGCCTTGCCCTTGAGGGCCTTGGCCTCGTCGGTGCCGATCGCGTCCAGGCGCTTGTCGGTCTCGGTGTCCACGCGGGACACGAAGAAGGACGCCACCGACTGGATCTTGGACAGGTCCAGGCCGGCCGCCTTGGCCTTCTCCAGGCCCTCCAGGTAGGCGTCCATGACCGCGCGGTAGCGCTCCAGCGAGAAGATCAGCGTGACGTTGACGCTGATGCCCCGGGCGATCGTCTCGGTGATCGCCGGCAGACCCGCCTTGGTGGCCGGGATCTTGATGAGCGCGTTGGGGCGGTCCACCAGCCAGGCCAGCTGCTTGGCCTCGGCGACGGTGGCGCGGGTGTTGTGGGCCAGGCGCGGGTCGACCTCGATGGAGACCCGGCCGTCCTGGCCGTCGGTGGCGTCGAAGACCGGACGCAGGATGTCGGCGGCGTCCCGCACGTCCGACGTCGTGATCATCCGGATGGCTTCCTCGACGGTCACCTTGCGGGCGGCCAGGTCGGTGAGCTGGGTGTCGTAGCCGTCACCCTGTGAGATGGCCTTCTGGAAGATCGACGGGTTGGTGGTGACACCGACGACGTGCTGCTGGTCGATCAGCTCGGCCAGGTTGCCGGACGTGATCCGCTTGCGGGACAGGTCGTCCAGCCAGATCGCGACGCCTTCGTCGGAGAGGCGCTTGAGTGCGTCTGTCATGGGGTTTGCATCTCCTACTAGATCGTGTACGGGCGTCAGCGCGTGGCCGCTGCGAGGGATTCCCGGGCCGCCGTGGCGACCGCGTCGGCGGTGAAGCCGAACTCGTGGAAGAGGGTCTTGGCGTCCGCCGAGGCACCGAAGTGCTCCAGCGAGACGATCCGGCCCTGCGGGCCCACGTAGCGGTGCCAGGTCAGACCGATGCCGGCCTCGACCGCGACCCGGGCCTTGACCGTCGGCAGCAGCACGCTGTCGCGGTACCCCTGGTCCTGCTCCTCGAACCACTCGACGGACGGCATCGAGACGACGCGCGTCGGGATGCCCTCGGCCTGCAGCGCCTCGCGCGCCTCGACGGCGAGCTGCACCTCGGAGCCGGTGCCGATCAGGATGACCTGCGGCTCGCCGCCCTCGGCCTCGAACAGCACGTAGCCGCCCTTGGCCGCGGCCGGGTTGGCCTCGTACGTCGGTACGCCCTGACGGGTGAGCGCCAGGCCGTGCGGCGCGGGCTTGCTCCGGTGGCGGCGCAGGATCTCGGCCCAGGCGGTGGCGGTCTCGTTGGCGTCGGCCGGGCGCACGACGTTCAGGCCCGGGATGGCGCGCAGCGCGGCCAGGTGCTCGACCGGCTGGTGGGTCGGGCCGTCCTCGCCGAGGCCGATGGAGTCGTGCGTCCACACGTACGTCACCGGCAGCTGCATGAGCGCGGCGAGGCGGACGGCGGGGCGCATGTAGTCGGAGAACACCAGGAAGGTGCCGCCGTAGATGCGGGTGTTGCCGTGCAGCGCGATGCCGTTCATGGTCGAACCCATGGCGTGCTCACGGATGCCGTAGTGCACCGTGCGGCCGTACGGGCTCGCCTCCGGGAGCGGGTTGCCCTCCGGCAGGAACGAGGAGTTCTTGTCGATGGTGGTGTTGTTCGAGCCGGCGAGGTCGGCGGAGCCGCCCCACAGCTCGGGCACGACCGCGCCCAGCGCCTGGAGGATCTTGCCGGAGGCCGCGCGGGTGGCGACACCCTTGCCGGTCTCGAAGGCGGGCAGCGCCTTCTCCCAGCCGTCCGGCAGCTCGCCCGCCCGGACGCGGTCGAACAGGGCGGCGCGCTCCGGGTTGGCCGCGCGCCAGGCGTCGAGGGCCTTGTCCCACTCGGCGTGCGCCTGGCTGCCGCGCTTCCAGGCGGCGCGGGTGTGCTCGATGACCTCGTCGGAGACCTCGAAGGTCTGCTCCGGGTCGAAGCCCAGCACCTTCTTGGTGGCCGCGATCTCCTCGTCGCCCAGCGCGGAGCCGTGTGCGGCCTCGGTGTTCTGGGCGTTGGGGGCGGGCCAGGCGATGATCGAGCGGGCCGCGATGAAGGAGGGACGCTCGGTCTCCTCCTGGGCGGCCTTGAGGGCCGCGGCCAGGCCGACCGGGTCGAGGTCGCCGCTGGGCAGCTGCTCGACGCGCTGGACGTGCCAGCCGTACGCCTCGTAGCGCTTGATCGTGTCCTCGGAGATGGCGGTCTCGGTGTCGCCCTCGATGGAGATGTGGTTGTCGTCCCACAGCATCACGAGGTTGCCGAGCTTCTGGTGGCCGGCGAGCGAGGACGCCTCGGCCGACACGCCCTCCTGGAGGCAGCCGTCACCGGCGATGACCCAGATGGTGTGGTCGAAGGGCGAGGTGCCGGGGGCCGCGTCCGGGTCGAACAGGCCGCGTTCGTAGCGGGCCGCCATGGCCATGCCCACCGCGTTGGCGACACCCTGGCCGAGCGGGCCGGTGGTGGTCTCCACGCCGACCGTGTGGCCGTACTCCGGGTGGCCCGGGGTCTTCGAGCCCCAGGTGCGGAAGGACTTCAGGTCGTCCAGCTCCAGGCCGTAGCCGGCCAGGTAGAGCTGGATGTACAGGGTCAGGCTGGAGTGGCCCGCGGACAGCACGAACCGGTCGCGGCCGGTCCACTTCGCGTCGGCCGGGTCGTGCCGCATCAGCTTCTGGAAGAGGACGTAGGCGGCCGGCGCGAGGCTCATGGCGGTACCAGGATGGCCGTTACCGACCTTCTGCACGGAATCCATGGCCAGGACGCGAACGGTATCTACGGCCCGCTGGTCCAGTTCGGTCCACTCGAAATCTGTGGTGGTCGGCTTGGTGCTCACCCTGAGTCAGGGCTCCTCTCCACATGTCGAATGCCGGGGACGGTATGTCCGCCGGCGTTGTCGAGCCTACCCCCGCATGTACGCGCGTCTTTTCGACGGAGCGTCGACGGCTCGGCACAAAAGCAGTCGCCTAGGGCAACCAAAACTACGCGCCGGACATTCCCGCCCCGGGCGGGACGGCCACGTCTCCAGACTGCCGGGCGGTGCCCGCCTTCGCCTCTTGAACGACGTGAACGGCGGCGGAACGCGCGGGGCGGGGCGCCGGGGAAGGGCGGGAAACGGGTGGCCGTGGCGCGCCGCGGAGCAGCGGTACACGGTGCGTGACGCGCGCGGCGGGCAGCGGGCGACGCGGCCCGGGCGGCCTGGGAACCGGCCTCAACACGACCCCACCCCCGCGAAGGCCGTCGTATGGCCAACGTCTAAAGTGGCGTGGTACGCGCAAGCCTTTACCGGGTCTTCACGGCCGGGAACGCTTGCTGGCCTTATCTTCGCGGCGCAAGCCGCTGATGTTACTTCCAGGGGTGTGCGTGACGGCCGTCGAATCCCGTCCTGCGGGTGGGGGTACCGCCCATGCCGTCCAGGCTATGGGGGAGCTCGCTTCGAGCCCGCAGGGTTCAGGTCACCGTCCGTTCGGGGCCCGTGTCAAGGCGTTCGTGGCACTGACCAAGCCGCGCGTCATCGAGCTGCTGCTGATGACGACGGTTCCGGTGATGTTCCTGGCCGCCGGCGGTGTGCCCGACCTGGGCCTGGTCCTGGCGACCTGCATCGGCGGCTATCTCTCCGCGGGCGGCGCGGCGGCGTACAACATGTACATCGACCGCGACATCGACGCCCTGATGGACCGCACCTCGCAGCGGCCCCTGGTCACCGGCATGGTCTCGCCCCGGGAGTGCCTGGTCTTCGCGACCGCGCTGGCGATCGGGTCCACGGCCTGGTTCTGGTTCCTGGTCAACCCGCTGTCGGCGATGCTCTCGCTCGGCGCGCTGCTCTTCTACGTGGTCGTCTACACGATGATCCTCAAGCGGCGGACCGCCCAGAACATCGTCTGGGGCGGCATCGCGGGCTGCATGCCGGTCTTCATCGGCTGGTCCGCGGTCACCAACACCGTCTCCTGGGCCTCGGCCATCCTCTTCCTCGTCATCTTCTTCTGGACGCCGCCGCACTACTGGCCGCTGTCCATGAAGGCCAAGGACGACTACGAGCGGGTCGGCGTGCCGATGCTGCCGGTCGTCGCCGGGAACAAGGCCGTGGCGCGGCAGATCGTCGCGTACAGCTGGGTGATGGTGCTGGTCTCGCTGCTGCTCCAGCCGCTGGGCTACACGGGCTGGTTCTACACGGCGGTGGCGGTGCTGTGCGGCGGCTTCTGGCTCATCGAGGCGCACGGCCTCCAGTCCCGCGCCAAGGCCGGGATCACCGGGCCGAAGCTGAAGGAGATGCGACTGTTCCACTGGTCGATCACCTATGTCTCGCTGCTGTTCGTCGCGCTGGCCGTGGACCCCTTCCTGCGGTAGCCGTACGCTGCGCCCGAAGCTTCCCGAGGGCCCGTCACGACGCGTTCGTGACGGGCCCTCGGCGTACCCCGGGCGGCTCTTCCGCCGCTGATTACCGGCGGGTAGCATCCTGTTCATGGCAGACACCAAGCAGGCGGACGAGCAGCTCGACGACCAGCCGGCCGGCGGCCGGCCCGGAAAGCGGGACGAGCGGCGCACGGCCGCGCTGGCCAAGGCCGTACGCGCCTTCGCCGCCGCGCACGGCGGCAGCACCGGGGCCCAGCTCGCCCACATCGGCCGCGGCCGGGTGCGGATCGCGCTGGTCGGCGCGGACGGCCAGTGGGGCAACCTGGTCGCCGACTCCCTGGACATCGCCCGGGCCGCGGCCGAGCGGGCGGGCGCCGAGCTGCACGAGGACTTCGACGGCGAGTTCGCGGCCAAGGTGCGCACCGGGCCGTACGAATGGTCGCGGATGGCGGGCATCCAGGTGGGCGGTCCGGCCAACACCTGAGCCGGCTCGCACGGCCCCGCCGAACGGCCCGCTACCTGACGACCGGGTCGTCCGTTGAGCCCACCAGGGGCGGCGTCCGTGCCGCGCCGGGTGGGCTTTCGGCGCCGCGGGCGCCTTCGGCTTCGGCGGCTTCGGCGGCCTCAGCGGCTTCGGGGAGGAGGAGCGGATGGACCGACTGCCACCGCTCGTGGACCAGTACAGCCACGGCGCGCTCCACGGGGACCTGGGGCTGGGCGCCTTCGAGGCGCACCTGGCCGCTGCCTCCGGCGGCCACGGCCCGGCACCGGCCGGCACCACCTTCTTCGACAGCTGGACCGGCCTCGGCGTACGCCGCTGGTGCCCGCCGCTGCTCGGCCTGGAGGCCCACTGCCCGCCCGCCCGCTACCTCGCCCGCAGGCGGGAGCTGGGCGCCTTCCGCGCGACCCGCCTGCTGCTGCGCGGCTCCGGCATCGGGACGTTCCTGCTGGCGGCCGGCGCGCCCAGCGAGCTGACCTCGGCCGCCGAACTGGCCGCCGCCGCGGAGGCCGGGGCCCACGAGGTCATACGGCTCGAACCGCTGGCCGAACAGATCGCCGACACCTCGGGCAGCGTCGACTCCTTCATCGGCTACACCGCGGAGGCCGTCTACGCGGCCACCCAGGACGCCACGGCCTTCGCCTCCTCCGCCGCCTTCTGCGAGGGCCGCGCCCCGGAGGCGGGCGAGGTGCGGCGCGCTGCCGACCGGTGGCTGCGCGACCGCAGGCCGGGGGAGCGGCTCACCGACCCGACGCTGCTGCGGCACCTGCTGTGGAGCGCGGTGGCCACCGGCGTCCCCGTACAGCTGCACTGCCCCGACCCGCGACCGCTGGCGGGCTTCCTGCGGGCCACCGCCGGTATCGGTACGGACGTGGTGCTGCTGCCCCGGCCGCCGCACCACGCGCGGGCGGCGCGGCTGGCGGCGGTCCATCCGCACGTCTACGCGGACGCCGGGCCGGACCCCGGAGAAACCCTCGTCCGGGCCCCGTTCGGCAAGCTGCTGTTCTCCACGGGGGCGCGGGCGCTGCCCGAGCTGTACGTCACGGGCGCGCGCTTCTTCGTGCGGGCCGTGGAGCGGGTCGTACGGGAGTGGACCGAGGAGGGCATGTGCGCGCCCGCGGACGCGCGGCGGATCACCGCGATGATCGCGTCCGGGACGGCGCGCCGGATCTACCGGCTGGAGGCGCCGGCGGCGGGCTGAGACGCGTCGGCCGGGATCTCGGTGGCGGGCGCGGGGACCTCGGCGTCGGCCGCGGGGGTCCCGCCCTCGCCGACGGGCACCGGCCCCCGGTCGCGCAGCGCGAGGTGGATGCGCAGCACGCAGATCCACACCAGCGTGGAGACCAGCATGTGCAGGCCGACGACGATCTCCGGCAGGCCCGCGAAGTACTGGACGTAGCCGATGACGCCCTGGAGGGCGATGCAGCCGAACAGCTCCAGGACCATCCGGCGCGGCGCGGCCGGCGCCTTGACGGCGCGCAGCGTGAACCACAGGGCCACGGACAGGCCGACGACGATGTAGACGAAGTCGACGTGCAGCTGGGTGATCTCGTGCCAGTCCACCGGGATGCGGTGGACCTTCTTGGCGTCGCCCGCGTGCGGGCCCGCGCCGGTGACGACCGTGCCGATGACGGTGAGCACGCCGGTCGCCAGGACCAGCAGCCCGGACAGCTGGCGCACCGGCCGGGACACCAGGTCGCGCGGCGCCTCGTCGCCCTCGGCGGACCGCCGCCAGGCCAGCACGGAGACCGTGAGCAGGGCGGTGGTCAGCAGGAAGTGCGCGGCCACGAGGTACGGGTTCAGGCCGGTCAGGACGACGATGCCGCCCCAGACCGCGTTGCCCATGACCACCCAGAACATCGCCCAGCCGAGGCGGGTGAGCGAGCGGCGGCGGGGCGCGCGGGCGCGGGCCGCGATGATGAAGACGCCGATGAACGCGCACAGCACGTACGTCAGCAGCCGGTTGCCGAACTCGATGAGGCCGTTGATGCCCATCGCGGCGGTGGGCGTGAGGCTGTCCGGCGTGCACTTGGGCCAGGTCGAACAGCCCAGGCCGGACTGGGTGAGCCGGACGGCGCCGCCGGTCACGACGATCACGACGGACATCACGACGGTGGCCAGCGCGGCCCGCCGTACGAAGGCGGCGCTCGGCTGCCAGCGGCGCGCGATCAGCTCAAAGGGGTTCCACGTGTTCGGCACGCAGCCATCGTAGGCCGCGGCTTGTGCAAAGTTTCACGAGGGGGTGGGCAACGCGCGGGCCGGTCACGTACCCGCAGGTCACGCCTGCTCTCCGGCTACTCCCAGCGGAAGAACTTCGCCGCCGCGCCCAGCCCGAGGACCGCCCACACCGCGAGGACGCCGAGGTCGCCCCAGGGCAGGCCGGCGCCGTGCTGGAGGACGTCCCGCAGGCCGTCCGAGAGCGCGGAGATCGGCAGCAGCCCGAGCACCGACTGCGCCGCGTCGGGGAACTTGTCCAGCGGCACGATCACCCCGCCGCCGACCAGCAGCAGCAGGAAGACGAGGTTGGCCGCCGCCAGTGTCGCCTCGGCCTTGAGCGTGCCCGCCATCAGCAGGCCGAGGCCGGAGAACGCCGCCGTACCGAGGACGAGCAGCAGCACCACGGACAGGGGGTTGCCGTGCGGGGACCAGCCCAGCGCGAACGCGATCACCGTCAGCAGTACGACCTGGAGGATCTCGGTCACCAGCACCGAACAGGTCTTGGCCGTCATCAGCGCCCAGCGCGGCAGCGGCGAGGCGGCCAGCCGCTTGAGGACCCCGTACCGGCGCTCGAAGCCGGTGGCGATGGCCTGCCCGGTGAAGGCGGTGGACAGCACGGCGAGGGCCAGGATGCCCGGCGTCAGGAAGTCGACCGCCTTGCCCGCGCCCGTGTCCACGATGTCCACGGCGGAGAACAGGACCAGCAGCAGCGTCGGGATGACGACGGTCAGCAGCAGCTGCTCGCCGTTGCGCAGCAGCATCTTCGTTTCGAGGAGGGCCTGCGCGCGGATCATCCGGCCCAGCGGCGCCGCGCCGGGCCGGGGGGCGAAGGTGCCCGGGGTGGCGCCCCGGTCCGTCGTGCCGGTGGCGGTCATGAACGCAGCTCCTTGCCGGTCAGTTCGAGGAAGACGTCCTCCAGGGTGTGCCGTTCGACGGCGATGGCGTTCGGCATCACACCGTGCTGCGCGCACCAGGAGGCCACGGTCGCCAGCAGCTGCGGGTCGACCTTCCCGCTCACCCGGTACGTGCCGGGCGTCAGCTCGGCCGCGGCGCTGTCCGCGGGCAGCGCCTTGAGCAGCGTGCCCAGGTCGAGGCCGGGCCGGCCGGTGAAGCGCAGGGTGTTCTCGGCGCCGCCCGCGCACAGCTCCTCCGGGCTGCCCTGGGCGATCACCCGGCCGCCGTCGATGATCGCCACATCGTCGGCGAGCTGCTCGGCCTCGTCCATGAAGTGGGTGGTCAGTACGGTGCTCACGCCGTCGGCGCGCAGCTCCCGTACAAGGTCCCAGGTGGCGTGCCGGGCCTGCGGGTCCAGACCGGCCGTCGGCTCGTCCAGGAAGACCAGCTCGGGGCGGCCGACCACGGCCATGGCCAGCGCGAGCCGCTGCTGCTGCCCGCCGGACAGCCGCCGGTAGCTCGTACGGCCGCAGCTGCCCAGGCCCAGCCGGTCCATGAGCAGGTCCACGTCGACGGGGTGGGCGTGCAGGCTCGCGGTGTGCCGCAGCATCTCCTCGGCGCGGGCGCCCGCGTAGACGCCGCCGGACTGGAGCATCACGCCGATACGGGGGCGTAGCGCCGCGGCGTCGGCGACCGGGTCCAGGCCCAGGACGCGCACGGTGCCCGCGTCGGGGCGGCGGTAGCCCTCGCAGATCTCGACGGTGGTGGTCTTCCCGGCGCCGTTGGGTCCGAGGACGGCGGTCACCGAGCCCGCCCCGACCCGGAGGTCGAGGCCGTCCACCGCGGTCTTGCTCCCGTACCGCTTGACCAGGCCGGTGATCTCTACGGCGGGCGGACGGCCGGGGGCCCGGGGGGTGTCCCCGGAGGAGGCGCTGCGCATGACCGGAAGTCTACGAAGCGCGGGGGTGCGCGCAGGAGCGGGGGCGAAAAGGTCCGACCAAGGGGGTGTTCCCCCGGGCGGCGGAAGCGGGGCGCCCTGTGCGGGGCGTAGATCATCGGCGTCGGGAGGGGGAGGGGGCGGGCGACCTTCCGGGACCCGAGCGCGACGCTGAACCCGCAGGTCAGATGCGGTTTGGCTGAATCCGTACGGCCACCTGCGGCTCCTGCCGATTAGGTGACCCTAAGTGATCGAGGCCACCTGTCCGTGATCCGGTCGAGGCTTGTATCGGCCTGAGGAATTACGCAACAATGGCGTTGTGAAATACGCGAGCGAGGACCAGGAAGGCACCGCGGCCCGGCCGGCCGGCGGGCCGGACCGCCCCGCGCCCGCGAGGGCCGCGCGGTCCGCCTCCGGCGCCGTGCCGTCCCACGACGAACAGCGGGGCACGCGCAACCGCGTCGCGCGTTCCATCCTCGACCACGGCCCGTCCACCGCGGCCGAGCTGGCCCTCCGGCTGGAGCTGACCCAGGCGGCCGTCCGCCGCCACCTCGACGCCCTCGTCGCGGAGAACGTCGTCGAACCCCGCGAGAAGCGCGTCTACGGCGCCCGCACCCGAGGCCGTCCCGCCAAGGTCTTCGCGCTCACCGACTGCGGCCGGGACGCCTTCGACCAGTCCTACGACCAGCTGGCGGCCGACGCGCTGCGCTGGATCGCGGAGAGCGCGGGCGGCGGCGAGCTGGGCGATGCCGCCATCGCGGCGTTCGCCCGTGCCCGCTTCGCCGCGCTCGCCGAGGGCTACCGGCACGCCGTCGAGGCCGCCGCCCCCGAGGGCCGCACCCAGGCACTCGCCGAGGCATTGACCGCGGACGGGTACGCTGCTACGGCACGCAGCGCGCCCAGTCATCAGCTAGGTGAGCAGCTCTGCCAGCACCACTGCCCGGTCGCCCACGTCGCCGAGCAGTTCCCGCAGCTGTGCGAGGCGGAGACCGAGGTCTTCTCCCGTCTGCTGGGAACCCACGTGCAACGCCTTGCCACCATCGCCCACGGCGACGGTGTCTGCACGACCTTCGTCCCGAAGGGCCACCAGAGCGCCGGCAAGGCCGCCCACCGCACCACCAAGACCACCACAGCTTCTGCAAGCACGGCCGGGAGGAACCCCGCATGACTCTCCCCACGGAGACTGCTCACCCCGAGCTCGAGGGCCTGGGCACGTACGAGTACGGCTGGGCCGACTCCGACGTGGCCGGCGCCTCTGCCAAGCGCGGCCTGTCCGAGGACGTCGTCCGCGACATCTCGGCGAAGAAGAACGAGCCCGAGTGGATGCTCAAGCTCCGCCTCAAGGGCCTCAAGCTCTTCGGCAAGAAGCCCATGCCGAACTGGGGCTCGGACCTCTCGGGCATCGACTTCGACAACATCAAGTACTTCGTCCGCTCCACGGAGCAGCAGGCCGCCTCCTGGGAGGACCTGCCCGAGGACATCAAGAACACCTACGACAAGCTGGGCATCCCCGAGGCGGAGAAGCAGCGGCTGGTCGCCGGTGTCGCGGCGCAGTACGAGTCCGAGGTCGTCTACCACCAGATCCGCGAGGACCTGGAGCAGCAGGGCGTCATCTTCCTGGACACCGACACCGCGCTCAAGGAGCACCCGGAGCTCTTCAAGGAGTACTTCGGCACGGTGATCCCGGCCGGCGACAACAAGTTCGCCTCGCTGAACACCGCGGTCTGGTCGGGCGGCTCGTTCATCTACGTCCCCAAGGGCGTGCACGTGGACATCCCGCTCCAGGCGTACTTCCGCATCAACACCGAGAACATGGGTCAGTTCGAGCGGACGCTGATCATCGTCGACGAGGACGCCTACGTCCACTACGTCGAGGGCTGCACCGCCCCGATCTACAAGTCCGACTCGCTGCACTCCGCGGTCGTCGAGATCATCGTGAAGAAGGGCGGCCGCTGCCGCTACACGACGATCCAGAACTGGTCGAACAACGTCTACAACCTGGTCACCAAGCGCGCCGTCGCCTACGAGGGCGCGACCATGGAGTGGGTCGACGGCAACATCGGCTCCAAGGTGACCATGAAGTACCCGGCCGTCTACCTGATGGGCGAGCACGCCAAGGGCGAGACCCTGTCCATCGCCTTCGCGGGCGAGGGCCAGCACCAGGACGCCGGCGCCAAGATGGTCCACATGGCCCCGCACACCTCGTCCAACATCGTCTCGAAGTCGGTGGCGCGCGGCGGCGGCCGGACGTCCTACCGCGGTCTGATCGAGATCGGCGAGGGCGCCGAGGGCTCCAAGTCCAACGTGCTCTGCGACGCCCTGCTGGTCGACACGGTCTCCCGCTCGGACACCTACCCGTACGTGGACGTCCGCGAGGACGACGTGACCATGGGCCACGAGGCGACCGTCTCCAAGGTCAGCGACGACCAGCTCTTCTACCTGATGGCCCGCGGCCTGTCCGAGGACGAGGCGATGGCGATGATCGTGCGCGGCTTCGTCGAGCCGATCGCCCGCGAGCTGCCCATGGAGTACGCGCTGGAGCTGAACCGGCTGATCGAGCTGCAGATGGAAGGCGCGGTCGGCTGACGACCGGCACGAGCAGCGACTGATTCTCAACGAGGAAGAGAGCACGACGACAGCCATGGCTGAGGCTTCGACAATCCCGGCTGGTTCCACGACCACCGGCTCGATCGCGGTGGCCGCCGAATCCACCGTCGCCACCCGGATGAGCGCCCCGCCGTCCTACGACGTGGCGGACTTCCCGGTGCCGCACGGCCGCGAGGAGGAGTGGCGCTTCACGCCCCTCGCGCGCCTGAAGGGCCTGCACGACGGCACCGCCGTCGCCTCGGGCGCCGACCTGAAGGTGGACATCACCGCGCCCGAGGGCGTCACCCACGAACTGGTCGAGCGCGACGACCCGCGCGTCGGCAAGGCCGGCAAGCCCGTCGACCGGGTCGCCGCCCAGGCGTACAGCTCCTTCGAGAAGGCGTCCGTCGTCACGGTGCCCAAGGAGACGGTGCTCACCGAGCCGATCCGCATCGCGGTGCACGGCGAGGGCGGCACCGCCTTCGGCCACCAGGTCATCGAGCTGGGCGCGTTCGCCGAGGCCGTCGTCGTGATCGACCACACCGGTGACGCCACGCTCGCCGCCAACGTCGACTACCTCATCGGCGACGGCGCCAAGCTGACCGTCGTCTCGGTGCAGGACTGGGACGACACCGCCGTCCACGTCGGCCAGCACAACGCGCTGGTCGGCCGGGACGCCGGTTTCAAGTCCGTGGTCGTCACCTTCGGCGGCGACCTGGTCCGGCTGCACCCGCGCGTGACGTACGCCGCCCCCGGCGGCGAGGCCGAGTTCTACGGCCTGTACTTCACCGACAACGGCCAGCACCAGGAGCACCGCCTCTTCGTCGACCACGAGGCGCCGAACTGCCGCTCCAACGTCGTCTACAAGGGCGCTCTCCAGGGCCAGGACGCGCACGCGGTCTGGATCGGCGACGTGCTGATCCGCGCCGCCGCCACCGGCACGGACACCTACGAGCTGAACCGCAACCTGGTGCTGACCGACGGCGCCCGGGTGGACTCGGTGCCCAACCTGGAGATCGAGACCGGCGAGATCGTCGGCGCCGGCCACGCCTCGGCCACCGGCCGCTTCGACGACGAGCAGCTGTTCTACCTGATGGCGCGCGGCATCCCGGCCGACGAGGCCCGCCGCCTGGTCGTCCGCGGCTTCTTCACCGAACTCGTCCAGCAGATCGGTCTGCCGGACGTCGAGGAGCGCCTGATCGCCAAGATCGAGGCCGAGCTGGAAGCGTCCGTGGCATGAGCGCCGCCTACGTACGCGCCTGCGGGCTGTCCGAGCTGGAGGAGGACAGCCCCAAGCGGGTCGAGATCGAGGGTGTGCCGGTCTCCCTCGTCCGCACCGAGGGCGAGGTGTTCGCGATCAACGACATCTGCTCGCACGCCAACGTCTCGCTGTCCGAGGGCGAGGTGGACGACTGCGCGATCGAGTGCTGGCTGCACGGCTCCAGTTTCGACCTGCGCACCGGCAAGCCCTCCGGTCTGCCCGCCACGCAGCCCGTCCCCGTATACCCCGTAAAGATCGAAGGAGAGGGCCCGGACGCTTCCGTGCTCGTCTCCGTCACCCAGGAGTCCTGAGTCCCCATGGCAACGCTTGAGATCCACGACCTGCACGTCTCCGTCGAGGCCGAAGGCGGCCCGCGCGAGATCCTGAAGGGCGTCGACCTGACCGTGAAGCAGGGCGAGACGCACGCCATCATGGGCCCCAACGGCTCCGGCAAGTCCACCCTCGCCTACTCGCTGGCGGGTCACCCCAAGTACACGATCACCGGCGGCACCGTCACCCTCGACGGCGAGGACGTCCTGGAGATGTCCGTCGACGAGCGCGCCCGCGCCGGCGTCTTCCTCGCCATGCAGTACCCGGTCGAGGTCCCCGGCGTCTCCGTCTCCAACTTCCTGCGTACGTCGGCCACCGCCATCCGCGGCGAGGCTCCCAAGCTGCGTACCTGGGTCAAGGAGGTCAAGGAGGCCATGGAGCGGCTGTCCATGGACCCGGCCTTCGCCGAGCGCAACGTCAACGAGGGCTTCTCCGGCGGTGAGAAGAAGCGCCACGAGATCCTCCAGCTGGAGCTGCTCAAGCCGAAGATCGCGATCCTCGACGAGACCGACTCCGGCCTGGACGTCGACGCGCTGCGGATCGTCTCCGAGGGCGTCAACCGGGTCCGCGAGTCCGGTGACGTGGGCACCCTGCTGATCACCCACTACACCCGGATTCTCCGTTACATCAAGCCCGACCACGTGCATGTCTTCGCCAACGGCCGGATCGCCGAGTCCGGCGGCCCGGAGCTGGCGGACAAGCTGGAGGCCGAGGGCTACGAGGCGTACGTGAAGGGTGGCGCAACCGCGTGACGAAGCTGCCGGGCCTCCTCGACACAGAGGCGATCCGCAAGGACTTCCCGATCCTGGACCGACAGATCCACGACGGGAAGAAGGTCGTGTACCTGGACAACGCGGCGACTTCGCAGAAGCCCCGCCAGGTCCTCGACGCACTGAACGCCTACTACGAGCGCTACAACGCCAACGTCCACCGCGGTGTGCACGTGCTCGCCGAGGAGGCCACGGCGCTGTACGAGGGCGCGCGCGACAAGGTTGCCGCCTTCATCAACGCGCCGAGCCGCGACGAGGTGATCTTCACCAAGAACGCCTCCGAGTCGCTCAACCTCGTGGCGAACATGCTCGGCTGGGCGGACGAGCCGTACCGGGTCGACCAGGACACCGAGATCGTCATCACGGAGATGGAGCACCACTCCAACATCGTGCCGTGGCAGCTGCTGTCGCAGCGCACCGGCGCGAAGCTGAAGTGGTTCGGACTGACCGACGACGGCCGGCTCGACCTGGACACGATCGACGAGGTCATCACCGACCGCACGAAGATCGTCTCCTTCACGCTGGTCTCCAACCTGATGGGCACCGTCAACCCGGTCGAGGCGATCATCCGCCGCGCCCAGGAGGTCGGCGCACTGGTCTGCATCGACGCCTCGCAGGCAGCGCCGCACATGCCGCTGGATGTCCAAGCACTCCAGGCCGACTTCGTGGCCTTCACCGGCCACAAGATGTGCGGCCCGACCGGCATCGGCGTCCTGTGGGGCCGCCAGGAGCTGCTGGAGGACCTCCCGCCGTTCCTCGGCGGCGGCGAAATGATCGAGACGGTGTCCATGCACTCCTCGACCTACGCCCCCGCGCCGCACAAGTTCGAGGCGGGCACGCCCCCGATCGCGCAGGCCGTCGGCCTCGGCGCGGCCGTGGACTACCTCACCTCGATCGGCATGGAGAACATCGCCGCGCACGAGCACGCCATGACGGAGTACGCCGTCCGGCGGCTGCTGGAGGTCCCGGACCTGCGCATCATCGGCCCCTCCACGGCCGAGGACCGCGGCGCGACGATCTCCTTCACGCTCGGTGACATCCACCCGCACGACGTGGGCCAGGTGCTGGACGAGCAGGGCATCGCGGTCCGGGTCGGCCACCACTGCGCGCGGCCGGTCTGCCTGCGGTACGGAATTCCCGCGACCACGCGAGCGTCTTTCTACCTGTACTCCACTCCGGCCGAGGTCGACGCCCTGGTCGAGGGGCTGGAGCACGTCCGCAACTTCTTCGGATGAGGACGAGGACTGACTGAGCCGTGAAGCTGGATTCCATGTACCAGGACGTCATCCTGGACCACTACAAGCACCCCCACGGGCGCGGTCTGCGGGACGGCGACGCCGAGGTGCACCACGTCAACCCGACCTGCGGTGACGAGATCACCCTGCGCGTACGGCTCAACGGTGCGACCGTGGAAGACGTGTCGTACGAGGGCCAGGGCTGCTCCATCAGCCAGGCCAGCGCGTCCGTGCTCAACGACCTGCTGGTCGGCAAGCAGCTGGGCGAGGCGCAGAAGATCCAGGAGACCTTCCTGGAGCTGATGCAGTCCCGCGGCCAGCTGGAGCCGGACGACGCCATGGAGGAGGTGCTGGAGGACGCGGTCGCGTTCGCCGGCGTCTCGAAGTACCCCGCCCGCGTCAAGTGCGCCCTGCTGAGCTGGATGGCTTGGAAGGACGCGACTGCCAAGGCCCTCTCCGAGGAGGCGAAGACCGCATGACCGAGAACGCAGTGACCACGAAGCCGGCCTCGGAGGAAGAGGTCCGCGAGGCCCTGTACGACGTCGTCGACCCCGAGCTGGGCATCGACGTCGTCAACCTGGGCCTGATCTACGGCATCCACATCGACGACGCCAACATCGCCACCATCGACATGACGCTCACCTCGGCGGCCTGCCCGCTGACCGACGTCATCGAGGACCAGGCGCGGTCCGCCACGGACGGCATCGTCAGCGAACTCAAGATCAACTGGGTCTGGATGCCGCCGTGGGGCCCCGACAAGATCACCGACGACGGCCGTGAGCAGCTCAGGGCGCTCGGCTTCAACGTCTGATCGACCCCCTGACACGGCCATGCCCGCCAGGCACACTGGCGGGCATGGCCGTTTCTCTGTACCAGTTGGCCGTCGACGCCCACGACCTCAAGGGCCTCGCCACCTTCTGGGCCCGTGTCCTGGACTGGCACATCGTGTACGAGGACGAGGAAGAGGTGATCATCGCCGCCGACGGGAACGCCCTGCCCGGCATCGTCTTCCTCCCCGTCCCCGAGACCAAGGCGGGCAAGAACCGCCTGCACATCGACCTCGCCCCGGACGATCAGGCGGCCGAGGTCGAGCGGATCCTCGGGCTCGGGGCGCGGCGGGTGGACGTGGGGCAGGGGGAGGTGTCGTGGGTGGTTCTGGCGGACCCCGAGGGCAACGAATTCTGCGTGCTGAGGCCGAAGAAGTCGTTGCTGGACTGAGGGAGCCGCAGTGGGACCGGAAGCCGGGGCCGATCATTGGCCCCGGCTTTACGTACGGTCGTACGCATCGTTGTGTACGCTCGTACGCATGGTGTACGTGACGCTTGCCGGGGCGATCATCTCCGAGATCCTTGCGACGACCTCGATGAAGTACAGCGAGGGGTTCAGCAGGCTGTGGCCCTCGCTGGGCACCGTGCTCGGGTACGTCGTCGCGTTCGTGCTGCTGGCCAAGACGCTGAAGACCATGGACGTCGGGACGGCGTACGCGATCTGGTCCGGAGCCGGGACGGCCGTCGTCGCGGCGATCGGGATGGTGTTCCTCGGGGAGGCGGCGAGTGCCGCTCGGATCGTCGGGGTGCTGCTGGTGATCGCGGGCGTTGTCGTACTGAATCTCGGCGGGGCGACGCACTGATGCCGCGCCGTTACGACCCGGACCGGCGGCAGCGGATCATCGACGCGGCGATACGGGTGGTGGCCGGACGGGGTATCGCCGGGCTCAGTCACCGCGCGGTGGCCGCCGAGGCGGACGTACCGCTCGGCTCGACCACGTACCACTTCGCCTCGCTGGACGACCTGCTGACCGCCGCGCTGCGGCAGGTCAACGGGGAGTGGCTGGCCGGGATCGAGGAGTGGGTGCGGGGCGTGGACCCGGATGTTCCGCTCGCGGACGAGCTGACGCGGCTGGTCGAGGAGTCGCTGGGCGGGGACCGGTCGCGGGTGGAGCTGGAGTACGAGCTCTACCTCGCGGCGCTGCGGCACGAGGCGGTCCGGCCGCTCGCGGCCGAGTGCCTCGACACCATGGCCGAGCTGCTGCGACGGCGGACCGGTGACGCGGGGACCGCGCGGGCGCTGGTCGGGCTGATCGACGGGCTGATGCTGCAGCATCTGCTGACGGGGCGGGAATTCGACCGCGCGGAGGTGCGGGACGCGGTGGCGCGGGTGATCGGCTGAGGCGGGCCCCGGTGGTCGTTCGGCGACTTCTCGGTTACCGATCCTTTATCACGCAACTTGTGGCGTGTGTCCGCCTCCGTGTAAATCTTGATCATTATTGATCACCTGGGGGCCTTGCGGTGCTCTGCGCCTGCCGCCTCCCAGCGGTACGAGGCGAGAGAACACACGTGAAGAGGAAGCCCCGGGGCACGGGCGGGCAGGCGGACGGCACCGAGGACTGGTGGACCGGTCCGGCCTGGCGGGACCGGGACAGGCGGGCCGCGCGGCGGCGCAGGCGGATACGTATGGGCGCGGGGGTGGTCGTCGCGGCCGGAGCGGCGGTGCTGGTCCTGAACCCGGGCGACATCCGCGCGAAGCTCCCCTGGAGGCCGGACAGCGGTGTCAAGGCCGCCCCGCTGCCTCCGGAGACCGCGGCGCCCAGCGCGGCGCCCGCCGACGAGGCGTTCCCCGCCACCCCGACCCTGAAGGCGCCCTTCGCGGGCTCGCCCGCCGTCCGGTACGCGGACGGCGCGGCGGGGATCGTCCCGCCGGACGCCGAGCCCGTGGGCCGCCTGTCGAAGGACGAGGTGGCGGGCGTGCTGCGGAAGGCGAAGGAATTGCTGGTGGAGGCCAACCTGAACCCGCGGACGCTGCGCGGCGGGCGTCCCACGGCGGCCCTGGACCTCGTCGATCCGCTCCAGCCGGACGTACGGGAGGACCTGGAGGCCGGTCTGTCGAAGCCGGACCGGGAGCACGATCCGCTGCGGCTGTTCACCCGGTTCGACCCGCACGAGGTGCGGCTCGCCGGTGACGTCGTCAAGACGCGCGGCCGGATGACGTTCAAGGAGGGCCGGGACGGCGCGCTGGCCGTACACGCCGACTACACCTTCGTCTACCCGGTCGTGAAGGCCGCGGCGGGCGCCTCCGAGGTGGCCCGTACCGTGGTCCGCCGGGTGGTGGACATCGAGATCAACGACCCGCGGCGCTTTCAGGTGACGCCGGGCAAGCTGGCCCTGACCGGCTACGACTCCGATTTCGCCAACACCGCCTGCGAGGTGTACGACGGGTTCCTGCACCCGCAGTTCTCGGACAGCCGGGCGGGGGCCGTGGCGTCGGGCCCGGCCGTCGACCCGTACGACCGGAGCAAGGAGATGACCGGGGACCCGGAAGCCGGCTGCGGAACGGTGACGCGTACCTAGGAGCGGGCGAACCGGCACGCGGCACGCGTCCCGCACCCCGGGACCGGTTCGCCTGGGCAGCCCCCCTCCGGTTAGGTTTTCGACATGACCGAAGCTGCTTCCCCCCGTACATCCGGCGCCGTCGCCGCCGGGCTCGCCACCGTCACCACCGACGGCACCGTCCTCGACACCTGGTTCCCCGCGCCGGAGCTGGTGGCCGACCCCGGCCCGGCCGGGACCGAGCGGCTGACCGCCGAGCGCGCCGTCGAGCTGCTCGGCGAGGCCGCGCCGAAGGCGGTCGGTCCCGACCCGCGCCGCGGTGTCGAGGTCGTGGCCGTCCGTACGGTCATCTCCTCGCTGGACGACAAGCCGCTGGACGCGCACGACGTGTACCTGCGCCTGCACCTGCTCAGCCACCGGCTGGTCAAGCCGCACGGGCAGAGCCTGGAGGGCATGTTCGGCCTGCTGGCGAACGTCGCCTGGACCTCGCTGGGCCCGGTGGCCGTCGACCAGCTGGAGACCGCGCGCCTGAACGCCCGCGCCGAGGGCCTGCACCTCCAGGTCACCAGTGTCGACAAGTTCCCGCGGATGACGGACTACGTCGCCCCGGCCGGCGTACGGATCGCCGACGCGGACCGGGTGCGCCTGGGCGCCCACCTCGCGGCCGGCACCACCGTGATGCACGAGGGCTTCGTCAACTTCAACGCCGGCACGCTCGGCACCTCGATGATCGAGGGCCGGATCTCCGCGGGCGTCGTCATCGGCGACGGTTCGGACATCGGCGGCGGCGCCTCCACCATGGGCACCCTCTCCGGCGGCGGCAAGCAGATCATCTCGATCGGCGAGCGCTGCCTGCTCGGTGCCGAGTCCGGCATCGGCATCGCGCTGGGCGACGAGTGCGTGGTCGAGGCGGGCCTGTACGTGACCGCGGGCACCCGCGTCACCATGCCCGACGGCCAGATCGTCAAGGCCGCCGAACTCTCCGGCGCCGACAACATCCTCTTCCGCCGCAACTCCACCACCGGCGTCGTCGAGGCCCGCCCGAACAAGGCCACCTGGGGCGGGCTGAACGAGGTGCTGCACAGCCACAACTGAGGCGTGGCGCCACACCAGGAACTGGCGTAGCACCGTGGCCCGGCGGGATCTCCCCGCCGGGCCACGGCGCGTGCTGTGGCCGGTATCGGACCCTGCCAACCCGGCCGTTCCTGGGCCACCATGGCGAGACGGTGTCCAACGGACCGGTCTGTACCGGGAGGCGTCATGAGGCTGGGCAAAGCGCTTGCTGTCGGTGTCGCGGAGGACGTGGAGGCCGTCGTGTGCGGCGAAGGGGTGGCGGCGGTGCCCGAGGCGGTCGCGGAGCGCGAGGCCCCGGAGCCGGTACCCGCCGATGCCCCGGAGCGGCACCCGGTCCCCGCCGGGCGATGAGGCTGCGGCTGCCGGAGGAGCGTCCCGCCGCGCCGCCCGAGGGGTACAAGCTCGCCAACGCCGTCCTCTCCCACGACGGCGCGCGGGCCGGGTTCGCCGGGGTCTCGCTCGGCGGCGCGCTTCCGTACGGGTTCCTCGACGAGGCCCGCTGTGTGTACGGCAGGCGGCACCGCAGCCCCGCCCTGCGCTGCGACTGCGGTTTCTACTGTCTGCACACCTTCGACCAGGCGCTGGCGCTGGCGTGCTCCAGCCAGTACCGCAAGGCCGTGCTGCTGGAGGTCACCGTCCTCGGCGCGTACATCCGCTTCGAGCGCGGGATGCGGTACGAGCGGCAGCGGGTGCGGGTCGCGCGGGTCGGCGCGTGTGCGTGCGGCGGGATGCCGTGCGCGTTCGCGGACGCGGGGTGGGGGCGTACCGGCTGGCGGGTGCTGACGGCCGTCTGCGCGGGGTGCGCGGCCCGGCGCGGGCGTACGGCGTTCGCGTCCTGGACGGCGGTGAGCTTCGCGGAGTTCGTACGGCTCGGGGGCGGGCCGCTGCGGATCGTCGCGGGCGGTGATCCGGAGGCCGGGGAGGAGCCTGCCGGGGAGCGGCCGGCGGCCGAGGCCCGTACCGTGCCCGAGCTGGCCGCCGAGGCCGGTCTGATGCAGGCCCGGCTCGACTGGCTGCAGCGCCAGCTGGCCCGGTTCACCGGCAAGGACGGCGCGGACCGGACCTCGTAACCGTATCCGTACGGTACGGAGACGGACGCTCGCCACCGGCCAGCTACGCTGACCGGCATGCGCGATCTTGTGGCGGGAACGGGGTACCTGGGGAAGGGGCAACGCTGGGTTGCCCGGCACGGCCGGTGGTGGGGGTTCGGGATGATCCCTGCGCTCATCGCGCTCGTGCTGTACGCGGGGGCGCTGGTCGCGCTGGCCTTCTTCGCGGGCGACCTCGCGGCCTGGGCGACGCCCTTCGCCGACGGCTGGGGCTCGCCCTGGCAGGGGCTGCTGCGCGGGCTGTTCGTCGCGCTGCTCTTCGCGGGCGGGCTGCTGCTGTCCGTGCTGACCTTCACCGCCGTCACGCTGCTGATCGGGGACCCCTTCTACGAGGCGCTGTCCGAGCGCGTCGAGGAGACCGAGGGCGGCGCCCCGCCCGGTCCCGGCCTGCCGCTGTGGCGGGAGCTGTGGATCTCGCTCAAGGACAGTGTGCACGTCCTGGTGCGCGCCGCCGGCTTCGGCGTGCTCTTCTTCGTGCTGGGCTTCCTGCCGGTGGTCGGGCAGACCGTGGTGCCCGCGATCGGCTTCTGCGTCTCCGGCTTCTTCCTCACGGTGGAGCTGACCTCGGTGGCGATGCAGCGGCGCGGCATCCCCGTACGGGAGCGGCTGCGGATGCTGCGCGGCCGCAAGGGGCTCGCCGTCGGGTTCGGTACGCCGCTGGTGCTGCTGTTCCTCGTGCCGTTCGTGGCCGTGTTCCTGATGCCCGGCGCGGTGGCCGGCGCGACGCTGCTCGTCCGGGACCTCACCGATGAGGGTGGGGAAGTGGGGGAAGGCGATGCGCAGGAGGCGGACGGGGTTACTGCTGTGCAGCCTTCAGGGCCGCCGCCAGCCCGCTGGTGACCTCCGGCCCCGCCGCCAGCAGCGGCGCGCGGACCGGCCCCGCGGGCAGCCCGAGCAGGTTCAGCAGCGCCTTCGCGGTGACCGCGCCGGGGTGCTCGGTGCCCATCATCGCCTCGATGAGCGGGACGAGGCGGAGGTAGCGGCGGGTGGCCTCGGCCGGGTCGCCGGCGTCGTACGCGTCGAGGACCGCCCGTACCTCCCGGGGCGCGGCGTTGGCGACCGTACTGACGCAGCCGACGGCGCCCATGGACCGCAGCGGGAGGGTCTGCTCGTCGCAGCCCGCGTAGTACGCGAGATCCGTCGCGGCCAGCACCTTCGCGGTCTTCATCAGGTCGTACGCACAGTCCTTGACGCCCCGGACGCGCGGGTGCTCCGCGAGGCGCAGCAGGGTGCCGGCGGCCAGCGCGGTGCCGGTCCGCCCGGGGATGTCGTAGAGCATCATGGGCAGACCGGTGGCGTCCGCGACCGTGCGCAGGTGGTGCGCGGCGGCCTCCTGGCCCGGGCGCGAGTACGGCGGGGGCAGCACCAGCAGGCCGTGCGCGCCTGCCCGTTCGGCGGCGCGGGCCAGTTCGGTGCCGTGCCGGGTGTCGCCGGTGCCGACCCCGGCGGTGATCCGCGCCCGGTCGCCGACCGCCGCGACGACGGCCCGTACCAGGGCCTCCTTCTCGGCGTCGGTGGTGGTCGGGGACTCGCCGGTGGTGCCGCTGAGGACGATGCCGTCGCAGCCCTCGGCGACGAGGTGGGCGGCCAGGCTCTGGGCGCCGTCGAGGTCCGGCGTGCCGTCGGCGCGGAACGGGGTGACCATGGCGACGGCGGCGCGGCCGAAGGGCGGTGGGGTGACGGCGCTCGGAGCGTCGGAGGTGCTCATGAGCGGAGTCTGGCCCCACCGCGGACTTCAGGTCTACTTAGATGTACTCCCGCTATTGGTTAGCAGTACTACCTCTTCAGTCGCAGCACCTGCGGGTCGTGGTCGCTCGACTGGTCCGCGTACTCCGCGTTGATGTGGACGATGTCGTAGTCCACGCGGCGCAGGTGGCGGCTGGTGAGCATGTGGTCCAGCACCTGCGAGTTGCCCTGGTAGACGTAGCCGTAGCGCTCGCCGCGCGGCAGCCGGTCGACGAGATCGGTGAGTACGCCGCCCTTGGTGAGCGCCTTCAGCGCGGGGGAGAACTGGTAGTCGTTGAGGTCGCCGGCCACCACCACGTCCGCCTTCGGGTCCACCGTGAGCAGGTCCTCGACGAAGCCGTGCACCGCCTCGGCCTGCTGGACCCGCTGGGTCTCCGAGGTGCGCGCCGGGGGCTGGAAGCGGCTGTCGAGGCCCTGGTCGCCGCCCTTGGAGTTGAAGTGGTTGGCGACGACGAAGACCGGGCGGCCCTGGAAGGAGAACTGTCCGGCGAGCGGCTTGCGGCTGTTCGCCCAGGCCGGGTTGCCGGGGTCGATACGGCCCGGCGAGGCGGACAGGCGGGGCTTGCCGGGCGAGCCGGTCACCTTGACCGGGGTGGTGGCGTCGCCCCCGGCGATGTCCGTGAACGAGACCCGGTCCGGGTTGTAGAGGAACGCGGTC
Source organism: Streptomyces rimosus subsp. rimosus (assembly GCF_000720725.1). GTDB lineage: Bacteria > Actinomycetota > Actinomycetes > Streptomycetales > Streptomycetaceae > Streptomyces > Streptomyces rimosus_A. The sequence goes on from NZ_JOCQ01000040.1 coordinate 43,567, forward strand.
CGGATGTTGCCGCCGGGCTGGCCGCCGTCCTGGTCGTTGACCGGGTCGATCTGCCGCCAGGCGTAGGACGGGCCGCCGGCGGTCTTGACGGCGTCGGTGAGCTGCTTGAGCGTCGCCTCTGCGGAGACCGTGCCGTCGTCCGTGGGGCCGTTGTCGTCCTGGACCTCCTCCAGGGCCACGATGTCCGGCGACGCGAGGTTCTTCACCAGTGCCTCGGCCAGTCGCGCGAATTTGGCGGGCGGCGTCTTGGGCGAGAGGTTCTCGACGTTGTACGTGGCCACCGCCAGCTCGTCGGCGCGCTGCTTGCGCGTGGTCTCCCGGGCCGGGCCGCGGTCGGTGAGCGTGCCCAGCTCGGTGGCGGCGATCCCGTACCCGCCGAAGTTGTCGTAGTCCAGCGGGCCCGCGGTGGTGCCGGTCAGCAGGTCGCCGGTGTCGGCGACGGGGAAGGGCCGCTGGGCGAAGGGGATCAGCGAGGTGATCTTGACCCGTCCGGAGTTGGGGTCCCGGTACGAGCCGTAGAGCGTGCCGCCGCGCACGGTGCGGTTGTGGCCCGGCTCGGCGGTCGCCCACAGCTCGTTGTGGGTGTTCGTCGGCCCGACGACGGACGCGTCGGTCAGGGAGACCCGCATGCCCTCCAGCGACTCGTAGCGGTCCAGGGCGTACGCGTTCGGGCGCAGCCGCAGGTTCTCGATGCTCTTGCCGCCCGCGGACGGGGCGTAACGATCCGGCACGGTCGAGGCGTTGAGCTTGAAGGCGGCCGGGAGCGGGTTGCCGGAGGAGGCGACGGTCCAGGCGGCGTCGGTGATCTCGGTGACGGACTGGAGGCCGGCCCGCTCGCCGCCCGGGTAGTACTCGCTGACCGTGCCGGAGACCCGTACGGAATCACCCACCGCCACCTTCGGCGTCTGCTTGCCGGTGAAGACGAAGACCGCCTCGCTGGTGGCCGGGTCGCGGTCCGGCCGCGGGTCCTGCACCCAGAAACCGCGGGCCGAGCCGAAGGCCCGTACCGCCGTGACCGTGCCGGGCACGTCCGCGACCTGCTTCCCGGCGAACGGCGACAGGCGGGTGGTGCCCTGGATGTCGTGGATACGGAGCTCCGCGGCCGAAGCGGACTGCGGGACCGCGAGCAGCCCGCCGGTCAGCGCGGCGGCGACCACCGCGGTCACGGCGGCGGGCCTGCGCAGCGTGCGGCGGCGGGGCGTACGGGTCGGGGCGTGCGGCGGTATGTGCGGCGGTGTCTGCGCGGACACGGCGGGCCTCCGGAAGGCGTGCGAGGGGTAGGGAGCAATCGGGTGGGAGAAGCGGAAGAAGGCGGAAAAGCAGTGGAGCGGAAACGGTCCGGCCGCCTCTACGCGCGTCAATCTCTTGTGTGGCCACCGCAGTTGTCAAGGTTCGCCGGGTGTACGGGCACGGAAACCCAGGTGAACCGCCCGAGATGCGCGGAATTCCGTCTACGCTGGGGCGTCGTACGAGCCGTAGTCCGCACGAGGAGCTGAACCCGAGATGTCCGCAGACCGCCCCACCCTGCCGCCGGTGCGGCTGCACTCCGACGCGGAGCTGGCGCGGGACGCGCTGAGCGCGCCGCTGTTCGCCCGGGCCGCGCAGCTGGCCCGCTGGGCCGAGCCCGGCGTGCCCGTCGGCGTCGGCGGCGAACTCCTCCAGGAGCAGCTGGCCGCCGCCGTCGGCCACCTCGGCCTGAGCGCGGACGAGGACGGCGCCGGGTACGCCGCCGAGGCCTGGCAGCTGGCGGTCGACACCGGTCTGGTGGAGATCGAGGAGAGCGCGGAGACCGCCGAGGAGGGCGAGACGCTGCCCGACGACGCGGCGGCCGGCACCGCCACGCCCGGTGAGGAACTGGCGCTGCTGACCTCCGGCAGCCCGCAGGACATCCTGGACATCTGGCTCGGCGGCATGGAGACCGTGCTCGCCGACGCGGTGGCGCCCGACCTCTCCGAGATCGCCGACCAGATCGCCGAGGGCGGCGACCTGGACCTGGACGCGATCGACTGGAACCCGGAGGAGGAGGCCGAGCTGCTGGACGGCATCCTCGGCAACCTCTACCTGCTCACCGCGCTGAACGAGGACCCCGAGCAGGCCGTGCCGCTGCCCGCGCTCGCCGCCTCGATGATCGTGCCGGACGACATGGACGAGCCGACCGACGACATCCTCGAAGAGGTGTCGGAGGCGATGATGCGGCTCGACGACCAGTTCCGGGTGCTGGAGCCGATCGGCCTGGTCGCGTACCGGCCGGTGGACGAGGCGCTGATCGAGGAGCTGGACGAGGACGGCGCCACCGTGAAGTCCCCCGAGCCCCTGGAGGACGAGGACGTCTCCCGTTACGGGATGGTCCGGCTCACCCCGCTGGGCATCTACGCCGTACGGGCCCGGATGCTGGACGCCGGGGTGGACGCCCCGGCCGTCGGCGACCTCACCGACAAGGGCGCCGACGTCCTGCTGGACGCCCTGCCCGGCTACCCGGAGCCGCTGGCCCAGGCCGAGTCCGAGCAGTGGCTCGCGGCCCGCAAGCCCCTGGACGCCGCCCGCGACCTGCTCGCCGCCGCCCGCGGCGACGACGAGGACGGGCCGCTGCGCCGACTGGCCTGCCAGCAGACGCTGTCGCTGGCCGGACCGGAGGCCGAGCCCGCGCTGCGCGAGGTGCTCGACGACCGGCAGCTGGGCGGCCTGGCCCGGGTGTGGCTCGCCGAGCACGGCGCCACGGACGTCCCCGAGCCGTCCCAGGACATGATCTTCTGGCTGACCGTGGACACCATCGCGGCGCAGCTCGGCGCGGCCGACGCCGCCGAGGAGAGCGCGGCCGAGCTGCGCGCCCTGGTCGAGGGCCTGGTCGGCCAGCACAGCGGCTTCTTCGACACGGCCTGGCGGGTGGACCACCCGGCGACCGCCGACGTGCTGGAGGCCATGGGGCGCCTGCACCCGGACAAGAAGACCGCCAAGGAGGCACGTAAGGCCGCCTTCAAGGCGCGCTCGCGCCAGGAGAGCTGAGGCTTTTGCGGCGGCTCCCGCGAGCCGCCGCGACCGGCGGGCGGCCGGGGCACCTCGGTGCTCCCGCCGCCCGCCGGCCCTTTCCGGCGGAGGTGCGCCGTCAGCACACGATCTGCGTCGTGTGGTTGAACGAGGTGGACTGGCCGTTGAACCCGTAGGTGCCGCGGTAGGACAGCGGGACCTGGAACTGGCCGATGATGGTGACCGTGGCGGCGCAGTTGCCGCCGCTGCCCGGACGCTTGGCGTCGATCCGCAGCGAGCTGCCGATCGAGCCGCCGGTGATGTCCCACGGAGCGCCGCAGATGCCGGTGGTGATCCGGCCGCCCGTGATGACGTTGGTGTTCGGGTTGTAGTTGACCTCCATGTCGAAGGTGAGCGCCTGGTTGTGGAGCGCCATCTTCTGGGTGACCTGAAGGGCCTCGGCGGAGACGTCGCGCTGGACGGCGAACGCCTCGTCACGGGTCTTGACCTCGGAGCCCTGGGCGTTGATGAACTGGTGCTCGTGGCCCGGACCCTTCTTCTTCGGTGCTGCGCTTGTCATGGCTCTCCCTCAGGCTCGGTGGGTCAGGCCAGCTGCTCGGCGACCTCGACGCGCAGCAGCGTGCGGACGGTCTCGAAGTGGTTGACGATGGTGACCGTCGACGAGCCCGCGAAGAGCAGACCGACCGCGACGTTGTCGAGCGAGGTCACCAGCGAACCGGAGTCGCCGCCCGCCGAGATGTTCGTGGTCATGATCTGGTCCTTGAAGCGCGCCGTACCGGCCGTGCCGTAGTTCACGTCGACCGTGGCGTCGGTGGAGACGATCCGCCCGAAGCTGATGTTGGTGGTCCGGCCGGTCTTCTTCACCAGGTCGCCCACCGCCACCGCCGACTTGCGGCGCCAGGCGCGCGGCGCGCCGCTGAAGTACGTCTGGCGCGTGGCGTCCTCGAACTCGATCTTCGCCAGCGCCGCGTCCACCACGTTGTTGTGCTGCGTCAGCGGGATCTGCGGAGCGAACTGGATCGAGATGAAGCGGTCCAGTGTGCCGATCCGGTCCGCGGGGTCCGTACCGCCGTCGAACTTGCCCGGCTGCAGTACGGCGCTGCCCAGCGGCGCCCGGTTGGAGTCCGCGAGGACGTGGTTGTTGCTCAGGATGTAGAACTTGCCCGGTACGCCGAGGCCGGGCGCCGGCGGGTTGGTCGCGGCGCCGGGCAGGAAGTCGTACACCACGCTGCCCAGCGTGCCGGCGGTGACCTGCACGTTGCCGACGGAGAAGCCGGCCGGGCAGGGCCGCATCCGACGCTTGAGCAGCTGCGGCTCCAGGGCGCTGCCGAGCTGGCTCAGCTCTTCGAGCAGCGGCTGGGCGAGCGCGCTCATCCGGCCGCCGTCGCCCGCGAGACCGCCCTGCTCCTCGGAGCGCGACCGGCCCTGCTGCCCGCCCGGTACGCGCTGCTGCGGCTGGGCGGAGATGTGGCCGACGGCCAGGACGTCGGTCGGGGTGCCGTCGTCCATCTCGCGCGGGATCACGTCCCGCTCCGGGAGCATCGACTCCGGGACCTTCTGCGTGACGAAGACCAGCACGGCTTCCTCGCCCGTGGGCTCGCCGTTGGTCCACTTCACGCCGTGCCCGAAGCCGACGACGTTCGCGGTCGGGTTCTGCGGGTGCATGAAGTCGGAAAGTGCCTGCTGGCGGGAGGTGTCGCTGACCTGACCTCCGGTGGGTCCGCGCATCATCTCGGGCTGGTTCACACCAGACCACCTCTTCCCCGGTGGGCGTCCCGCGCGGCTCTCAGCCGTGCGTCCGGTGGCGCGAAGGCTCCCGCGTACGGGCGGCTACGGCTGCGGGGCGGGACCGCGTTCGCTTCACGAGCCCGGACCGCGTACGGCGGCGGGCTCTCAGGGGAGGACGGGAACCCGGCACGGAACAGCTCCCCGGGCGGTTCCGTACGGCTCCGGGCGCTCCGCTCTCCCTACGGGTGATGCAGGTAGGGACTGTCTATTGCCGGGGCCGGTCGGCGGTCAAGGAGGTACGCGATAAATCTTGCGCTTACTGCGCAGATGCCCCTGATGACCTTGTTTGCCATGATTTTCCGGGGTGGAGGGAAACGCTTCCCGGACATCGCGGTGTCGTACCGGGTTCAACCGCAGTTCGCCGCGGCGCGCCAGTGTGTGCCGTACAGCGCACAGCACTCCCGTACCGGCCCGTCCAGGAGATGACATGCCGCTCACCCGCAGAGACTTCGCCAAGCGCTCCGCCGCCGGTGCCGGCATCGCACTGACCGGCAGCGTGGGCGTCCTGGCCACCGCGCCCGGCGCCATCGGGCAGGAGCTCCCGGAACAGCAGTCGCCGGGTACGGGGGGCGGCGTACGCGGGCGCGCGCCCGGCTACGGGCCGCTGGTCGACGACCCGGCCGGCATCCTGGCCCTGCCCGCCGGATTCACGTACAAGATCATCACGCGGACCGGTGTCACCAAGCTGGAGAGCGGCGAGTCCACCCCCTCGAACCACGACGGCACCGCCGCCTTCGAGGGCCCGCGCGGCGCCACCCTGCTCGTCAACAACCATGAGCTGAAGGGCCCGCGCGCGAAGTGGCCGCACCCGGTCCCGCTCGCCGACGGCCTGGTCTACGACCCGGCGGCAGCCGGCGGCTGCACGGTCGTCGAGATCTCCCGGGACGGCTCGCACATCGCCGAACGGGTCGGCATCGCCGGCACCTCCACCAACTGCGCCGGCGGCCGAACCCCCTGGGGCACCTGGCTGACCTGCGAGGAAACCGAGGACAAGGCCGGCCAGAACGGCATGACCAAGGACCACGGCTATGTCTTCGAGGTCGACCCCCACGATCCCTGCGCGGCCCGCACGCCCCTGCCCGTCAAGGCGCTGGGCCGCTACGCCCACGAAGCCGTCGTCGTGGATCCCCGACGCGGCCACCTCTACCTCACCGAGGACGCCGACCGCCCCAACGGCCTCCTCTACCGCTGGACCCCGCCGAGCGGCTTCCGGCACGGCCGCGGGCGGCTGCGCGCCCTGGCCGACGACGCGGGCGTGCTGGCCGCGTTCCGCTGCTACGACTCCGGCGGCCGCTTCGTCGACGACCTCTCCCGCGCCACGAGGACCGGCACGGTCTACGGCGTCGACTGGATCGAGGTCCCCGACCGCGACGCGCGCCACACCCCCGTACGCAAGCAGTTCACCGACGGCCTGATCACCCGCGCCCGCAAGCTGGAAGGCATGTGGTGGGCCGACGGCGGCGCGTACATCGTCGCCTCGTACGCCCGCGAGGAGAGCCCCGTCCGCCACGACGGCCAGGTCTGGTTCTACGACCCGCGCCGCCGCACCCTGACCCTGAAGGTGCTGCTCGGCGTCAACCCGGCCCCCGGCGAGGACGGCGCGTTCGACGGTCCCGACAACATCACCGTCTCCCCGTACGGCGGCCTGATCATCGCCGAGGACGGCGAGGGCGTCCAGCACCTGTTCGGCGCCACCGACGACGGCCGCACGTACCCGATCGCCCGCAACGACCTGAACATCGGCACCCCCGACGCCCCCGCCTACAGCGAATTCACCGGCCCGGTCTTCTCGCCCGACGGCCGCACGCTGTTCGCCAACATCCAGGAGCCGGGGATCATGCTGGCGATCAGGGGGCCATGGCGGTGGCAGGGGTGATGGCCGCGGGGGCCGGTGACGGGTGACCGGCGCGCAGCCGCCAGGAATCCCGGCCGCAGCCGTCACGTTGTACGAAAAGTGAGCACGCGGACCACCACCACGACGCAGACGGCCGGGCGGGCAGCCCGGGAGGCCGACGGGCAGGCACCCGGAACCGCAGGCCCGGCCGGGGACCGGTCCCCACGCCTCCGTACCCCCTTCTCCATCCTCGACCGCTCCCGGACCCGGCAGGGCCACCCGGAGGCCGAGGCGCTCCGCGACACCATCGACCTCGCCCGGCACGCCGAAGCGCTCGGCTACCACCGCTTCTGGGTCTCCGAGCACCACAGCGTGCCGGGCGTCGCCGGTTCGGCACCGACCGTGCTCGCCGCCGCGGTGGCCTCCGCGACCTCCCGCATCCGGGTCGGCACGGGCGGCGTCATGCTCCCCAACCACCGCCCGCTGGTGGTCGCCGAACAGTTCGGCGTCCTCGAATCCCTCTTCCCCGGCCGCATCGACATGGGCCTCGGCCGCTCCGTCGGCTTCACCGACGGCATCCGCAGAGCCCTCGGCACCGACAAGGAAGCAGCCGACTCCTTCGCCACCCAACTGTCCGAACTCACCGCCTACTTCACCGACGGCCCGCGCCCCCACCCCCAGGTGCACGCCCGCCCGGCGGAGGGCCTGCGCGTCCCCGCCTTCGTCCTGGCCACCGGCGCGGGCGCGGACATCGCGGCCCGCGCCGGCCTGGCCCTGGTCATCGGCGACCTACGCGGCCGCGAAGCAATGCAGGCAGCCATCGACCGCTACCGCTCCGCCTTCGAACCCTCGCCCCTCTGGCCCCGCCCGTACGTCATCGTCTCCGGGACGGTAGCCGTGGCCGAAACCCGCGAGGAGGCCCGCGGCCTCCTCCTTTCCGAAGCCTGGTCGATGGCCTATTCGCGTACTCACGGCGTCTTCCCGCCACTGGAACCGGCCGAGACCGTCACCGCCCGCGAACCGGACCTCTCCCCGAAACAGCGCGCCTTTTACGAATCCGCTCTGCTGGGACACATTTACGGTACGGAGCCGGAGGTGGGGGCCGAACTGGACGAGCTGCTGACCGGGACCGGTGCCGACGAGTTCTTGGTGACGACGAGTACGTATGAACGGGCGGGGTTGCTGGAGTCTTATGAGCGGTTGGCGGGGGTGGTGGGGGTGAGCGGAACAGCCTGATCCTCACCCGCACTGCAAGTCGTACGGCCGTATGGCGCGCGGGTCAGCCCCGGGCCCCGTAGGGGTCGGCGTAGGGGGCCACGGATTGGCGGACCTCCTGCTGGGCGGTGTCCATCCGGGGGCCAGGGGCGTAGTAGCGGGCCCGGGCCTTGCCGTGCGGCACCAGCCAGCCCAGGCGGACGAGTTCGCGGACATCGCGGATGGCTTGCTGGTCGGAGAGCTCGGCATCCTGCTGGTAGACGGTCCGGCGCACCCGCGCCCCCCAGAACGCCGGCAGCAGCGCATGAACCACGCGCTCGTCCAGCCCGGACTCCTCGGCGGCCGCACCGAGGTGGACCCAGGCGCGCGAGAGCAGGTCGGTGCGGCGCTGGGCCTGCTGGGCCTGGCGGTGGTGGGCTTCGAGGCAGAACCGGATCCATGGATGGGTGTCGCGCCTCGGATCCCACGCAGGGCCGCCGACCTGCTGCAGGACGCGGTAGTAGCCGTAGGTGTTCTGCCCGCGGCCGAGCCACTCCTCGATGGAGGAGAACTCCGGCGGCAGCAGATTGTCGGCCTCGCGGGCGAACACCAGCGTGGAGACGGCACGGGACATGCGCCCGTTGCCGTCCTTCCACGGGTGGATGTTGACCAGGTTCAGGTGGGCCATCGAGGCCCGCACATGCACCGGGGCGTCCAGGTCCCCGTGATTGAGCCAGTCGATCAGCTCCGCCATCAGCGCCGGGACGTCCGGGCAGGCGGGGGCGGTGTAGGAGGGCACCATCGGGTCGTCGGGGCTGGTGACGAAGACGGGCCCGTCCCGCCAGCGGCCAGGCCGCTTGTCCAGGTGGTGCCCCTGCAGCATGAAGTGCAGGCCATTGATCAGGCCGGCGTCATAGTGGAAGTCGTCACCGGCGTCGGCCAGGGCCTGGATGTACGTCATCGCCCGCTGATAGCCCTCCAGCTCGACCCGGGTACGGTCGGCCGTCTCCAGCGGCTCCTCGCCCGCCATCAGCGCCTCGACGTCGTCCACCGTCGCCGCGTAGCCCTCAATGGTGTTCGACCCGGCGATCGCCCGTGCTGTCAGGTTCCGCCGCAGCTGACCCGACCAGCGGGGCTGAGCGCGCAGCGCGTGCCGGAGTTTCTGCCGCATCTGCTCGATCTCCGCGAGGACGCGGTGGTCTTCGGCGTCCAGGTCAGGAGTCTCGTACAGCATGCATCAATGACACCATGACTAGATGATGGTGTCAAAGCGTCCGTGTCCCCATCGTCCGCGGCACACCTACAGCCGACGCCCCTGGACCGCCTCACCCACCGCCTCCAACGCCAACCGCCACGGATAGCCGTCCAACTGCGCACCGCCGGTCCCCGGCGCGTGCGGCTCCCAGGCGCCCGGCCCGTACAGCACGCGCACCCCCATGTCCCGCAGCACTCGCACCGACCGCCGGGTGGCCGGATGCGCATCCAGGGCCGTCGACCAGAACGGCAGCGCGACCACCGGCAGCCCGAGCCCCACCGCCTCGGTGAGCAGCCCGAGCGCGTACGTATCGGTGATGCCCGCGGCCCACTTGTTCACCGAGTTCATCGTCAGGGGCGCCACGATCACGGCGTCCGCCGGTGGGTTGCGCTTCTCCTCACCGGACCGGCGCCAGTCACTCCGTACGGGACGGCCGGAAGCGGCCTCCACCGCGGGCGTGTCGATGAATCCACCTGCCTCGGCGGCGGGTGTGGCGATGACGCACACGTCCCACCCGTCGGTGACGGCGGCTTCGACCAGCCGGACGATCCGGGAGGCGGGGCCTGCGGCGCAGGCGATGAGGTAGAGAACCTGGGGGCTGCTCATACCGGCACTTTGCCTGAGCCTGCCCGCGTCCGGAGCCTAGGCTGCGGGAGTGGCCGAAGCGGTGGTGTTCGATGTGGGCGAGACGCTGGTCAGTGATGACCGGTACTGGCACGACTGGGCGGACTGGCTGGACGTCCCCCGGCACACCCTCTCCGCCTTGGTGGGGGCGGTGGTTGCCCAGGGCCGCGACAACGCGGACGCCGTCCGCCTGCTGCGCCCCGGTATCGACATCGCCGCCGAGTACCGGGCACGCGAAGCGACCGGGCAGGGCGAGTACCTCGACGAGACGGATCTGTATCCGGATGTGCGGCCCTCGTTGACAGCGCTGCGCGAGGCCGGGGTCCGAGTCCTGATCGCGGGGAATCAGACGGCCCGTGCCGGTGAACTGCTCCGCGGCCTGAATCTGCCGGCCGATGCCATCGCGACATCAGGGGAGTGGGGAGTCGCCAAGCCACGGCCCGAGTTCTTCGAAAAGGTCATCGACCTCGCCGGTATCGCGCCGGAGCGCATTCTGTACGTAGGCGATCACCCCGCCAACGACATCGCCCCCGCGCACGCGGCCGGCCTGCTGACCGCCCACGTACGTCGTGGCCCGTACGGATTCTTGTGGGCAGCGAGCCCGGCAGCGGAACTGGCCGATTGGCGGGTCAACGGCTTGGACGAGCTGGTGCGGATCGTCACAGGGTGATTCGCCGTCAACTCTATGGACGGAGTTCGCCATGTATGCCGAAGCCTCTGCCGGTACGGGAAAGCGGATCGCGTACCGGCGACGGCTGGCCCGTCTCACGCAGCAGGAACTCGCCCGTGCGGCAGGGATCGCCCTGGGGACCGTACGCAAGATCGAGCGTGGCGAGCGGGGGGCCGGTGAGGGAGTGCTGGACGCCATCGCCGCAGCACTTGGTGTTGATGTCACCTGCCTGCTGCCTCGGCGTGAGCGTGCTGATGACCGGGTGCATCGCGCCATGCCCGAGCTGTCCGCGATGCTCGCGACCCACGACATGCCCGACGACGGGCCCACGCGCCCCCTGATCGAACTCCGGGGAGTGGTTGCCGAGGTCGTCACCTGGCGTCTCGCGGCTCAGTACGTTCGTATCTCACGCCAGGTCCCGGGACTCCTCGCTGAACTCGGGCGTGCTTTCCACAGCGTGCCGACGAACTGCCGCACCGATAGCGCCGAGTTGCTTGTCGCCGCTTATCGGGCCGCCGACGCGGTTGCGTACAAATACGGCGCCTATGACCTGTCCGCCCGTTTGATCGACCTTATGAGGTGGGCTGCGACGCAGTCGGAGAACCCACTGCTCGAAGCGGCGGTTGCGTATACGCGGACCGAGATGTATTTCGCCGCTGAAGCGCATGCGGCCGGTCTGCGGTCTCTGGAACGCGCGTTGGACATCCTGCCACTCCGGCCGACCCATCCTGTAGTCGTTGCCACACGCGGGACCTTGCATATGCGGGCCGCCGTCATCGCCGCTCGTGCCGGAAGGGAGGAAATTGCCTTTACACATCTTGCCGAGGCTCGTGCCCTTGCCGCGCGAGTCCCGGAAGCCACCTACCAAGGGACGGAATTCGGCCCGGAGACCGTGCGTATTCACGAGTTGTCGGTGGCGGTCAGTTTGGGGGACGGATACGCACGCCGTGCTCTCGATGCCCTCGGCAGTTGGGCGCCACCGAACGGGCTCGCCGCGGAACGCCGATCGGGCTTCTACATCGAACTCGCGCGCGCTCAGCTCTGGTCGGGTCGGCCCGACCAGGCCTTTGCCTCCCTTCGGAGTGCGCGGCGCATTGCTCCGCAGCACACCCGTGAACACATTTGGGTACGCGAGGACGCCGCGACCCTGCGCCGACTGAAGCGCGGCGACGCCGAGAGCCTGTCGAAGTTCGCCGAGTGGTGCCGCGCGGGCGAGTGACCGGACTACCCCGCACAGGGGTACTTGTGCTGCCTCCGGCAGGTCAGCATCTCCTTGTCCGAACGACAGGAGCTCGCAATGACCACGTTCAGCATGTCGCCCAGCGCGACCCGAGCACAGCGATCGGCGGGTACCGCGTACCTGCCTCCTTCTCCTCTTCCCGACTGGATCCCCCGCGGAGCCGGCCTGCGTGTCGTCCGTGACGTGGCCGTGCTCGGTCTGGACGTGGTGTGGCTTTCGCTGCCGGTTGGGGAGCGGGTGGTGGGGTGGTTGGGGGAGAGGTCCGGGGTGGTGATCGAGGATCATCGGCGGCCGGCCGGGATGTGCTGGCTGGTGCCCGCCGGTACGGCTGGTGGGGTGCGATTGCCCTTGTGGCGGGACGCGGGCGTGGGGACGGCTCTGTACGTGCCGGGGCTGGCGATGTGCAACGAGCGGCTGCGGTGGCGTGTGCGGCCGGAGGCCGGGGCGCTGGCCACGAGTGCGGTGGCTCTGCGGGCGGCGGTCATCGCGGTGGAGGCCGTACGGTGATCGGCTGCGCGGACTGCGGCAGGGTACGGAACGTGACTGTGATCGGGACCGTGCACACGGCCAGTGGGGGCGGAGCCGATGTTGGGCTGTGTGCGGGGTGTGAGGAGAAGCGGGAGAGGCGGCGGAGGGGCGGCACCCGTTCGCGGGGTGCCGCCTCCGGTGAGGTCAGAGCGCCGCGCCCCCGGGCTTGACCATGCCGCGGACGGTGCGGGAGTCGACGAATTCGCCCATCGCCGTCATTTCCCATTCGCCGGAGAACTGGCGGATCAATTTCGCCACTTCTTGGTCAACTGGGAGAGGACTGGGAAACGGAGGCATCCAGAGCCCCCCAGCGGCCTGGTGGAAGGTGTCCCACCGCTCTTGCTGCGACTCAATGATGTCCTGCTCCATCTTCAGTGTCAGGTTGCCGTACAGGCCCCGGACTCCGGCGATCTCATGCCCCATGCGCGTCTCGATCGCGGTGTCGGAGTGGCCCTCCTCTTCCAGGCACTCCTTCATCCAGTGCCGCAGCCGGTAGATCGGCCACTCGCCCACCGAGAACTCCTCCACCGGCGGAATGGCCGGCCGCAGGAAGTCTCTCCGGGACTCGCGGGCCGGAGAGCCATCACGGATCGGCTTCCAGTAGTCCCGGTCGAAGCGGGCCCCGAGGAGGTCCCCGCCGTTCATCGCCGGAAACGTCCACGGCGAGGCGTGCGACGCGGCGAGTGCGGCGTGCATGGCCGTCAGAAAGGGCGCCTGCACGAGGGTGCGGTGGGAGTCGTACTTCGGGGCGGTGAGCGCCTTCTTCCCGTCCACCCACTGATGCTGGTACTGCACCCGGGTAGCGGGCGTTGTCCCGTACCGCTCGATCGACTCCCGACGCTGCTCCGGGTCGGGGTCGCCGGGCGGCCAGGCAGGTGCCGTGTAGGTCTTCTGCAGCCCGTACATCTCGCCGGGGCGCATGCCCTGGAAGGCCGCGTGCCAGATGTACGTCCAGCCGGTGAACCCCCACACCGTGTAGGCGTTCACGGCCAGCTGGTAGACCGGACCCATGGCCAGCGGGCGCTTCTTCCGGCGCACCTTCTTGACGTACCGGCCGCGGCGTGGCGTGGCGGGAGGAACCGGGGTGTCCGTGCGGAGCTTGTAGCGCTGCACGGCATCGATCATCAACATGCCGAAGACCATGAGGATGTCGTCGACGTAGGTGCGGACCAGTTCCTCGCGCTCGACCTTCCGGTTGAGCTGGTTCTTCCAGGTGATGTAGTCCGCTGTGTCGATCTCGCCGACGCGGCGCCAGCCCCACTGCTTGTTGATGTGCGCATTGAGCATGGAGCGGTACCGCTTGACGGATTCCGGACGCAAGTCCTGATCCGGCAGCCACAGTTCCAGGCTGTACTTCTTCATCAGCATGTCACCGCGGCTCTTGGCCACGTGCCTGCCGTGGCGGACCTCGTACTCACGGTCCAGTCCGTAGTTGTACGCGACCTCTCCGTCATCGAAGCCGGAGGCGAACTCGTACTTCTTCTTGCCGTTCTCCAGATACTCGCCGGCCCACCACCTGACCCGGCACTTGTTCCCGCGCCACTCGATGTATGGCATGGCGTCCCCCTGGGTGATGCGCGGAGGCCCGACGGCACTCTTGCCGCCGGGCGTCTCTACGGCCAGCCGCGCTCTACTCGTTTATTCCTATAATGCAGCCGCGGCAGGAGGTGCAGTCACCTCCTTGGCGCTCAATCAGGCCGCGGACCGCCTTGCGCTTTTCCTCGTCGTCCATGACTTCCGGCGTCACCAGGCATACGAACTTACCGTTCACGCGGCCTCGCAGTGCCACGAAGCCAGCGCCCAGGTCGGCCGTCACCATCGGTTCGTGCATGGTCCCCCCTGGTTCGGGATGAGGGAACCTCCCAAGTGACCACCGATGGTGTCATGTTCAACGGTTCTTGTGACCGAGGTGGGCGATACAGCTGCGACTCGGGTGATAACGAAACGGTAAAACGCAAAGGTTGTACGACAGTTGCGATCAATTGCCGTCAGGTGTGGGCAGGCGCCCGCGCCGACGGAGCTCCTCGATCGCCCTCTGCTTGATCTTGCGGATATCGGCGGATGTCAAGCCGTCCGTCACGGCGATGAGGGCCTCCTGGACGGAGTCCTCGACGTCGCTCTGGAGGTCGTCGGTCGTGACAGGGGAATAGACGTACCCGGGCACGGGGGAGCGCTCCACGGTGGCCGCGTCGGCGGAGCCGTTGAGGATGTCCCGGCAGGTTCCGGGCGCCCAGCTCAGGACGGGCTCGATTTTTCCGTAGGTGACATCTCGAACGGGCTCCGCGGCTTCGATCTTTCTGTATGTCGTGATGGTGGTTCCGGCTGCGCGAGCTACGTCGATCTTGTGCATGTCGAGCTCGATGCGGCGCTCGGCGACCAGCTTGGCGAGGCGCTGAAGCGCGTCGCGGTCTCGGGGGGTGGCCATGGCTTCCATCCTTCCAGCACCTGCCAGGAACAGCTAGGAACAGGGGCAAGCTGTCCTGTTTCTTGACGCTCTCCTCACCTCGCAGCGCCACCGAGTGCAAGTTACTACTACGTACTACTAGAAACAGCTAGAAGAAGCGTCTACATTCTCTTCATGGAACCACCCCCAGCCACCTACCAGGTGAACGGGGCGGCAATACGAGCCATCCGCATGCGCCAGGGGCTCGCTCTCCGGGAGACCGCCCGTGCCGCAGGCATCAGCCGCAGCTACCTCCAGCGGCTGGAGACCGGCATCCGGCGGCGCATGAGACCGGACACCTACGCACCGCTCCGCAACTACCTCGGCGCCACCGACGACCAGCTCCTCGCGCTAGAGGAGCCCGTAGAGAAGAGGTGACATGCCCAGCAAGACACCCCCCACAGCTGCGGCCGAAGAGGCGGCGCTCATCGAGGCAGCCAGGGCTCGGCTCGACGAAGAAGAGCCGCTCTTCAACGTCGGCCCGGCAGCAAAAATCATCGGCTGCGGCGAGCGCTGGCTGCGTGATGGAGCCATCCACGGCGGACTGCCCCACACCCGTCTCGGCAAGTTCCTGAAGTTCAGCCTCGAAGACTGCCGCGAGATCCGCCGCCTGCACCGCGTCCCGGCCAAGCCGGGCATCGTCCGCCGGCCGCGCAAGAAGACCGCCGCCCGGCCCGTCAAGGCCGCCGCTTAGCGGTATGCGGCCCCAACCGCCGGGCTTCCACACACCGGCAGCCGGGGCCTGGATCCACCACCAGAACCTTCAAGAACAGGAGTGGACCGTGTCCACATCTTCTCAGAACCCGCGCTTGAGCCGCCGTGAGGAGCTGCTGGCGATGCTGCGCCATGGCGGGGCCAGGACTGACGAGGTCGCCGAACTCGTCGTCAGCAACTTCGAACGTGCGGTGCAGGCCGGTCGGCTGAGCCCGTCCACGGAACGGTTTCTCATGGCGGGCGCCATGTACTGGGTCGTGCAGGAACACCGCGATGCCTCCGACCTCGTGGCTCGTCTGGCGGATGCTGCCAGCAAGGCTCTCCTCGACGCTCGCGCCGAGGGCGGTGAGTCGTGATGCTGACCCCGATCCCCGTCCCGGACGCCGTGATCGTCCTCAAGGCCCGCCTCCTCCCGCAGTACGTGGCGGACGCGGTGCGCGTGCAGGCCGACGCGGTGCGCCGGTACGGGCTGGCTCGCGGCCCGCTGTACGCCGAGGCGCGCGCGGTGCAGGAGTCCCGTATCGCCCGCGCCAACAAGGTGCTGGCGACGGTGCCCGCCCGGCAGCCGCTGGTTGTGCGAGGTGCGGCATGAGCGCCCGCGACGAGTTCTTCAGCCCCGGTCGTACCTACCAGCGTCGTCGTTGGCACTTCCAGTGCCTGGCAGTCGCCCCAAGTCCCTTTGACGGCGAGGTCCGAGCCGTCGGGTTCCTCTTCCGCCAAGGAGAGCCCGCCACCGCCACCGCTCTGGATCAGGACGACTGGATCCACGGTGAATGGGCCGACGCCGCCGAAGGAGGTGCGGCATGAGCGCCCGCGACGATCTGCTCGACGAGTACGGCCGGGCCGACACGGCGCCCCTCGGAACGCTCACGGACCTGCGGGCGAAGCTCGCCGCCGTCCGCGCCGAGGTACTGCGCGAGGCCGCCGACGTGCTGGACGCTCTCCCCGCCGATGCCAGCAGCTTCGATCGGGCGGAGCACAAGTACAAGGGCGGGGCTGCCGCCGAGGCGCTCCGCCGCATGGCCGACGAGGCCGAGGCGGGTGAGTCGCGTGCGTGAACTGCCCCCAGGCCGACGGATCGAGATCGACGAGCGGATCAACGACGGCGCCACCACGGCGGTCGAACTGCGCGCTATGGCGCGAGAGGCGATGTCCGAGGTGCGGCGCCTGCTGTCCGAGCTGGCCGCTCGCCAGGAAGACATCGCATTCACGGAACGCTGCACGCTGCCGGAGCTACACCGCACGGTGCAGTGGCACCAGGACGGCAAGAAGCGATGGCGGGACCGGGCGGAGAAGGTCGAAGCCGAGCGGGACGCACTACAGGAGCGGGTCACCGAACTGACGGAACTGCTGGAGCAGGCGCGGCGCGACGCCAGCACCGCCCTCGCCCGCGCCGGGGGTGCGTGATGGCGACGACAACTCCGCGCCCCGCGATCGAGGCCTTGGACGACCTTGCTGAGCAGACCGTGGCGCACATCAAGTTCCTCACTCAGCAGATCACCGCGTACACGAAGTTCCTCGCGGCCATCGAGCTGGACCGCCTGCAGCAGGCTCACGACGTCACCGACGGGCGCCTCGCCGAACAGCGTCACCTTCTCGACGCCGACCCCGACACGGCCGTGCCGCTGCCCGGCATCCCGCACCCGAAGGAGGCGTCGTGACTGGTCCGGTCTGCGTCGAGACGCTGGTGGCCTGCATCATCCGGGGCCTGCACGAGGACGATGAGCGTTTCCCTGCGACGCGTGGCTGGCAGGTGGGGGCGATGCCGGACGGGCTGCCGCTGCTCGCCGCCGAGCTGGCCGCCGCCGGCCCCGAGGACGCGATGGCGTTGCTGAAGCGGCTGGGTGAGCACCGCAAGTGGCGGCTGCTGGACGTCGATGACCCGGCCCGCATCGCGATCACGTTCACGTGGCCGGAGCCCGAACCCGGCGAACCGCGCCCCGAGCCGGAGGCCGTCGTGCAGCTGTGGGTGCCGGCCATGGCGGAGGTGAGGGCCGCGTGAGCCCGGTCCGTATCCAGCGCCGCCGCACCAAAGGCTGGCGGAAGCCTGAAGGCGCGGTCTACGTCGGCCGCGGCAGCAAGTGGGGCAACCCCTGCACCCAGATCCGCATGCCCGCCCTCGACGGCTCCGAGTGGGAGCGCGAGCCCCGCCTCGGCAAGACATCCGGCCAGCATCACGGCTTCCGCCACCCCGACGGGACCACCACCTCGCACCTGGTGAAGAACGCCACCCGCGAGCAGGCCGTCGCCATGTTCCGCGACTGGCTCGAGCAGCGGCCCTCACTCGCTGACGCAGCGCGCGCCGAGCTGGCCGGCCGGGACCTCATGTGCTGGTGCCCGTTGCCGGAGCCGGGCCAGCCCGACCACTGCCACGCCGCGGTGCTCCTGGCGCTCGCGAACGGCGGTGCCGCGTGACCGCCCCGCAGATCGCCGTCGTCGACTTCCTGCTCCTGGCCCTGCTGATGCACCGCATCACCGACCTGGAAGACCAGCTCGCCGGGGCCCGGCTGAGCGTCGAGCAGCAGCAGACCGACCACACCAACTGGCGGCTGGAATACGGGCCGCGACACCCGAGGGGGAACCAGTGACCGAGTATCCCGACATCGCCGCGCGGTTCGCCCGCGACACGGCCCGGCATGAGATGACCGTCCTGCACGAGGAGGGGCTGTACCGGCACCTGCGGTTCGCCAGCCCGGAGCAGGGCCACATCGTCCCCTTCGAGCTGATCGCGTGGCCGTACAACCTCGTCGTCAAGGCGGGCTGGGTCTTCCACTTCGACATCAACGCCACGCCGGACATGTTCGATCTGTTCCGCCGCACCGCCTTCAGCGGCGAAATCAACCCCGGCTACTGGTCGGAGAAGGTCCGCACCGGCCGCGACGAGGTCGAGGGCTTCGACCCGGACCTGTTCGAGCAGCAGGTCAAGCGGTACGTCGTCCACTCCATCCGCGAGGGTGAGGCCCCGCGCGGCATCGGCGCCGAGGTCACCCGCGAGATCTTCGAACTGGGCGACATCAGCCACGAGGCGGGCGCCCGGGCGGCGTTGGCGGACTTCCGCTTCGGCGGCTGGGACTTCGGTGACCTCTCGGAGTGGGACTTCAGCGACTACACGCCGGGCTTCCTGCACTGCTGCCGCGCGATCCGCCGCGGCATCGACCTGTACGACGCCGCCCGGAAGCAGGTGGCCGCGTGATGCGCCGTACCGCAACGATCGCCGCCGCGCTCCTGCTGCTCGCCTCCGGGCTGACCGCGTGCACCGACCGGGACGACGACTGCGATGACCGGTCCATGGCCCCGGTGGCGGTGTCCGTACCGCTGAAGCCCGGCCCCGGCACCCGCAGCGGCAGCCGCGGCAAGGCCGCCAAGTCCAAGGCGAAGCCGAAGAAGCACACATCCCGCCACGTCCACACCCACGACTACTGCGACGAGGACTGAGCCATGACGACCATTTCCGAAGCCCTGGCCGCCCTCTCCGGTGGCGACCTGCCCGCTGACGCGGTGCGTGAGGGCCGCTGTCTGAAGCCGCCGATCGGCTGCGGCAAGCCGCTGATCTCGGAGAATGGCGAGGCGCGCGTCTTCTGGAACGAGGACGAGGCCCGCCAGTACGAAACCGAGTGGCGCATCACCGGGCTGTGCCCCGACTGCCAGGACTCCGTCGAGGACGACGCGGCGGAACTGGCGGACATGTGGCCGGCGATCCGGGGCTTCGTGGCGTGGCTGGACGAGTCGAACGGCCGCGACGAGCACGAGAAGACCCTCCGCATCCTGAAGGTCACCGAGGAGACGGGGGAGGTCGCCAAGGCGGTCATCGGCATGACCGGCCAGAACCCCCGTAAGGGCGTCACCCACAGCCTTGAGGACATCGCCGACGAACTGTGCGACGTGATGATCACGGCGGCGACGGCACTCGCCTCCGTCGTCGACAACCCCGAGCAGGTGTTCGCCGCCAACCTCGGCCGCGTCCAGCAGCGGGTGAACGAGCTGGAGGCGCGCAATGCCTGAGATCAAGCCCGACCGGTCCGACAAGAGCCGTTGCATCTCTGTCCACTGGAACCTTCCGGTGCAGTGCGTACTGCCTGCCTCGCACCGCGAGAACTGGCACGAAGCCTGGCACCCGCAGACCGGTAACCGGATGCGCTACCGCCGCAGCATGGGCGTCTACGCCACCGAGGAACTGCACCACGGCGCGTGGCACGACCTAGAGATTCCCCCTCCGGGCGGCCACTGCAACGACCAGCACAGCCACCAGCCCCACGTGCGCTGCACCCAGCAGTACGGCCACCGGTTCAGCTGGAGTCACACAGCAACCGTCGACGGCTGCCGCTACACCTGGAACACGCCGCCGCTGAAGGGCCTGACGCCTGATCAGCTTGACTCGGACGTGAAGCAGCTCCGAGGCATGGCCTACGAGCTGGCTGCCCAGTCAGAGCAGGCCCGGCGCATCGCCGTCGAGCTGGAGAACGAGAACGCGCGGCTGGCGGCCCGTGTTCGCGAGCTGGAGCGCCCGGCTGTTGAGGCGGAGCGCGCAGAGATCCGCCAGAGCTACACGGAGCTGATTGCCCAGTGCGAACAGGACCGTGACCACGAAGGCGCCTTCGACGTCCAGTGCCGCCTGCGCGAACGCGAGGAGCAGTGGAAGCGCGAGGACGAAAGCGGTGGTCCGGATGCCTGACCTGATGGTGAACCTCGACGGGCGGACCGTACCGCTCGCGGACTGCCACTGGGTCCTCTTCGACGCCGACGGTTGCGCCGAGGGCTCCCTGTTCGGCCGGTGCGCCGTCGACGAGGAGCAGGCACACCAGGAACTCCGGCCCCTGAAGCGCGACCGGGACCGCGAGGCCCGGCGCGGCTACCAGGTGCGGCTGCTGACCCGCGAGCAGTGGCGCCGCGACGCCAAGCCGTGCCTCCTCGGCCGCTGCGAGCACCGGAAGGGCGGTGCGGCATGAGGAACCCGATCGCCGCCGCCCGGTCCCGGGCCCGGCACCGCGGCAAGACCCCGGCCCGGCTGCGGGCCGCCAACGCCCGGCTGGAGGCCGACTTCGACGCCGCGGCCATCGACTACTCCGGCGCCCTCGAAGACCTGCGCATGGCGCGCGAGGAGAACGCGCGGCTGCGGGCGGCGCCCGCGGCCTGGTCCGAGAAGGAAGGGGCGGCATCATGACCCGCCCGCCGCTCGTCGGAGCCGCCCTGTGGAACACGGTGATGCGGAACGCCGAGGACCGCTGTGAGTGCCGCGGGGTGTGCGGCAGCAAGCATGACCCCGAGCGGCGCGGCCGGCAGATGCGCTGTCCGCACGAGAACGGGATGCTCGTCAGCAAGATCGGCGAGATCAAGCTGATCGCCGTACCGCGCGACCCGTCGGTGGACTTCACCACCGCCGCGTCCCTGCCGGCCTCCCGGCTGATCGCCCTGTGCCCGGCGTGTGACGGGGCCGTGCGCCGGATCTTCAAGCGGGCGGAGAAGCGGATGCCGCCGCAGGAGAACGGGCTGTTCGACAGCGCACCGTACTACGTCGACCCGGCCAGCAAGCGACAGGCCGACGTCGGCGCCGCCTGACAGCCGGGCCGCCGGATGACCCCGGCCGGCGGCCCGGCGATCCACCGCCCGAGTCGCCCGCATCCTCCCCGCAGACGGGGCTGATACCCATTGGAGCTACACCGTGAAGGTCCCTGCGAATGTCCTTGAGGTCCTCGACCGAGCCGAAACCGACGGCTCCCGGCTCATCCTCACGGGCGCCCTGTCCCGCAAGCTGTACCTCGACACGGCCAAGACGATCGAAGCCGCGGGCGGCAAATGGAACCGCCGTGAGCGCGCCCACCTCTTCGGCGGCGATGCCGCCGACGCGATAGAGCCGATCATCCTCACCGGTGAGGTCACCAGCACACGGCAGCAGTTCGGCTACTTCCCCACACCGGCCCCGATCGCACAGCAGCTCATCGACATCGCCGGGATCGAGCCGGGAATGCGGGTCCTGGAGCCGTCCGCCGGCCGCGGCGCCATCGCGTTCGCTGCCGCCCAAGCCGGGGCCGTCGTCGACTGCGTGGAAATCCAGGCCGACCACGCGGAAGCGATCGCGGACGCTCACCACCGCGACATCACCGTCCTGGTGGCGGACTTCCTGACCACCAGCCCGCGGCCCGTCTACGACCGCGTCGTGATGAACCCGCCCTTCGCGCGGCAGGCCGACATCGCTCACGTGGAGCACGCATTCCAGGCGCTCAAGCCCGGCGGCCGGCTCGCCGCCGTGATGTCCGCCGGCATTACGTTCCGCCAGACGTCGGCCGCAGTCGCCTTCCGATCCCGCATCGAAGCACTGGACGGCGAGCTGCGCCCGCTGCCCGAGGGCGCGTTCAAGGAAGCCGGAACCGGCGTGAACACAGTGATCGCCGTGCTCTGCAAGCCCGACGCCGCCTGACACCCACCGCCCCGCCCGGGCCGCCCGCCCTTCCCCGCGGGCGGCCGGGCGGACCACACCCGAAAGCAGGTCACATGCGAAACATGAGCCGCGGCGACCTCGTCGCCCTCCTCGACGACATCCGCGCCCGCGTCGCCACCGGCGACAGCTTCGAAGGCAACCTCCAGTACCTGATGCCGCAGGCCGACGATGCTGAGCACCCCTTCGACGTGGCCGCCACGTACCGCGTCGGCAACAGCATGGGCCAAGGCGGCGCCGTCATCATCGGCGCGAACGGCGGTGTGCGATGACCACGTCGCCCGAGGCCGCCGCCGTCGTGGACCCGGTCGCCGCCGACACCGCCCAGCAGCAGGGCATGGACGACGCCGCAGCCCACACCGATACCGCGTGGGCCGCCGAATGCCAGAAGGGCATCGCCGTGGCCGCCACCCTCATGCTGCCGTTCCAGGCCGCCGACCTCGTCGCCGCCGGACTGGTCAGCGAACCCCGCCACCCCAACCACTGGGGCCCGCAATTCGCCGCCGCCCACCGGGGTGGCGTCATCGAACCCCATGGCGTGGCCCGATCCAAGCGCGCCACCGTCCGCAACTCCCTGTGCCGCACGTGGATCGGCTCCATCGAAGGAGGCGACACCGCGTGAACACCCTGCACGAGATCGCCGTCGCCACCGCGCACGCCGTCCTCCTGGCCGCCGCCGGAGGCAGCCTCATCGGCGCCGCATGGCTCGCCGTCACCACCCTGCGGCGCCGACGGCGGCGCCGCGCCTTCCAGCGCACCGCCCGCGCCGCCGCAGCTACCACCACCCAGTCCGCCGACGAGGACATCGACGCCGAGTACCGGCGCCTGTGCGAAGGGAGCAGCCAGTGAGCGCCTCCAAGAAGAAGGGCACCAGCGCCGAGAGCGCCGTCGTCGCCTACCTGCGCAGCCGCGGCTTCGTCCAGGCCGAACGCCGCGCCCTCAGCGGCAGCCAGGACCGCGGCGACATCGCCGGCATCCCCGGCACCGTCCTGGAGGTCAAGAACTGCGCCCGCACCGAACTCGCCTCCTGGGTCGACGAGGCCGAGATCGAAGGCGAGAACGACCGGGCCGAAGTCGCCGCCGTGTGGCACAAGCGCCGAGGCCGAGGCAACCCGGGGGCCTGGTTCGTGACCATGACCGGCGAGCAGTTCACCGACCTGCTGCGCGCCGCCATGGGCATGCCCGACACCGACACCGTACTGCGCGAGGCCGAAGGCGGTGAGGCGGCGTGAACGCCTTCCCCCTTCCCGCCCGTGAGCCGAACGGGCTGACGCTGCTTGACCCGTTCTGCTGCCAGGGCGGCAGCGCCATGGGCTGGTACCTCGCCGGGTTCGACGTCACCGGCGTCGACACCGCCCCGCAGCCGCGCTACCCGTTCACCTTCATCCAGGGCGATGCAATCGAGTACATCCGGGCGCACGGCCACGAGTACGACCTGACCGCCGGGTCACCGCCGTGCCAGGCGCACAGCCTGTGTCAGCGCATCCAGGGCCGCACACATCCCAGGCTGATCGGTCCGGCCCGCGAGGCGATGCAGTCCACGGGGCGGCCGTGGATCATCGAAAACGTACCCGAGGCGGCCCCCGAACTCCGTGACCCCATCACCCTGTGCGGGGCTTCGTTCGGCCTGCATACCTACCGCCACCGCCTCTTCGAAGCCTCCTTCCCGCTCACTGCGCCGGAGCATCCGCAGCACACCCGCCGCACGGTCAAGATGGGCCGCCCGCTGAAGCCCGGCGACTGGTATCACGCGGTCGGCAACTTCTCCAACGTCCCCTATGTGAAGGCGGACATGAGCGTCCCGTGGATGACCCGCGACGGCATCCGGGAGTGCATCCCGCCCGCCTACACCCGCTACCTCGGCGCGCAGGCAGCCGTCTTCCTCCTGCAGCCCACGGAGGCCACCGCGTGATCGCCACCGGTAACGACGCCACCGGCCAGGCGCTCGCCGCCCGCGTCGCCGACCTCATCACCGACGCCGCCAACAACAGCCCCCGCTCCCGGCAGACCCGCATCGGTCCCTCCGAGGTCGGCGAGCCGTGCGAACGCAAGCTCACCTACAAGCTCTTCGAGTGGCCGGTCTGCAACACCGACCACGACCCCATCGCCAGCGTGATCGGAACTGGTTTCCACGGCTGGATGGAAGAGGTCTTCACCGGCCGCAACGCCGTACTGCCGGATGGGCGCCCGCGCTACCGGATCGAAGAGCGGGTAACCGTCCGCGAAGCCGGCAGCACCGTCCTCGGATTCGATGTCACGGGGTCCGCCGACCTGTACGACCGGCTGACCCGGACCAACCTCGACTGGAAGCTCGTGGGCGTCTCCAGCTTCGACGCGTACCGGCGTAAAGGTCCCGGGGTGCAATACCGCGTACAAGCGCACCTCTACGGCCTCGGCCAGGAGAACGCCGGAGAATCGCCGGAGCGAGTAGCCATCGTCTTCGTGGCCCGCCACCACGAACTGCGCGTCCACGTCTGGACCGAGGAGTACCAGCGTCAGGTGGCGCTCGACGCCCTGGAGCGGCTCGACCGCATCAAGACGCGCCTGCTGGCGCTGGACCCCGAAGCCAATCCGGAGCGCTGGTCGGAAATCCCCATACCGGAAGACGCCAAATGCAAGTGGTGCCCGTGGTTCCGGCCCGGTTCCAGTGACCTGAGTTCCGGATGCCCCGGCGTCATGAAGCAAGTCAGGCGGCACGGCTTCGAGGAGCTGGTCGCGTGAAAACCACCGAGGAGCGCTTCTGGGAAAAGGTCGACGGAGCAAACGTGGCCGGTTGCTGGATCTGGCGGGGCGCCGGCAACGGCTACGGCAGGTTCTACGCCTCGGGCCGCAACGTACTAGCGCACCGATGGGCATACGAATATCTCCGAGCTTCGATCCCGGAATCGCTTGTCCTTGACCATCTCTGCCGCAATGCCCAGTGCGTGAATCCGTGGCACCTAGAACCGGTCAGTCAGGCGGAGAACCTCCGTCGTGGGAACGGGTTCAGCGGACGTAACGCGCGCAAAACGCACTGCCCCCAGGGGCATCCGCTGACAGGCATGAACAGCTATCTCGCCCCTTCGGGTGGGCGAGCTTGCCGCACCTGCCGCCGTTCGGCGTACCGAGCCCACCGCGCCGAAAATCGCGAACTCATCAACACCCGGAAACGAGCGGCTTACGCCGCCCAAAAGCTCGCCGATTCACAGAAGTCGGCGTGATCAATCCCACCTCTCCCAAGGAGCAAAGGAACTCATGAGCACTCCCCTGGACGCGAACTCCTTCCTGATGGCGGGCGGCGCCAAGTCCGCCCGGTTCGAGCAGCCCGGCGCCTTCGTCGTCGGCCGCATCAGCGAGCAGCCCGTCGTGCAGCAGCAGAAGGACTTCTCCACCGGCGAGCCGCTGTTCTGGAACGACGGCCAGCCGCGCATGCAGCTGTCGGTGACGCTGGCCACCGACCAGCGCGACCCGGCCGACACGGACGACGACGGCTCGCGCCGCATCTACGTCAAGGGCCAGATGAAGCAGGCGATCCAGCAGGCCGTGCGGGCCTCCGGCGCCCGCGGCCTGGAGGTCGGCGGCGTCCTGAAAGTCACCTACGTGCGCAACGGCACCGCGAGCAACCCGCGGTTCAACCCGCCCAAGGAGTACGCCGCCGAGTACACCCCGGCCGCGCAGGCCGAGCTGAACACCCCCGAGCCCGCGGCGCCCACCGGGGTCGACACCACCACCGGCGAGATCACCGCCCCGGCCGCGTCCGCGGCACCGGGCCAGCCGGACCTGAACGACCCGGCCGTGAAGGCGCTGCTCGCACAACTGCAGGGCCAGCAGCGTCAGGCCGCGTCTGCGGCGAACGGCGGCAGCACCGAGCCCCCGCCGTTCTGAGCCGCGCCACCGCACCACCCCGCCCGCCCGGTAACCAGGCCGGCGCCCCGGGTCCGACGCCCGGGGCGGGCACCGAGGCCGCCGCCTTCGCGTACCACCGGACAAGGAGCACCGCCTTGAGCACCGAGCCACCGCAGGACACCCTCCGTGCCGCGCTCGCCTGGCACGCCGCCGGCGCCAGCGTCGTCCGCGTGGCCACCGACGGCACCAAGCGGCCGCTCGGCAACTGGGCAGCACACCAGAAGGAACGTGCCACCGAGCAGCAGCTGCGCGCCTGGTTCACCGGCGGCCACCCCGGGCTCGGCATCGTGTGCGGCGCCGTCTCCGGCGGCCTGGAGATGCTGGAGTTCGAGGGCCGCGCCGTCGCCGAAGGCGTCCTGAAGGAGTTCGGCGAGATCGCCGAGGACTCCGGGCTCGGCGGCATCTGGAAGCGGGTGGCCGCCGGCTACCTGGAGCGCTCCCCGTCCGGCGGCATCCACGTCCTGTACCGCCTGGACGGGCAGCCGGTGCCGGGCAACACCAAGCTGGCCCGCCGCCCGGCCCGCGCCGACGAGCTGACCGGCGATGAGCGGCAGGTGCTCGCGAACAAGCCCGGCAAGGTCTTCGTGCGCGATCTTGTCGAGACCCGCGGCGAGGGCGGTTTCGTCGTCGTCGCCCCCTCCGCCGGGCCCGTGCACGAGACCGGCCTGCCCTACCAGCTGCTCGCCGGCGCACCGGAGACCCTCACCGTCGTCACGGCTGAGGAGCGCGAGGCGCTGCACAGCGTCGCCCGCACCCTCGACACCATGCCCGCCGCCATCTTTCCGGCCCCGGCGGATCCGGTGCAGGAGGCGTTCTTCCGCGCCGCCGCCCCGGCCGCGGACGGCTCTTTGAAGCCCGGCGAGGACTTCGAGCAGCGCGCCGACTGGACCGACATCCTCACCCCGCACGGCTGGCGCCTGCTCGGGCAGCGGGGCCGCACCCGCTACTGGCAGCGGCCCGGCAAGAACGGCCTGGGCATCTCCGCCACCACCGGCCACGCCGACGACCGCGACCGCCTGTACGTCTTCTCCTCCAGCACCGAGTTCGACCCCGAGCGCCCCTACACCAAGTTCGCCGCCCACGCCCTGCTCGAACACCGCGGCGACTACAGCGGTGCCGCCAAGGAACTGCGCCGCCGCGGCTACGGCACCGCCCCCGAGCGGCACCTTGCGGCCGTGCCCGCACAGCGGGACAGCCCTGCCGCACCGCCGCCCGTCGACGGCACCGCGGCGCTGAAGGTCGACGAGCCCGAGCCTGCCGCGGACGCCGGCCCGTACTCCTTCACGGACGACGGCAACGCCCTGCGCCTCGTCGACGCCCACGAGCACGAGATCCGCTACGTGCCCGAGCGCTCCAAGTGGCTGATCTGGGAGGGGCACCGGTGGGGGTGGGACGAAGCCGGCCACGTCCGGGAGCTGATGAAGGCCATCGCCCGTGACCTGCCCGCCGCGGAGACTCCCGAGCGCAGGCATCGGGCCTACAGCCTCTCCGCGCGCGGCACGTCCGCCTCCCTGCAGCAGGCGTGCTCGGACAAGCGGATCGTCGCCCGCGCCTCCAGCCTCGACAGCCACCGGATGGAGCTCAATACCCCCGGCGGCGTCGCCGACCTGGTCACCGGCGAACTGGCCCCGCCGGATCCGCAGCAGATGCACACCCGCTCCGCCGCGGTGGCGCCCGAGAAGATGGCCACCCCGCGCTGGGATGCCTTCTTGGAGGACACCTTCGGCGGCGATGCCGAGATGGCCGCGTTCGTGCAGCGCCTGGCCGGCTACTCCGCTTCCGGCGACGTGCGCTACCAGATCCTGCCGTTCCTCTTCGGCGGCGGACAGAACGGCAAGTCCGTGCTGATGGACGTGCTGCGCAGCCTGCTCGGCGACTACGCCGCGCCTGCCCCCGCGGCGTTCCTGATGGCCGGGAAGAACGAGCACTCCGCCGAACTCGCACAGCTGCAGGGGCTGCGGCTGGTCATCGCCTCGGAGGTCAACCAGGACGCCCGGTTCGACGAGGCCAAGATGAAGGAACTCACCGGCGGGGAAGCGATCCGCGCCCGCTTCATGCGCCAGGACTTCTTCACCTTCGAGCCCACGCATCACCTGTGGCTGATGGGCAACCACCAGCCCGAAGTCAAGGCGGGCGGGGACTCGTTCTGGCGGCGCCTTCGCTTGGTGCCGTTCCTGCACAAGGTCCCCGAGCACAAGAAGATCGAGAATCTGTCGCGGCTCCTCGTCGACGAGGAGGGCCCCGGCATTCTCGCCTGGGTCGTCCAGGGGGCCGTGGACGTTTTCGGCGGCGGCCTGCGCGCTCCCGAGTCCGTCATGGCCGCCACCCGCGCCTACGCCGACGAAGAAGACGCCCTCGGCCGGTTCCTGGACGCGTGCTGCATGCGCGCCACCACCGACGTGGTGCGCCTGGAGACGAAGAAGCTGCGCGCCGCCTACGAGACGTGGTGCCACGCCGAGGGGGAGACGCCGCTCAAGCCGCAGTCGCTCGGCCGGGAGCTGAAGCGGAGGGGGATCAGCCGCAGTGACAGTAACGGCCGCGCCTTCTACCTCGGACTGTCACTGCTCGCCGCTGAAGACGAGGGGTGGGGACATGACAACGACTGAGGCAGTGACAGTAACCCCCCTCGCAGTGACAGCAGCAGTGACCGAAAAAGTGACAGTAAAAACCGACGTTCTTGCAGGTCACGGCCTTGCAGTGACAGCAGTGACAGTAATCCCCGGGTTCCACTGCATACGCGCACACGCACACGCAGGTGGAGGAGTTATATGCAGAACGCCGTTTTACTGTCACTGCTGTCACTGCCAGGGGCGGTGAAGCGCCGTGCCAGCCCCTAAACGGAATCCGCCCACCTGGCTCGACACGTCCGCGCCGCAGAGCGACCGGCCGCGCGCCCAGCAGTGCCCGCGCTGCCGCGCCCCGGTTCTGCGTGCCCTGGCCGGCCGCACCGCCGCCGTTGATGTCCGCGCCGATCCGTACCCGCTCGGTCTCGCGGCCGAGCTTCAGGCGCGGCTTGCCGGACGGTTCACCTACTGCCTGCGCCTGCACCCGCACTTGCCGCCGCGGCTGCTGATCCGCGACCGCTGGCACATCGCCGGCGGCACCTGCGCCCACCTGGTCGTCGCCGACCACCACTGCACCCGCGCCACCGCACCGGCGGCGACCCCGCCGCCCGGACCCGACCGCCTGTTCTGAGAGGAGAACCCCGCCATGGCTACCCCGATCACCCACCCCGACTTCCTCGCCGGGACCACCGCCCGTACACCGTGCGCACTGCAGCCTGCTCGTTTCCACTCCAGCGACGACGCTGCCGTCGACCTGTGCCTGGACTGCCCGCTGATGCTCGCCTGCCGCCAGTGGGCGCGCGAGCACCGCGCCGCCGGCGTATGGGGTGCCGAGACCACTGTCGAGCGCACCGCGGCCGGCTGCCCGCCTGAGACCGAGCCGGAGCCGGAGGACATCCGGCCCGTGTGCGGCACCGAGGCGGGTGCCCAGTGGCACCGCCGCTACGACCCCGACGGCCCGTGCCCGGCATGCCGGAACGCGGCACGCAGCGCCATGCGGCGGCGCAACCGGGAACGGGATGCCGCACTGGGCACCGTGTGGCCGCCCCGCCTGCCCGAGCAGGAGCAGAAGATCCTGGAGGCGTTCGCCGCAGGCATGGACCGTGCGGCGATCGGCCGCCGCTTCCGCCTCCAGCGCAAGACCGTCGCCACCTACCTGTACCGGATCCGCAGGCGCCTGCGGACCGACGAAGCCGGACTCGTCGCGGCGGCACAGGCTGTCGGCCTGCTGCCCGCGGCGCAGCGTGAGTTCGGGGAGGCCGCCTGATGCCCGACACCCGCCCCCGCACGCTGACCGGAACTGTCTCGGCCGTCCAGCGCCCGTACCTGGTCCGGGGTGACGACACGGTGCCGGAGCTGCGCTTCCGGCTGTCGGTGAAGCGCTGGACACCCGAGGGCCGCTACGGCGGCACGGACGTGCACCACGTGGTGCTGCGCGACGAGCACACCAACCTCGCCGTCAGCTACGTGCACGCGCTGGCGGTCGGCACCCGCCTGCACCTGCACGGCACGTGGCGCCAGCGCCTCGACGCCGACGCCTGGATCGACGAGTTCACCGTCACCCGCCTGTGGACGCCGCTGCCCATCCCGTCCGGCACCCGCCTCGGACGCCTGCCCGCACAGCGCACCGAAGGAGACGACCGGTGACTACTCGCCCGAACGCCTCGCAGATCAATGACGACCAGCTCGACGCGCTGTACGCCGAGCTGGAACGGGCCCGGCAGGCCCTGAGCGCCCGCGAGGCGGCCCCGGAGTCGCCAGACGGGGCTGAACCCGTCCGGGGCGCCGAGAGGCCGCCAGAGGGCCAGGGAGGCCACACGTACCTGTCGACCGGCTGCCTGCACGGCGAGCACGGCTACTGCCAGTCCATGACCGGCCTGGCGGGGGCCAAGCGCCCGGCCCGCTGCAAGTTCTGCGAGGCGCCGTGCATCTGCCCCTGCCACCAGGCTGCGGGGCCGTCGCCGAAGGAGGCCGCCTGATGCCCCGCGTGATCCGCGCCCGCGACGTCGCCACCGTCCTCGCCGACGGCGGCTACGGGCCGTCCGAGTACGACCCGGACTACGGCTGGGATCCCGGCTACCGGGCCGTCCAGTCCGGCCGCCGTCAGGTCAACGTCTTCCACGACGGGCCCGGCGAGGAAGCCTGCCTGGAGCAGTACACGGCCGAGCTGCGGGCCGCCGGATTTCACGTCGTCGCCGACCAGGTGCCCGGCGGCGGACGGCGCCGCCTGCACATCACCCGCCCCTGACCCGATCGAGGAGAGCAAGTGAAAGTCGCCGACGACATCCTGCACAGCCTGGCCAGCGCCGCCGTTGACGGCCCGCGGCTGGTGCTCGCCGGGCCGCGCATGGACCCCAAGCTGTACGGCCGGATCAACGAGGTCCTGGAGGCTGTCGGCGGCCGGTGGACGAAGCAGGCGGGAGCTCACGTGTTCCCGGTGGATGCGGCCGAGGCCGTAGCCCCGGTGCTCGCCACCGGTGAGGTCGTGACGCTGCGGGAGAAACGCAACGACGCGCAGTACTTCCCCACGCCCGCCGCGGTCGTCGACCGGCTGCTCGCGGCGGCGGACCTGCGTCCGGACATGGAGGTGCTGGAGCCGTCGGCCGGCTCCGGCGCCATCGCCAGCGCAGCAGCGGCGCGCGGGGCTGTGGTCGACTGCATCGAGCGCGACCCCGGGTACGCAGCCGTCCTCGCCGACACCGGCGCGGCCCGCACCGTGCGGGTCGCCGACTTCCTGACCGTGGCGCCGGAGCCGGTCTACGACCGGGTGGTGATGAACCCGCCGTTCACCCGCGGCGCCGACGTCGAGCACGTCCAGCACGCGCTGCGGTTCCTGAAGCCGGACGGCCTGCTCGTCGCCGTCATGTCCCAGGCGGTCAGCTACCAGAAAGGCGCCGCCGCGGCCTTTCGCAACCTCGTCGAACAGCGCGGCGGACAGGCCGAGATGCTGCCGGAGAAGGCGTTCGCCGAATCCGGCACCGGGGTGGGCACCATCCTCGTGGCCATTCCCGCCACGCGCAGCGCCGCCGTCCGGCCGCTGGTGTGGCCGACGCACGAGCAGCCTGTCTCCGGGCCCGAGGACTTCGGTGATCCGGCGGCCATCGCACGCGAGATCGTTGACAGCTTGCGCAAGGCCACCGCGGCCTTCGACGCCGTAGCCCGAGCTCTGGAACGCGCCCAACAACGCGCAGCGCCGAAGCCCGTGGTCACCGACCTGCCGGTGTCCGCTGGCCCGCACGGCCAACCCACCTTGTTCGACCTCCTCGACGAAGCCTCCTGACCCCGCCCGCACGAACGCAAGGAGACCGCCATGCACGACCGCGACGCCGTCAACCCAGTTTGCACGATTTGCATGCGCGGTCTTCGCGATGACGAGTGGGACCGTCTCGCGTGCCGCATCTGCCAGGACCGCGGCACCGCGATGCTCAGCGCCCTGCCGGGCCTGTACGACCAGCTCGGCGACCTCCTCGAGCCGGGCCCGGGGCGGGGCGACGGGCGCGTATCCGGAACGCGCGGCGCGCCGCTGCCGTGCTCGCTGCACGTGCTGGATCTGCGGGCCCGCGGCGGGCTGGTGACCGTCCTCGCCGACTGGGAGGCTGCAGTGCGGGACGAACTCGGCTACACGGCAGCGGTGTTCCGGGGCGACCTGCGACAAACCCTCGCCGGAGTAGTCAGCTTCCTGACCGCCAACGCCCCGTGGGTCTACGCGTCGTTCCCCGCCGTTGCCGATCTGCACCGTGAACTCCGCGCCCTTCACAGCCACGCCGCCCGCATGGTCACCGGCGAACAAGCGGAACGCAAAGTCCGTGTCCTGTGCGGCTGTGGCGCGACCCTCCCGTTCACCGTCTCCACCCCCGGCGAGAAGTGCCGCACCTGCGGTACCCAGTACGGGCACGCTGACCTTTTCGACCTGCCGCTCGCCGACCGGGCCGAAAGGAGCGCCGCGTGAGCGTCCCAGGATTCGCCGCGCTCGTTCTGAGCCTCGCCGCTCTGGTCATGTCGCTTCTGGCGTGGCGGATCAACCGCCGCACCCGAAGGACCCTGAAGAGGACCGACGAGAACCTGGCGCGCAGCCAGGCTGTACTCAACCAGGTACGGCGGGGTGGAGGCGAGACGTGACCGACGACGACCCCGTCCGGCCGGCCGCGATGCGCCTGCCCATCGTGACCGGTACGGACGGGCAGCCGTACCTCGGCTGTGACGCGGTGGTGGCGCTGCTGCGGGCCATCGCCGCATCCTGCCGCACCCTCGCCGACGACCCCGAATGCGACCTCGACAGCGCCGCAGCGGTCATCGACTACGAGGCGGATGCCCTGGAGTGCCGGGCCATCGACCGCACCCGCCGGTCAGCCTGACGCGAGCCGTCGCGCCACGTTCGCCGACCACCGGCGGGCCAGCGCCGCCACCCCGTCCTCGCCCCGGCCCACCTCGGCCAGCAGTGCCACCGCGGCCCGCGCCTCACCCGCCGTGACCAGCGGCAGGCGCGGGTCGTCCGTGTCCAGCAGGGCGTGCAGGGCGGCCAGGTCGTCATCGGTCACGGTGAGAGAACGGGGCCGGGAGTCGGCCGGTTACGCAGCCATGAGTAACGAAAGAGCCCCCACCCGGCGACCGCCGGGTGGGGGCCTTCTGCATTGCTCCGGAAAGCGGCGGGTGCGGACGGGATGGTCAGTTCCACCCGATTGTCGCGTAGACCAGCCCCGAAGCGGCGTGTACTGCTACGGGAATCACGGCCCCGGGCCACGGTTTGCGCCTCCTGGCGATGCACGCAGCGAGGGCGGCGACTGGGCCGACCCATCCGAGCAGGTAGAGGACGACAGTGCTGTTGTCGAGCCAGTCGAAAAGCGCAGCCGTCCGACCCACCCGTGACAGCAGACACAGGCAGGAGAACACCAGAGCCGAACCCCACAGGTTGGCTTCTACCGACTTGGGCCCATGAGCAGTACTCACACGCGAATTCGTCATGGCGTGAACTGAAGTCAGCCGGTTATCTGCCTGATGACCCAGTCGATCACATCTGCGCCGCTAGCAGCTACGAGAAGTCGCACCGGGTGGTACCACGGCAGGTTTTCGGCCCACCTCTTGAAAGATGCGGCGCCCCCCTTGGCGGCACTGACGGCCTTCTTGAAGAACGCTCCCCCCTGCTTCTTGATGAGGGCAATGAGGGCCTTGCCCGCACTACTGGCGGCTCCACGCTCCTCGGCGGCAGAAGCCGTGCCAGCAGCGACCGCCGCGACAGCAGCTCGCCCCTCTGCGCCAAGCTCCGCGGATATCTCAGGCGATGCCAGCAGCTGTCGCGCGTGAGGGGCGCTGAGCGTCGACTGAGCCGCAGGGGTGCTGGGGGCTTCTGCGGCGGTCGCGGCAGGCGCAGCGACGCCGAAGGCGACCGCCGCCATCACGGTTGCTGCGGACGTGCGCAGGGTATTGCGATTCACGTAATACGCTCCTTGTAGTCGGATTCTTGCGCTCATGCAAGGCTCGTCAAAACCGAAGAAGACGCGGGATTTTCGAATCAGAAGGCAGTGGTTCGATACCGGATCACCGTCCTACCCTCTGAAAATCCTCGCCCGTCACGCGCCCAGCAATAAGAAGAGGCCGGACCCTCCCGAGCTGCCGATGCATAGATCATCCGGGGGTGTCATCTAACTGGCAACCTTTTTAGTGTCAGCTTAAGTGCGCGGCAGTCATACTCTTCAGCTCGCTGGACTGCCGACGGACGGTCGTGAAAGCGGAGACCCATGACGGCGGCACGGGGCCCTCGACGCACGACGAAGCCCCCGCCGAGGCGGGGGCTCTTTGCTGTGCTGGCTCAGATCTTCCGCAGGAACACCTTCGCCGTGTTGTGGAAGCACACGGTCACGCCCTGGCTCGTCTGCCCCTCGCGCGTCGACCACCGCTCGATCCGCTCGATCTCCGGCGACTCCGCGCCCGACAGGACCGCCGCCAGCCAGCCCTCCGCGTTGTCGCCCGCCTGCGGCTCGACGGCCGGCGCGGGCTGGCCCTCCACGGGCGTGTCCGGGTCGTCGTGGCGCGTGCCGGACGCCAGCTGGCCGATGATCTGCCAGCGCGACTCGCCCCCCGGGCCCGCCACCGCCACACCGTAGGGGTGCCGGCTGTCGCCCGCCTCGGAAAGCAGCTGCACGCGGGACGCGCCGCCGTTCTTCAGCACGTCGACGACGAAGTTCTGGAAACGCTGCGGGCGCATGATCGGATCCTTTCGGGGCAATGGGGAGATTCTATGCTCACGCGGCGACGGCCAGGGCGGTGAAGCGGGCGTTGCTCGGCCGTGCCCCGCGGGCCCCGATCTGCCGCTCCCACAGGCGGCAGGTGCCCGCCACGAACGCCTCCACGGCGCGCGGGTCGGCCGCCGTCCAGCTCGGGAACTGCGCCGCCCACGCCAGCGCCTCGCGCGGCGGGCAGTCGGCCTCCATCAACCGCACCGTCGTGTACGCGACGTCCACCCACGCCGGACCGGCCGCAGGCATCGCCCAGTCCACGATCCACACCCGGTCATCGCCGACGAGGAGGTTGTGGGGGTTCGTGTCGGTGTGCAGCAGGGTGTCGCCGCGCAGCAGCTCCAGCCGCTCGGGAGACAGGACGCCGACGAACCGGTCGGCGAACGACGGCACGCCCGCTGGCGCCCGGACGGCCTGAGCCGCCCGCAGGACATCAGCCACCAGGGCCAGGTCCCCCGAGCCGGCCGCCAGGTCCGCGTGCCGACCCTCGACGTACTCGAAGCCCAGCAGGTCCCAGCCCCCGGCGACTACCTGCCACAGCAGCCGCGGCCCCACGCCGCGCGTCGCCGCGTTCACCGCGGCCTCCATCGCCTGGCCGGCCCGCGCCCTCGCATCATCGGCCGGCGCGCCCTTCACGAACACCTGGCCCGAGCCGGCCTTGAGCACGGCCGCGGTCCGGCACGTCAAGCCGTCCGCGACCTCCCGCACGGCGTCGACCGGGCCGGTGTGCGCCTCCACCACCGCGCGAGTCTCCGACGGCAGGTCTCCCCAAGCAGTACGCGGCACCACGGCCCCCTCGCGACGAGAAGAGGGGCCGCAGGAGCGACCCCTCACATGCTCAACGAGCAAGCTACCGCTGCGTGGCGCCACACCGCCGACACCGCTGCGCGCCGCTCCACGGAACCCAATCGTGCTCGCACTCCGCCATGACGCACTCCCTCCGTCCGTTCTGAGGGTGCTCGCGCACAGCCGGAGAAGCGACGGCGCACGCGGCGCGCACAGGAGCGTCAGGCCGCCGGACCCAGCTCCGGCTGGTCGTACCGCAGCGGAGCGACCCCGCCGAGCTTGCCGTGCAAGTACTGCAGGCCGCGAACGGTGATGCGGATCTGGGGCCGGGCGAGCTTCACCTCGTCGGTGCGCGGGTCGCGGTAGGTCTGGATGCGTTCCTTCAGGTGCGCGGTGTGCTTCGCGTAGGGCACGCCCTTGCGGTCGACCATGTCCAGCTCCCGGATCGACTTCATCAGCCGGTGCTGCCCCGTCGAGATCGCGGGGTCGCGGTTCAGGATGAAGGCGGCGTCACGGAGGCAGTAGTCGCCTGACGCGTCGGCGAGGACGTTCCACGCCGCGGCCGGGGCCTCCAGCTCCTTGACGCGGGCCTCGGCGGCGAGCTTGCCCTGCTCCGACTCCAGCGCCGCTTGAAGCGCCTCCAGCTTCGTCATCTCCCGAGGGGGAGCGGGCGTCTGCTCGTAGCGGCCGGTCTTCCGGATCTGCGGGATCACCTCGTGCGTGACCCAGCGGCGGAAAGGCTTCACTCGGGGCGAGCGCGAGATCAGCATCAGTGCGTACACGCCCGGTTCGGACACGAGGACCATTCGCTGGGCTCCGCCAGGGGTGTCCACGGCCGCGGACACCCTCTCGTCTTCGTCGAGCTGAGCGAGGGCGTCGCGGTACTTGCTGATGCCCACGACATCGCAAGCGTCCTTGCCGACGAACCACGGCTCGCCGTCGATCAACATCGACCGCACCTGCTGCGCGGTCTCGGGGAAGGTGAACGCCATGGGGGCGCTTAGGGATGGGACCATGGACATGGTCCAACTCCTCTTCTCGATGGGTGCGGGAGTTGTGCACTGGCCGTGCGTCCGGCGGCATCCGGGCGCACGGCATCTCAGGTCGGTCAGGCGTGCTACGGCCAGTTCCGCTACTAGAAGCTACTCCGAACGGCAGCATGTAACTAGGCGTTTCTAGTAAAAACTTTCTGGACCTTCCTGTTCTTCGTAGGTTCTGGCATCCTTTCGGTATGACCACCACTACAGACAGGGCGACGTGTCAGCGGCTCGCCCGGCTGGTGCGCGAGCGCCGCGTCGAGCTGCGCATAACGAAGATCGAGGCGGCGCGCGCCGCGGAGACCACGGTCACCACCTACGCGAAGGTGGAAGCTGGAGAGGCCGTCCGGGATGTGACCTATAGCAAGGTCGACCACGCCCTCGGATGGGCGTCTGGCTCCTGCCGCGACATCCTCAACGGCGGCGAACCGACATTGGCGTCCGCCGCCCCGAAGTGGGAGGGCTCGGTTCAAGGGCTCGATGAACAGGACCTTGGACGGGTGATTACGCACGCCGTCGTCACCGTCTCCGACACCCTCACCGCAGCCGAAATCCGGGAGATCACTCGCCGCGTCGTCGACGACCTGAAACGGCGCGGCGCGCTGGGGGTGTGACGCTGCGCCCGCAGGCGGAACCCTGGACGGAGCAAGTCCCCCGAACTGCTCGCAGGGGTACGGTCGTCGTGTCGCATCGCTCTGCACGGGAGGCCGCCGTGGCGCCGCCGCTGAATGCCGAACACCGGCCCGACTACCCGCCGAAGACGCCACCCCCACCAAAACGTCCGGTGGAGCCGCCGCGCCCCAACGAACCGAAGACCGCCCCGGTGCCCGCGGCCCGGCAACGGGTGAGCATGGCCAACCGGCGCGGTGTCAACTGGCCGCTGGAATCTCAGCCATGGGCGCCGACCGGGGCGCGCAAGCGCGTCATCCGGCAGCTTCAACAGTGGGGGTACCGACCGGACGGTGATGCGGTCGGAGCCATGGTTACCCTCATGGTGAAAGCCGCGGTCGGCGACGGCGGTCGGCGCGTCAGTCTCCATCTCGCCGACCAACATGAACAGGCCCTTGTGCTTGTGCTCAGCCACCAGCCCGGACCCGCGCCCGACGACACCGTCCTGCCCCGCCTCGCCAAACTCGGCGCCTCCAGCTGCGGCACCGACAACGCCCCCGACGGGCGACGGCTGTGGGTGCTGCTGGATCTCTGATCGTAGAGAAGTCCCGCCGGGCGAACCGGCGGGACTTCTCTACGATCAGGTCGCGATCAGGCCGGAGTCAGCGCCACCCCGAACGCCTTGCCGACAAGCCCCCGCACCAACAGATCCGACACCACCGGGTCCGGATCGGAGGGCATCAGCAGGACCAGGCCGCCGTCGCCGGTGGGCGCCATAAGACCCGCGAACCCCGGGATATCGGTCCCCGCATCAACCGCGTCCACGTGCAGCTCTGCCAGTAGCTCCGGCAGTGGGGCGGTCATCAGGTGGGCGGGGGAGGGGGGAGGAGGAGTCGAGGGCAGCGGGTTACTCGTAGACTTCATGACGAAGTCCCTTCGTGAGAGTTCGGGCTTCTTGACCAGCGGTTGCAGCCGCTGGTCTCGGCGGCCGGGGTGGTAGGACACCCCGGCCGTTGTGCTGCGGCGGCGATGGCCACCGATGGATCGAACCTACCGGCACGGGAACAAGACACCGGGAGAACGGGGGCGAAACAAGCTATGGGGCGTTACACAAAGCTTTGAGAAAAGTGGGGTCTCGCGCCGCCCAACGCACTTCGAAGTGCGTTAACCCGCAGGTCCAGGCCGTGCGGCCCACCTGCGGCTTCCTCTCGGCGCGGGTGGCGCTGGCGGCCGGGCGGACGTAGAAAGCGCTGCAGGAGCCCAGGGTTGAAGATGGCCGATACCGGTCGGTGAGGTGCGTTCATCGACGCCGATCCTTCACGGCGGGCGACGGCGTGGTCAGGGGGTCGGGTGTAAACACCGCGAATTAACACCCTCAGGCCCCATCACGTCAGCTCGCGCCGGTCCGGTACCGCCGCTGGCGCGGGCGGACGGAGGCGTCACTGGGGCTGCTCACGGTTCAGCCGATAGGTGCCTGGTTGTGCACGACGTTGTGGCGCGGACTCTCGGCTCGGATCGCACGCCTTTCAGCGGCAAGGGCCTCAGACTTGCTGTCGAACCACTCAAGCGAGAGGTCCGCGACCTCCGGCCACCACACCTTGTCGACGGCGTGCTGACTCCAGCGCTGAGGTGGTTTGGTGCTGATTCCCACGTAGAGCAGTTCACCGGCGGCGTCGCGGAGGCGGTACAGGGCGGTGCGCTGAAGATCAGAGCCGTTCGCTTCCGCGTGGCACCTCCTCCGCGGCCGAGTCGGGCATGTCGCTACCTCCTCCGCTTGCATCTCCTCTTCGGTCTTCCTGCGCACGGCGATCCAGTAGTTGGGAATCTTGGGGTCGCGCTCGTACACGTAGCCCTTGAACGGGGTTGAGTAGCTAATGATCGAGTCTTCGGGATCCTGGAACATCTGGATCGGGGTGCCGCTCGAAGCTGTCGCCATACCGCCCCCTGCGGTGTGCATGGGCTGCGCCCTCTGTCAGCGGTCGCTGACGTGGTGCAGCCGTCCTAAACAGGAGGCTCCA
This sequence comes from Streptomyces rimosus subsp. rimosus, assembly GCF_000720725.1. GTDB lineage: Bacteria > Actinomycetota > Actinomycetes > Streptomycetales > Streptomycetaceae > Streptomyces > Streptomyces rimosus_A. The sequence goes on from NZ_JOCQ01000040.1 coordinate 82,407, forward strand.
CCGGTATAGGACCAGTTGTCAAGGTGTCTGTGTTGCCCGAGCTGAATGTCTGGTACACGACCGAATGATTAGGGCAGGTAGACAGGTATCTTGGTCGTTCGTATACCTGATGAGGAGGGATGGCTGTGACGGATCCAGCGCAGGGCAAGAAGCCGCGCTACGAACAGATCGCGGATGAGCTGCGCGCTCGGATCGAATCCGGTGTGTACAGCGAGTCTCGCAAGCTGCCGAGCGAACGTGCGCTGTGCGAGGAGTTCACCACCGCGCGCAACACCATCAGAGACGCCATCCGAGTGCTGCGCGCAGAGGATCGCGTTGAGTCTCGCGGCGGATCTGGCGTGTACTTGCGCTCCTTCGAGCGCATCCGGCGTGACGCCGTAGAGCGGCTCTCGAAGAAGCACTGGGGCGCCGGCCGCGCCGTCTGGGATAAGGATCTTCCCGGGCGCAGCAGGGATGAAGAGGTCACGGTTCGCAAGGTCGCGCCGCCGGACCGGATCGCCGGAACCTTGGGTATAAGGGGCCAGGAGGCTTGGTGTCGGAGCCGGGTGTACCGATCGGAGGGGCGCACGGTCCGGCAGGCCACCTCGTGGTACCCGGTCGACCTCGTCGAGGGAACTGCCATCGCTGAGCGCGATACGGGGCCCGGCGGGTCCTATGCCCGGCTGGAGGAGATCGGTCACGGCCCGGCGCGCTACCGCGAAGAGGTCAAGATCAGGCTGCCGCTGTCGGCCGAGGCCAAGACCCTCGGGGTCACCATGGATACGCCGGTGGTCTTCATCATGCGGACCGCCTTCGATTCGGAAGACCGCCCCGTCGAGGTCAACGAGATGATGCTCGACTCGGACAGCTACACGCTGATCTATACCTTCCCGTCCTGAGCTGCGTATACCTCGCGGCGAGCCCCTGCCTGACGGTGGGGGCTTTTCGCTGATCGGAAAATTGGTCCTAGACCGCTGGTTGTCACAAGCTGCCTGGGCTGCTTAAGTGGTCCTATACCGGTTCCGAGTTCGGAGCCCACGAGACAGCCATGCGCGAAGGGAGAAGCATGAGCAACACCGTCAGGGCATCGGCCGTCGAGCGGATGCTCGGAGCCGCCGAGGTAGCCGAATCTCTGAACCTCTCGCTGACTGCGGTTTACCGACTGGCACGCAGCGGCGCGCTTCGGAGTCACAGGCACGGACAGGGCAAGGTGCGCCCGCGCGGCCTCCGCATCCCCGAGTCGGCTGTCCGCGAATACCTGCACCGCTCGCAGCTCCCCAGTGATGAGCAGCGCGCCGGTGGCGCGATCCGCATCCCGGAGTCCGAGCTGAACCGCTCACCCGAGCCCGCGGCGGTGACGTCATGACCACCGCCGAGCTGTCCGTTCCGCGCCAGCTGCCCGCCGGCAACCCGAAGGCGGCCCTGATCCTCGACGCCTACGCCGAGGCTCTGCGCGCGGCGGGCGAGGACGTCCACGTGGTGTACAGCGCGCACGGCGACATGTTCAAGATCGTGGCCCGGGAGACGTCATGAGCGCCCCGCAGCCCGGCCCGGTCGACCCGCAGCTGGTCGCCGACATCGACGAGATCTTCCTCGGCTACTGGGACACCGCTGTGCTCGCCCTGGTTCACGCCGACTACCGGCCCCGCGCCCTCCAGTCCTACGCCCGCCAGCACGGCTCTGCGGCCCGCGAGAACGAGCCCGAGCCGACTGACGGCCTGACCTGACCCTTCCCGGGCCCGCACTGCCGGGCCCGGTCACCCACTCGTATCGACATATCGACTCGACAGGAGTCCTTCCGATGGCTACGACCGTCGACTTCACCGCCCTGTCCGACGCGGACGCCGCCGCCACTTCCGACCTGATGGCCCACCGCCGCGCCACGACGCTGGTGCCGGACCCGCACGCCACCTACCGGGCACAGATCGTGACCGCCTACGTGACCGCCGCCTACCCGGCCGTGCGCCGCAGCCTGCTGGACGAGGCCACCGACTACGACCGCCAGCACCCTGGCGAGCCGTCGCTGGCCGACGAGCTGTACGGCGCCGACCTGGGTGGGGTGGCGTGATGAACACCGACGTCATCATCGGCGCGGCCACGGCGATCGCGGGTGCCGGGGTCACCGGCCTGATCCAGTACGCCACGTTCGCCCGCTCGGCTCACACTCGGCGCCTGGCGCGTATCGGCGACGCGGCCGACGCGTTCGGCGGCGAACTGATCGAGTACCGGCGCCCCGTCTACGCCAGGGTTACCGCAGCGCGCGAAGGCGCCCACCCGTCGGCCGGCCGTGACACCCGCTGGGAGGCACACTCCCGGGTCACCAAGTCCCTGCGGCGCCTGCTGCGGGTGTCCTCCGGAGCCCCCGGTGCCTCGGAACTCGCCCGCGTGGCCCGCGAAGCGGCTGCGGTCACCTTCGCTCTGAACGACGCGGCGAACGAGGTGGCCACCGCCGTGCGCGACGACGCGTCGCCCCAGCGGGTCCGTGACGCGGAAAACGCCCTTGCCGAGGCGGGCGATGCGGCTCGCCGTCTGGATGACGAGCTGCTGGCCGCTGCGGTCCGCGCGACGAGGGGTGCGTGATGCGTCCCGCCGCCTGGGTTGCCATGGCCCTGACCGTCGCGCTGGTCGTTGCCTGCCCGCAGATCCTCACCGGCGGCCTGTTCGTAGCGGTCGCCGCGGTCGGCTTCGCGGTCGGCTGGGTTCTGATGACGCCGCTCGCTGCCGGTGCCGCGCTCGCCGCCACCCTCGTGTGGATCGCGATGCGGCCCGAGACCGGGCGGAGGTGGGCACGGTGATCGACGCCGACCTGATGGGCCTGTGCCACGAGCTGGTGATCCAGACGCAGCACGGCTCGGCGAGCATGCTGCAGCGCAAACTGCGCATCGGCTACGCGCTGGCCTGCCGAGTGCTCGACGCACTGGAGACCGAAGGCGTGGTCGGGCCGTCGCAAGGCTCGCTGCCCCGCGACGTGCTGGTCACACCCGACGGGCCGCCGCGGAGGTGGGCGTGATGACCGCCACCCAGCCCGCGCCCACTCGCGTCGAGGAGAGGATCGCGAGGACGCAGGGCGAGATCGCCCGCACGGACACGAAGGCCAGCATCCTCCTGGCCGCCCTGGCGATCGTCGCCGGTCCGCTCGCGTCGAACGCCGGGACTCTGATCCGCAGCGGCTGGCCGACCGCCACCGCCACGATCCTCGCCGTGCTCCTCGCCGGCGCCGCCGCATGGCTGCTGCTCGACGTGGTCCTGCCCCGGCTCAACGGCAGCGGAACCGACAACTTCATCCACTACGCCCGCTGCACCCGCGCCGAGCTGATCCAGGCGCTGCACGTGACCGCCGACCCCTACCACGAGCTGATCACCCTGGCGCAGATCGCCGACGCCAAGATGCGGCGACTTCGCACGGCTGGGTTGTTGCTGAAGCTCGCCGCCGTGCCCGCACTGGCCGCCGCCGCGCTGGCGATCGCCGCCCACTGACCCACCGCAAGGAGAGTCCTGCCGTGAGGCCCTCGAAGATGACGACCGCCGACGAGGTGGCGGCAGCAGACCGCACCCTGACGATCGGCTCGTGGACCATCACGATCGGCGCCGTCGTCTACAGCGTCCTGACCGTCACCCCGCTCATGGCCGGGCACACCCCGCCCGGCTGGATCTGGACCTCGCCGATCCTGCCGCTCGTCGTGGACTCGGCGGTCATCATCGTCACCCGCCTCGACGCCGCCCTGGCCCGGCTAAACGCTCAGGCCGCCCGGGACGGCATCCGGCCCAAGCGGGCCGTGTGGCCGTTCATCCTCCGCTGGATCACCGGGCTGATGACGCTCGTACTGAACGTCGGCGACGCCGCGCTGGCGGGTGACCTCGTCGGTGTGGGTGTTCATATGCCGGCCCCGCTCCTGCTGATCGTGAACGCGGAGGCGGCCCTCGCCTACCGCCGGGCGATCGCCACGGCGCAGGCCCGGATCGACCGTGAACAGCGCGCGAAGGAAGACCGTGAACGCGCCGAGCGCATGGAGCGTGAACGCCTCGCGCGGGAGGAACGGGAGCGTGAACGCGCCCGCCGTGAACACCTTGAACGCGAAGCCGCTGAACGCGATGAACGTCGTGAACGGGCCGAGCGTGAACACGTGGTGCGGCTTGAACGCGAGGCCCGTGAACACGCCGCGCAGCAGGAGCGTGAACGCGCCGAGCGCGAGGAAGCCCGCGAACAGAAGGCCCGTGAACACCAGCTCGCCCTGGAGCGTGAGCGCCTCGCCGCCGAGGAGCGCAAGGCCGCCGCGGAGCGCGCCGAGAACACCCGGCGCGAGGAAGCCGCACGACAGAAGAGGCAGGCCGAAGAGGAGAAAGCCCGCGCCGAAGACGCACGGCAGGAAGCCGGCGAACGCGAGCGGCCCGCCCGTGAACAGCCGCCCGTGAACGATCTGAGCGCCACCGACCGTGCCCTCCTTGAACAGGCGATCACCGCTCGTGAACGCGAACAGCGCCAAGCCGTGAACACCCCCGTGAACACCCTCCAGCCCGTCGCGGTGAACGCCGTGAACGGCTCCAAGGACGCGGCCCGTGAACACCCCGCGCAGCCTGCCCGCACCACCCCGGCCGCCGCACCGAAGCGGCCCGTGAACACCCGCCCGGCCAAGACCGTGAACACCCAGAAGCTCCCCGAGCACGAAGCCCGCAAGACCGTTCACGAAAGCTTCGAAGCCGACCTCAGCGTCCGCGAAGCCGCCGAACTCACCGGCTGGTCCGTCGGCTGGGTGAGCGCCCGATATCAGGAACTCAAGACCGCCGCCTGACCCCACACACCGAACTTGGAGACATCGAATGGCCGTCAACGGAAAGCGGATTCCGCGGATTCCGCAGCCCCCGGACAACTTCCTGCCGCCGGGCGTGTGGGCGGACCGCCCCCGACTCAAGCAGTCCTCGCCGCGCGAGCGGGCCGAGGCCCGTGAGGCGAAGCGCAACCGCACCACCTACAAGACCAAGAGCCGCACGAAGGAGTACCACGTCCACATCGACAACCGCCGCGGCCCGATTGCGGCGGCTGGCGGGGGCGGGCAGTGGGGCCGCCAGCAGGGCATCGGCGACATCGGGGTGGTGTCCGCCTCGGGGCTGAGGGCGCTCTGTGAGCGGGGCCGGCGGGTATTGCGCGACGCGAGCGTCGATATCGCCTACGCCGAGGAGACGTTGCGCACGGCCCTGCGGAAGGTGCCACCGCGTCCCGGGGAGGGCCGTTCGGCCGCATGGGTACGCGCCAACAAGACCGCGCGCGGCCTGAAGCGGGCCAAGAACGCAGCTCAGGCCGGGTCGGCACACATGGCCGCGACGTGGATCACCTACACAGTGGAGTACGAGCCGGAGCTGAACCAGTTCGGCGGACCGCGGCCACAGCCTCAGAGCCGCCAGGCCATGGACTTCGGGGCGTGACGTGATGGCGCAGCAGCAGGCCACCGAGGTCCCGCAGGGCAGCGGCAAGATGCCCGCGGTCCTGACCTTCCTCAACCGCAAGGTCATCCCGCACACGCCGCCGTTCGCGGTGTGGCTGGCCGAATGGCCGGTCGCCGCCCTGGCGCACCTGCAATGGGGCGGCTCGCCCACCGCGTCGGCCGTGCTGTCGCTCATCTCCGGCGGCCTGACCTGGCACACCTGGTACGTCGGCCGGGATGCGAAGAAGCAGCGGCAGGCGCAGGCCACGGTCACCGTCGGCGCGGCGACCGGCTGGTTCACCGCCGCCACGATCGCCGGGGCCACCGATCCGACGCTGGTCAACGCCTGGCTGATGGGCGGCCCGGCCCTCGCCCTCGCCTGGTCGATCAAGATGACGATGCGCACCAACCCCGACCGGCAGCAAAGCGGCGACGAGACGGAGAAGACCCTCTGGTCGAAGATCGGGCTGGGGCGGGCCAAGGCCAAGGAGATCCGCGCCGAACCCAACAAGGTCGTCATTCCCATGCAGCTGGACGCAGGGGTCCAGACCCAGGAAGACGCCGCCAAGGCGGGCTCTCGCCTCGCCTCGGCGGTCGGCGTGCGGCCCAATGCGGTGCGCTGGCAGCCCGACCCCGAAGACGCCTCCCAGGGCACGTACACGCTGGTCATCGACGACATGCTCAAGGAACCCACCCCGTGGCCGGGCCCGTCCTGCCCCGGCGGCAGCATCGCCGACGCCCCGGTCCCGGCCGGCGTGTACGAGGACTATGGAACCGCGGACATCTGGTTCCCCGGCGACGAGACGGACGGGCGCAACGCCGCCCACTACCAGTTCATGGGCATGACCGGCGCCGGAAAGTCCCAGGGCGGCCGGGTCATTCTCGTCGACCTGATGACCCGCCGCGATGTGTGCCTGTGGCTGTTCGACCCGTCCAAAGGCGCGCAGACCTTCGGGCCGATCCTGCCCGGCGCGGACTGGGCTCTGCTGACGATGAAGGAGTGCAAGGCCGGTATCGCCGTCCTCCCCGATGTGATCACCGCGCGGGCGAACGAGCTGGGCAAACACGGCTACGACCAGTGGACCCCCGAGGCGGGCGAGAAGCTCGGCATGCCCTACCTGGTCTGCTGGTTCGAGGAGGTCGCCAAGCTGTTCCGGGACGGCGTCGACCTGGCGCCCGTTGCCCAGGAGGCCCGCTCGGCCGGCATCTCGCTGGTGTTCTCCCTGCAGCGTTCCTCCCACACGTCGATGGACACCGACGTCCGGGGCAACATCACCGGCGCGGCCGTGTTCGGCACCAACAGCTCCGTCGACTCCGGCTTCGCCCTGTCCGATGACACCATCGACGCCGGAGCCCGGCCCGAACTGTGGCGCAACCGCAAGGCCGGCTACTGCTACATCGAAGGCCCCGGCATCGACGAGCAGCGCTACGCCACCCCGGTGCGCACCTACCTGCTGGACAAGGAGGTGGCGGCGAAAGCCGTAGCGGCCTACCGCAACGTGCGCCCCGCGGACGCCGGGCAGGTCACGGCCGAGGCCGCCGGTCCGGCCTACGCCCACCGGGTCCGCTACGCCGGCGCCGAGGATGCCGCAGCAGCCCAGAGCGCAGCCGCGGGCGACGACTCCGACCCCGACCTGGACCCCGAGGACGACGCGCTGTGGGGCGACGGCGAGGAGGCCGCCGTGGCCCGCCGCATCGATATCGACCAGGAGCTGCCGCCGCACACCGGCCGCGACTGGCACTTCGGCGAGCAGCAGCGCGACACCAAGACGCGCGAGCAGGCGTTGGCGGCCCTCAACGAGGTGCTGGCCGAGTTCGCCGCCCGCGGCCAGATGGAGTTCGGGCCGAAGGAGGTGACGCCCGAGTTGCCGCGGATCGGCAAGACCTCCTCGTGGGTGCGCAGGGAGCTTCCCAAGCTCGTGGCGCAGGGCGTCCTCGCCGACACCGACGAGGCCGGCGTGTACCGCATCATCAAGACCCTCGCCGGGGCCGGAACAGGGCCCTGACCTGCTGGAACAGCGCGGAACAGTGGCGGAACAGGGCCTGCGCAGCACGGAACAGGCACCGAACAGCGGCGGAACAGCCAACGGAACAGCTCTGACCTCATGGAACAGCGCAAATGTCCTGTTCCGCCGACGGAACAGCGCCGCCTCAAATCCGTAACGCGCGCGCGAGAACCGCCCACGGAACAGCGACGGAACAGCGCACCGAACAGCAAGGAACAAACCACCACAAAAAGGAGCCTGAAATGACCTTCGGTCCACCCCGCTACACCTGGACCGCGACCACCGCCCGGGAAGCCTCGGGGGTGCTGCAGGCGGCCACCGACCTCCTCGACGCGCACATCGGGACGCTCCGGCTCTCGGTGACCGACGGGGAGAGCCAGTACGAGACGGAGCGCCGCACGCCCGTCCGGCTGGAAGTCAGCTTCGACCTCAGCACGGCTGCCGAGTGCATCAACGCCGCGCGCACCGAAGCGCTTCCGCTGCCTGAATGGCCGAGGGCCGACGCCCTGGAGTCGGAACCGAAGCTGGGCAAGCACCAGGCGCGAGGACTGATGTGGGACTTGATCCATCAGTTCGCCGAAGAGGGGCGCCGAATGATCGGCCCCAAGGACTTCACCACCTACCTGCCCCGGCTGACGCGCTCTCGCCCCTGGGTCGTAGCCGAGCTGCAACGCCTGGTCGCCGACGGCGTCATCGAAGCAGGCCGCAGCGGCGAGTACCTGCTCAACGGGGGCGTCTTCGCCGTCCACCGCCCGGAGGCGCCGTGAGGCTGGCCCACACGATCGTCGACACCCTCATCTTCGTGATCCACGCCGTAGCTCTCGGCCTCGCCCTGTGGATCTTCGGGAGCAGTCTGCCCGGCCCTGTCATGGTCCTGCTCATCTGCCTGACCGCCGCCGCCGACCTGGCCGCCACCGTCCCGCTGGGACGGCTCGCCAACACCATCCGCGCCAACACCCGCCTGTAGGAGGACCCATGTTCCGAGGAAGCGCCCGCGAGCTACGTCGCCGCGAGAAGCAGGCCGCCGAGTACGCGGCTCAGGTCACCGAACTCCTTAACAAGATCGACGACCTGAAGTGCGGGGCGATCCTCTTCCATCCCGGCACCCTCGCCGGCCCCGGCTTCGCCATCCGCCGTATCGGCGACCGCTGGACCCTCAACGCCTAAGGAGAACGTCATGCCCGAGCGATGCCTCCCCTGCGAGGAGCACGCGAAGCTCCACAAGTGGAATGTGGGCTTCGGAGCCGCCAACGAACCCTGCGACCAATGCGAGCAGCACGCCCGGATGCACGCCGCTGAGAGCGGCTGCGGCGGCGCCCTCGTAATGCTCCTGGCCTGCGCCGGGCTGCTGCTGGCACGGAAGAAGCGCTGACCCGACCGTTCCGTAAAGGCCTGCCCGTGCGGGCCCAACGTCACCATCCACGCACCACACCCAGGAGGAGACATGCCCAAGAACGCCCGCTACGAGGCCGAGGTGGACCTCGAACTGTCCGACGGCACGCGCGTCACCTACCGCGGCGACGGCGTAGGCCCCGACGAGAGCGGCGATCAGCTCTTGGACGGCGTGGAGCAGGCAGCCCTGGCCGAAGAGCCCGGTGCCCGCGTCATCAGCTCCCGGGCCCGCCGCGCCTGACCGTTGCCCGATCCGCCCGTCTCGCACGGGCGGTGAGGGGAGCCGGGACAGTCCCGGTGCCGAGAGGAGTGCACATGTCCAAGAAGACCGACGCCAAGCAGGCCCGCGAGGACTACCGGGCCAAGAAGACCGAGCACAACGCCCGCTTCAACCACGCCGACGCCGACCCGAACAGCGCCGACTTCGTGACCTCGAACGACGCCGTGGCCGACGCCGCCCGCCGCGTGTCGTGGTGGCGGCGCTGACCGGCCGCCCCCGATCCGCCGGTCGCGTACCGGCGGTGAGGAGGACGCCGGGCAACCCGCCCGACGCCAACCCGAAGGAGAACCCGTGTCCGTACACATGAGCATGCCGTCCGACAGCACCCGCACACCGGAGGAGGACCAGCTGCTGGCGCAGATGCGGCAGCAGGCCGCCGACCGGGACGCCGTTTACCCGCCCGGCCGATACACCGTCGAGCTGGAGATCGAGTGCCCGGCCAGCGCGGTGCCCGAGCTGAAGGAGACAGCCAGCCGCCACGGCGACCGCGCCGTCACCGTCGTCGGCCCGCTCGACATCACCACCATGGACGTCGCGATGGGCCACCGCGAGCTGGCCCGCGAGGTCGTGTCTGACGTGCTGGCCGGCCTGTTCCGCTGGGACTTCGGCAGCGGCCCCGTCACCATCCGCCGCTTCGGTGCCGTCCCCGGCCACCTGACCCGCCTGACCGACGCTGTCCCGGCCCCCACCGCCGCCTGAAAGGAGACCGCCATGTCCGAGAGCGACTACGAAGGCACGCCTGAGGAGCAGGACACCGCCGAGTCGGCGCAGCTGCGCCCCATGCGGTGGGCCTACGAGACCGACGACACCACCGACGAGCAGTAAGGAGCCGGCTGTGTCCGTCACCACCGAGACCTGTTTCGTGGCCCGCTGCGACGTCTGCGGCACCGGTTGGGGCGAAGGTTTCACTGCGCACTTCGCCACCGTCGACGAGGCGTACAAGGCCGTCAGCGCCGACCCCGCGTGGACCACCGACGGCGACCGCATCGTGTGCCACCTCAGCGGCTGGATCAACACCGCGCACCAGGCCGCCATCGACGCGATGCCCGGACGCGACGCCTTCACCCAGCGTTTCGCCAGCACCGACACCAACCGCCCCTGAAAGGAGCCCCGATGTCCCCGCAGCTGCCGCCCGACCCGCAGCACCAGTACGGCGGGCAGCAGCTGCCCGTCCCCGCCCACCACCGCCCCCCGAACGTCCTGTACGACTCGGAAGGGAGGCCCGTGCACTTCACGATCGGACAGCCCCCGCAGCCGACGCCGGTCGTCGTGCAGGCGCCCGTACAGCAGGGCCTGCCGCCCGACCTGCAGCGCCTCGTCATCATCACGTTTCTGATTCTCGCCGTCATCGTCGTATGCACCGGCGCGCTCGTCGCCATCGTCGTCATGATGGGCGGCACCCTCATGGGCATCATCGGCACCGTCGGCGACAACCTCCCGTTCATCGGCGTCACGTTCATCGGCCTTGTCCTCGCCGCCGGATGGGCCGTCTCCAAGCTCCGCGGCATCAACTCGAAGGAGAAATGACCATGGCAGCGCAGTACCCCCGGGAAGACGGTCGTCCTCTGCCGGACTGGCCCCGCCTTCCGCTGGACGACCGGGAGCACCTGGCCACCCAGGCCCCCTACCGCCTCCAGACCATCATGTACGCCACCCACGTAGGCGAGGTGCCCGCGGACCACTTCGCCGCGGCCGTCGCCGACGCAGACCGGAAGCTGCAACAGCTACTGGCCGACGAGCCCGAAGCCCGGCAGTACTTCGGCGACCTGACGTTCGCCGGAGTCGCCCACGAGCCGGACCCGATGGTCGCCGCCGAGCGGGAGTACTACCTGTGCGACGCCCTGATCGAGTACGGCAACCAGCATCACGGCTCGGTGTGGAACCTGCCCGTGCTGGACCCCGCCCTCTACGGACAGTTCGAGGAGGGCTGATTGTCGTCTGTGCTTGACCGCCGATCACCGCTATGTCACAGTGACCGCAGGCGCCAGTAGTGTGCCCTTCAACCACCAGGAGCCCCCGACACCCGTCGGGGGCTTTCTGCATGCCGGGGGAGGTGCTGCCATGCGCCCGCACGACCTCTACCCCGACGACCTCGTCTACGCCCACGAAGCCGAACGCCTCACCGGCGTCCCCATGACGGTCATCCGCAAGTGGGCCTCACGAGGCCGCATCCAGCGCTTCCGCGGCGACGGCCGGCCCACCGGACTCGGCCACGCAGCCCGCACCATGTACGCCCTCCCCGAAATACGGGCCCTCGCCGCCACCTACCGGCCCACACCCCAACGCGCACCCCACGCCGCCTGACCCCCGATACGGGCCCGACGTCCCCCCAGGACGGGCCCCGCCTGCTGCCCGGCACCACGGCGGCCCACTGGGCAGCAGGCACCCCAGCGTCCGCCGCCCGACAAGGAGCCGGGCAGGGCCCCCACCGTGCTTTCACGGACGCGGTGCGGCCGAGCGGCGGACCCAGACCGAGAGGAGCCGGCGTGGCAGACAACCTCAGCGGGACCGCCGAGAACCGCATGCTCGACTGGCTCTTCGGCAACTCGACGACCGCCCCCGTCACGCCGATCAAGGTTGCGCTGGTGACCGCGAACGGCGATGACGTGACCGCGGGCACCGAAGTCACCGGCGGGTCGTACTCGCGAAAGACCGTCACGGTCGCCGCAGCGGCCTCCGGCGCCGTCTCCAACAGTGCGGACCTTGTGTGGAGCGGCATGCCCGCCTGCACGGTCGTCGGTGTGGAGATCTGGGACTCGGCCGGAACGCCGGTCCGTTGGGCCTACGGTGCGCTCACCGCGAGCCGGGTCGTGGCAGCTGGGGATGACTTCAAGGTGCCCGCCGGATCGCTATCGCTCACGCTGGCGTAGGAGCAGGTCATGGGCCTGATCTCCAGCCTGGTCGACAACTTCAATGACAACGTGATCGGCCCCGAGTGGGGCAACTACTACGGAGGCGTCAGCGAGATCGGGGGCCGCGCCCGTGTGCCGTGCACGACCGGATTCGCGGGCTACCAGAGCGCCTACCAGTGGACGCTCGCGGGCAGCTCGGTGTACGTGCAGGTCCCGACCCGGCCCGCAGCCAGCGGCGCCACGGAGGCGTACTGCGCTTTCATGGTCAACTCCGGTACGGACGGTACCCGTATCGGCTTCACGATCAACATGGTCACGACCATGCTCCGCATGCAGAACGACGTCGGCTACTTCGACGCGACCGCCGTGGAGATCGCCTACAGCGGCACCACCCACCTGTGGCTCCGCATCCGCGAGACCGGCGGCAACGTGCTGTGGGACACGTCGCCCGACGGCAGCACCTGGACGAACCGCAGGACCCTCGCGACCCCGAGCTGGGTGACCACCGGGATCGACACCTGCGCCCTCGACTTGAGCGCCCACCGCTCCAGCGGCACCACCGACTACGCCGAGTACGACCGCGTCAACACGCTCAGCACCGCCGGAATCGTCGAAGGCGCCGCGGCCTTGACCGCGCAGAGCGGCATGACTGCGGCCAGCACGCGCACCGCCGTCAGCGGCTTCGCTGCCACCGCACAGAGCGACCTGGCCGTCGGCACCCGCCTCACCGCCACCGCAGCCGCCGCCCTCACAGGCAGCAGCAGCCTCACCGCCGCGCCCGACGGAGCCGACACCAACGACGTGGACATCACCGTCGGCCAACCCGAGTCCCGGTGGGTGGTGAGCGAGCCATGGTGACCCGCGCAGAGACGTCCACCGAGTACGTGCACGTCGGAGTCACCATGAAAATCGCGGGGGCCCCGATCACCGCTTCCGCCCCGCCGAAAATGGCGTTCCTCGCGGGAGGCGGCAACCCTGCGACCAGCGACTGGTACACCGGCGAATGGGCCGGCTCCACCGCCAGGCTCCTCGTCGGGCCTGTCGGCGGGGCCCTCACCCTCACGCCCGGCACGTACTGGGTGTGGCTCACCTGGACCGCCGGAGCGGAGACGCCGGTATGGCGCTCAGGACAGATCAAGGTCATCTGACCCGTTCCCCTCGTGCGGCTCGTGCGCCACTATGGCGCTCACCAACCGCGCACCGATGGGGGACGCCATGTTCGGCTCGAAGAAGACCGATGAAGAGAAGGCCGCCAAGGCCCGCGCCAACAAGATCCGGACAGCGGCTGCGGCAGCAGGCGTCACCGTCATGGGCGGCAAAGTCCACTCGCCCAACCAGGAGCCGGTGCCCCTTGACGGTGCGCGCGTCACCATCGAACGCGGCGAAGAAGCCGGCAAGCGCGTGACCGCGACCCGAGTCCTGCTCACCGGCCTGTTCGCCCTGGCCCTCAAAAAGGACATGAACCAGCTGTTCATCACCATCGAAGGCGCCGACGGAGGTGTCCTCCTCCAGCCCGTGCCCGCGCGCAAGGAAGCCCCGGCGCGCGTCTTCGCCACCCTCGTCAACGGTGAGGCCACTGGCGTGAGCAAGCCCAACGACTGACCAGCCCAGGAGGGCCCGATGCCCCGCGTCTCCATCCCCGTCACGCAGATCACCAGGGCTGGCGTCGCCCCCGCGACCGAAGTCAACGGCGACGCGACCAACAACCACAGCGTGAACAACGACGGCTCGGTATGGCTCGAAGTCCGCAACAGCGGGTCCACCGTGTCCCGCACCGTCTCCGCCCTCTTCGCCAGCACGGTGGACGGAGTGGCCGTGCCCGCCAAGACATGGTCCATCCCCACCTCGGCATCCCGCAGGATCGGCCCCTTCCCCACACGCCTGTACGGCACCACCCTGCAGATCGACGTGGACAACGCCGAACTGAAGCTCTCCGCCTACAAGGTGGCTGTCCAGGGATAGGACCGGTGCGTATCCGCATCAGCGACGGTACCCACGAGGTCGAGATCGAAGAGGCGGGCAAGGCCGCCCCACCCCTGGCCGACCTTGAAGCCGCGGCCGGGCGCCTGCTCGTCCAGCTGCGGCAGTCCGACGCCGGGGAACCAGTGCCGCGCGCACCCTTCGGCTTCGACAACACCCTCGACGGCGCCAGCCTCGACAGCAGCACCGAGCGCGCCGAACCCTACGACGACGGCCGCGACTACGAGGACGACGAATGAGCGGCGGATGGACAGGCAGCAACCGGCGCAACGAACTGCCGGCCGACTGGTACACGCGGATCCGCCCGGCGATCCTCGAACGCGACGGCCATCGATGCCAGTCCTGCGGCCGGCCCGCGACCGACGTGGATCACATCGGCGATAAGCACGACCACCGACCATGCAACCTGCAGGCTCTATGCGGATGGTGTCATCGGCACAAGACCTCTCAGCAGGGCAACAGGTCACCGAACCGCAGGCGGGACACCGAGGCCCGGACCGGGGAGCGGCATCCCGGCCTCACGTGAGCACTGCGGCAGCGTGCGCATCGCCCGCCCGCAGTGATCTTGGGCCCCTGGCCCACCCTCCCCTCCCCGGGGGCCCTGGAGCCCGGGGAGGTGCTGCGGCTGAGGCCGGGTACGGGTCTGGGGATCTTGGCTCCAGGAGCCGCTGAGCGGGCTTCTGACGGCCGACCAGGGCAGGTCCGGGATGTTTCGAGGTGGGTTCAGGCAGACGGCCATACAGCCCCTTGACCCTGAACGGCGCCTCGCTGGAACTCGGTAAAGCGCTGGTCAGGGTGTGGATTGCCGTTACACACCAAGGTAGACTGGAGTCATGAAGACGAAGCGATGCGAGCGGTGCGGCGACCACCTGGCGGCACGCCACGCCCACAACGCCCGCTTCTGTTCGACCCGCTGCCGAGTCGCCGCGCATCGCGCACGCCGCGCACTGCCGACTGAGCTGACCTCCCGGCCGCGGTGGGTTCGCCGCACCGCGGCGAAGGTGCCCGTCACCACCTGCGGAGGTGCGGCGAGCAGCACGGACCCGGCGACGTGGACCTCGCACCGCCGGGCCGCCGCCAGCAAGGCCGGTGCCGGACTGGGCTTCGTCCTCGACGGCGACGGCATCGTCTGCGTGGATCTGGACCACTGCCTCGCCGGGGAAGGGGAACTGGCCGCATGGGCACGCCGGATCGTGGACCTGGCGCCCGGCTGCTGGATCGAGCGGTCGGCGTCGGGAGACGGCCTGCACATCTGGGGCCGCGGCCGGCTGGAGCGCGGACGGCGCTTGTCCGTCGACGGCGGCTCGGTCGAGCTGTACGCCGACGGCAGGTACATCGCGGTCACCGGCGACACGTGGGGCGACACGCCCCGTCGCCTCGGTGACCTCTCTGGATTGATCGACGCGCTGCTGTAGCTGCCCGACACGGGTGTGTTGCGGCGTACCCGACACGGGAGGTACGGACATGGCCGGTATGGGGCCGCCCCCGAAGGATCCGAGCAGGCGGGCTCGGCGCAACAAGGACCTGCAGGCGCAGACCATCCTGCGGTTCGAGAAGGCGGAAGCGCCCGAACTGCCGGACTTTCGCATCAAGAACGATGAGGGCCGGTCGGTGAAGTTCCGCTGGCCGGAGCGCACCCGGGCATGGTGGGCGACGTGGGTGGCCTCGCCGCAGGCGGAGCATTTCTCCTCGACGGACTGGGAGTTCCTCCTCGATACGGCGCTGATTCACGCGAAGGTGTGGAGCGGTGACCTATCGGCTGCCCCGGAGTTGCGGCTACGAGTGGCCAAGCATGGAGCCACGATGGAGGACCGGGCCCGGCTGCGCATGCAGTTCGCCGCGGCGGATGAGGCGGACGCGAAGCGCCCGGAGCCGGGCAGCAGCGCGAAGGCCCGGTACGGAACTCTGCATGCTCTGCCCACGAACCGCGGCAAGAAGGCGGCCGGCGGGGAGCCCTGATGCCCTGGCGGGGGCCTGAGTTCGAGGGCGAACTGCCGACGCTGGGCTATGCCGTTCTGGACTGGATCCTGGAGATGCTCGCGGCTCCAGATCGCCCCGAGTACGAGCCGTTCGTTCCGACCCGCGAGCAGGCGGAGTTCATCCTCCGCTTCTATGAGCTGCACCCTGGCACGGGCAAGCGGCGCATCCGGCGTGGGGTCCTGAGTCGCCCACGTGGGTGGGGAAAGTCGCCGCTGCTGGCGGCGATTGCTTGCGCCGAGGCGCTCGGCCCGGTGGTCCCGGACGGCTGGGACGCGAGCGGCGAGCCGGTCGGCACGGGCTGGGACCGGATTCGCACCCCGCTGGTGCAGGTGGCGGCTGTATCCGAAGACCAGACGCAGAACACGTGGGCGCCACTGCTGGAGATGCTCCGGCTCGGCCCGGTGATCGATGAGTATCCGGGGCTGGAGCCGCTGGACACGTTCGTCAATCTGCCCCGGGGGAAGATCGACCAGGTCACTTCGTCGGCCACCTCACGCAAGGGCAACAAGGCGCTGTTCGCGGTACTTGATCAGACCGAGGAGTGGACGCCGAGCAACGGCGGCAAGCGACTCGCGCAGGTGATGCGGTCGAACGCGGCGAAGATCGGAGGGACGACGCTGGAGTCCCCGAACGCCTACATCCCCGGTATGGGGTCGGTGGCCGAGGAGACGGCGGCGTTCGCCAAGGCGATAGCCGAGGGCCGCACTCGTGAGGACGGGCTGTTGTGGGACCACCGGGAGGCGCCGCCGGAGACCGATCCGACGGACCGTGAATCGCTGGTGGCCGGCTTGCGCTACGCCTACGGGGACAGCTCGGATCACGAGGGCGGGTGCGTGCTGCATTCGCCGCCGTGCCCGCCGGGCTGGTCGCCGATCGAGCGGCTGGTCGGGGATTTCTGGGACACGTCGAACGATCCGCAGGTGATGCGCTCGGACTTCCTGAACCAGATCACTCATGCCAGTGACAGCTGGCTGTCGCAGCCGGAGTGGGCCGGGTGCTCGGACGCGGCCCGGGTGGTCGCCGACGGGGACACCGTCGTGCTCGGCTTCGACGGCTCCCGGGCGCGGGCCCGCGGCGTGACCGACGCGACCGCGCTGGTCGGCTGCCGTGTCTCGGACGGGCACCTGTTCCTCCTGGGCTGCTGGGAGCAGCCGGAGGGCCCGGCCGGGCAGGACTGGCGTGTGCCGGTCCTAGAGGTGCTGGCCTCCGTGGAGGAGGCGTTCTCCCGCTTCCGGGTGGTCGGCATGTACGCGGACCCCGCCAAGTGGGAGGGCCACGTCGCGGACTGGGAGGCCCGGTGGGGCGCCGGGCTGAAGGTGAAGTCAACCCGGGACCATCCCGTCGAGTGGTGGATGACCGGCGGCCGCTCCAATTTGATCGTCCGCGCCTTGGAGAAGTTTCACTCCGCGGTTCTGGACAAGGAGTTGACGCACGACGGGTCGAGCACGCTGGCCCGGCATGTGCTGAACGCTCGTCGCCGTAAGGGCCGTTCCGGCATTCAGATCATGAAGGAGCATCCGGACTCCGCACGGAAGATCGACGCCGCGATCGCGTCGGTGCTGGCGTGGCAGGCCCGGCTGGACGCGGTAGCCAAGGGGTTGGCCGAGGAAGAGCAGCCGATGGGCGGCTTCACGTTCTAAAGCGAAGGCGGGGTGACGCCGTGCTGGACGACACCCCGGGAACACCGGACTGGTGGCTGCTCAGGCTGGGCCGCAGGCTGCGGGACCGGCGCAAGGAGCTGGACCGCTGGTGGAACTACTACCGGGGGCGGCATCCGCTGCCGTCGCTGCCGAAGAACGCCGCTGCGGCGTTCCTGGAGTTCCAGCGCAAGTCCCGGACGAACTTCTGCCGGCCGGTGGCGGACGCACCGGTACACCGTCTGCAGGTGCTCGGGGTGACCGACGGGCAGGGCGAGCCGGACGATGATGCGCTGCGCTGGTGGCAGGCGAACAAGCTGGACTCGCGGCAGAAGCTGCTGTACCGGACGGTGATGGCGCAGGCGCAGGCATACGTCATCGTGGGGCCGCATCCGCGGCGCACGGAAGGGGACGGCAGGCCGGCGCCACTGATCACCGCGGAGCATCCGCGGCAGGTCATCGTCGAGCACGACCCCGCCACGGGCGAGCGGGCCGCCGCGCTGAAGGCGTGGTGGGACGACGTGGACCGGATCGGCCGGGCGACCGTGTTCCTGCCCGGCGGACTGCAGCGCTACGTGACCGCGCGCCGCGGCGGCATGGTGCTGCCGTGGGGTGCGGAGTCGTGGGAGCTGGACGGCGAGTTCGAGGAGCACGATCTGGGGGCGGTGCCGGTCGTGCCGTTTGAGTGCCGACCGGGCCTGATGGAGGACCCGGAGCCGGAGTTCGCCGGTGTGCTCGACATCCAGGACCGCATCAACCTGGGCGTGCTGAACCGGATGACAGCGGCCCGCTACTCGGCGTTCCGGCAGGGTTTCGTGACCGGTCACAAGTTCCGTAAGCGGGTGGACCCGGCGACGGGGCTGGAGACGGTGGAGATGCCGTTCGTGCCGTCGCCGTCGGCGCTGTGGGCCTCCGAGGGCGAGAACGTAAAGTTCGGGCAACTGGATGCCACCGACCTGTCCGGCTTCCTGAAGGAGCACGAGTCGGACGTGCGGGACATGTTGGTGCTCTCCCACACCCCTGCCTACTACTTCGCCTCCGACCTGGTGAACATCAGCGCCGACACGGTCAACGCCCTGGACGTCAACCATCTGGCCAAGGTCGGCGAGCATCAGGCCGCGCTCGGGGAGGCGTGGGAGGACGTCTTCGCGCTCGCGGCCGCGCAGGCTGGCATCGACCGGGACTACGCGCAGGCGGAGGTCCGGTGGGCTGATCCGCGCCGCCTGAACCCGTCGGTGATCGCGGATGCGGCGACGAAGAAGCACAGCGTCGGCTACCCGCTGTCGATCCTGGCCGAGGACATGGGCGAGTCGCCGCAGCGGGTGCGTCGCATCGCCTCGGAGGCCGCCGGCGCGGCGCTGCTGTCCGCTCCTGCCGGATCGGCGGCTGAGACGGGTGCCTCATGAGCGAGGTGACCCAGGCGGCCCTCGACGCCCGGTACACGAGCGTGACCGTCGCTCTTCGCCAGCGACTGCTGGCGCTGGCCGGGCAGCTGTTCGGCGCCACAGGAACCTACCGGGACGCGGACGCGGACGCGTTCGTCGAACGGGTCCTGCCCGTGGTGCTGGGGGCGCAGCGTCAGGTGGGCGCCCTGACGGACGCCTACTTGACGCAGATGGTGGCGGACATGTTCGGCGGCGCGGCGCTGGCCCGGGGCGTGGAGCTTCCGGCGGCGCTGCGGGGCACGCCGCCCGAGGAGGTCTACCGGCGTCCGTTCGTGACGGTGTGGACGGCGCTGTCGCAAGGCAAGCCGCTGGCGGAGGCGGTCCGGCAGGGCCGGGACCGGCTGGCGTCGATCGCGGCCACCGATCTGCAGCTGGCGCGCCGGGAGGCGACCCGCCAGTCGCTTGCCGGGGACAGCCGGGTGCAGTTCTACCGGCGCTTCCTGCGCGGGTCGGGCAACTGCGCCCTGTGCGTGATCGCCTCGACGCAGCGGTACCGCAAGGAACGGCTGATGCCCATCCACCCAGGCTGCGACTGCGGCACCCGCCCCCTGGCGGCGGGCCAGGATCCGGGCCAGATCATCGACGCGGGGCTGCTGGAGGACGCGCACACCGCGGTCGCCAAGGCCACCGGACAGTCGGACCGCGGCGGCCGGCTGCCCGACTACCGGGACATCATCATCGACCGCCACCACGGCGAACTGGGCGAGCTGCTGGCCCTGCGCCGCCACGACTTCACCGGCCCCAAGGACATCCCCGGCCAGTGACCTGCGCGGCCGACACGGCCGTGCCCCCTTACACACCAGCCCGACACGGGAGCACTACGTATGCGCGCACGCACCTTCGCACGCCGCCGGCACACCCACGCTGCCGCCGCATGGTCCCACCCCTACCCGTCCACGCCGTGGTCGCCGGTCCTGTACGCGGACGGCGGCGAGAGCGGCACCGAGGACGGCCAGTCCGATGACAACGGGGACGGCAAGCCCGACACGGGCGGGGCGTCCACCGAGGCCGGCAAGCCCGGCGACGGCGACAGCACGGACTGGAAGGCCGAGGCGGAGAAGTACCGGGCCCTGCAGAAGAAGTGGGAAGCCCGCGCGAAGGAGAACGCCACCGCGGCCAAGGAGCGCGACGAACTGCGCAAGCAGTCCATGTCCGACCAGGAACGCGCCGTCGAGGAGGCGTCCGCGAAGGCGCGCACCGAAGAGCGCGTCCGCCTGGCCGGCAAGCTCGCCCGCCAGGGCTTCCTGGCCGCCGCCGCAGGCCGCATCCCCCACGCCGCCTCCGTCGCCGACGACCTCAACCTCGCCAAGTACGTCGGGGAGGACGGCGAGGTCGACGAGAGCGGCCTGGCCGGACTGGTCGACCGGCTCGCGCCGCCGGCGCCGCAGAAGAAGGCGGACGCGGACACCAAGCAGGAGCAGCGCGCAGAGCGCGGCTTCGACCAGGGGCCGCGCGGCAGCGGCGGGCGGGAGAAGGCCACATCGGTCGCCTCCGGGCGCGATCTATGGGCGCAGCGCAAGAAGACCACCATCTGACTCCCGAGGACGGGACATGAACCTGAACCCGAAGAGCGAGGTGTTCGGGCAGGACGACCAGTCGTGGCTGGCGTCCGCGCACGGAACCGACACCGCACGCTCGATCACCCTGGACACGTCCGCGTTCACCGCGGGCACCCACTACCCCAACGGCTACTTCCCCTCCGGCCTGCCCCTGGGGAAGATCACCGCCACCGGTAAGTACGGCCCCTACAACAACGCCTCCACTGACGGCACCGAGGTGCTGGCCGGCTTCCTGTTCACCTCGATCGCAGCACCCACGGTCACCACCGTCGACCCGCAGGGCGCCCTGCTGTGGCACGGTGCCGTGATCGAAGCCAAGCTGCCCGCCGCCGTCGACGCCGCCGGCAAGACCGACGTCGCCGGCCGCATCACCTTCTTCTGAAAGGGGTGACACACCACCATGCTGATCAACAATGAGTATGTCGCCCCCGCGGAGCTGACCGGCTACGTGCGCGCGGCCCTGGCCGACATGCAGATGAACCGGTTCCGGCTGGCCGCCTGGCTGCCCAACCGCACCATCGACGACCTGCAGTACCGCTTCGACCGCGGCGGCGCCGAGGGCCTGTCGGAGGCGGCGACCTTCCGCGCCTACGACGCCGAGTCGCCCATCGGCTCGCGTCCGGGCATCACCCGCGTGACCGGGGAGCTGCCGCCGGTCTCCCGCAAGATCCGGCTGGGTGAGTACGACCGGCTGCGCCAGCGACGCCTCAACACCCGCGTGCGCAGCCAGATCCTCACCGACGCCGAGCGCATGACCCGCTCGGTTGCCGCGCGCATCGAACTGGCCCGCGGCGAAGCCCTGTACAAGGGGAAGATCGACCTGGCGGAGAATGGCATCGCCGCCTCCGTCGACTTCGGCCGCGCCGCCTCGCACACCGTCACCGCGGCCACCGCCTGGACGGACACCGCCAACGCGACCCCGCTGACCGACCTGATCGCCTGGGCTGAGGTGTACCGCACCAGCAACGGCGTCGCCCCTGGCACGGTCCTGCTGTCCTCGGCCGCCCTCGGGCTGCTGATCCGCAACGCGGAGATCCGTGCCCTGGCCGCGACCGTGGTGGGAACCCCGAATGTGGTGCCGCAGGCCACGCTGCAGGGCATCTTCCAGGCTCACGGCCTGCCGCCGTTCGAGGTCTACGACGCGCAGGTGCGTGTCGCCGGCGCCAGCCAGTACGTCATCCCGCGGGACAAGGTGCTGCTGCTGCCGGCCGCGGGCGACCCGGCCGACCCGGAGTCCTCGGAAATGGGCGCCACCTTGTGGGGCACCACCGCCGAATCGCTGGAGCCGGAGTTCTCCCTGGAAGACGGGGAGGAGCCGGGCATCGTCGCCGGTGCCTACTCCACCAAGGACCCGGTCGCGGTGTGGACGAAGGCGGCCGCGGTCTCGCTGCCGATCCTCGCCAACCCCGACATGTCCTTCTGCGCGGACATCGGGACCATCTCGTGACAGCCCGCTGCGCGGTGTACGCCCATGTCACCAGCAAGGACGGCACCCGGCGCGCCTGGCTGCAGCCCGGCGACCCGGTGCCCGACTGGGCGCGCCTGGACGCCCGCAACCTCGCATCCGGCAGCCAGCCGGCCGACGAGACACCGGCCGCGGCGGCACCCCCGCCGGCCCGGTCCGGCAAGGGCTCGGGCGCCGAGGCGTGGCGGGCCTACGCCGAACGCCACGGCGTCGACGTCACCGCGGACATGAGCCGCGACGACATCATCGCCGCCTGCGAGCAGGCCGGCGTCGTCTTGCCGGAGGAGTGAGCGGTGGCGGCTTACGCGACGGTCGCCGACTACGAGGCCCGCGCAGCCGTCACCCTCGCCGAGCCGCAGCGCTCCCAGGTGCAGGCCCTGCTGGAGGACATCGCCGCCCTGATCCGTACCAGCATCCCGGCCGGCACCCAGCCGGATCCGGATGTGGCGCGCGCGGTCAGCGTGGCGGTGGCCCGCCGCACCATGGCCAACCCGGGCGGCTACCGGCAGCGCACCGTGGGCCAGTACTCGGAGACGCTCGGCGAGACCGGCGGGATGTATCTGACGGACGCCGAGCTGGAGGCGCTGACCGCGAACGGCAGCGGCAGCGGCGGGGATGCTGCCTACTCGGTGGGGCTGCGTGACCCGGGTCCGGTGTGGCTCCCGGACTGCGGGCCGCGCTGGCCGCCGCCCTGGTGCTGAACTGAGAGGCGGTCGCCGTGTTCCACCAGACGATCGTCCGTCTCCGGGCGGGTCAGCGCACCGACCGGGGTGGCAACACCGTCCCGGACTGGTCACCCGACAAGGTCTCCCGCCTGCCGGTGGCGTCGGTGAGCGTGCAGCCCACCACCCAGACCGAGCAGGCCGACCCCACCCGCACCGCGGTCGTCACCGGCTGGCAGGTCATCACCGCGCCGGGCGTGGACGCCGACATCGAGGCCCGCGACCGCATCGAGTGGAACGGCATGGTCCTGGAGGTCGCCGGCGAGGTCGGCCGCTACTCCGACTTCCTGAGCAACGCGACCCACCATCTGGAGTTCGTCATGCGCCGTGCCACGGGATAGGAGGCGACGTGCTGCAGGAATTGCGGCTCAACCGCGCCGGGGTGCGCGAACTCCTCGTCTCCGACGGCGTGCGCCAGATGGTGTCCGCCGCCGCCGAACGCATCGGCGCGCGCGTGCGGGCCGGCCTCCCGGAGGGCACGGATGTGGTCGTCGGCCACTACACCACCGACCGGGCCGCCTCCACCGTGGTGATCCGCAGCATCAAGGGCATGGCGTGGCAGGCCCGCGACGGTGTCCTGACCCGGGCCGCGGGCGCCGAGGGCCTGGACGTCAGGGCGTGGCAGCGGTGAGCAAGGTGCTGGTCGTCTTCCCGGACGTACAGGCCGCGGGCGCGCAGGTGCTGCGTATGGCCCTGGCAGGGCGATCGGAGCCGTTCGTGGCCGGGGCCACGGTCGGCACGCGGGTGCCGGGGGACCGCACGCCCGAGACGCCGTACCTGCCCTACGTCCTGGTGCGTCTGGACGCCGACTTGCCGCACTCCTCCATGGCCAACACCCGGGCCACGCTGCGGGTGACCGTCTGGCACGCCGGTGCCGATGAGGCCCACGACCTGGCCCAACTGGCCCGCGGGCTGCTGCTCGTCCACGACGGCACCGTGCTGCGGTCCGTGCGGCCGGGCACCGGCCCGCTGCCTGCGACCGACCCGGACAGCGGCATCGACCTGTCCACCTTCACCGTCATCGCCAACGTCCGGCCGACCTTGGCGTGACTGTCCAGTCGAACCGCGCGCCCTTCGAACCGACCCAGTAAGAGGAGGACGCCGTGGCCGGCGACCCGACAAAGGCAAGTCTGTGGACGGATGCCGACGTGTACGTCGGCCCGCTCACCGCCGTGAACCCGGCGACCGTGGATGATCCTTTCCCTGCCGAGTGGGGCCTGGTGGGCCTGCTGGACGGGGATGAGGGTTTCACCGAGTCCCGTGACGAGGACACCGACGACCTGTATGCCTGGGGTGGCATTCTCGTGCGGACCTCGCGCGCGCACTTCAAGCTGACCAAGTCGTTTGTGGCGCTGGAGGACAACGCGACCACGCGCAGCCTGATCTGGCCGGGCAGCACGGAGACGCAGATCATTGTCCCGAAGCCCGCCCGCGTGAAGATCGGTTTCGAGACGCGTGAGGGCGACACCGTCAAGCGTCTGATCACCGCGCAGTACGCCGAGGTCGACGTGGACGGCGACATCCAGGAGAACGAAACCGACCTCACGGCCGTCACCCTCGTCGCCACCATCTTCCCCACCAGCGGCAAGGTCCTCTTCGACCGCCAGTACACCGCTGGTGCCTAAGACCCCGGGGCGCGGAGTTCGCGCGGTTCACCGCGCCCCGGCCTACCCTCAACCGCGCACAGAGGGAGAACCGCGCATGGCACGCATCCAGGTACTCGAACTCCCCATGGTCGACCACGGCGACGACGGCATGGAGACGCCGTTCGTCCTCATCATTGATCAAGCCGACGACGGACTCTCTGAACGCATCGCCCGCTGGTCGGAGGACATCACCAAGCGAATCGGCGCTCGGCAAGTCCTCTGCTTCCCCGGCTCCATCAGCATCCCCGCCAACGAGGTCCGGGTGAGCTGACCGTGCCCCTGTCGTACAGCGACGCCAAGATCCAGGCCAAGGCCGAACTGCTCGGACTCGTGCAGCCCGGTAGTCAGCTGCCGCGCCGTCTCCGCGGCAAGGTCGTGGCCGCGCTCGCCGCCGAGCAGCAGCGGCCCGCGGTCGCCGATGACGTGCCGCTGGCCACGTCCATCATCGTCGAGCCCGGGGGCGGCATCACGGTCGACGGACGCCCGTTTCCGTGGATCGTCCAGGCCGACCGGATCGAGGTCACCATCGGCCCGGACGGCGCCGGCATGGTCCGGCTGACCATCCCCGCCGCCAATGTCCAGATCACCAAGCCCGCCACGCCCGAGAGCGAGAACCGCGCATGAGCACACGAACCGCGCCCCGTAAGACCGCAGACGACCAGCCGTTCGACTTCAACCTCGACGCCGTCGAAGCCGAGGTCGAGCTGAGGCCGTTCCGCTTCCACTGGAAGAGGCGCCGCTGGGAGATGGAGCACCTGCAGGGCCTTGACGTCTGGGGCCTGATGGAGGCCGCCGAACAGGGCGAGACCGGCGCCATGCTCGGCGTCTTCCAGGCCGCGCTCGGCGACGACTTCGCCGAATTCCACAAGATCCCGCTGCCGCAGTACAAGCTCAAGCCCCTCTTCGACGCCTACCGCCACCACTGCGGGCTGGCCGAGGGGGAATCTCCGGCCTCCGAGAGCTGATCCGTCGACACGGACGAGCCTTGGAGGCGGACCTCCGCCGCGAATACGGGGTACGGCTGCGGGATCTATATCTCCGGGACGCCGACGGCCACCCGCGGCTGACCTGGCGAGAGCTGAGCACCTACATTCAGCGCCTGCCCCCGGATTCCGCGACCCGCACCGCGCTGAACGACGGCGTGCCGGAGCCGAGCAGCGAGACTCTGGTCCTGGCTGACCTCTTCGACATGCTCGCGGTCATGGACTGGCATCAAGCGCAGGCCAACAGCGACCCGAAGAAACGCAAACCCAAGGCGCCCAAGCCGTATCCGCGCTGGTGGGAGAAGAAGACGCCGCGCCACAGCCCCGAGCGGGTCGCCCGCATCGAAGACGCCCGGCGCCGCAAACGCGAACGCGAGCGAGCCATCACCGAGGGGCGTATCGCCTGACGAGACGGACGGGGGTGCACCGATGCCCTCCGTCGGTTACGCAACTTTGCAGGTCATACCGTCGGTGCGGGGTATCGAAGCCGAGCTGCGCCGCCAGTTGGTCGGACCTTCCATCGCCGCCGGAGGCCAGGCTGGGCAGGCCGCCGGAGAGGGGCTCCGCAACAAGGTCAAGGCGGGAGCCGCTCTTGCGGGCGCGGCGGCCGGTGCCCTGCTGGTCAAGGGCATTACCGACGCCATCGACCAGGCGAACGTCACCTCGACGCTGCAGGCGCAGCTCGGCACCTCCAACAAAGTCGCCGCCGACCAGGGCAAGCTCGCCGGAAAGCTCTACGGATCAGGGGTCGCGAACTCCTTTCAGGAGGCCGCGGACGCCATCAAGGCGACCGTGCAGGCGGGCTTGGCCCCGCCTGGCACCACGAACGCTCAGCTTCAGCAGATCGCCACCAAGGCCAGTGACGTCGCGAACGTCTTCGGCCAGGATCTCGGGGGCGTCACCAATGCCGTCAGTCAGCTCATGCGCACCGGGCTGGCGAAGAACTCCGGCCAGGCATTCGACCTGATTACGCGCGGGTTCCAGTCCGGCGCGAACAAGGCCGACGACCTGCTGGACGTGCTGAACGAGTACAGCACGCAGTTCGCCAAGATGGGCCTGAGCGGTGCTCAGGCCGTCGGTGTTATCAACCAGGCGATCCGGGGCGGTGCCCGGGACGCCGACGTGGTTGCCGACGCCTTCAAAGAGTTTTCCCTGCGGGCCGTCGACGGCACGGACAAGACCGCCGCCGCGTTCAAGACGCTCGGCATCGACGCCACCTCGTTCGTCGCCGAGTTCAGCAAGGGCGGGGCCAGCAGCCAGAAAGCCCTGGACCTGGTCTTCGACCGGCTGCGTACCCTCAAAGGCGCCCAGTGGCAGAACGTCGTCGCCGATCTTTTCGGCGGGCCGGGTGAAGACCTCGGCCAGGCGATCAACGCGATTGATGTCTCGCGGGCCACTACCCAGCTCGGCGCGCTCAAGGGGGCGACCGATCAGGTCGGCAAGACGCTGCGCTCCGGCCCCACCCATGAGATCCAGGTCTTCGTGCGGGGGCTGCAGCAGGGCCTGGTCAACATCGTCGGCGGGCAAGTACTGCCGATCCTCGGGCAGGTCGCGCGGTGGTTCAGCACCAACCTGCTGCCGCCGATCCGGGCAGTCGCCACGGTCGTCGCCGCCATCCTCATCCCGGCCCTGACCGGGTTGTGGACGGCGGGTACCGCCGTGGTCGGCTGGCTGCAGTCGATGGGCACGTGGCTGATCCCCATCGGCATCGCCGTGACCGGCCTGACGGTCGCCATCACCGCGCAGCGCATCGCCGTCGCCCTGACCACTGCGGTGTTCTCCGTCTACCGCGGGGCGATCCTGGCGTGGGCTGCAGTGCAGCGGGGCGCGACGATCGTGCAGGCGGCGTTCAACGCGGTCATGTCCGCGAACCCCGTGATCCTTGTGATTACGGCGATCCTCGCGCTCGGCGCCGCCATCGTCGTCGCCTACCAGCGCGTCGGATGGTTCCGCACCGCGGTACAGGCCGCCTGGCTGGGTATCCAGACGGCCGCGTCCTGGGCGTGGAACAACGTGCTGCTGCCGGTGTTCAATGCCTTCCGGGCCGGTCTGTCGGCGATCGGCGCGGCGGCAACATGGCTCTGGACGACGGTCTTGTCGCCCGTGTTCAGCTTCATCGGGACTGCAGCCCGTATCCTCGCCACGATCATTGGCGTGATCGTGGTCGGCCCGATCATCATCGCCATCCGCGCTCTCGGCGCGATCTTCTCGTGGCTGTGGACGAACATCATCTCGCCGGTCGTCGGGTGGATCGGCGCGCGCGTCTCCTGGCTGAACACGAACATCATCCAGCCCAACATCGCCTTGATTCGTGGGGCCATCTCGGCACTCGGTTCGGCGTTCTCCTGGCTCTGGCAGAGCGTCGTTCAGCCTGTGCTCGGATGGATCGCCTCCAGGGCGATCTGGCTCTGGACCTACGGTATTCAGCCCAGCTTCGGTCTGCTGCGCGGCGGCCTGGCCGCAGTCGGCTCCGCCTTTTCATGGCTGTGGAGGAGCGTTGTTCAGCCGGTCTTCGGGTGGATCGGCGATCGGATCGGCTGGGTCTGGCGCACCCTGATCAAGCCCGCGTTCGACCTGATCGGCCGTGGCGTGTCCGCAGTGGGCCGCAGCTTCGAGGACGCAAAGAACTTCATCGGCCGGGCCTGGTCCCAGGTGCAGGACATCGCGAAAAAACCCGTCAGGTTCATCATCGGCACCGTCTACAACCGCGGCATTGTGCCCACCTGGAATCTCATCGCGGACGCCTTCGGGGCACCGAAGATCAAGGCGATGGACATCCGCGGGTGGGCCCGTGGTGGCCCGGTGTTCGGGGCCGGGACGGAGACCTCGGACGACGTTCCCGCGTGGCTCTCGCGCAACGAACACGTATGGACGGCCAAGGAGGTACGCGGCGCTGGCGGACACGGTGCGGTCGCCGCTCTGCGCAGCTGGGCTGCGTCTGGTGGCGGGCGTAAAGGCACCCCGGCCTTCAAGGATGGTGGCGGCCTGTTCGGCTGGATCGGCTCGGCCGCCTCCGCCCTGAAGGGCGTGGGCTCCTCGGTCTGGAGCGGGATCAAGAAGGCCGCCTCCTGGCTGGCCGACACACTGGAGGCGTCCGCACGCGCAGGCGTCAAGCATGTGGTGGACCCGCTGCTGGCCAGAATGCCGGGGGCGGACACGGGCTTCGGAAAGATGATCCGCCGCCTCCCGACAAAAGCACTCGATGCGATCTTCGGGTACAGCAAGAAGGCCGACGAGAAGGGAGCTGGCGGTGTGGGCACCATCGGCGGCGTCATCCCCTCAGGTAGCCGTCGGGCCATCATCAGCCAGGCGCTGGCTGCTGCCCACGTTCCGCCGCCCGGCACCATGAGCCAGTGGCTCGCCGGGATGAACACCCTGATCTCCAGGGAGAGCGGTTGGAATCCGCGGGCGCGCAACAACTGGGACATCAATGCGAAGAACGGCATCCCTTCGCAGGGCCTGGCGCAGACGATCCCGCCGACCTGGAGCGCCTACGTCCCCAACTCCCTCCGGAGCAGGGGAATCCTTGATCCAGTTTCCAACGTCGCGGCCGCCATTCGCTACATCGTCGCCCGGTACGGCAACATCACCCGCGTTCAGCAGGCGAACGCGAACAGGCCGCCAGCTGGCTACGACTCCGGCGGCTGGCTCATGCCCGGCTACACCGCCGCCTACAACGGCACCGGGCAGCCCGAGGCGGTCCTGACCAGCCAGCAGTGGTCCGCCATGTCGGCCGCCGCGGCACGCAGCGAGGAGCCCGTCATCGTGGAGGTGCACGCCCGGGATGACGCGCTCGCCGACTTCATCGACGTGCGCGTGCACCGCGGACAGCAACAGCTCACCAGCGTGCTCCGCGCCGGGAGGAGGTGATCATGGGGATCCCCGGGAATCTCCTGTCGTCGACGACGGAGTCGATCGACCCGAACACCAGCGGCTGGACCAGCAAGCTGAACTGCACGCTGTCGCTGGGCTCCGGCGGCCGGAACGGCGACGGCGTCCTGACCGTGAAGAGCACGGCTGCGGGCGAGATGCAGGCCCGCACGGTGTCCTCGTACCCGGTCACCGAGGGAACGACGTACCACGTCTTCGCGGACGCGTCGGGCGCGGTACCGGAGCGGATCGGCATCCGGTGGCTGACGTGGGCCGGGGCGGAGATTTCGGTGACGTGGTCGCTGACCACGTCGGCGGCCTCCGCCAGCTGGCACCGCGTGAGCGTCGCCGGGACGGCGCCGACGTGGGCGGTCCGGGCACAGGTGCTGCTGTCCAGCACCCCGGCCGGGGCCGCCGTCCAGCACTACTGGGAGAACGTCTACCTCGGTCTTCCTCAGCGCACGGTCGGTAACCTGCTCGGCTTCAACACCGAGACGTCGGAGGTTGACGCCTCCGGGTGGGCCGCCGAGGTCAACGCGACCGTCACCCGGCAGGCGCCCCCGGTGACGTGGGCGGCGACCGCCTACACAGCGGGCGGCCACGTCCTTGCGGTCACCGCGACAGCGGCGGGTAACGCCTCGGCGGTGTCCATTGAGCGGCCGATCGTCACCCCGGGCAGCGAGTACACCGCCTTCACGTACTTGTCGCCGCCGACCATGGCTGCCACCACGTGGATCGAGTTGAGGTTCTACGACGTCAACGGCAACCAGGTCGGCGCATCTCGCGGCACGCTCGCGGCGCCAAGCATCGGCTGGTTCCGGCAGCGCGCCTCCGCCGCCGCTCCGGCGACCGCGGCGACGTGCGGCGTGGCGGTGGGTATCGACGGGGCGAGCGCCGGGCAGGTGCTGCGTCTGGAGTCCACGGGGGTGGGCTTGTCGGGCGCCGCCCATGCGGGCACGGTCATCCCCTACGTCTCGACGTCGTTCGAGCAGGACGCGGGTGGCTGGACCATCACCTCGGGGGCGGCCACCGTGGCCCGCACGGTGCCGTGGGGTACGGCCGCGATCGACGGCTCGTACTCCCTGACCGTCACCAGCGCCACCGCGACGGCGAGCGTGCTGCGCTCCCCACGCTTTCCACTGACGCCGGGCGTCGGCCTCAACTGGCGCTCGGAGATCTACAGCCTGGTGGCGGCGGGCGGCTGGACCGCGGTGCGCGGCATCCGCTGGTACGACGCCGCGAACAACAGCATCAGCTTGTCCTCGGTGCCCGCCGCCGCGGTACCGGCCTCGGGCTGGTGGATCCTGTCCAACGACTGGATCGCCCCGGCGAACGCGACGCAAGCGGCGATCGAGTGGACGCTCACCGCCACCAGCACCAACAGCACGCTCCGCTTCGACGTGGTGTCGCTGTGGCCGGCGCTGCCGCTCCAGCACGTGGACGTCGACAACGCCGCCGCGGCCATCACGCTGACCCTGCGCGAGCTGCCCGTCGGCTATCTGATCACGGTGTATCGGACCGGACAGGACGGCAGCCAGACGCTCGTGCGCGGCCCGTCAGGGCTCCTCAACAAGACGACGATCACCTCAGACCTGATGGTGATCGAGGACTACGAGGCGCCGCTCGGCGTGCCCGTCGCCTACCGCGTCGAGATCGTCCCGGCGGCCGGGGGCGGCATCCAGATCCGCACCACCGAGACCGTCACCATCGACCCCGGCGACCCGCAGGAAGCCTGGCTGAAAGATCCAGGACAGCCGCAGCGGAACACGAAGGTGCTGGTAGAGAAGGCGCCGGACTGGTCCCGGCCAATCGAGCAGGCCACCTACCGGGTCAAGGGCCGCCGCAACGCCGTGGTGCTGTCGGGCCTGCGCGGCGGGCTGGAGGGGGACCTCTCCATCTGGACGCGCACCGACGACGAGCGGGCCCGGCTGCACTGGCTGCTCGACTCCGGCAACGTCCTGCTGTGGCAGGCCGTGCCGGGCATGGGCGTGGCGGACATGTACGTCACCGTCGGCGAGGTCACCGAAGGCCGGATCGGCGGCCCGGCACAGGAGCCGTGGCGCACGTGGAAACTGCCACTCGTCGAGGCCGACATGCCTGTCTCGGTCGGTGTCGGCGGCACGTCCGGGCGCACCTGGCAGGATCTCCTGTCCGGGTTCACGACCTGGGCTGACGTCCTGGCCGTCTACGCGACAGGCGAGGATCTCCTCTTCGACCGCCGCAGGGGGTGACGTGTACCCGGTCAGCTCGCGGTTCCTCGCCGCCCTCACCGAGTCCCACACGCCTGCCGTCGAGGTCGTTCTCTTCCGGGCGGACGGCCGTGTCGAGACGCTGGAGGTCACCGGCGGGTCGGTGACGGTGGACCGCGGGCAGGCGATCCGCCGTACCTGCACGGTCGCCATCGCCGACACGGCGCTGATCCCGCGCACGCCCGCCGACAAGCTGTCCGTGTACGGCGCTCGGCTGCGGATCTCACGCGGCGTCCAGTACGGCGACGGGGTCAAGGAGCTGGTGCCGCTCGGTGTCTTCCGGCTGGACTCCGTCGAGGGCGACGTCGACGAGGGCCCGGTCACGCTGACCGGCAAGGCCCTCGAAGCGGTGGTGCAGGACGACCGCTTCACCGCGCCGTACCGCGCGTCGGGCACCGCGGTGGGCGCCGTCACCGCGCTCATCCAGCGCAGCATCCCGGACGCCGCGGTGGTGAACAGGGCGACGGACGCCACCATCGGCCCGCGGACCTGGGACGTCGAGGGCGACCCGTGGGCGGCCGTGCAGGAGTGCGCGGCAGCGATCGGTGCCGAGGTGTACTGCGACGCTGACGGCGTGTTCGTCATCGCCGAGCTGCCCGACCTACTCACCACCAGCCCGGCCTGGACGGTGGCGGCGGGGGAGGGCGGCGCCTACATCAAGGCCGACCGCGGCATGACCTCGGACAAGGTCTACAACGGCGTCTTGGCCAGGGGCGAGAACACCGAGAGCAACACGGCCCCGGTGGCGGCGCTCGTCGTGGACGACGATGCGACCAGCCCGACCTTCTGGGACGGCCCTTTCGGTCATCGGCCGACCTTCTACACCAGCTCGACGCTCACCAGCAGCGTCGCAGCCGAGGGCGCCGCGCGACTCAAGCTGCGGGCGACCAAGTCTCCGAACTCCAGCGGCGACCTGAGCAGCCTGCCGAACCCCGCCTTGGAGCCGGGCGACGTGATCCGCGTCGTCTACCCGGACGGCACCCGCGAGCTGCACCAGATCCAGAGCTTGTCCGTACCGCTGGACGTGGGCGGGGACTTCCCGATCACCACGATCGCCGCGAAGGAGGACGCGTGAGCAGCGACATCGCGGTCCACGCCGACCTCGCCGACGCCCTCCAACAGCAAGCCATCCAAGCAGGCGCCACCAGCCCGGCCGTGCGAGGCGCGGACTGGCGCCTCGCCATCGTCACCACCGTCGGCACGGACGGCACCGTCACCACCTCGGACGGCGTCATCGCCCGCCGCATGGCCACCTACCTCACCCCGGCCGCCGGCGACACGATCGTCGTCAGCATCTCCAGCAGCGGCAACTGGCTCGCCCACGGCCGCACAGCCGCGGCGACAACCGCCGGCACGTGGCAGCCGCTCACCCTCTCCGGCGGCTGGACCACCTACGGAACCCCGTACTGGGCACCGTCCTACCGCATCAACGGGGACGGCACCGTATCCATGAGCGGCCTCGCGAAGGCGCCGGCCAGTGCCACCCAGCCGCAGACCCTCTGCACCCTGCCCGCCGCTATCGTGCCCGCCTCGAAGTCGCGCTTCCCCACCGAGGTCGCCTCCGGCATCCACGGCGTGATCGACGTCAACGCCGTCGGCACCGCCACCTTGCAGATCCAGGACTACTCCGGCAGCGCCTCATGGGCCGCGCTGGACGTCGTCCGCTACCGACTCACCTAGGAGGCCCCGTGCCGCACCCCGCCGACGGGTACTACCCGCGCAGCGTCGTTCACCAGGTCCGCGTCGTCGACATCAACGCAGACAGTCAGATGTTCTCCTACACCGCTGATCTGCAGCTCGACGGCCGCGGCCAGGGCGTTACCCCCGAACTGCTGGACCGCGTCACGCAGACCATCGCCACTTTCGCCGCCGAGCAGCTGGCCGGCGCGGGCGGCAACCAGGAGACCCGTGCCACCCTCTCTTACACCGGCGGCCTCGACGTGACCCTGCTGCCCGCGCCGGGGGCCTGATGCCCACCACCGACACCTACGGGCAGGGCGTACAGATCGCGTCGCTCACCGACGCGCCGAACATGGAGACGCTGGCCAGCAACCTCGCGACCGGCCTGGTACCGAGGTCCGTGATGCGGTTCGCGTCCGCCTCCGCCCGCAACGCCACTCTGACGAGCCCGACGGCGGGCATGACCGCCTTCCTGATCGCCGAGAAGCTGCTGACGGTCTACGACGGCACCGCGTGGACGGTGGTCGCCGCAGGCACCTCGGCATGGACGACCATCCCGCTGGCCTCCGGTTTCTCGCACAACGGGAACGACAACGGCACTGCGCAGTACAGGATCGTCAACCTCTTCGGCGAGCTGACGGTCATGCTGCAGGGCGGCATCGACATCGGCTACTCCGGCAGCCCATCCGTGATCCGCAACGGCGGCATCATCACGTCTACGCCGCTGCCGTCCGCGGCCCGGCCCGGATCGCTGCGGACCGTGCCCGCCGCCTGCTCCGCCGTCACCAGCGACTCGCTGTCGCTCAAGCTCGACGCTCAGCCGGACGGCCACCTGAAGATCGTAGGCACCACGGCCAGCAACGCGTCCGAGCGCATCACCCCGCCGTGGATCTCCCTGAACGGCTGCTACTACAGCCTCTGACCTGCCAATTTCGCGGCGCCGCGAAAATCTCCCCGCACTTCACGCCCCGCCGAGCCGGGGCCTTTCGCATGTCTGGAGGCCCCATGGCCCGATACCGAAAGAAGCCCGTCGAGGTCGACGCCGTGCACTTCGACGGCACCAACCGTGACGAGGTCGCCGACTTCATGGGGCAGACCGGCAAGGTCGAAGAGACCAAGGTGCCCGGCCCCGGCCGTGGGCTGCACGACGGCATTGTCATCCACACCCTCGAAGGCGACATGACCGCATCCGTAGGCGACTGGATCATCCGTGGTGTGCGGGGCGAGTACTACCCCTGCAAGCCGAGCGTCTTCGCCGCGACCTACGAGGAGGCGTGATGGCCGCACCCCTGTCCGCCGCCGCGTTCCTCGCCGCGCTCCGAGCCGAGGGCGTCAAGGTTGTCGAGGTCGGCTCCTGGCGTACCCACACGCGCACGGCGTCGTCGCGGCCATGGGGCCCGGTGAACGGCGTTGTCATCCACCACACCGTGTCTTCCGGGACCGCATCGTCCGTACAGCTCTGCCGCGACGGCTACAGCAGCCTGCCCGGCCCGCTGTGCCACGGCGTCATCGACAAGCAGGGCGTCGTGCACCTCGTCGGCTACGGCCGCGCGAACCACGCCGGCGGTGGCGACCCGGCCGTCCTCCAGCAGGTCATCGACGAGTTCTACGGCACCGCGCCGTCCCGCCCGACGAAGGGCAACGCCAACGGCGTTGACGGCAACGCGCGCTTCTACGGCTTCGAGTGCATCAACCTCGGCGACGGCAAGGACCCGTGGCCCGCCGCGCAGCTCGACGCGATCGAGCGCGTCTCGGCGGCGATCTGCCGGGCGCACGGCTGGTCCGCGAAGTCGGTGATCGGGCACCTGGAGTGGTCCGCCGACAAGGTCGACCCGCGCGGCTTCACCATGCCCGACATGCGCGCCCGCATCGCCCGGCGGCTCGCAGGCGAGCCCGGCACACCTACTACTCCCGAGGAGACGAACGTGGCACTCACTGACGCTGAGATCAAGCGCATTTGGGCTTACCGCCTGGTCAGCCCCACCGACACCGACGCCGACAACACGAGGGAAGCCGGGACTTTCCTGCGCTACGCCGACCAGCGCCAAGCCGACCTCGTCGCCCGCCTGGAGCGCATCGAGGCCGCCCTCAAGAAGCTCACCGACGAGAGCTGAGGGAGCCCCTGATGGCCGCCATCGACTATGACCTGGAGTTTTTGGAGGACGGCCGCACCATCGAGCTGATCTCAATCGGCATGGTGTGCGACGACGGACGCGAGTACTACGCCGTCAACCGTGACATGCCAGTTCGGAAGATCCGCAAGCACAAGTGGCTGATGGAGAACGTCGTTCCGGGCTTGCCGAAGGGACAGGGCGATCGACGCAATCACGTGCCGAAGTCCTGGCTGTTCGACTACGTCGACCCGGTCGTGAAGCGCCGCGAGCGGATCGCCGACGAGGTCGTGGACTTCATCCACGCCACCGGGCGCGACGTCGAACTGTGGGCGAACTACGGCGCCTACGACCACGTATGCCTGGCTCAGCTCTGGGGCCGGATGATCGATCTCCCCAAGGGCGTTCCGATGTTCACCTGCGACATCCAGCAGGAGCGCGCCCGGCTCGGACTCGCCTGGGACGACCTACCTCAGCAGGAATCCGGAGAGCACAACGCGCTCGCCGACGCCCGCCACAACCAGACCGTCCGGCGCTGGCTCGCCGAACGCGCACAGAACGGAGCCTGATATGGCCACCGCACCCGTCGAAGCGAAGGTCAAGGCGGCCACCACCAGTACCTTCGTCGCCTCCCTGATCCTCGCCGTCCTCAACGCCGTCAGCGCCGACAGCACCCTGCTGGACCCGCTGCCGGGCTGGCTGCAGGCCGTCATCGTGGCGCTCGTGCCCACCGCGGTCACCTACCTGGCCGCATGGCAGGCCCGGCACACCCCGCGCCCGGCCCCTGTCGAGCCGCCCGTACAGGGACTCTGATGTGCACGGCGGCCCGGCGACTGCGTGAGCACCTGGGTCGCCGCGGCGCGTTCCTGCTGATCCTCGGCACTGGGAAGGCCTGCTGGGGCTTGAGCTTCATCATCGAACCCCAGCCGAATCCTGTCGGCCTTGACCTGCTTACCCGCGTCGCGCCGCTGCACTGCTGGGCCTGGCTGTGGATCGTCGCCGGACTCACCATGCTCGTCTGTGCGTTCCTGAGAGTCGGCCGGGACGGGCTCGGCTTCGCGGTCGCCCTCGTACCCCCCACCACGTGGGCCACCGCCTACACCGTCGCCGTCGTCAGCGGCGAATATCCGCGCGGCGGGTACGCCGCCATCTGGTACCTGACCTCGCACGTCGGGGTCATCCTGTGGGCGGCGACGGTGCCCGAGCACTCGGTCCCCCCAGCGCCGCGCGCCCGGAGAGGCAAGGGCGCATGAGTATCTGGGCAGGGCTGGTAGCCGCGTTCGGCACGCTGGGCATGGTCCTGGCCGGTTGGTTCGCCGCGCGAGCCACACGGGCCGCAGCATCGGCCACCGCCGAGGCTACCCGGGCCGCGGCGCAAGCCGCGGCGGAGCCGGCACAGCGTGAGCGGGACCTCGCCGCGTTCCAGGCGATCCGGGACGACATGCAGGAGGAGGTCCGGGAGTTGCGCACGGAGACGACTCGCCTGCGCGCGATCGTAAGGTCGTTCGCCAGCTACGTGGGGGAGCTGACTCTGCAGATGCGGGCCGGCGGCATCGACCCGTCCGCCCCGCCGCCCCTCGTCGACGAGTACAACCGCACCGGAGTGTGACATGCCCGACCAGCCTGTACCGCAGCCCGCGGAGCCGCGCGTCGACGAAACCGCCGGGGACATCGGCTCGCTGGTGCGCCTCGGCGTCGTCGACCCGCCGCCCGTACCGTCACCCGAGCCGCCGCCACCGCCCACCGAGACGCTCGACGCGCCCTCATGACCTGCGCCCCGCTCCTGCTTCGGCAAGGGCGGGGCGCTTCGTCGTGTCCGTGTCTGCGTCAGGCATCGACTGTGGTGGCGTAGCTGCGCCAGCCCATGCGCGCTGCCTCGGCGTTCAGTGTCTCGCGCCATCCCTGCGGTGGCGCGTGGTTCGGGTCCTCGCCGTCGCCCCTGTAGTAGAGGAACGGGCGGTCATCGGACCAGGTCATGAGGTCGATACCGAGCCGCTCCGCGTCGGTGAGCAGCACGTCGATGGCGGCAGTGAGCCCGTTGACGGTCGTACCGGGGCGGTAAGGGGTGCTGGGGATGTTGACGTCGGTCACGAAGTAGCGGGTCTCCAGGTGGCCTTGCGTGGAGACCTGCCCTTCCGCGACGTCGTCGTCGGCGTGCCCGTCGTCGAAAAACTCCAGGGACGCCTTCCAGCCGGGGAACGCCTGGCCGTTGGTGGTCCGGGCCTGCGGCGACCATGTCACCGTGATGCCGACGGACCAGTACCCGCCGCTCCTTTTGCTGATCATGCCGGTCTCCTACTTCTCTCGGTGGTGGCGATTGGTGTGGTTGCGGATGCTGGCGGGTGCGCCGACGTACTCGCAGTGCGGGCATTCGCCCCACGCCCCGACCTCGACGGCCTTGGCACTGAGGGAGTGGCCGGGTCCGTAGCCGTGTTTGTGGAGTAGCTGGGCTACGGAGGAGCCGTATTCGACGGCGAGGAGGGCGGCTTCGGCGGTCTTGTCGTGGCCGCGGGCGAAGAAGCTGCCGAGGCCGACCGTGGTGCCGCAGCCGCACCAGCAGGTGCCGGTGGGGATGAGGCGGGGGAGTTCGCTGCTTGACATGCTTCATGGTACCCATTCTTGAAGCTCTTTCAAGAATGGGTACCATGATTATTCCTCGCCTATCACGGCAACTTGTCGCATGGTCGCGCGAAATGATGTCCGGTGGCGTGCCGCGCCGAAGGTGACGGCCGTTGCGTCACGCGCTGCTGAGGCTCGGCCCGCCGTAGTCGTGCGGCCGTCCGCCGCGCCATTCCACCCAGGAGGGATCGTCGAGCAGGGGCTCGGCGTCGGGCAGCCCGGCCCGCCGCAGGAACTCCACGACGTCGGCATCGGAGTGCGCGAGGCCGAGGATCGTGCCGTCCACGCGCACCCGCCTGCCCCCGGTCGGGCTCGGCTCCTGGATCACGATGCGCGCCATGACACCAGCGTGCGGGAGGCCGGAGCCGGGCGCATCCGGGGCTACTGCGGGGCGGGGCGCTCCGGCAGCTCGACGCCGGGGCGGTGCACGTACCACTCCATGAAGTGCCGGAGTTCGGCGGAGCGGTCGCTGCCGACTTGATCGGCCGCGGTGCCGAAGTCCTCCCATAGCTGGTCGGGGATTCGGCGGATTCCGCGGAGTTTTTCGCTGTGCTGGTTGGCCATGGAGAAATCTTCCCAGGGTGGTTGACCACCTGTCCAGAGTGTGTCACCTTGGAGATATCAAGGTGGTTAACCACCTCGGAACTGGGGAGACATCATGGCCGTGCACCTCGTCACCTACACCGCGCAGACCGCCACCGGCCCCGAGACGCGCATCGGCCGCGTCCTCAGCCCCCGCACCCGCCCCTCCTGGAAGGACTGCCACGAGCAGCTCGACGGATTCACCGGCCGCGGCACCTACCTCGGCACCGAACCGCAGTACACGCTCAACTACCGAACCCCCTCCGGGCCCCAGACCAGGACCATCAGTTCGAGCGGAGTCCAAGTAGTCGGCAAAGTCGTCATGAGCCTCGCCGACCGCGGGCAGGCATGGGACATCCAGGTACTGAACGCCGACGGCAGCGACGTCACCTTCGAGTTCGCCTGTTTCCGGGACTGAACAAACCGAAGAAGCCTCGCGACCTGCCACACTCAGACCAGGCCCCGCCCCGATCCCCCGTGCGGCGGGGCCGCCTCCGCTCCCGAGGAGAGCGCCATGCCGCTACCCGTCGCCATCGCCTTCACCGTCGTCCTGGCCGTTGAGATGTTGTGGCTCATCGCCTCGATGACCGCATCCCTGCACCTCGGCAGCACGGGCCCGCTCTGGCTCTGCTGGCCCGCCCGCTTCTGGGACGCCGTACACAGCCGATCCGCCGCCCTGCGCCCGCCCCGCCCCGACTACACGCGTATCGCCCGCCTGGAGCGGGAGCTGGGCATCGGCGGCTGACCGGCGTTGTCAGTGCCCGCCCGTACCCTCAACTCAACACATCAACTGTGTGCACTCAAGCTGGGAGTGCTGCTCGAACCGCCCCGCCGGAACAGCGCCCGCGCGGGGCGGACGGCTACCTGGAGGACCCGTGGACGATCTGGTGCAGTTCTTGCGCGACCGGCTCGACGAAGACGAAGCGGTGGCGCGCGCCTGTGCGGGCGATGGCGGCTGGGACGCAAGCAACATCGCCATCTATGGCCCCGATCTCGCGCCGGAAGTGCGCGAGCACATGGCCCGCCACGACCCGGCCCGCGTCCTCGCCGAGGTCGAAGCCAAACGGCAGATCATCGAACTGTGCGAGCCGCCATTGGTCGACGTGACCGGTTACGGCCCGGTTGAGAGTCGCGACTACATCCCTGGCGAAGGGGAGGCATGGGGGCTGCCAGTCCTCAAGCGACTT
The DNA here is from genome assembly GCF_000720725.1 of Streptomyces rimosus subsp. rimosus. Classification (GTDB taxonomy): domain Bacteria; phylum Actinomycetota; class Actinomycetes; order Streptomycetales; family Streptomycetaceae; genus Streptomyces; species Streptomyces rimosus_A. The sequence continues at coordinate 122,051 of NZ_JOCQ01000040.1, forward strand.
GCCCTGCCCTACGCCAACCACCCCGACTATCGCGAGGAGTGGCGGCCGTAGCTACTCGCCCTCGGGCTCGGGATGCCGCACGCGCCGCTTCAGCTCCCGCTCGACGTCGTACCGGCTCTGGCCAGTCGCCGCGGCGTGCGCGGTGACGGCGGCCTGGACGGCCTCGGCGGTGTCGGTGGTGAGCGCCCCGGCCTGAATCTCGGCCCAGGCGGCTTCTTCCAGCTTGATCAAATCGTCTGTGAGTTCGATAGCCACTGGCTGATACTACGCGGCCATGGCCAAATCCCGACGCACCGCCGCCACCCACGCCTCCAGCAGCCGCTCGTACTCCGCCTGCTCCTCCGGCCACAGCGGACGGCCGGCGCGGGACGCCATGAAGCAGCGGATCGCGTCGTTTGCCTCGGCGGTGGTCATGCTGGGGATCTTACGGGCGGGCAGTGACAGCGAGATCGCGTTCCCCGGCGCTGGCCACGACCCGCGCGGTAAGTGACAGGTTCACACGGGGTGTAAAGAAAACACCAAGGGGAACCCGGCGCACACCTGGTGCATATGACAGGTAAGTTGTTCACTGGTCAACGGACGGCTCTGCGTCTCGCACGAGACGGTAGAGCGGAGTGCTCAGTGCGTCAGCGATCAGCAGGAGATAGTCCAGCGGGGGAGAGATGCGACCGTTCTCTATGCGACTGACCGTTTTACGGTCCAAACCTGACCGCTCGGCGAGCCTCTCCTGCGAGAGGCCGCGGTGACGGCGCGCGAGCCTGATCTGCTCGCCGATCGCCCTGCGCCTCGCGAGTAGCTCGGGGCGGGGAGGGTCGATCGGCACCCATTTACGGTGAATCGATCTTGGTCGAAAGTCTGTACCCAGTTGGGTACATCTCGCCTCGCGGGTAGGCCTGTCTTGAGCTGGGCCGCGAAGCGATCCAGTACGCCGGCCCCGGACCGCCAAGCCCACCTCCCAAGTGGGCGGTCTGGGGCCGGTCTCGGTTGATCAACTGGGAGATGAATGGGAAATCTGGGCGGCAGTTTCCTGCAATCGCCTACCCTGAAATGCAAGTAACTGGCAGGAACGGCTACCCACAGGGTGATGGACGCGGAAGAGGCTGGACCCGCAGAGTGCGGGTCCAGCCTCGCCGTCGTCTGACGCTCAGCGCTGCGGCACCGCGCTGACCTGGCAGTTCCTACAGCGCCGCACCCCCGGGCTTGACCATGCCGCGGACGGTGCGGGAGTCGACGAATTCGCCCATCGCCGTCATTTCCCATTCGCCGGAGAACTGGCGGATCAATTTCGCCGAAGCGGACGAGTTCTTCGCCGGTCTGGGCGTCGAGCAGGCGGCAGTAGGCCTTGGCGACGTCGGAAAATTTCTGGCCGGAGAAGGAGTTGACGGTGAAGACCAGGCCGGTGACCTGCGGGGGAATGCCGCCGAGGTGGACGGTGATGGACTCGTCGTCGCCCGCGCCCTCGCCGGTGAGGTTGTCGCCGGAGTGCTGGATCGCGCCGTTCAGGATCTGGAGCTTGCCGAAGAAGCAGTTGTCGACCTTTTTGCGGTCCGGGCCGTAGGCGATCACGGAGGCGTCGAGGTCGATGTCCTTGCCGCGGTAGGCGGGCTCCCAGCCGAGGCCCATGCGGACGGAGGACAGGAGCGGGCGGCCGCCCTTGACCAGGGAGACGGTCTGGTTCTTCTGGAGGCTGACGCGGCCCTTGTCGAGGTTGATTTTGCCGGCGCCGGGCGCGGGAGCAGGGGCGGCTGCCGGAGCGGCCGCCGCGGGCGGCGGCGCCATGGGCGCCGGGGCGCCGGTGGGCGGACCCCACTGGGCGGCGGGCGGAGCGGCAGGGGCGGGCTGGGGCGCGGCGGTCGGCGGGGCCGGGGGTGCCTGCGGAGTGGCGGCCGGGGCCGCGGGTGCCGTCGGCTCCTCGACGTTCACGCCGAAGTCGGTGGCGATGCCGGCCAGGCCGTTCGCGTAGCCCTGGCCCACCGCGCGGACCTTCCAGGCGCCATTGCGGCGGTAGACCTCCATGACCACCAGGGCGGTCTCCGAGCCGAGCCGCGGCGGGGTGAAGGAGGCGATGACGCTGCCGTCGTCGGCGTTGCGGACCGTGCCGGTCGGTTCGGTGCCGGCGAAGGTGGCGCCTGGGGCGTCCAGGCTGGCGGTCACGACGATCTTCTCGATACCGGCCGGCACCGCGGCGGTGTCCACCGTGATCGTGTCACCGGCACCGCCCGCGCCGGACGTGTGGGTCACGCCCGGGCCGGCCGGCTGGTTGTAGAAGACGAAGTCGTCGTCGGAGCGCACCTTGCCGTCGGCGGTGAGCAGCAGGCCCGACACATCGAGCCGCACGGGCGCGGTGACGTCCACCGCCACCCGCGAGGCGGTGAGCGGGAGGTTCGAGCCAGGAGTCATAGCGGTCATGCCGGGGATAACGAGTGGCCTTCCTTTGCGGTTCCATTACCGAGGGCCGTACGGGCCGCCGTCGGTTGGTACGAAGGGCTGTAGCCGTACGGGCTGTCGCCCCGCCGGTCCCGAGGGCCGTACGGGCTGCCGCCCCGCCGAGGTCAGCGGCGTTCGCGGGAATTGCCGAACAGCAGGCGGTAGGCGATCAGCAGTACCAGGGAGCCGGCGATGGCAGCGATCCACATCGACGGGTCGTAGAAGTCCTTCGGTATCGGCTTGTCCAGGATCTTCGTGGAGAGCCAGCCGCCGATGAAGGAGCCGACGATGCCGATGAGGGTGGTGCCGACGATGCCGCCCGGGTCCCGTCCGGGCAGCAGGACCTTGGCGATGACGCCCGCGATCAGTCCCAGTACGAGCCAGCTGACGATGCCCATGGTGCGTTCCTCGTTCCTGCGCGGTTGCGCAAATGATTGATACGCACACAAGGACGCGGGGAGGGCGGGGCGGGTTGCGTCGGCCGGTCCGGCGTGGCCGAGGCCACGGCCGCTCAGTACGGCCAGATGGGCGGGTCCACGCAGAAGGCGCCGCCCAGGTGGGTGTGTTCGGGGTTGGCAGGGTCGAGTTCGCCCTGCGCGGCGATCAGTTCGGCGGCGTACGGCTCGGAGTCGTCCTGCGGCTCGTAGCCGAGCGAGCGGGCCGTGCTCAGGTCCCACCACAGCCGGGTGTTGGCGGAGGAGCCGTGGACGACGGTGTGGCCGACGCCTTCGGCGGTGAGCGCGGCGTGCAGCAGGCGCGCGCCATCGGCCGGGCTCAGCCAGATCGAGAGCATGCGGACGGTGGTGGGCCGCGGGAAGCAGGAGCCGATGCGGACGGAGACCGTCTCGATGCCGTGCAGGTCCCAGTAGAGGGAGGCCAGGTCCTCGCCGAAGCCCTTGGAGAGGCCGTAGTACGTGTCGGGCCGGCGCGGGGTGTCCACCGGGATCGCGCCGGAGCCGTCGGCGGGGCGTGGGGTGAAACCGACGGCGTGGTTGGAGGAGGCGAACACGACGCGGCGGACGCCTTCCTCGCGCGCCGCTTCGTAGAGGTTGTAGGTGCCTTCGATGTTGCTGCGGAGGATCTTCTCGAAGGGGGCTTCGAGGGAGATGCCGGCGAGGTGGACGATCGCGTCCACGCCGCGCACCGCCTCGCGGAGGGCTTCCTTGTCGGCCAGGTCGGCGGTGACGGCGTCGGGTTCGTCGTCGATGGTCCGCTGGTCGAGGAGGCGCAGCCGGTAGCCGTACGGGGGCAGCAGTTCGCGCATCAGGGTGCCGAGGCCGCCGGCGGCGCCGGTGAGCAGGACGGTGCGGGGGGCGGGCATGGCAGGTTCCTCCGGGCGGGCTCGGTCGTACGGCTTCATCCGCGGACGACGTTCAGGTAAGTGGACGATCGCCGTCACGGTAGGAAGGCGCGCCGGACCGGGTCAAGACGCTTGACGGGTCGGCCAAATCTGGTTGCTCCGAGGGGCATTCGGGGTCATCGGGGCCGTTTCGGGTCCTTGACCGGCCCAGGAGCGCTGCCCTAGCGTGAGCGCGTTCATGAGTGTGGACAACAGTCAGGGACGTGCATAGGTGGTGGCGTTACCACGACGTACACGCCTTCGGTACGAGCATGCCAGGGAGAGCCCGTGACGACCCCCGCCCCGCCGCTCGCCGAGCGCCTCGACGGCCTGCTGTTCTTCCCCGTGACCGCGTACGGGCCCGACGGCGCCCCGGATCTGACCGCCTTCCGCGCCCACGTACGCCGGGGCATCGACGCGGGTGCCGCGGCCGTCTTCGCCTGCTGTGGCACCGGCGAGTTCCACGCGCTGACGCCGGAGGAGTTCCGCGACTGTGTGGCCGCCGCGGTCCAGGAGGCGGCCGGGCGGGTCCCGGTGCTGGCCGGTGCGGGTTACGGCACCGCGCTCGCCACCCGCTTCGCCCGACTCGCCGAGGACGCGGGCGCCGACGGCCTGCTGGCCATGCCCCCGTACCTCGTCGTCGCCGACCAGGCGGGCCTGCTGCGGCACTACGCGGAACTCGCCGCCGCCACCGCCCTGCCGGTCATCGTCTACCAGCGCGACAATGCCGTCTTCACCCCGGACACCGTCGTCGCCCTCGCCCGCACCCCCGGCATCATCGGCCTCAAGGACGGCCTGGGCGACCTCGACCTGCTCCAGCGCATCATCAGCGCCGTACGGACGGGGGCGGCCAGCCGGAAGTCCGGTCGGGAGTCCGGGCAGGAGCCCGGCCAGGAGTCCGGGCAGGAGGCCGACCGGGATTCCGGCCGGGAGCCCGGGCAGGAGTTCCTGTATTTCAACGGGCTGCCGACCGCCGAACTCACCGGCCTCGCCTACCGCGGCCTCGGCGTCCGCCTGTATTCGTCCGCCGTTTTCGCCTTCGCCCCCGAGATCGCCACGGCCTTCCACCGTGCCCTCACCGACGGCGACGACAAGACGGTCAACCGGCTGCTGGACGGCTTCTACCGGCCACTGGTCGAGCTGCGCAACCAAGGCAAGGGCTACGCGGTCTCGCTGGTCAAGGCCGGGGTACGGCTGCGCGGGACGGACGTCGGCGAGGTACGGGCGCCGCTGAGCGAACCGGCTCCCGAGCACGTCGAGGCGCTGGCCGGGCTGATCGAACGGGGTCTGGCACTGGTCGGCGCGCCGGGGTCGGGCGGCCGGTGATGCGTGCCGCCGCGTTCCTGTATCCGTGGGACGTGGTGGGCGATCCGGACGCCGCCCGTCGCGTTGCCGACCTCGGCGTCCGGCAAGTCACCCTGGCTGCCGCGTACCACTCCACCCGCGCGCTGACGCCGCGTCACCCCCGTCACCGCGTCGTCACCGCCCGGCACTCGGCCGTCCTGTACCAGCCCGACGCCGAACGCTGGGCGGGGCGCGCCCTACGCCCGTACCCGCAGGAGTGGACAACTGGACCGGACCCCTTCGACGCGGCAGCGCGCGCACTGACGGACGCGGGCCTGGAGGTGCACAGCTGGGTCGTGCTGGCCCACAACGGACGCCTGGGCGCCGAGCACCCCGCCATCGCCGTACGCAACGCCTACGGCGACCGCTATCCCTGGGCACCCTGCATCGCCCGCCCAGAAGTACGTGCCTACCTCTGTGACCTGGCGGCGGAGGCGGCGACCCGTCCCGGCGCGCGCGGCACCGAGCTGGAGTCCTGCGGCTGGTACGGGCTGGCGCATCTGCACGCGCACGACAAGAGCGCCGGCGTGCCGCTCTCCGGCGCCGCCCAGTACCTGATGTCGCTGTGCTTCTGCGAGGTCTGCGAGGCGGGGTACGGCGGGCTGGGGGTGCGGGCGGAGGACGTGCGGGGTGCGGTCGTACGGGCGCTGGAGCCGGTGTGGGCGGGTGCGGGTGCGGGTGCGGGTGGCGACGAAGGGGCGGCCGGCGGTGGCCGGGCGGGGGAGTGGCGTGAAGTGGAGACGCTGCTCGGAGGTGAGCTGTCGGGGCTGGTACGTGGCTGGCGGGACGGTGCCGCGCGTACGTTGCAACGGGAGGTTGTCGCGGCCGTACGCGGCGCGGCCGTACGCAGTGAGGCCGTACGCAGCGCCGTGGGCGACCGCTTCCAGGTGCTGCTGCACGCCGACCCGGCCCCGCACCGCTGCGGCGCGAACGTGGGTACCGACCCGGCGGACGTCCTCGCGCACGCCGACGGGGTGGTGGTGCCGTGTACGGGTGACGAGGCGGCTCGTGCCGATGCGCTGAAACCGTTCGCGGCGGCGCGTACGGCAGCGGCAGGGCCCGCCCCGGCCGGACACCCGGCCGCCCCCCTTCTCGCCGCCAACCTCACCATCGTCACCCCCATGGGCGGCAGCCCCGGCACCCTCGCCGCCGACGCCGCGCACGCCGCCGCCCTCGGCGCGGACGAACTGCGGCTCTACCACGCGGGCTTGGCCGGTGACGCCGACCTGGCGATCGTACGGCGGGAGCTGGCGGCCGTACGGCGGTAGTCGGTATCCGTGCGGCGGGGGGCGGTATCCGTGCGGCGGAGGGCGGTATCCGTGCGGCGGGGGTCGGCAACCGTACGGCGGAATGCCGCCTGGACCGTACCGCGCGGTGATCTACTACACCGCGTTCCGTATCGCGGCCCCGTGCCGCACGCGGCACGCCCCGGGCCGCGCACGACTACGAGAAGACCCTGGCACGACCACGAGAAGACCCTGGAAGGAACGCCATGACACAGCGCATCCTCGACCTCGACCGGGAGGAACTGGCCTCGCTGCGGGGCCGGGAACTGACCGAAGCGGTCGCGGCGGCCGAGGGACGCACGATGATCGCCGAGGTCTTCGCCGAGCGCGCGGCGCTCTCCCCGCACCCCGGCGGCGCCGCGGGTGTGCACAACATCGAGCTGGTCTCCGCCTTCGGCGCGGACATCGTGATCCTCAACCTCATCGAGCGGGCCTGGGACGGGGAGTTCCTGCGGCTGCCCGGCCTGGGCACGTTCACCAGTTTCGCCGACCTGGCCTCGTACGTGGGCCGCCCGATCGGCGTCAACCTGGAACCCGGCGACGTGCCGGAACTCCGCCGGGCCGGTCCCGAACAGGCCCGCAGGCTGGTCGGCATGGGTGCCGCCATGCTCTGTCTGACCGCCAACCCCGGCACCGGCGGCAGCTTCGAGGGCCTGGCCCGCGTCACCGACGAACTGCGCCGCGCCCTCGGCGACGACGCGGCGCTGTGGTCCGGCAAGATGCACCACGCGGGGCACCCCGAGCGGATCACCCCCGGACGGCTGACCGCACTGGTGGACGCGGGCGCCGACGGCGTCGTCCTGCCGCTGCCCGGCACGATGCCGGGCCTGACCAAGGAGCGGGCGGCCGAGGCGGTCGCCGCCGTACAGGACGCGGGCGCGGTGGTGATGGGGGCGATCGGTACGAGCCAGGAGGGCGCGCACGCCGACATCGTGCCCCGACTGGCCCTGACCGCCAAGGAGATCGGGGTGGACGCGCACCACTTCGGAGACGCCTTCCTGCCGGGCACGTGCGATCCGGAGCTGCTCTACGGCTACTCCGTGGCGGTACGCGGCCGGCGCCACACCTGGAACCGGATGGCGCTCAACGGGCGCGGCAACCGCATTCCGGCCTGAGGGGCAGGAAATCACGGCGGGCGGTTCAGCTGATGCCGCTGATGCCCCCGCCGTTGACGGCGCTGTTGTTGTTGCTGTCACTGTCACTGCTGCTGCCGCTGTCGCTGCTGTGCGGCACCGGCTTCCGCTTCCCCGGTTCCCGCTTCGTGGCGCTGAGGTGGGCGAAGACCACCACATTGCCCAGGTATTCCTGCCGGGCCTTGTTGAAGCCGCCGCCGCAGGTGATCAGCCGTAGTTCGGGGCGGGCGGCCGGGCCGTAGACCTTCTTGTCCGGGAAGTCGTTGCCGTCGTAGACCTCGACGGCGTCGACGGAGAAGACCGCGGTCCGGCCGTCCGCGCGGACCACCTCCACCGTGTGGTTCTTCTTCAGCGCGCCGAGGTTGTAGAAGACCGCGGGGCCGGAACGGTTGTCGACATGGCCGGCGATCAGCGAGGTGCCGGTGGTGCCGGGGGTGGTGCCGTTCTCGTACCAGCCGGCCAGGTTCTTGTCCCCCTCCGGAGGGGTGGCCAGACTGCCGTTCTCGTCGAGGCCGAGGCCGGTCAGCGGTGCGTCCACGTGGAGCGACGGGATGCGTACCCGCAGCGGCCGGGAGGCGGGCATCGGCGGGGGCGGCGGAGCGGGGGCCGCGGACGGCCGGCCCGCCCCGGGCCCGGCGAAGCCCTGGTCGGCGGAGGGCTGGGGCGGTGGCGCCTGGGCCTCGGCGCCGTGGCCGATCAGCCATATGCCGGTGCACATCGCAGCCGCGGTGAGCAGGGCTATGAAGCCCTGGTCACCGCGGAAGCGGCGGGTGGTTCCCATGGCTGTCGGCCTCCAGGGTGTGTAGCTGCGGACTACGGATCGCGGATCGCGGTCACGGGCTCCGGGGCGGGACGGGCGGAACGGGGCGGGCCGGCGGAACGTGGCGGAACGGGACGGTGATCACGCCGGATACGCCCCGGCCCCCCGGTCACGGCAGGCGTGTCCGGGAGGTGGGGGCGGCCGGGCCGGGGCCGGCGGTGCCGGTGCCGGCCCGGCGCTGGTGGGCGTACCGGATCAGGCCGAGTCGTCCGCGCGACGGCGGCGCACCATCCACACGCCACCGGCGGCAGCCGCCAGCAGTACGCCCGCACCCGCGATGATCTCCGTGGTGTCGGAGTTCTCGCTGGTGGTACCGATGCCGGTCCGGGTCTTGCCGCTCGGACCGGAGGAGACGCGCACCGTGCCGGTGATCTCCCGGCCGTTGGAGCACTTGCCGCCGATGCCGTAGTCGCCCGCCTTCGTGCCGGCCGGCACCCGCACGGAGCCCTGCACGTTTTCCGTGTGCGTCTGGCCCTTCGAGGACAGGGTGACCTTCCCGGCGCCCAGCGTGCCGGTGTCGACGGTGGCCGAGCCGTTCTTGCCGCAGTCACTGCTGTTGAGGTTGACCGAGTTTCCGGCCTTGACCGGGGTCGGGGTCACTTCGATCTTGCCGAAGTCCCCGGCGAACGCGGAGCTCGCGGACAGTCCGAGGGCGGCTATGGACAGGGCGGCACCGGTGAGAACGCGAGTGGAACGCATGACACGAACCTCCACGAAGCGCGGACGCGGCACACGAGCGCACCGCAACGGAAGTTGGGGGAGTTCCGCGCCTCCTGAATCCGAGGTAAGCGGCCGGGCGCGCCGGGAGCCTGTTGACGTGCTGTCAGAACTCCCGGCGCGCAGCGGCGTGTCGCGCATGATCGGTTAGGTTTGGGCAGGTCAGCGGCGGGGTGGTGGTGACGTTCGGTGACCCGGGAAGTTGGGTTGAACGGGTGACAGATTTTTGCCGTGAAATGTGATAGTGGCGCTGCGTAATCGGGTGTTACGGAGGGTGCCCGGACGGGTGAAGCCCGGGTGCGGGAGCGGTCCGCTCCGCGAGTCGGCCGGGCGCCGGGCGCGTGCGGCCCGCGGGGTTGGTCGGCCTCGGCCGCGGGGTCAGCCGGGCCGTACGAACCCGCTCTCGTACGCCGTGATCACCGCCTGGGTGCGGTCCCGCACTCCCAGCTTGGCCAGCACTCCCGCGACGTGCGTCTTGACCGTCGCCGGGCCGACCGTCAGCTGTTCCGCGATCTCCGCGTTCGTCAGGCCCTTGGTCATCAGGCGCAGCACGTCCGCCTCGCGGTCGGACAGCCGCGCCCGCAGGGCCCGCGCCGATTCCCGCGCGGCCCGCGCCCCCGCGTACCGGGCGGCCAGTTCCCGTACGGCCGCCGGGAACAGCAGCGAGTCGCTGCGCGCCACCATCCGTACCGCCTGCACGAGGTCCTCCACCCCGGCCCGCTTCAGCAGGAAGCCGTGCGCCCCGGCGCGCAGCGCGTCGTACACGTACGCGTCGTTCTCGAAGGTGGTCACCACGAGGATGCGGGGCGGCTCGGCCATGCCCGCCAGCACCTGTTCGGTCGCACGGATGCCGTCGATCTCCGGCATCCGGACGTCCATCAGCACCACGTCCGGGCGCAGTTCGCGGATCATCGGTACGGCCTCGGCGCCGGTGGCCGCCTCGCCGACCACCTCCAGGTCCGGTTCGGCGCCGAGGATCGCCCGCAGCGCCGTACGGACCATCCGCTCGTCGTCGGCGAGCACGATGCGCAGCGGGGCGCGGCCGTCCGCCGAGGCGGTGCTGTTCGTCGCGGCGGTGCCGTTCGTCGAGGCGGTGCTGTTCGCGTCGCTCACCGGGCCGCCCCCAGCGGGAGCCGTACGGTCAGCCGCCACACGCCGTCCCGGCCGGTGGCCAGCGCCTCGCCGCCCAGCAGACGGGCCCGTTCGGCGATGCCGCGCAGGCCGCGCCCACCGCCGGGGCGGGCCGCGCCCACCACGCCGTCCCCCTCCACGTACCGCACCGTTTCCTCCACCGGATTCTCCATCGTGATCGTCAGTTCCTCCGCACCGACCGCGATCCGCAGCCCGACCGGTACGGCCCCGGCGTGGCGCAGTGCGTTGCTGAGACCTTCCTGCACCATCCGGTACGCCTCCCGCGAGACCAGCGGCGGCAGTCGCCCGCAGTCGTCGTCGATGTCCGCGGTGATCCGGAGTCCGGCGGCGCGGGTGCGGGCCAGCAGCCCGTCCAGGCCGTCCAGCGTCGGTGCGGGCGCGGTGGTCCGGCCGTCGCCGTCCTCGCGCAGCAGGCCCAGTACGGCGTCGAGTTCGGCCACCGCGTCGCGGGTGGTCTCCTCGATGGCGGTGAGCGCCTGCCGTACGAACTCCGGGTCGCGGTCAAGTACTCGGCGGGCCGCACCGGCCTGGAGGGTGACCGCGCTGAGCGCGTGCCCCACGGAGTCGTGCAGTTCGCGGGCGAGGCGGTTGCGGGAGGCGAGGTCGGCGGCCCGCCGTTCGGCCGCGGCCAGCCGGTCGGCGGGCGTCCGGCCGAGCAGCGCGGGCGCCCCACGGGCCAGCAGCCGACCGCCCACCCACGTGGTGCCCGCCACCAGGGCGAGCAGGCCGAGGCCGGTCAGCGGGCCGAGCAGGCCGCCGGCCAGATTGGGCCAGCCCAGCTCCTCGTGCCGCAGCGGGTCCGCGACCGGCAGCAGGATCAGCGCGACGGCGGCGGGCGGCGCCGCGAGCGTCATGCCGCTGACGATGCCGCCGGCCGTCAGGTGCGCCACGAACCACAGTGCCGTACGCCGCCGGGCCGCCCACGAGTCGGCGGGCTCCTCGGCCAGTTCGGCCGCCACGTCGGCGGGCAGGCCGCACAGCGACCGTGCCGCCGTCGCCTCCAGCGTGCGCAGCAGCGGGAAGAGCAGCGCGCCGAGTGCGGCGAGCGGCAGCGCGACGGCGAACGCGGCGAACTGCCAGGGGAAGTCGCTGAAGGGGTTCACACCGTCGAAGAACAGCGGGATGACGAGCGTCGCCAGGAGGAAGAACGGTGTCAGCAGGGCGCCGCCGAGGATGAGATGCACCCAGCGGCCGAGGAGCAGCCGCGCCCCGCGCATCTGTGAGGTGCCCGGCTCCGGACCGGGCTTCCTGGCGGCCTTCGAGCCGGGCCTCAAGTCAGCCCTCGAACCGGACTTCAAAGGCGCCGCGTCGCCAGCGTCAGGCGATCCCGGGCGTCGAACAGCGCGTCCTTGATCAGCTGCTCGTGCCCCGGGGTCAGCCGGGCCACCGGGACCGAGCAGCTGACCGCGTCCCGCGCCGGGGTGCGGTACGGGACCGCCACGCCGAAGCAGCGCAGGCCCAGCGTGTTCTCCTCGCGGTCCACCGCGTATCCCAGCTCGCGCACCAGGTGCAGCTCCTCGATCAGCTGCTCGCGGTCGGTGATGGTGTGCTCGGTCAGGGCGTCCAGCTTCTCCGGGAGGAGGGCGCGGATCTGCTCGTCGGTGTACGTGGCGAGCAGCGCCTTGCCCAGTGACGTGGAGTGCGCGGGCAGCCGGCGGCCGATGCGGGTGAACGGGCGCAGGTAGTGCTGGGACTGGCGGGTGGCGAGGTAGACGACGTTGGTGCCGTCCAGCCGGGCCAGGTGGATGGTCTCGGCGGTGTCGTCGGCGAGCCGGTCCAGCGAGGGACGGGCGGCGGCCACCACCTCGTCGCCGTCGATGTACGAGGTGCCGACCAGCAGGGCGCGCACGCCGATGCCGTACCGGGTGCCGGTGCCGTCGGTCTCCACCCAGCCCAGGTCGACGAGGGTGCGCAGCAGCATGTACAGGCTGGACTTCGGGTAGCCGACGGCCTCCTGGACGGAGGCGAGGCTGTGCATGCCGGGGCGGCCGGCGAAGTACTCCAGCAACTCCACCGTGCGCACAGCGGACTTGACCTGCGCTCCGGTGGTCTCGGCAGCGGACATCGGCCTTGACCCCTCAGTTCGGACAGCCATAGAGTCCCGGCGGACGGTCACATTCACCACCTGGGACGGCGTTCAGCATACCGAACGCCTTCTGGGTGCGGCACCAGTTCGCCGGACAGCTCACTGGGAGGAATGCGCGGTGGCAGCAGCACCAGTCTGGAGTGTCGACCCCCGAACCGGGAAGCAGCGCGAGCAGGTTGCGGTCGAGGCCACGGCCGCCGAGGTCGACGCCGCCGTACGGGCCGCGCACGGTGCACGGGACGCGCTCGCCGACCGCGCCGTGCGGGCCGCCCTGCTGCGCCGGGCCGCCGAGCAGCTGGACGGCGCCGGCGAGCGGATCGTGGAGGCCGCCGACGCGGAGACCGCGCTCGGCCCCGGGCGGCTGACCGGCGAACTGGCCCGCACCACATACCAGCTGCGTGCCTTCGCCGACCTGGTCGAGGAGGGCGCCTTCCTCGACGTACGGATCGACCACGCCGACCCCGCGCTCACCCCGCCCCGCCCCGACCTGCGCCGCTACAAGATCCCGCTCGGGGTCGTCGCCGTCTACGCGGCCAGCAACTTCCCGCTCGCCTTCTCGGTGCCCGGCGGCGACACCGCCAGCGCGCTCGCCGCGGGCTGCCCGGTCGTCGTCAAGGCCCACCCCGACCACCCGGCCACCTCCGAACTGAGCGCCGCCCTGCTGCGCCGCGCCGCCGCCGAGGTGGGCGTGCCCGAGGACGTGGTGGGCCTGGTGCACGGCTTCGACGCCGGCATCGAGCTGGTCCGGCACCCGCTGATCGCCGCGGCCGGGTTCACCGGCTCGGTACGCGGCGGACGCGCGCTGTACGACGCGGCCGCCGCCCGCCCGCACCCGATCCCCTTCCACGGCGAACTGGGCAGCCTCAACCCGGTCGTGGTCACCGAGGCCGCCGCCGAGGAGCGCGCCGAGCAGATCGGCACCGGCCTGGCGGGCTCGATGACCCTCGGCACCGGCCAGTTCTGCGTCAAACCGGGGCTCGTCCTGGCGCCGCGGGGCCCGGCAGGCGACCGTCTGGAGCGTTCCCTGACCGAGGCCGTCAGCAACACGGAGGCCGGGGTACTGCTGGACCACCGTATGCGGGACGCCTTCGTGGACGGCGTACGGGAACGTGCCGCGCTGCCCGGCGTCGAGGCGCCCGTGACGCCCGGCGCGGGCGGCGAGCACACCGTCGGCGCGGGCTTCCTCACCGTGCCCGCGGCCCGCCTCGCCGACGGCGGCGGAGCACACGACCTCCTCCTGGAGGAGTGCTTCGGCCCGGTCACCGTCCTCGCGCGCTACACCGACGAGGCCGAGATCGGCGCCGTACTGGCCCGGCTGCCCGGCAACCTCACGGCGACGCTCCAGCTGGGGGCGGCGGAGTGCGCGGGGGAGGACGGGGCGGCGGACGTGTCCGGGGACGGTACGGGACGCGGTGCGGCCGGAGCCGGTACGGGGGGTGACGCTTCCGGGAGCGGCGCGGGGCGCGGCGCGCGGCTGCTGGCCGCGCTCACCCCGCTGGCCGGTCGGGTGGTCGTCAACGGCTGGCCGACCGGCGTCGCCGTGGCCCCCGCCCAGCACCACGGCGGCCCTTACCCGGCCACCACCTCCACCTCGACCTCCGTCGGCGGCACCGCCGTCGAACGCTGGCTGCGCCCGGTCGCGTACCAGGACACCCCGCCCACCCTGCTCCCGCCCGAACTGCGCGAGGACAACCCGCTCCGCCTGCCCCGCCGCGTCGACGGCCGCTACGAAGGATGACGCACGTGCCCCTGCCCGATGCCCCGGAGCCCCCGGAGTCCCCGGCCCTGACCGTCCGGCACGCGACGGCCGCCGACCTCGACGCCATCGCCGACCTGCACACACGCGCCCGCGCGACGTACTACCGCGGCCGCGTCCCGGACGCGCAGCTGGACTCCCCGGCCGAACGCGACCGCTGGCGCGAGGGCTGGGGGCGCAACCTCGACCGCCCGGACGCGACCGTGCTGTGCGCGGAACGGGACGGTACCGTCGTCGGCGCGGCCTCCTACCGCCGCGAGGACGGCGCGCCCGCGGACACCGTCAAGCTCTTCCAGCTCCACGTCGACCCCGACAACTGGCGCGGCGGCATCGGCACCGCGCTGCACCGGGCCTGCGTCGACGGCTGGCGATCGAACGGCGTCGCCACCGCCCACCTGGAGGTCTACTGGCACAACCAACGCGCCCGCGCCTTCTACACCCGCCACGGCTGGCAGCCCGACGAAACCCGCCGGCCCGCCCCGGACGCCACCCATCTGGATCTGGTCCTGCCGATCGCCCCGGCTTCCGCATAGCGCCTTGACGTCTTGACGCCTTAACGCCGCCGCCCGATGAGCTGAAGGCGCTCCACCGTATGCTCGTCCATCGTCGGGACCGTGTCCGAGCGCTCGGCCTCCACCGTGAAGCCGTGCGTCTCCAGCAGGCCGTGCAGGTGGTCCGGCGTGGAGTGCCGGAACACCCCGCCGTCGGGTGTTCCGAACACGCCGTACGTCCCGTACCGGGCCGCGTACTCCTCGTACCGCGTGAGGTTGCGCCGGTCGCTCTGCAACGGCACATCGCTCACGTACAGCACCCCGCCCGGCCGCACCAGTCGCCCCAGCTCCCCGGCGATCCTTCGCTGCGCCGCCGCGTCCGGCACACAGGTCAGGACGGCGAACAGCAGCGCGGCCCCGAAACTTCCGTCCTCGAACGGCAGCGGCAGCCCTGGACAGTGCGCGAGCCGCACCTCCGGATGCTCCCGCCTGCCCCGCTCCACGAGCGCCTGGGACGCGTCCACGCCCTGCACGTCCGCATACCCCGCCGCCACCAGCTCCGCGGTCAGCCGTCCGTATCCGCATCCGTAGTCCAGTACGGGGGCGTCACGCGGTACGTACGTCTCCAGCAGCCCCGTGTCCAGCGGATGCGTGAATGTCTTGGCGGCCCCGGCGCTCTCCCAGAACTCCTGCGCTTCCTGGCGCATCTCCATGAGGGGACGTTACCCCGGAAGTGGTGGGCAGCCGCTCATTTCGGAGTCGGTACCCCTGTCGAGCGGTAGGCCGGAATCGCTGACGCGTCGCCCGCTCTCATTGGTCCGAAGCTTTGACGCGCTTCGAGAAAGTATTGACGGGTTCCTCCGTGTGCTTCTTGTACTTCGTATGTCCGGTCTCGTTCGCGTGCGCTCGAATCCAACTGTTCAATGGCACGGGGGTGTCCCAGACACTGGAGCGGATACCGCACTCCTTTTCGCCGGTTTCGGTGATGCATACGGCGATGTGCTTTCGGATGCCGGTGATCTGGATTTCCATGTGCGTCGGTGCGGGGGTGGGGGTTGTCATGGTGTGACCCTCGGGTCGTGGGCGGTTGAGGGCAGTACCACTGTCCTCACTGGTCGGCATAAGGAGCACGCCTGCGCGTCCGTGTGCGCGCATGAGGCGGGTGAGATGGTCCCGGCCGGGGCTGGTCATTTGCGGTCACCGTTCCTGAAGTGCGTCGGTGGTCGGTACGGGTGGGTGGTGCCGGCCGCGTTGAACGGCTCTCGTGGCTCGGGGGCACATTTCGGCTGACCGTTCGACATGTGGTGCGGAGCCCTCCATCCGGTGCGTGACTCTGTGCTTACAGACTGCCGCTACGGGCGTAGGATCAACACTCTCGAAGCCATTCCAACAGGGCTGGAATATCGGGGGAGTTGAACGCATGAGCGAGTCGGCGAAGCGGGGGGATCGGCCCTCCAATGCCGCTAAGTACTTCGGGGACGAGGTCAAAGCCCTTCGGGAAGCACTTGGGCTCTCGCAAGGGAGATTCGCCGACCAACTGCATTACAAGCAGGCTCAAGTGAGCAAGGTCGAGAGCGGGGCCGTACTGGCTTCGGCTTCTTTCGCCGACGCCATGGATCGCGTAGCAGGTACGCCGGGCGTCTACGCCCGCCTTCGGGCCACGCTCAGCAAGCGTGGTGTACCTGACTGGTTCGCGCCGTACCTCGACCTCGAAGCGGGAGCGGTGCAGGTCGAAGACTTCTGCACCTCGTTGCTCATGGGCATATTGCAGACCCCCGAGTACGCCGAGGGCACGTTCCGGGCCGTTCACCCGCGTTCCACCGACGAACAGATCAGGACGCTCGTGGACGCGCGCCTGCGCCGTCGCGACGTGATGGAACGCGAGTCGCCACCGCTGCTGTGGGTGATCATGCATGAGGCGGCACTCCGTACAGTCGTCGGGGACCGCACTGTCATGGCGGCGCAAATGCACCACCTTGCGGAAGCCGCATCAAGCCCGCACATCACGTTGCAGGTCCTGCGCTTCAAGGCGGGCTCCCCCGCGTCCTCCTCGTCCTTTACGCTGCTTACGCCAGACGAGGGGGCAACCGTCCTGTACTCGGAAACCAGGGAGCAGGGGCACGTATCCGATTCGGTGGCAGCGGTAGACAGCGCACGGGCAGCGTACGAACGCCTTCGCGCTGCCGCGTCGGCACCTGACGAATCCGTGACTCTCTTCCGGAGCCTTGCGGAGGAATACACCAGATGAGCAACATCTCAGGCCCCGTACGCGCGACGCAGTGGGTCAAGAGCAGTTACAGCGGCGGCGAGGGTGGCCAGTGCGTCGAGTGGGCGCCGGAGCACGCGGTGGCCACCGGTGAGTTCTTCATCCGGGACAGCAAGATCCCGAATGCCCCCCACCTGACGCTTACCGGTGAGGCCTTCGCCGGGTTGATTCAGTTCGCTCGGCAGGCTGCCGTCTGATCCTGGCCGACCGGCCCACAGGCCCCGCCGTCTCCGTAACGGGGGCGACGGGGCTTCTCCACGCCCTACGTGGCCCACGCCCCACCACCCCGGGAATAGCCACCGGCCGCGCGCGGTTGTCCGGGACTGTCCCCTTTCGCACGACCCCACCTTGAGGAAACACCTGCCATGCGCGTCGAGATCTGGGCCGATATCGCCTGTCCCTGGTGCTACATCGGAAAGGCCCGCTTCGAGAAGGGGCTGGCCGCGTTCGCCCACCGGGACGAGGTGGAGGTGGTGCACCGGTCCTTCGAGCTCGATCCGCAGGCGCCGGCGGCCGGGGACGTGCCGGTGCTGGAGATGCTTGCGAGCAAGTACGGGGTGTCGCGGGAGCAGGCCGAGGCGATGGAGTCCCGGGTGGCCGAGGCGGCGGCGGGGGAGGGGCTGGGGTACCGGTCCGACCGGATTCACGGGAACACCTTTGATCTGCACCGGCTGCTGCACCTGGCCAAGGCGCGTGGCGTGCAGGACGCCCTGCTCGGCGCGCTGTACCGGGCCAACTTCGCCGAAGCCCGGCCGCTGGGGGACGCGGACGTGCTGACCGCGGTCGCGGTGGAAGCGGGGCTGGACGCCGACGGGGTGCGCCGGGTGCTGGCGGACGGGGACGCGTACGCCGAGGCGGTGCGGGCCGATGAGCGGGAGGCGTCGGAACTGGGCGCCCGGGGCGTGCCGTTCTTCGTCATCGACCGGCGGTACGGGATCTCCGGCGGGCAGCCCGCCGAGGTGTTCCGGCAGGCGCTGGAGCAGGCGCGGGAGGAGCGGGCCGCCGCCCAGGCTCCGGTGGCGGACAGGGATGCGGGCGAGAGGGATGCGGGCAAGGATGAGGTCGGGGAGGGGTGCGGTGACGGGGTCTGCATGCCCGGTGCCGGTGCCGGGAGCTGATTTCGGCCACGTCGGTGCAGGGGCACGCCGCTGACCTGCGGAGATAAGGAGCGCTTGCCGCTGCTCCAAAGATATTCGCCATGGACGGCGGACGGCCGGGCGGCCACAGTGGGGGCATGCCGTACATCGAGCCACTCGCGGGGGACCAGTTCGCGCCCCTGACGACGTACCTGAACACCGCCTCCAGCGGACTGCTCCCCGCCCGCTCGGCCGCCGCCCTGCGCGCGGCCGTCGAGGAGTCCGGCTCCTACGGGACCATGGGCCTGGACTACTTCGGCCCGGCGGAGGCCTCCCGGGCCGCCTTCGCCCGGCTGATGCACGTATCGCCGGAGCGCGTCGCGATCGGCGGGGCGGTGGCGGTGCATGTCGCGCTGATCGCCGGGTCGCTCCCGGAGGGGGCCGAAGTACTGGTGCCGGAGGGCGAGTTCAGCTCGCTGGTCAACCCGTTCGCGGCCCGCTCCGGGCTCAAGCTGCGCACCGCGCCGCTGGCGGAGCTGGCCGACGCCGTCCGGCCGGGCACGGCGCTCGTCGCCTTCGCCGCCGTCCAGGCGAGGGACGGCCGGATCGCCGACGCGGACGCCATTCGGGCCGCCGCCCGGGCCCACGGCGCGCGCACCCTCGTGGACGCCACCCAGGCCGCGGGCTGGCTGCCGCTGCGGGCCGGGGACTTCGACTACCTGGTGTGCGGCGCGTTCAAGTGGCTGCTCTGCCCGCGCGGCGCCTCGTTCCTGGTGTGCGGGACCGGCGGGCCGGAGGAGGACGGGCTCACAGCGCTGCACGCCGGGTGGGTGACCGGCGCGGACCCGATGGAGGCCAACTACGGTCCCATCCAGCGGTTCGCCTCCGGCGCCCGCCGCTACGACGAGCCGCACGCCCACTACTCGTACATCGGCGCCGAGCACTCCCTCGGCCTGCTGAACGAGCTGGGCGTCGAAACCGTGTATGCGCACGACACCGCACTGGCCGACCGCTACCGCGCGGGCCTCGTCGAGCGCGGCCACACCCCGGTGCCCGCGCCCGGCTCGGCGATCGTGTCCGTACCGGGGCTGGAGGACGCGGCGGAGCGGCTGGCGGCGGCGGGCGTACGGGTCGCCATACGGGCGGGGCATCTGCGCGCCGCCTTCCATCTGTACAACTCGTCGGACGACGTGGATCGGCTGCTGGAGCTGTTGGGCTGAGGGGACAGGGAGGGGGAGGGACGGAGGGGCGAGGGGGAAAGGGGGAGGGGGCGGCCCGCCTTCCCCCGACCGCTCAGGCCGGCTCCCGGGCCCTCAGACCTCTCCGCGCACCATGCGCACCAGCCGGTCCAGTACGGCGCCGGAGCTGACCCGCAGCCCGTCGTGCTCCCACTCGTTGGTCACCCAGGGCCGCAGCCCGCGGATGCGCCGCGCGGTCTCCAGGGAGTGGCCCGCGTCGACGTACATGTCGTCGGCGTAGACGGCGGCGGCCACCGGTACCTCGTTGGCCGCCAGCCGGCCGGTGTCGTACAGATCGGGCCAGTCGGTGCGCTCGGCCAGCTCCTGCGCCGCGTCCTTCAGCGGGCGCAGCGACGGGTCGGTGTCGAACATCCACGGGTAGATCATCTCGCCCGTGAACAGCACCGGCCGGTCGCCCTCCAGCGCCGCGTCCACCTCGAACGCCGGGAACTCCGCGCGGACGCGCTCGGCCGCCCACCCGGTGCCCTTCGGGTCCACCGACCGCTGCGCGTAGATCGATTCGTGCAGCACGGCGTACAGCGGCGCGGCGGTGTACGAGAGGTGGCCCTCGACGGCCTGGAGGAAGGCGTCGGCCAGTTCGGGGCCCGCGGGACCGGTCACCCACGCGCCCTCGATCAGGTAGTGCAGGACGTACGAGCCGGTGCCGGTGCCCAGCAGGATGCCCAGCGCCTGGAACGCCTCCGCCGTCAGCCGCCCGCCGCCGGGCAGCCGGACGGTGTGCTCGCGCAGGTGCGTGGCGATGCGTCGGACGCGTTCGACGTCCTGCGGATAGCGCTCGTAGTGCGCGGTGTTCTTGCGCGCCACTCTCGGATAGGCGGCCCGGTACACGTCGTCCCCGCTCGCTTCCAGCCCCGGCAGGCCGCCCGTGATCATGGCCTCGCGCAGGCCCTCGGGCGCGTACGAGAGGTAGGTGGCGGTGCAGAAGCCGCCGAAGCTCTGTCCCAGGACGCTCCACCGGCCGCCCGGCCCGAGCAGCTCGCGGCGGAACAGCTCGGCGTCCCGCACGATCGCGTCCGCGCGGAAACGCGCCAGGTAAGCGGCCTGTTCGCGCGGGCCGCCGCGCAGCGCGAGGGACTGCCGGTTGGCCGGGGTGGAACGGCCGGTGCCGCGCTGGTCGAGCAGCAGTACCCGGTAGTGGTCCAGGGCGCGTACCAGCCAGGAGTCCCGGCCCAGCGGGCGCGGCGAGGCGCCGCCCGGGCCGCCCTGGAGGAAGACCAGCCAGGGCAGTTCCTCGTGCTCCCGCCCGGCGGCGACGGCCTCGCGCCCGTACACCGTCAGCCGCTCGCCGTCCGGGACGGCGTGGTCCAGGGGGACGTCCAGGAAGTGGTCGCTCAGCACGACACCGGGCAGCCGGTCGACGCTCATCTGCGCTCCTCGTTCTTCTCGAAGTTCTCTTCGAACCCGCGCGCCCCTCGGGCGCCCTCCGGATCGTGCGGCACCGCCGGGCGGTACGCAATTCGGCCGGACGGACGGCTACCGCGAAGCCGGTCGTGGAGCTAGGAATGGCACCACACACTCACGAGGTGGTGCCGGTGGACGGGACAACCAGGTACCCGCCGCGCGACCAGGAGTTGCACCGGCGGCTGGTGTACGGGGACGAGACCGCGCTGGGCGAGGCGTACGACGCCTACGGCGCGCTGGTGCGCGCGGTGGCCCGGCGGGTGAGCGGCAGCGCGGCGGCCGCCGACGAGGTGACGCACCGCGTCTTCATCGAACTGTGGACCCGTCCCTTCGCCTTCGCGCCCGGCCACGGCTCGCTGCGCGCCTGGCTGAGCATCCGCGGCCACCAGGGCGCGGTGGCCCGGCTGCGGGAGGCGCGTGCGGAGCGCGCGGCGTGCGGGACGGCGCGGGAGCCGGCGCCGGAGCCTGCCGAGGAAGCGCGGACGGCACTGCACGCCGCCCTGGCCGAACTGCCCCTGCCCGAGCGGGAAGCCCTGCATCTGGCGTGCTTCGCCGGGCGGACGTACCGGCAGGTCGCGGTCGAGCTGGGCATCGCGGAGACGGCGGCAACCGCCCGGCTGCGCTCGGCCCTGAGCGCTCTGTCCGGCCGGCTCACCGGTCCGCCGGCCGCTCCGGGGAGTCCGGCGGACGAGGCGCGGGACGAGTGCTGAATGCCGGGCGGCGGCCCGGGGCAGCAAGGGAAGCACACGGCCCGCGCGGGCCGGCCGGGTGGGGCAGACCCGGGATGACGTGAAAGGGGCGTGCGATGGCTGCGGGAGGCAGGAACGGCCGGGGTGGTGCGGGAAGTACCGGAGGTACGGGAGGTTCGGGTGGTGCAGGGGGCTCCGGCGGTACGGAAGATCCGGGCGGTGTGGGTGGCACGGGTGGTGGTGCGGGTGGCACCGAAGGGCCGGAGGGGTCCGGGAAACCGGAGGGGGCAGAGAGTCGGGAGGGCGCAGGGAATCGGGAGGGGGCAGGGAACCCGGGCGGGGCAAGGACCCCGGACGAGGCAGGGGCCCCGCAGGCTTCAGGGAATCCGGAAAGCCCCGGACGCCCGGACGGGCCCGGTGGGACCGACGCTCCGGGCGCCCTGCACGAAGAGGCCGGCGCCCTGCACGAAGAGGCCGGCGCGCTGCTCGCCGCGTGGGCGCTCGGCTCCGGCATGCCCGGCGACGATGCACGCGTACGCGGCCATCTGCACGACTGCGCGCCCTGCGCGGCCGAGGCGCAGCGGCTGCGGGAGACCGTACGGCTGCTGGACGAGCCGGCTCCCGGCGGGACGGGCCGCGGCGCCGGGCGCAAGGCGAACGCGGGGATGGCGCGCGGCCGGCTGATGGCCGCGGCCCGCGCCGCGCGGCCCGGCCAGGGCGCGCCGGCCCCGCACGCCGAGCCGTACGCCGGAGCGGTGGCCTGCCTGGACGCGCTGCTGCGGGAGCTGGACCGGGAACCGGCCCGCTGGGGGACGCCCGTCGTACACGACTGGGACGTACAGGGCACCGTGGCGCACCTGGTCGCGGCGGACGAAGTGCTGGCCGAACGGCTGGGGCTGGCGCCCGTGACGGAAGCGGGCACGGGTCTGGGGCCGGTGCCGGGGGCGGGACCGGAAGGGGACTTCGGGGACGTTGGTACGGGACCGGGCGGGCGGGCCTGTACGGCGGGGCCGACGGCCGGCGCGGGCGCCCCCTGGGAGCTGCGCTGGACGGCCCGTACGCACGAGGTGGTGGCCTACGAGCACACCCGGCCGCCCGCCGAGACCCGGGAGGCGTGGCGTACTCAGGCGCACGGGCTGCTCGCGCTGCCGGAGGCGGGCGACGGGCAGCTGGCCGCGATGGCCACGACCCTGATGGGCCTGCGGCTGCCGATCGCCGACCACTACGTGATCCGGGCGTTCGAGACCTGGGTGCACACCCGGGACATCGGCCGGGCGCTGGGCCGGACCGTACCGCCGCCGCCACCGGTGCACCTGCAAAGGTTCCTGGGGCTGGCGGTGCGCATCCTGGACCTGGCGCTGGGTCCGGACGCGCGGCCTGTGCTGCTGTCGGTGGAGGGCGAGGCCGGCGGCGACTGGGTGCTCGGCTCGGACGCCGAGCCGATCGCCGCCGAACTGGTCCTGGAGGCCACCGACTTCCTGCTGCTCCTCGGTGGGCGGCAGGACCCCGACGAGATCGCGCGGGGCCAGGCAGGCGACGCGGCCGCCGCCCAGCGGCTGCTGGAGACGGCCACGTCGCTGGCCTGGCTGTAGCGCTCCGCGCGGTGCCGCGCGGCGTGCGGGTTACTTCACGGGGGTGAAGTCACGCGCGCCGATGTAGTCCGGGCGCCGGACGGGCGCCGCGAAGGGCTCCACCGCGGTGTTCTCCACGCTGTTGAACACGATGAAGACGTTGCTGCGCGGGTACGGCGTGATGTTGTCACCCGACCCGTGCATGCAGTTGCAGTCGAACCAGGTGGCCGAACCGGCCTTGCCGGTGAACAGCTTGATGCCGTGCGCGTCGGCCATCTTGGTCAGCGCCTCGTCCGAGGGCGTGCCCGCGTCCTGCATCTGCAGCGACTTCTTGTAGTTGTCGCGCGGCGTCTCACCGGCGCACCCGAGGAAGTGCCGGTGCGAACCCGGCATGATCATCAGGCCGCCGTTGGTGTCGTAATTCTCGGTCAGCGCGATCGAGACCGACACGGTCCGCATGTTCGGCAGGCCGTCCTCGGCGTGCCAGGTCTCGAAGTCCGAGTGCCAGTAGAACCCGGAGGCCCCGAAGCCCGGCTTGACGTTGATCCGGGACTGGTGGACATAGACGTCCGAGCCGAGGATCTGACGGGCGCGTCCCACCACGCGCGGGTCGGCGACCAGCTTGGCGAACAGCTCGCTGATCTTGTGCACCTCGAAGACGGACCGGATCTCCTGGGACCGCGGCTCGACGATGGAGCGGTCGTCCGCCCGCATCGCCGGGTCGTTGACCAGCCGGTCCAGTTCGGCGCGGTACACCGCGACCTCTTCCGCCGTCAGCAGTTCCCCGATGGCGAAGAAACCGTCGCGTTCGAAGTCGCTCAGCTCGGCCGGCTGGAAGGGTCCCGCCGCGCCGGGCTGCGACCACACCACCGGGTCCTGTCGCGGGGTGACGACCTCGGTGGCCCCCCGGGTCGGGTACAGGTCGGCGGTGCGCTCGGGTGCGGTGGTCATGGTGTTGCCTTCCTCTCCTCTCGTACGGTGCTTTCTTCTCGCGCCTTCCTCAACTGCCGGAACGGGGCAGGGGTTCGCGCCGCGCGCGTCAGCCGGTCTGGGCGGCCGGCTCCGGCTCGGGCTCGGTGAGCAGCGGGTACACGCCGTTCTCATCGTGGTCCTCACGACCGGTCACCGGCGGGTTGAACACGCACACGCAGCGGAAGTCCTTCTTGATGCGCATGGTGTGCTTCTCGTGCCCGTCGAGCAGGTACATCGTGCCCGGGACGATGGTGTGCTTCTCACCGGTCTCGTCGTTGGTGAGCTCGGCCTCGCCCTCGACGCACAGCACGGCCTCGACGTGGTTGGCGTACCACATCGACGTCTCGGTGCCCGCGTACAGCGTGGTCTCGTGCAGCGAGAAGCCGACGCGCTCCTTGGCGAGGATGATGCGCTTGCTCTCCCAGGTGCCCGACTTGGCCTTGACGTGGCGGTCGGTGCCTTCGATGTCCTTGAAGGATCGGACGATCACGGTGTTCTCGTACCTTTCTGTGGTGCGGACCAGGAGTGTGCGGCTCTGCGGTGCGCTCAGGCGCAGTCGCGGACCGCGCGGGCGAGGATGCGAAGCCCCTCGTCCAGCTCCTCGGGGGTGGTCGTCAGCGCCGGCAGCAGCTTGACGACCTCACTCTCCGGGCCGGAGGTCTCGATGAGCAGACCCAGCTCGAAGGCGCGCTTGGCGATCTTGTTGGCGAGCGGCTTGTCGGAGCACTCCAGGCCCCAGACCATGCCGCGGCCGCGGTACTCGGCGATGGCGTCCGGGTGCTCCTCGACGATGGCGCGCAGATGCGACTCGATGATCTCGCCGCGGGCCAGCGTCTGCTTCTCCATCTGGCCGTCGGCCCAGTACGTGTCCAGGGCCGCGGCGGCGGTGACGAAGGCCGGGTTGTTGCCGCGGAAGGTGCCGTTGTGCTCGCCCGGCTCCCAGACGTCCAGCTCCGGCTTGAACAGGGTGAGCGCGAGCGGCAGCCCGTAGCCGCTGATGGACTTCGAGACGGTCACGATGTCCGGCACGATGCCCGCCTCCTCGAAGGAGAAGAACGCGCCGGTGCGGCCGCAGCCCATCTGGATGTCGTCGACGATCAGCAGCATGTCGCGGCGCTTGCACAGGTCGGCCAGCGCGCGCAGCCACTCGGCGCGGGCGACGTTGATGCCGCCCTCGCCCTGGACCGTCTCGACGATCACGGCGGCCGGGGTGTTCAGGCCGGAGCCGCTGTCCTCCAGCAGCCGCTCGAACCAGAGGAAGTCCGGGTAGGTGCCGTCGAGGTAGTTGTCGAACGGCATCGGGGTGCCGTGCACGAGCGGGATGCCGGCACCAGCGCGCTTGAAGGCGTTGCCGGTGACCGCCAGAGCGCCCAGCGACATGCCGTGGAAGGCGTTGGTGAAGGACACGATCGACTCGCGGCCCTTGACCTTGCGGGCCAGCTTGAGCGCGGCCTCCACGGCGTTGGCGCCCGTCGGGCCGGGGAACATGACCTTGTACGGCAGGTCGCGCGGCCGCAGGATGGTGTTCTGGAAGGTCTCCAGGAAGGCGCGCTTGGCCGTGGTGGACATGTCCAGGCCGTGGGTGACGCCGTCGCGCTCGATGTAGTCGAGCAGGGCGCGTTTGAGGACGGGATTGTTGTGCCCGTAGTTCAGTGACCCGGCGCCGGCGAAGAAGTCGAGGTAGGTGTGGCCGTCCTCGTCGTACATGTGGCTGCCCTGCGCGCGGTCGAAGACGGTGGGCCAGCCGCGGCAGTAGCTGCGCACCTCCGACTCCAGGGTCTCGAAGACGCTCAGGTCGGGCTGGGTGATGGTCACAGCATGCTCCTGGGAGATGAGTGGCGTGAGCGGGGAGAAGTCAGGGGGCTGTCGGTGCCGTCAGGGCCGGAGCCCGGTGGGGGTACCGGGCCGGAGCCCGGCGGGCGGACCGAACGGGCCGATGCGGTGCAGCACCTCGGCGTCGTGCCCCTGCTCGGGGAAGAGCCCGGCGTCGAGGAGGACCTCGCGTGTCAGGGGCGCGCCGTGGCGCTCGGCGAAGGAGGCGAACAGCCGGTTGGAGGCCGCGTTGTCCGCGGTGATCGTGGTCTCCAGGCGGCACACGTCCCGTTCCTCCGCGGTACGGGCGACCAGGCCGTCCAGGAGGGCGGCGGCCAGTCCGCGGCCGCGGTGTGCCGCGTCGACGGCGACCTGCCAGACGAACAGCGTCTGCGGGGACTCGGGACGGAGGTAGCCGGTGATGAAGGCGGCCGGCTCGCCCGCGCCGTCGCGGGCGACGGCGGAGGTGGCGGCGAAGTCCCGGCACCACAGCAGGTAGCTGTAGGAGGAGTTCAGGTCCAGTGCCTTGGAGTCGCGGGCGATGCGCCAGATCGCGGCTCCGTCCTCCACGCGTGGGGTGTCGAGCTTGAAGCCCTCCGGCATTTCTCTGATATCGCTTCGGGCACCTGCATGGTCTGCTTGCGCGGCGGTCATGCGAATTCAATTTACCTAGGGAAAAAAGAAAATGCATCGGGGGGAGGGGTTACGTGGGACGGGGCTCCTGTGTTATCGCGCGGGAGCGCACGAGCGCGCGAAACGCCCACACGATGTCCTGGTTTGCCCGGAAAATATGGGGTGAAGCGGACGGGTTGTGGGGTCGGTCACAGCTCCGTAACGTCCTGCTGACCGGTTGGAATTATGTGCTCCGGCGCTAGCGAAATCTTGGCGTTTGAGCTGCGAAAAAGCGGGCAGAAGAATACGGGAAGCTGCGCACTTATGAATTGAGAATTCGCCGGTAAAAGGTGTACCGCAAGAAAAGCCGGAGCGTCCACGGTGTTTACGTGACGGAGAGGGGCGGATGAGTCCCGAGTGAATCGGCGGCCACCGTGCGCGGCCCTGCGGACAACGCCCGACGCAGGCGTGGGCCGAAAGACGGCCCGCGCGCGCCGGCCGGCCCGAGGTCCCGGTGCCGTCCGGCGTAGGGCGCGTCATACAGTGCGGCCATGAGTGAGAGCGTGGTGCTGCACATCAAGGGGAGGGTCCTGGCCGGGCCGGACGACGTGCGCGACGAACTCTGGGTCGTCGACGGCCGGGTGACGTACGAGCGGCCCGCGGGCGGGCGGGAGGTGACGACCGTACGGGGCTGGGCGCTGCCGGGCCTGGTCGACGCCCACTGCCACGTGGGGCTCGACGCGCACGGGCCGGTGGACGAGGCGACCAGCGAGAAACAGGCGCTGACCGAGCGCGAGGCGGGCACACTGCTGCTCAGGGACGCCGGCTCGCCGTCCGACACGCGCTGGATCGACGACCGCGAGGACCTGCCGCGGATCATCCGCGCCGGCCGGCACATCGCCCGTACGCGCCGCTACATCCGCAACTACGCCCACGAGATCGAGCCGGAGGACCTGGTCGCGTACGTCGCGCGGGAGGCGCGGCGCGGCGACGGCTGGGTCAAGCTGGTCGGCGACTGGATCGACCGCGAGACCGGTGACCTGGGCGCCTGCTGGCCGCGCGGCGCCGTCGAGGCGGCCATCGCGGAGGCGCACCGGCTCGGGGCGCGGGTGACCGCGCACTGCTTCGCCGAGGAGACCCTCGCCCCGCTGGTCGAGGCGGGCATCGACTGCATCGAACACGCCACCGGCCTCACGGAGGAGACGATTCCGCTCTTCGCCGAGCGGGGCGTGGCGATCGTCCCGACGCTGGTGAACATCGCCACCTTCCCCACCCTGGCGGCCGGGGGTGAGAAGAAGTTCCCCGCCTGGGCGAGCCACATGAGGAGCCTGCACGAGCGCCGCTACGACACGGTGCGCGCCGCATACGACGCCGGGGTGCCCATCTTCGCCGGCACCGACGCCGGCGGCTCGCTCGCGCACGGCCTGATCGCGCAGGAGGTCGCCGAACTGACCAAGGCGGGCATCCCCGCGGTGGACGCGCTCGCCGCCACGACGTGGGGGGCGCGGCGTTGGCTGGGACGGCCGGGGCTGGAGGAAGGCGCCCCGGCGGACCTGGTCGTGTACGACGGGGATCCGCGCGCGGACGTACGGGTGCTTGCCGCTCCGCGGCGGGTGGTGCTGCGGGGGCGGGTCGTCGGCTGACCGTTTTCCGCCCGTGGCGGCGCGTCGATGTCTTCGGCGCGGGCCCGGCCCCTCCGGACTTCGTCCTGCGGGGCCGGGCCCTCCCGTACGTATTCGGCTGTCGCGGCGTGGGTGGGGGGACGCCTGCCCCCACCGGCCGATGGTCGCCATACCGGCGGGTGGGGCTGGGCCGTAGGACGAAGTCTGGAGGACCGGCTCCGTACCCGGCTGCGGGCGGGCGGCTACCGGTAGGGGTACGGTGCCGGGCCCTCCAGACTTCGTCCTCCGGTCCCGGCCCCTCCTGTACGTGTCAGTCTGCGGCGGCGTGGGTGGGGGGACGCCTGCCCCCCACCGGTTGTTCGTCGCGGTGCCGGCGGGAGGGGGCGGGCCGTAGGACGGAGTCCGGAGGGCCGGGCCCGTACCCGGCTGCGGGCAGGCGGGGGTTATCGGTCCTGGCGCGCGCCCGAGCGCATGCGCATCCATGCGGCTACCGCTGCGCCCGAGATGTTGTGCCATACGGAGAAGACCGCTGCCGGGAGTGCTGCTGCCGGGCTGAAGTGGGCGGTGGCCAGGGAGGCCGCGAGGCCGGAGTTCTGCATGCCGACCTCGAAGGCCAGGGCGCGGCCGGCCGGTTCGCCCAGGCGGGCCAGGCGGCCGGCCGCGTAACCGAGTGCCAGGCCGAGGCCGTTGTGCAGCACCACCGCGAGGATCACCAGGGCGGCCGCGTCCTTGATGCGCGCGGCGCTGCCGGACACCACGATCAGGACGATGGCCGCGATCGTCAGCGCGGACAGCCATGGGAGTGCGCGCAGTGCCCGGTCGACCCAGCGGCCCAGTGCGAGCCGGACCAGGAGTCCGCCGATCACCGGGAGCAGCACCGTCTTGAGGATGTCGCTCATCATGACCCCGGCGTCCACGTCCAGGAACTGGCCGGCGAGGAGAAGGGTCAGGGGCGGGGTGATCAGGGGGGCGAGGACCGTGGAGACCGTTGCGACCGAGACGGAGAGCGCCACATCGCCGCGGGCCAGGTAGGTCACGACGTTGGAGGCGGTGCCGCTGGGGGCGCAGCCGACGAGGATGACACCGGCCGCGAGCTGTGGGGGCAGGTGGAGGACCGTGGCGATCAGCCAGCCCAGGCCGGGCATGATCACGTAGTGGGCAACCAGGCCCAGGCCCACCGCCCAGGGGCGTTTGGCGACCGCCATGAAGTCCGGTGGCGTCAGGGTCAGGCCCATCGAGAACATCACGACGCCGAGCAGCCACGGGACGGCGGGTGCCCAGCCCGTGAACGGCGCGGGCCACAGCAGGCCGACCGCCCCGGCCAGGAGCACCAGCAGCGGGAAGACCGTGACGGCCCGCCGCGCCGCCCGGTCGGAGGCGGGCAGGTCACCGGTGGGGGCGGGGCGCTGGCTGAGCTGTTCGGTCGGCACGGCGGAACCCTAACGCCGGGGTGCGTGTATGGGGCAGTGGGTTTCGGATGGTGGACAGGGGCGAGGGCGTGGAGGGGACGGGCGCGGGTCAGCCCGTCAGGGCCTTCGCCAGGGCTTCGGTGAAGCGGTCGGTGGTCGCCCGGTCGCGTACGGCCAGCCGTAGCCACTCCGGGCCCAGCCCCGGAAACGTGTCGCCGCGCCGTACCGCAAAGCCGAGCGTGCGCAGCCGGGTGCGGACGGTCGCGGCGTCCGGCAGCCGGATCAGGACGAAGGGGCCTTCGGGCGGGGTCGTCACATGGGCCCGCCGGCCGTCGGGGGCGCCTACCTCCGCCAGGCGGGCCAGCAGGTGATCGCGGTCGGCTGCGATCTTCCGGGCCGCTTCCTCCGCCTCGGCCAGCGCCGCGGGCTCACAGCACGCCTCGGCCGCGGCGAGCGCCGGCGCCGACACCGGCCACAGCGGCTGCGCGCGCTCCAGGTCCGCGATGGTTTCCGGGGCGGCCAGGACGTAGCCGATCCGCAGGCCCGCCAGGCCCCAGGTCTTGGTCAGGCTGCGGAGCACGACGAGTCCCGGTATGTCCGTCCGCGGCGCCAGCGACTCGTGTTCGCCGGGGACCGCGTCCATGAACGCCTCGTCCACGACCAGGGTGCGGCCGGGACGCGCCAGCCGCGCGATCTCCGCGGCGGGGTGGAGGACGGAGGTGGGGTTGGTCGGGTTGCCGATGACGACGAGGTCGGCGGCCTCGGGGACCTCGGAGGCGGTCAGGCGGAAGCCGTTCTGCTCGGTGAGCACCACCCGTTCCACCTGGTGGCCCGCGTCGCGCAGCGCCGCCTCGGGCTCGGTGAACTGGGGGTGGACGACGACCGGGCGCCGGGCCCGCACCGCGCGGGCGATCAGGACGAACGCCTCCGCCGCACCCGCCGTCAGCAGCACCCGCTCCGGAGGGAGCCCGTGCCGCGCCGCCACCGCCGCGCGCGCCGGGCCGCCGTCCGGGTACGCGGCCAGCCCGTCCAGCGAGGCGGCGATCCGCGCCTTGAGCCAGGCCGGCGGCGTACCGGCGCGCACATTGACCGCGAGGTCGGTCAGCGCGGCGTCCGCGCCCCGTACCTCTGCGTCACCGTGGTGGCGCAGGTCCGGCTCGTACGGGCGGCAACCGGAACCGGGTATGCCGGCGGGGGCGGTGGACGGCGGGGTGGGCACGGTCTCTCCTCGGTGCGGTGGGGGTGTGGTGCGGGCCCTGGCCACGGCGCAGGTGGCCCGGGCCCCGGGCAGCGACTTGCGCTTGCCGACGACGAGTTCGGCCGCGGCCGGGCCGGGGCCGCCGTCCGTACCGGGCCCGCCGTCCGTACCGGGCCCGCCGCCCGCCGCGGTCAGCGCGGCGGCCTCCGCAACGCTCGGCGTGCCGACGGCGGCCAGCGGCGCCTGGGACGGATGTGGTACGGATACGGCGGCCAGGACCGCGGCCGGGTACGCCAGCAGCGGCACGCCGAGCCGCCGCGCCGCTTCGGCCACTCCCGGCTCCGCCGCCTTGGTGTCGACGGTCGCGAGCGCGGTGACCGCGTCCGGTGTCAGGCCCGCCAGGGCGAGGCTGTCGGCGATCAGAGCCAGTAGCTCGGCGGCCGGGAGGCCCCGGCGGGCGCCGACGCCGACGACGACCGGTGCTGTGCTCACGGTGTTCACCGCGGCCGTGCCGGGCGCCGGACATGCGGGACGCGCGGCCGGTCGGTAAGCAGGAGTGAGGGGTGCCGGAACCCCGGGGAAGGGGTGAGACCGTGCCGGTGGCCATCGCGCTGGGCGCGTTCCTGATGACTCTGGTCGGCGGCTGGGTCGCCCATCGGGTCACCGACCGCCGGCATCTGGTCCTGGGACTGGCCGGCGGCCTGATGCTGGGCGTGGTCGGGCTCGACCTGCTGCCCGAGGCGCTGGAGGCGGCGGGCGGCGAGGTGTACGGGGTGCCGGCCGCGCTGCTGTGCTTCGTGCTGGGGTTTCTCGCCACGCACGCGGTCGAACGGCTGCTGGCGGTCCGCAAGGCCGCCCACGGCATGGACCCGGAGGAGCGGGTGCCGCAGGTCGGCCTGACGGCCGCCAGCGCCATGGTGGTGCACAGCTTCATGGACGGCTTTGCCATAGGGGCGGCGTACCAGGTGGGCCGCGAGATGGCGGTGGCGGTGGCGCTCGCCGTCATCGCCCACGACTTCGCGGACGGCTTCAACACGTACACGATCACCAGCCTGTACGGGAACGCCCGCAAGCGGGCGCTGCTCATGCTCGGCGCGGACGCGCTCGCCCCGCTGGCCGGTGCCGCCGCCACCCTGGCGTTCACTCTTCCGGAGCAATGGCTCGGCGTTTACCTGGGCTTCTTCGGCGGTGTCCTGCTCTACCTGGCGACCTCCGACATCCTCCCGGAGGCGCATCACGACCATCCCGCACTGTCCACGCTGCTGTGCACCGTGGCGGGCGTGGGGTTCATCTGGCTGGTGGTCGGGATCGCGGGGTGACACGGGAGGGGGTGCCGGGCCGGAGCGGCACCGGGCAGGGTGGTCATGGCGTACCGGCTCCCGCGCCTATGGAGACCGGGCCGTTGCGCCCTTCCAGTACGGCCGTCAGTCCGGGCTCGTCGCTCGCCTCGACGGTGAGCGCGGCCCCCAGTGCGGCCAGCTCGGCGCGGATCGTCGCCGGGTCCGGGTGCGTACCGGAGAACGCGCGCAGCGGTACGACCGGCAGCGCCTGCCCGGCGGCCGGGTGCGGGGCGTCGCCCCAGTCCAGCAGGAACGGCACCAGTCCGCCGGGGCGCGGCGGCGTCAGTGTCCACGAGAGGGTGCCGCCGTCCGGGGTCCGGCGGCACATCGCCACCGGCTCGCCCGGGTCGTAGCCGAGCGCGCGCGCCCGCGCGACGTGTCCCGCTATGCCGCGTACCCGGACCGCCCAGTGGGCCAGCCGGGGCCCGGCCAGGGAGTCGATGCCGAACCAGCGCGGCGCCTCGGGGGCCGGCTGCGCGGGGTCCGGCCCGATGATCTCCAGGTAGGCGCCGTCGCCCAGACCCAGCAGGGCGTTGCGGGTGCCCCGGCCGGGGTGCCCGCCGCCCGGCACCGGCCGGACGCCGGTCAGCGCGGCGACCTCGGCGGCGGTGTTCTCCAGGTCGGGGGTGGCGAGGACCAGGTGGTCCAGTACGGCGTCAGCCACAGGGGGCCTCCAGCGGCGGGCGGGCAGCGGCGTTCGCGGCCAGGCGGCGGGCCAGCGACGGCTCGGCCGCCCAGTGGACGTGCAGGTACGAGGCGTGCACCCCGTTCTGGACGTGGCCCTCCACCCGGCGTGCGGGATGGGTCATGCCCCAGGCGGGGGACGTACCCGCGCCCGGTTCCAGCACCGTACGGTGGAATTCGTGGCCGCGCACCCGCGTACCCGCCAGGGCAAGGGCGTTGTCCTCCAGCGCCACCGCCTCCCGGTAGCCGAGAGTGAGCCGCTCCGACATCCGCGCGTCGGCGGGCAGCACCCCGCACATCGGGGCCCCGTCGAGGGTCCGCGACAGGTAGAGGAGTCCCGCGCACTCGGCGACGACCGGTGCGCCGGAGGCCGCCAGGCCGACCACGGCGCGGCGCAGCGGCTCGTTCGCCGACAGCTCGGCCGCGTACATCTCGGGGAAGCCGCCGCCGATCACCAGCGCCTGCGTCCCGGCGGGCAGCCGCTCGTCGCGCAGCGGGTCGAACACGGCCACCTCCGCCCCGGCCGCCGTCAGCAGCTCGGCGTGCTCGGCGTAGGCGAACGTGAACGCGGCGCCGCCCGCGACGGCCACCACCGGCTTGCCGGTCACGCTTTCCGCTCCGCCCTGGGCCACGGCCTGCCGCGGGTCCCAGGCCGTGCCGGGCAGTTCGGGCGCGCTGTGCGCCAGTGCCAGCAGTGCCTTGAGGTCGCAGCCCTCCCGTACCTGCGCGGCCTGCGCCCGTACGGAATCGACCGCCGCGGCCTGCCGTTCGGCGACCGGGATCAGGCCCAGGTGCCGCGACGGCGTCTGTACCTGCGGCGCCCGGCGCAGCGCGCCCAGCACCGGCACGCCCGCCTCGTCCAGCGCGGCGCGCAGCAGTTCCTCGTGCCGGTCGGAGCCGACCTTGTTCAGGATCACCCCGGCCAGCCGCACCCCCGGGTCCCAGGACGCGAAGCCGTGCACCAGCGCCGCCACCGACCGGGACTGCGCCGAGGCGTCCACGACCAGCACCACCGGTGCCCGCAGCAGCTTGGCGACCTGCGCGGTGGAGGCCAGTTCGCCGAGCCCGGAGGCGCCGTCGTACAGGCCCATCACGCCCTCGACGATGGCGAGGTCGGCGTCGGCCGCGCCATGCAGGAACAGCGGCTCGACCTGGTCGGGGCCGCACAGGTACGCGTCCAGGTTGCGGCCGGGGCGGCCGGTCGCCAGGGCGTGGTAGCCCGGGTCGATGTAGTCCGGCCCGACCTTGTGCGCGGAGACCGTGAGCCCGGCCTCGGTGAAGGCCGCCATCAGGCCGGTGGCGACGGTCGTCTTGCCGGTGCCCGAGGCGGGCGCGGCGATGACGAGCCGGGGGATGGTGCTCACGGTCCGGTTGCTCCTGGTGCTGCTGTTCTCGTCGCTGTCGTGCCGGGCGGCACCGTCACCACTCGATGCCCCGCTGGCCCTTCTGGCCCGCGTCCATCGGGTGCTTGACCTTGGTCATCTCGGTCACCAGGTCCGCGTAATCGCACAGCTCCTGCGGCGCGTTGCGGCCCGTGATGACGACGTGCTGGGTGCCCGGCCGGTCGCGCAGGACGGAGACCACCTCGGCGGGGTCCACCCACCCCCAGTGCATCGGGTACGCGAACTCGTCCAGCACGTACAGCTTGTACGTCTCGGCCGCCAGGTCCCGCTTGACCTGCTCCCAGCCCTCGCGGGCCGCCTCCTCGTTGCTGAACTGGGAGTCGCGCTGCACCCACGACCAGCCCTCGCCCATCTTGTGCCAGGCGACCGTGCCGCCCTCGCCGGTGCCGCCCAGCACCCGCAGCGCGCGCTCCTCGCCCACCTTCCACTTCGCCGACTTCACGAACTGGAACACCCCGACCGGCCAGCCCTGGTTCCAGGCCCGCAGCGCCAGCCCGAAGGCGGCGGTGGACTTGCCCTTGCCGGGGCCGGTGTGGACGAGGACCAGCGGGCGGTTGCGGCGCTGGCGTGTGGTGAGCCCGTCGTCCGGTACGACGGACGGCTGTCCCTGTGGCATTACGCGGCCCTCCGGGTGGTGTGGTTGGTGCCCTGTCCGCGGACGTCGCGGACGAGCGCGGAGACGCTGTCCGCGCGCAGTTCGTCAAGGGTGACGGCGGTGCCCTGGAGGTCCCGGGCCAGCTCGCCCGCCAGACCCAGCCGTACGGGGCCCGCCTCGCAGTCCACGACCACCGAGGCGACGCCCTCGGCGCCCAGCAGCCGCGCCGCGCGGGAAGTGCGCACCAGCGGGTCGGGCCCGCCCGTGGACCGCCCGTCGGTGACGACCACCAGCAGCGGCCGGCGCGAGGCGTCCCGCAGCCGCTCCACGCGCAACACCTCATGGGCCTTGAGCAGCCCCGCGGCCAGCGGCGTCCGGCCGCCGGTGGGCAGCGACTCCAGCCGGGCCGCGCCCGCCTCGACCGACGAGGTGGGCGGCAGCGCCAGTTCGGCCGCGGAGCCGCGGAAGGTGATCATGCCGATCTTGTCGCGCCGCTGGTACGCGTCGAGCAGCAGCGACAGCACCGCACCCTTGACCGCGCTCATCCGCTTGCGCGCCGCCATCGAACCGGACGCGTCCACCACGAACAGCACGAGGTTTCCCTCGCGGCCCTCGCGCACCGCCTCCCGCAGATCGTCACGGCGGACGACCAGCCCGGGGCCGCTGCGCCCGCGCGCCACCTGGTGCGGCGCCGCGGCCTGCACGGTCGCGGCGAGGTGCAGCTTGGTCAGGGTGCCCTGCGGGCGGCGGGCGCCGGTGGTCCGGCCGTGTGCCGTACGGGCGCGGGAACGGCGGCCGTCCGCGCCTTCGCCGAGTCCCGGTACGTCGAGCCGCCGGGTACGGAACGGATCGCCCGCTTTGACGGCGGCTTTTTCGCCGCCTCCACCGGGGGCGTCCTCTTCCGGGCCGTTGGACTGCGCTTTCGGGTCGGCGGGGGCCGGGTCCGCTTCCGGGGCCTGGGGCTGTTCGGGCAGCTGCGGCTGGTCGTGCGGGGTCTGGTCGTGCGGGGACTGCGCGTCCTGGCCCTGCGGGCCGTCCGTACCGCCGTCACCGTCGCCGTCCTGCGGGGGCTGTCCGCCGCCCGGGCCGTCGGGGTCGTCCTCGGGGCCGCCGTCCGGCTCAGGGTCCGGCTCCGGGTCGTCGTCCGCGGCGAACTCCTCCAGCACCTGGTCGAGTTTGTCCTCGTCCAAGCCCGGCGCGTCGAACGGGTTGCGGCGGCGCCGGTGGGGGAGCGCCAGCAGGGCGGCCTGCCGTACGTCCTCCTCGCGGACCTCCGTACGGCCCGCCCACGCGGCCAGCGCGCTCGCGGTGCGCGCCATCACGATGTCCGCGCGCATGCCGTCCACCTCGAACGCGGCGCAGACGGCGGCGATCTGACGCAGCACCGCGTCCCCGAGGACCACGTCCGGCAGCAGCGCCCGCGCGGCGGCGATCCGCTCCCGCAGCTCGCCCTCCTCGGCGGCCCAGCGCGCGGCGAAGCCCTCCGGGTCCGCGTCGTAGGCCAGGCGGCGCCGTACGACCTCGACCCGCTGGTCCGGCTCGCGGGACGCGGCGACCTCCACGGTCAGACCGAAGCGGTCCAGCAACTGCGGGCGCAGTTCGCCCTCTTCGGGGTTCATGGTGCCGACGAGCAGGAAGCGCGCCGCGTGCCGTACGGAGACGCCCTCGCGCTCCACGTAGGAGGCACCCATGGCGGCGGCATCGAGGAGCAGGTCCACGAGGTGGTCGTGGAGGAGGTTGACCTCGTCCACGTACAGGATGCCGCGGTGCGCGTCCGCCAGCAGGCCCGGCTCGAACGCCTTCACGCCCTCCGACAGGGCCCGTTCGATGTCCAGCGCGCCGACGAGGCGGTCCTCGGACGCGCCGACCGGCAGCTCGACCATGCGGGCCGGGCGCTCCTCGGAGCCGCCCGCCTCGTGCGGGCCGTCCGGGCACGCGGGGTCCGGCGCGGCGGGGTCGCAGGAGAAACGGCAGCCGGTGACGACGGGCACGTCCGGCATCAGCGCCGTCAGACCGCGCACGATCGTGGACTTCGCGGTGCCCTTCTCGCCGCGGACCAGCACCCCGCCGATGGCCGGCGAGATGGCGTTGAGCAGCAGGCTCAGCCGCATGTCGGACATGCCGACGACCGCGGTGAACGGGTAAGGGACCGATGCCATTAAGGAGTACCCCCTTCGAGGGACGTGCGATGTGCGGGCGGTGCGGCGGCCGCGCCGGGGGCGGCCGGGACGGGGGACGGCGGCGGTATCGGCGGCGCCCCCGGCGGCACGAACGGCAGCCCCGCCGGGACCCCGCCCTCGATGAGCCGCAGCAGCGCGTCCGTGTCCGCGTGCTCCTCGATCAGGTCGCCGAGCGCGTCGAGCTGGTCCTCGCGCAGCGCGGCGAAGCTGGTGTCCGGCGCCGGGACGAACGCGCGGCCCGCGTCGGCGGCCACCCGCCGCAGGAACGCCCGCCGGAAACCGTCGCTCTCCAGGGAGCCGTGCCAGTGGGTGCCCCAGACGGCCCCGGACCGGCAGCCTGCCAGGAAGGGCTCCCCACCGTCGATCTCCGCCACGCCGTGGTGGATCTCGTATCCCTCGACCGGCTCGCCCAGCGCCTCGCCGGTCGGCCGGGCCAGCGTCTTGTCCGCCGCGAACCGTACGCGTACGGGCAGCAGCCCCAGCCCGTCCACCGTTCCGGCCTTCGACTCGACCTCGTCCTCGATCCGTTCGCCCAGCATCTGGAAGCCGCCGCAGATGCCGAGCACCGGGCGGCCCTCCGCCGCGCGCCGCCGCACCGCGTCCGCGATGCCGCGCTCGCGCAGCCACTGGAGGGCGCGGACGGTGCCGCGGGTGCCGGGCAGCACCACCAGGTCGGCGTCGGCCAGCTCCTCGGGGCGGTCCACGAAGCGCACCACGACGCCCGGTTCGGCGGCGAGCGCGTCGACATCGGTGAAGTTCGACATCAGCGGTACGGCGGCCACCGCGACCCGCAGCACGTCGGCGCCGTGCGGCGGCGCCACGACGCTCTCGCGGACCGCGCCGCGCAGCGACACCCGGAGGCCGTCCTCCTCGTCGATGCCCAGGCCGTGCGCGAACGGCAGCACCCCGAGGGTGGGCCGCCCGCTCAGCTCCCGCAGCATCTCCAGACCGGGCTCCAGCAGCGTCACATCGCCCCGGAACTTGTTGACGAGATAGCCCGCGACCAGCGCCTGGTCCTCGCGGGACAGCAGCGCCGTGGTGCCGAAGAACGAGGCGAACACCCCGCCCCGGTCGATGTCGCCGACCACCACGACCGGGATCCGGGCGGCGCGCGCGATGCCCATGTTCACGATGTCGGTGCGCCGCAGGTTGATCTCCGCGGGGCTGCCGGCGCCCTCGCAGATCACCGCGTCGTGCGTACGGCGCAGCTCCTGGAGGCAGTCCGTGACCGTACCGAGCAGCCGCTCCTGGCGCCCCGCGTGGTAGCCGCGCGCGCTCAGCTCGCCCACCGGCTTGCCCATCAGCACGACCTGGCTGCTGCGGTCACTGCCCGGCTTCAGCAGTACGGGGTTCATCAGCGCGCTCGGCTCGACGCGCGCCGCCGCGGCCTGCATGGCCTGCGCCCGCCCGATCTCCGCGCCCTCGCGCGTCACGAACGAGTTCAGCGACATGTTCTGCGCCTTGAAGGGCGCCACCTTGACGCCCTTGCGGGCCAGCCACCGGCAGATGCCCGCCGTCACCACGCTCTTGCCCGCGTCGGACGTGGTGCCGGCCACCAGCAGCCCGCCGCCCAGCGGCGCCCCACCCGAACCGTTCACCTGGCACTCCTCGCCGTCCGCATGCTGCTGCCGTTCACTTGGCCGCCCTCCCGGTTGTACGGGACCGCCGTATCGCACCGGCCGCCAGGCGGCCCGTGACCGTGGCCGCCAGCGCCAGCGCGCTCACGCGGCGCGACAGCCGTACGGCCCGTTCGATGTCCGCCGCCGCGACGGGGCGGCCGGTGCCGCCGTTGAGCACCGGCCGGTGCTCGACCCGGCCGCCGTACGCCAGGGTGCCGCCCAGCCGTACGCCCAGCGCGCCCGCGAACGCCGCTTCCACCGGGCCCGCGTTGGGGCTCGGGTGGGACGCGCCGTCCTGCTGCCAGGCGCGCCACGCGCCCCGCCGGTCCGGGCCGGACAGGACCGCCAGGGCGGCGGTCAGCCGGGAGCCGGGGAAGCCGGCCACGTCGTCGAGGCGGGCCGAGGCCCACCCGAAGCGGCGGTAGCGCGGGGACTTGTGGCCCACCATCGCGTCCAGCGTGTTGACGGCACGGAACGCCAGCAGCCCCGGCACGCCCGCGACCGCGCCCCACACCAGGGCGCCGACCACCGCGTCCGAGGTGTTCTCGGCGACGGATTCGACCACCGCGCGCGCCATCTGCTGCCCGTCCAGGGCCTGCGGGTCGCGGCCGCACAGGTGCGGCAGGCGCTCGCGCGCCACGTCGAGGTCGCCCGCGGTGAGCGCCCCGCCGACGGCCCGCGCCTCGCGGCCCAGCGAGGTGCCGCCCAGGACGGCCCAGGTGGCGGCGGCGGTCAGCGCAACGGAGGCGGGGAAGGCGGCGGGGGAGCGGCGTACGGCGCGGTCGAGCAGCGCGGCGCCGGCGGCGGTGCCGCCCGCGAGCAGCGCGGTGTGCAGGGTCCCGCGTCCACGGTCGTCGCGCCACAGGCGGCGCTCCACGGCCGCCGCGGCCCGCCCGAAGGCGGCCACCGGGTGGCCGCGCCGGGGATCGCCCACGGCCAGGTCGCCGAGGAAACCCAGGGCCGCGCCGCACGCGTAGCCGGCGTGTTCGGCACGCATCGGATCAGACCGCCGTCGCGCCTCGGAGGGGCAGCGGGGTACGTCCAGCAGGTCTCGAACTGCGGCCGGGCATGGCGGTAGGTCCTCACTCAGGGTCCGCGCCCTGGTTCGACGGATACGGCGACGAGAGTCTCCTGGCTCCCCGGATCGGCGCTTCCCCCGGCCTTCCAGTCCGTACGGAACCCGCGTCCCGGACGCGGACCGTGGCCCTTGATGGAGGAGCGCTCCCCGGTGACAGTGGCGGGACCGCGCCGGATTCTCACCGGACTTCCTCATCTGTCGCCGATTGGCTCCGGCAGTCCACCACGCTCCGCGAAGCCCGTCAACTCGCGCTTGACCTGCGGCGCGGGGGCGTGCTGACGGCTGTGTCCAAGGACACAGAGCCGGTGCCCGGCGCCGGGCGGACGGGGCACCCCGGTCGCCCTGGTATACGACGACGGGGCGCCGTGCCGGTGCCGGTCAGGCGGCGACGATCAGGTAGATGCCGTACGCCACGGCCGCCGCGCACAGCGCGAAGCAGGCGTACGCACCGGCCCGAGCCGCCCCGCCGGGACCGGCGGCGGCCACCGCCTCGCCCTCCTGGTGCGGCTTGCGGGACGTGCCGACGATGCCGAGGGTGAACAGGCCCACGATGCCGACCGTCACGACCAGCGTGACGCCGAAGACCTGGCCGAGCGCTGCCCAGTCGATGCTCATTGCGTTCTCGTTCCTTCGTGGAAGCCGGGGAGGCCGGGGGAGCCGGGGTAGGCGTGGGGGCCGTACGGTGCCGGGTCAGCCGGCGGCCGAGCCGGCCTTGGCGCGGCGCTTGGTCCCGTGCTTCTCGTGCGTTCCGTGTGTTCCGTGCGGGTGGGCGGCCACGGGATCGGCGGTCACCGGGTCGGCGATCACCGGGGCCGCGCCGACCGGGTCGGTGAGCCGGGCCTCGGCCATCGCGGGCGCGGGGATCGCGGGGGCCGTCGCGGGCTCGGTGGCGACCGGGCCGGCGGGCGGCGGGGCGACGGCCTGGAGGGCGGCGGTGACGACACCGGCGGGCTCCGCCGCCGGACCCTCGTTGACGTTGCTGTGGTCCACCGGCTTGCGCCGGGAGAGCATCCAGATCACGCCGCAGACGGCGAGCGCCAGCACGGCGACGGCCGCGATGCCCCAGTCGCCCTGGTCCGCCAGCAGCGCGGCGCCCGCCGCGACCAGCCCGGCGGCCGGCAGCGTCAGGACCCAGGCGGCGGCCATCCGGCCCGCCGTGGACCAGCGCACCACGCCGCCCTTGCGGCCCAGCCCGGAGCCCATGACGGAGCCGGAGCAGACCTGGGTGGTGGAGAGCGCGAAACCGAGGTGGGAGGAGGCCAGGATGGTGGCCGCCGCGCCGGTCTGGGCGGCGAAGCCCTGCGGCGGCTGGATGTCGGTGATGCCCTTGCCCATCGTGCGGATGATCCGCCAGCCGCCCAGGTATGTACCGAGCGCGATGGCCAGGCCCGCCGAGGCGATGACCCACAGCGGCGGGTCGGCGTGCGGCGCCACGACGCCGCCGGTGATCAGCGCGAGGGTGATCACGCCCATCGTCTTCTGGGCGTCGTTGGTGCCGTGGGCGAGGGAGACCAGCGCGGCCGAGGCGATCTGCCCGGCGCGGTAGCCCTTGGCGGTGTCCTCCTCGGCACGGTCGCGGGCCAGCCGGTACGTCAGCCGGGTCGCGGCCATCGAGGCCAGGCCGGCCACGATCGGCGCCGCGACGGCCGGGATGAGGACCTTCATGACCACGGCGTCGCCGTGCACGCCGTTCGTGCCGACGGACACCAGGGTCGCGCCGATCAGACCGCCGAAGAGGGCGTGCGAGGAACTGGAGGGGAGCCCGGCCAGCCAGGTGACGAGGTTCCAGACGATGGCGCCGACCAGTCCGGCGAAGATCACTTCTGGTCTGATGCCGGCGGTCTCGTCGATGATGCCGCCGGAGATGGTCTTGGCGACCTCCACGGACAGGAACGCGCCGAGCAGGTTGAGGGCCGCCGACATCGCCACCGCTGCCTTGGGCTTGAGCGCCCCGGTGGAAATGGTGGTGGCCATGGCGTTGGCCGTGTCGTGGAAGCCGTTCGTAAAGTCGAACACCAAGGCCGTGACGATCACGATCCCGATGAGAAGCGTGATGTGTTCCATTCACCCAGGCAATCAGTTCGATGGTCAGTAACGCTCGGGACCGTACGGACGACGGGTGAACGGAAGGTGAACTGGGCCGGGCGCCGCGGTGACGCCTCCGCAGGGGTAGCGCGGAGGCGCCCGAGGCGTCACGTGGACCCCGTACGCATCAGTACGGGAGCCCCGTGCGCCCCAGGCGTAGCGGGGCCGGGTGGCATATGCCCGGGGACCGGGCGCCCCGCGTCCCGACCCGTTCCGGTCCCGCGTCGCAGCTCCGTCCCGGTCCGTGTCTCAGCCCCGGGCGAAGCGCCGGAGCTGCGCGGCCGTGCCGTTCCACTTGTTCTGGTCGCCCGGCAGCGCGCCGTGGTTCGCGTACTGCCAGAAGCTCGGGTACGCCCAGCCGGCCGGCAGCTTCCCGGGCGTGCTGTGCCAGTTCGCCAGCCACAGCGGGTGGGTGGCGGCGAACGCCCGGCTGCCGCCGGTGCAGCCGTTCCACCACCGCGCCGTCGTGTAGATCACCGGGCGCCGCCCGGTCTGCCGCAGCACCTCGTTGCTGAACCCGCGGATCCACCGGACCAGCGCGGCGCCGCTCATCCCGAAGCACGCCTGCTGCGGGTGGTACGGGTTGTGCTCGATGTCGAGGGCCGGCGGCAGCGTCCGGCCGTCCGGCTTCCATCCGCCGCTGTGGCGCAGGAAGTGCCGGGCCTGCGCGGTACCGGAGGACGCGTTCGGCACCCCGAAGTGGTAGGCGCCGCGCAGTATCCCGGCCTTGCGCGCGCCGCGGTACTGCCGGGAGAAGTGCGGATTGCGGTACCAGTCCGACTCGGTGGCCTTGACGTAGACGAACCGGCCGCCCTTCGCCCGTACGTCCCGCCAGTCGACCGCGCCCTGGTGGGAGGAGATGTCGTGGCCGAGCGGCTTGCCGGCGGCCTCGGCGGCGGGCGGCTCGGGCACGGCGGTGTACAGAACCGCGGTCAGCGCGCCGAGGGCGAGCGAGGCGGCGGTGAGACGGCGGCGTCTCGCGCGCGGCGGGTGCTGCGGGGCGCGCGGCGGGCGCGGCGCGTCGGGCTGGTGATCGTGGTCACGGGCCATGGTTCCCCCCGGATCTCCCCAGGATGACGGCACATACGGGAACTGCTGCGTGCAGGCATGGCTACGTGCATGACAAATCTCCGGAAGAGTACCGGGTGATCCGTACAAGGCGGTCGATGCTCGGTCAATCCCTCTCCAGGTGTCACCGGTCCGACATGGGGGATACCGGAAGGCGGGGGTCCGCCCCACGGCACCGCGCCCGGCCCGTACGGTGTCGGCAGCCACCCGCGCACCACCCCCGCGCACGCCGCCGGGGCCGCGCCCGCACAGCACTCCGGAGGGCCCACGCATGACGGACCGGGAAGCCATCGAACGCGCCTGGGACGAGCTGGTCGCCACCGCCCGCCGCATGGTCGCCGACGGGCTGGTCGTCGGCACCTCCGGCAACGTCTCCGCGCGCGTCGGCGACCTCGTCCTGGTCACGCCCAGCGGCGTCCCCTACGACCGGCTCGGGCCCGGCGACCTCACCGCGGTCGGCCTCGACGGGCGCCCCGCCCGCGGCACGCTCCGGCCGACCAGCGAGCTGCCCATGCACCTGGCCGTCTACCGCGCCACCGGCGCCCGCGCCGTCGTGCACACCCACGCCGCACACGCCACCGCCGTCTCCACCCTCGTCACCGAACTCCCGCCGGTGCACTACATGACCGCGGCCCTCGGCGGCCCCGTCCGCGTCGCACCGTACGCCCTGTACGGCACCGAAGAGTTGGCCGAGAACATGCTCGCCGCACTGCACGACCGCACCGGCTGCCTCCTGCGGAACCACGGCACCATCGTGTACGGCGACACCCTTGACGAGGCGTACGACCGCACCGCCCAGCTGGAGTGGATGTGCCGCGTCTGGCTCGCCGCCAGCTCGCTGCCCGGCCGCGAACCCGCCCTGCTGACGGCGGAACAGGTCGCCGCGGCCGGCGACCGGCTGCGCGGCTACGGGCAGCCCGGCTGACGCGCGCCGCCCGCCCCGGCTGCCGCGCCGCCTGACGCGTCCCCGCCCGGC
>NZ_JOCQ01000041.1 GCF_000720725.1 Streptomyces rimosus subsp. rimosus
GGACGGTCGCCCCGGCGTCGGCGGCGCCGTCGCGCACCGCCTCGGCGAGCACCGCGGTGTGACCGAAGCCCGAGTGATAGGCGACGGCGACGACGGGCGCGGGGGCGGAAGAAGCGGAGGAAGGAGAGGCGGCGGAAGAGGCGGACGGGACGGGCGTGGTCATGGCAGGGCTCCTTAGGACCGTGCCGCGTGGCGCGGCGCGAGGCGGAAAACTAACCAAAGGCGAACACAGGAAAGCACTGAATTCTAAGAAAGCGCGTGGCGGCGGCTGGCTGGACCGGCCCGGGGCTGCCGCGCCGCGTGCCGCCGCAAGAGCCATCCGACGCTGCGCATGGACGGCCTCGGATTGCGGGTGGCCGAGTAGGGCTGAGTTTCCGGCGGTCCGCGATACGCCCAGGAGCAGCAAGACGGCCGCCCCAGGCGTGGCGCTTACTTCGTTCGGGCCCGTGGCAGGCATCAGGGCGGGATGCCGACGACTATGGAAAAGGCCGCAGCCAGGGCGCTCACGGTGTCCGGCAAGACCTCCGCCGGCGCATGCAGCCAGCTGTGCCACCCAAGGCGGCACCACTTCCGGGCGGGGCCGCGTGGTCGGTGTGGCAAACGCCACACAACCGCCCCGGACTTTTCGCCGTCCAGCCTGTCAGACATTGTTTCCCCGTCGCCCCGGTCGAGAGAACGTGCGAGTGCGAGTCGTCGCGACCTGTGGACTTTTTGGGCCCTGTACGACGGTGTGCCAGGACTTGGGGCGACACTCGCGGCCCGGCTGACCGGCCGCCCGTAAGAAAGCGCCACATGGGTCTGACCAGCAAGAATGTGCTGCTCCTGGCCGTCCTTTTCGCGGTAGCACTCTTTGTCCTCACCGTCTGGCTGTGGCCTCGCCTGTCCAAGCGCAACTGGCGCGCGGTCCTCGGCCGCGAGCACGCGGGCCTGCCCGGCGGTTCCCGGCCCCAGGCCGCCGGCCGGAACGAGAAGGTCGTGCTCAAGGGCCCGCCAGGGGGCTGCGCCGAACCACGGATGTTCACCAACGCGATCAAGGACGGCGCTGGCCCCAAGGACATCGACTCGGTGACCGTCGACCCCAAGGGAAAGAAGTTCAACATGTGCGCCAACTGCCAGACATGGGTGCCTGACTTCGGAGGAGAGGTCCTGACGGGATGAGCGGGGAGGCCGAACGGAAGGAAATCGAAGAACTGCGG
This sequence comes from Streptomyces rimosus subsp. rimosus, assembly GCF_000720725.1. Taxonomy (GTDB): domain Bacteria; phylum Actinomycetota; class Actinomycetes; order Streptomycetales; family Streptomycetaceae; genus Streptomyces; species Streptomyces rimosus_A. The sequence continues at coordinate 1,197 of NZ_JOCQ01000041.1, forward strand.
AGTTCCCTGGCAGGCAGAGCGCGTTTCGAGGTCCACCCTCTGGATATCGAGCAGGCCCGTCAGCGGTACACGGAGGAGGGCTTCGAGTTCACTTCGGAAGTCCGGGAGTTCCTGGAAGCATACGGCGAGTTCACCGTGACCTGGTCGTACCGTTTCGGCGAGACGTTCCTCACGACATCAGTGGAGGAGACGATGGACTCGGCGCACTCGCTGCCGAGGAGTGTGCGCATCTTCGGTAAGCGCATCGGCCGCCCCGTATTACTGGCTGGAACAGCCACCGACACCCAGGAAGCCGTTCTGCTGGCCGACAGCGGCGACGTCTACCTCGCCGGAGACGCAGGCATCCAACACGTCGCAACTGGCTTCGCCCATGCAGTCCGTGCGCTTGTCACCGACGACTGGGACAAGACCTTCTTCTGAGCTGCAGCAGAGTTTGCCGGCCCGTGGATCCAGCGAACGATCCGATGAACAGCCGCGCCCCACATAGCGCATTGCAGGTGCCGAGTCCGGACACGAAAGAAGCCCCGCTTCCGGCGCGGCCGGAGGCGGGGCTTCGAAGCGAACGGGTTTCAGGCTGCCCAGGTCGCGGGTGCTCCTGTCTCGGGGTTGGGGATGCCGGCGGCGGTCACCGCGGCGGCCGGGTGCCGCAGGGCGGTGACCGGGACGGCTCCGGGCTCGGTGCCGGGTGTCCGGACCATGCGCCAGGTCTCATCCCACTCGCAGCCGCAGGCGTGGCCCGGGTGCGCGAAGAGGTACCTGGACATCACCGTGTCAACGGTACGTGCCCGCCCGGAAGCAGGGGGTTTGTCATTTTGCCGCGCCGCTGGGCGGTGGAACGGTCGTGGTCGTGGATCTTACGGGCCCGGTGCCACTGCCGCGATCACGAACGGCTGCCCGAGATGAGCGAAGCACTGATCACCTGGGCCTGCATCCCCCTGATGACACGACGGCTGACCCGCCGCCAGGCCCGGCCCGCCGAACGCCGCGATGTCGCCCACGGCTACGTGATGGCACAGCCTGCCTGATCACTTCGGTGGTGTCCTTCCGTCGGGCCCGGACTCGCTCTGCAGGCGCTTGCGCAGATAGGCGACACCGGCCGACACCTGCTCCGGTGACAGGCCCTCATTTCCCGCAGCCGCTGCGGCATGAGGTGTTCGCCCGGGTGGTTCCACACCGCCCGGGCGACAGCGATCGCCCACTGCTCCGCCTCGGGCGTCGGCGGCCGAAACCGCTCGCGGATCGCGTCGAAGCAGGCGGCCGAACAGACCATCACCGTTCACTTGCCGTTGCGCTCGGACGCCTCCGGATACACCGCCGACGGGACGGGTCGGTCACCACCGTGATCAGCGGGTCGTCGCCGGGATCGAACAGGATCGGCTCCATCACCCTCCCGCACTCGTCGCAGTCGATCAGGCAAGGAAGCTCGTCGACCTCGTCCTCGTCGTCCCACTCATCATCAGGTGATTCAGAGTCCATACCCGGCCCTCACCCGCACCCAAGATCGACAGCGGTGCACCCCCGCGGCCTGCGGAGGCGGCTCCCACGGGCGCCGCCTCCGGCGCGGGGCCCGGCACGTAGCTCGCCGCCGACGGAGTGGGCGCGTTCGCGCATGCCCATGATGCCGAAGCCGCGGTCCGGCGCGGCCTCGCGGGAAGGACTTGCAGGCGGTGGGGCGCCCGGCGACGACGCCCCACCGCCTCCATGCCTTCTGTCTGCGAAGCAGCGTCGGACGGGAGCAACTGATCAAGCAAGGAGATCAGGAGCGCGACGGCCGAGGCGGGGACCTGGTTGGCTGGCTTCATGATCTTCGAGGCCCCGATCTTTGGGATACCGTCGATATACGTGTTGATCGCCGAAGTTCGCCCCGTCGAAGTCGACTGTGTCGGGCGGACCTTCCTTGGTGGGGACGCCGCGCCCGGAAGCCTCCGTGCCGAGCGCAGCCCGGAGTTGAACGACATCGGGCTGGTCTGGCGGCAGCGAAGTACGCGGGCTCTCCCTCAGCGTGCCCAGGTCGGCACCGACTCCCTCGGCGAGGCCGTCGGCCAGGCCATGCCCCAGCAACGAAACCGGCCCTGCGCATCAGTAAGGGACTTCATCCAAGCGCTTGGCTCAGAGCGGCAGGGGCGAGACGCACGCCGTGCGGCTGCAGCCGGATGCGTACGGGCTTGGACTGGCCGGCCACTTGCACCGGCTCGACGGGGTGCGGCCAAGTACGGGGAACCAGGGTGATGCGGCGGACCGTGTGGCGCATGACCCACCTCGGGCGCCCGCCGGTCATCCAGGTCTCTACCGGGTGGTCGTCCGGGCTCAGGCCCCTGCAGGGTGATCTTCCGGGCTCTGCCACTGCTCGGGTACGGTCCGCGGATGCTTGTCCAGCCACCGTGCGTACCGCCGCACGCCGTCGGCGAGGGAGATGGCCGGGCGCCGCTCCAGCGCGTTGGTCATGCGGTGGGTGCTGGCGTACCCGCCGAGCGGAACCCCGGGCAGCATGGGCGTTTGCAGAAACGTGGTGGCCGAGCTGGTGCTCGCGCACCAGCTCGGCCACCTTCCGCACGCCGGTGAGGATGCCGGTGGCGTCGTTGACGGTCTCGTGGTGTGCCCGCGAGGGCTCCGTGCAACCGGGTCGTGCGATTGCCTCAGGGCGTGTACACGGCGTCGCTGCCGTACAGCTCCTTGGTGAACGCGGAGACGTCGGCGCTGCGGTCGGTGCCGTCGAGGTTGTATGTGAGATATACGCCGTAGCCTTCGCGGACGGTGCGGCGGGCGAGGCCGGCGGTCGTGCTCTGTGAGGTCCGGCCGATCTCTACAGCCGCCGGTGAGAGCTTCGACTTGGGGAGTGCTATGCCGGGGACCTGCCAGGTGCCGTAGTACGGGTTCCAGGCGTAGTCGAACTTGGAGGAGACGTTGACGCCGCCGTACGAGAGGCGCGACGCGGACGGGCCGATGTTGTAGAGGCTGATGATCTTGTTCGGCATGTTGGCGCGCAGCGCCGTCACCAAGTGCACGAACGAGCTGCTGTTGGGCTGGCCGGTGCCGTTGGTGCCGTACTTGGCGTACTCGTCGTCGAAGTCGATGCCGTCCAGGCCGTACTTGGTCACGGTGTCCGACAGCTGTTTCGCGAACGCCGAAGCCGCCTGCTGTGACGGGAAGTTGGCGAAGCCCGCGCCCTGGTGGTTGCCGAGCACCGAGAGGGTGACCTTGATGCCTTTCCGCTGCAACGGCCGAACCTCGGTGGCAACGTTGTCAAGGACGCGCTGTACGTTCTCGTTGAAGTGCAGGTACGCCTTCTTGGTGTCCGTGTTGTAGTTGATGTTCGCTGCGAAGATCACGGCGACGTCGAAGGCGTTGCCGCCGCCGTTGGCGAGGGTGTACTTGCCCACGTTGAGCATGCTGTGGTTGTTCACCTCGACGTAGGCCACCGAGGTCGGTCCCTGCTTCTCGGGAGCGGGAGCGGGAGCGGTGGCGGCTGCCGCGCCGGTCGGGGCGGTCGCGCCGATGGCGAGGGCCGCGATGGCCGAAAGCGCGAGTGCGGCCGTCCGCACTCTGCGGCGTACCGGATTCAACATGGGGGATCGGTCTCCCGTCGTAGGGGCCGGCGCCCGACCTGTTCGATAGCGCCGGGTGAGATCTGCGAGTTTTACACTCCCTTCAGATATTCCGGAAGAGGCCCACTGACTTTGTAGGCGAGCTTTCAAATTCGGCCCAGGGGCGTCAGGGGCATCTGCCCGGCGGTGATCGTCGCGGCGCCTTCGCGCGAAGCGGTATGCGGTCACCGCCGCCGATGCCGGTCCTCCTGCCGCTGGTGACGATGACGGCTATTCCGGTGCATCGGTCCCCTTCCCCGGCAACTCCTCGCTCTGGGCGCCGTTTACGCTCGCCCCGACGGACTCGGCTACGCAAGCAGGGCCGCTCCCGGCCTGTTCCTCGAAAGGTGTCAGGTAGCCGGCCGGGCCCATGCGGACCAGGCCGACCTCGCCGCCCGACACAACCCATGGTGCGGTCCGGGCTTTCTCCGGCCCCCGGGGTTCTCCCGCAGGCCGGTCGGCCGGTCGGCCGGCGCCGGGACGAAAGATGCCATTCCCGCCACGACAGGTGCTGTTTTCGCCACAGAATCAAGGGGTTTGCCCAGTCGCGAGGCGGCATGATCCGCGCCATGAAGAGAACCGCGGTTGCTGGAGCGACCCTCCCGGAGACACAAGCGCAGGTGAACGACCGTGCGCAGAACCCGCTGCATGGGCAAAGCCCGCTGACGGCGTAACCAACGCGATATTTGGGCCGCCAGTTCTCAGGCCCCGCAATCGCCGCAGTTCAACGTCGTCATCCACGAACGGCTGCGGGGCGGGATCGATCTCGATGCGCTCGCCGGGTGCATCGAAGGTGTGCTGTATCGGCACGAGGCGTTCCAGCTGCGGTTCGGTGAAAGGGCGGGAACGCCCTTTCAGTGGGTGGCGGGGGAGGGCGGCTTCCCGGTTCGCAGGGTGGACCTCGCGCAGGAGCCCGAACCCGACGTCGCGTGCGCCGCGTGGATCCGGCGCTCGTTGGCGACGCTGCTGTCGCTCACGGACAGCGGCGCCCTGGTCGAATCCACGCTGCTGGTGGAGAGTCCGGACGTCACGCATCTGCAGGTCAAGGTGCACCATCTCGTCGCCGACGGCTGGGCCCTCAACCGGCTGATCCGCGAGATCCTTGAGGACTACGCGCGGGTCACTGGTGGCGAGGGGGGCACACGGAGTGTCACGAGCCTGCTTCCTGCCTTGCGTTTGTCGAGGAGGAAGCCGCCTACCGTGCCGGTGCCGAGGGGGATCGCGACCGTGCCCGACGACACGGGCGCCACCGTCCGCTTCGCGGACGGGCGCACGGCGCACGGCGACCTCCTCATCGGCGCCGACGGATTCCATTCGGCCATCCGCGCCCAGCTCGTCGGCCCGGAGGCATCCCACGACAGCGGCTACGTCTGCTGGCTCGGCATCGTCCCGTTCGACCACCCCGCCTTCCCCCCGGGCAGCGTGCGCCACTACTGGGGCAGCGGACAGCGCTTCGACCTCATCGACATCGGCCACGGCCATGCCTACTGGTGGGGCACCAAGACCATGCCCACCGCCCACTCACACGCCTGGGACGGCACCAAGGACGAGATCACCCGGGCCTACGCGGACTGGGCCGACGAGGTACGGGCCGTCATCGAGGCCACCCCGGCCGGGGACATCCCCGCCGTACCCTCCCGCGACCGCACCTTCCTGGAACGCTGGGGACAGGGGCCCCGTCCCCCTGCTCGGCGACGCCGCGCACCCCATGCTGACCACCCTCGGCCAAGGGGCCGGCATGGCCGTCGAAGACGCCGTGGTCCTGGCCCACACCCTGGCCGAGCCCGGCGCGTGCGACGATCTGCCGCTCGCCCTGCGGACGTACGAGGACCGCCGCCGCGACCGCACCCGGTCCATGGCCGCCACCTCCCGGTCGATGAGCGACCTCGAACAGGCCGACACCCCCGAACAGCGGCAGGCTCGGGACGACTACTTCCGCCTGACACCCCGCCAGGGCCTCGCCCGGCGAACCGAGGAATCCCTCACCTTCCCCGCCATCCCGGACCTCGAACCACGCCTTATCGCCAGGTGCACGAAAACTGGGCGGAGTTGAGCAGCGCCAGGTAGTGATAGAGCGGTCGGGGTGAAGGTCTGCAGAGATCAACCTGCGCACCAGCCCAGATCGTGCTCCTGTGCGTAGCGGAGGCGCACGGACAACGACTGCGCGGGAGTACGTCATCGTCGTCCGAGGTGGTCAGCCAGTCGGCGGCCACCTCGTTCATCGCGAAGTTGCGCGCGTCGCCGGTTCCCACCGGCCTCGCAAGCGCGACGACCTGCACACGGGCGTCCGTGCGCGTGAGCCCGCTGCCGGCGGCCCGCCCGGGGCTCGTGGACGCGATGAGGTTGTGCGTGGGGCAGTGGTGGCGTTGTCCTTCAACGGTGGCCGGTGGAAGTGGCGATGGTTTCTTGAATGATGCGGTGGACCTGGAGTCAGAGGTGTTGATCGTGAAGTTTTGACCCGTCGAGCACCATCCGGTCGTGGCGACCGGGGAACATCTGCGTGTAGACGGTGCCCAGATACGAGCCGTACGAGTAGCCCAGGTAGCTCGAAGCCCGCCCGGCTCAGACCGGCCGACGCAAAGTGCGTGCCGACGGGCCAGCGGCAGTCCAGCGGCGTGCTGCGGCCGACGAAGCGTGGGGCGAAGCCGATGATGTCGTAGCGCGGGCCGACCTCCTTCATTGCCTTGCGGACTCCCGGCGGGGAGGAGACGGCCGGGCCGCCGGGGCCGCCGCTTTGGTGTCGTACAACGTCAGACGCTAGGAGCCTGGGAGCCCGGGGCCCGTGTTCACTCCGGGCCCCCTGGTTTGCGAGGGGGCTGACCACACCCGGGGCCGGGAGCCTAGTGCTGTGACCGGGAACGTCACCGGTGTTGGTCGTGATGTCCTCAATCGCCGGACAGGCTGGAAAACCCAGCCTGTCCGGCGATTGAACCCCCACTCAGGTCTTCCCTCAGCGGGTCCGCCCTCCGCCGTACGGCGGAGACCGTCCGCCCTCGCGGACGACGCACGGCTGCCGTGTCCACGACCAGCATGTAGATCATGACCACAGCAACCGCTCCTATTCCCGCCGCGCCTGTCTGGGTCCGCCGCGCCGCCCACGCCATCGCCCTGTGCGCTGTCCCCTCCGGCCTGTGGCGCGTTGCCATGGCATCCGGTGTCTATGTCGGTTACAGCGACCAGGTCCTGCGGGACGTCTTCGACATTCCGGGCTGGGGCGTCGCGTACGTCGTCGGCCTCTCCGTCTTCACCGAGCTGGCCGCCCTGTTCCCGCTGCTCCTCGTCAGTGACCGGTGGCGGCCGCTGCGCCCCCGGACCCTCGCCGCGCTGGCCTGGACCACGTCGGCCGTCCTGGTCCTGGTGGCACTGTGGCAGCTCGTGGTCGCCTTCACCGTCGAGAGCCAGACGTACATGTCGAGCGGTACGGCACAGACCGTCTGGGGCTTCACCTTCGCCCCGTTGTTCGCCATCCCGGTCCTGATGACCGCGGTGACCTGGTCGTACGCGAAGCGGCACCGGGCACGGGGCCAGGCCGTAATCCCACCACGTGCTTGACGTCGGCTACTCCCTCTCTCACCACTCCCGACCTCTCACTACCTCCCGACCGGAAGTTGCCGATAGCTGAGCAACCGTTGATCGTTTCCGGTCACCGGGTTCGGCGGTCAGGCCGCAGTCTGTAGTGGTCTGCCGCCCCAGCGGATGCCTTTCTCGCGGCGGATGCGGGCACGTTCTCGGCGTTGTGCGGTGAGTACGTCGGGGTGGCGGGCGTTGGCATTGCGCCAGCGCAGGTAGCGGTGCAAGGCCCGGGTCTGCACCGTGTGGTTCGGATGTGGGCGGAGAGGTTGTCCAGGATGATGTAGATCGGGGCGCTGTCGGGTCGGGTGGTGCGGATCGACTTCAGTGCGGCCAGGCTGTTGGCAGTGCCTTTGCGGCGGCGGTTGACGCCCCACAGGGTGTCGTCGCCGACGGAGTAGCAGCCGTGGAAGTAGGTGACTCCGTGGGTGCGGCGGTAGGCCGCCGGCAGGCGGTCGGGCTTGCCCTGTTCAGCCCAGCAGGAGCCTGCGGTGGGGCGGATCCCGAGGGGACCGAACTCGTCGAAGGCGAAGACCCGGTCCGGGAAGCGTTCCAGTACCTGCTCGATACGGTCGAGCTTGGCGTCGCGTTCGGGGTCGGGGACTCCTTCCAGGTCTTGGTGCGCTGGAAGGAGATGCCGCGGCGCAGGAGCAGACACCGTAAGGCTTCACGGCCGATACGGATGACACGTCCGTGCCCGCGGCGCAGGTAGACGGCGAGTTTGCGGATCGACCAGCGGGTGAAGGGCTGGCCGAGCTTGGTGGGGCGGGTGGTGGCCGTCTGGATGACGAAGTCCTCGTCATCCGGGGTGAGCAGGCGGGGACGGCCTTCCGCCCATCGAGGGTCCAGGCAGGCCAGGCCGATCTCGTTGAACCGGTGGATCACCTCTCGCACCGGGTCCTCGTCGGCCTGGACCAGCTGGGCGATCACCGGAACGCGGTTTCCGCCGGCGGACGCCAGCAGCATCATCGCCCGGCGATAGCGCACCGAGCTGGTACTGCCCCGGCGCACGATCTGCTGCAGCTTCTGCCCTTCCTGATCGGTCAGTCTGCGCACCCGCACAGGCTCGGCCACCACACCTCCAGCGGTCGGAACAGACGTTGCCTCCCATCCAACCGCCCCAACCGCCAAACCGGCGAACCTTCTCGGTCACAGCACTAGCGCGAACGCCGGTGCAGGGGGCAGCGGCGGGAGGGACGTGCGAACGTGCCTTGGCCCTTGCGCCGGATGTGCCGCGTGTAGTCCGCTACCCCGCATGGTGAAAAGGAGAGTTGCCGCACTGATTGCCGTCCTGGTCACGGGTTCCCTTGTCACGGGCGCACCGCAGCCGCGCGCCGAGGCCGCCGAACCCGGCGGCACCGCGGCGCCCGCGGGCCCGGCCGCCGGACTCGGAGTCGATCTCGACACCGTGACGATCCCGGAGCTGCAGGACCGCATGGATGACGGTTCCCTCACGTCCTCGGCGCTGACCCGCGCCTACCTGCACCGCATCAAGACCGTCGACCCGAAGATCAACGCGGTGCTGCGGACCGATCCGACGGCCCTGCGCCAGGCCGCCGCCAGCGACGCCCGGCACCGGCGCGGCGACCCGCTGGGGCCGCTGGACGGCATCCCCGTCCTGCTCAAGGACAACGTGAACACCCGCGGCCTGCCCACCACGGCCGGCTCGCTCGCGCTCGCCGGCAGCCCGCCCGACGCCGACGCCGCCCTGGTGACCCGGCTGCGCGAGGCCGGCGCGGTGATCCTCGGCAAGACCAACCTGTCGGAGTGGGCCAACTTCCGCTCGACCAAGCCGACGTCGGGGTGGTCGGCGGTGGGCGGGCAGACCCGCAATCCGTACGTGCTGGACCGCAACCCGTGCGGGTCGTCCTCCGGTTCGGCCGCCGCGCTCGCCGCGTCGCTGTCGCAGGTGGCAATCGGCACCGAGACGGACGGCTCGGTCGTGTGCCCGGCCGGGATGAACGGGGTGGCCGGCCTCAAGCCCAGCCTCGGGGTGGTCAGCGGGGACGGCGTGGTGCCGATCTCCGCCGAGCAGGACACCGCGGGGCCGATGGCCCGCAACGTGACCGATGTGGCGCTCACCCTCGCGGCGCTCAGCGGTGACGGTACGCGGCACGGACTTTCCCCGGCGGGTACGGACGAGGCGCGGCGCAACGGTGGCCTGCGTGGCAAGCGGATCGGGCTGTGGCGGTTGCCGGAGCTCGGCCCCGAGGTGGACGCCCTGATGACCCGTACGGCGGCGAAGCTGCGCGCGGCGGGAGCCCAGGTGGTCGAGGTGACACCCCCGTACCAGAAGCGCATCGCCGAGCTGGAGTTCCCGGCCCTGCTGAGCGAGTTCCACCGGGACATCGACGCCTACCTCGCCACCCGCAAGGGGCCCCGTGATCTGGCCGGGCTCATCGAGTTCACCCGGAGCCACCCGGCCGAGCAGACCTGCTTCCCCGGGCAGGAGCTGTTCGAGCAGGCGCTCGCCGCGCCGCCCACCACCGACCCGAAGTACCGCGCCATGCGCGCCGAGCTGAAGGACCTCTCCCGGCGGTCCATCGACGAGACCCTGGCCGCCCACCGGCTGGACGCCATCGCCGCGCCGACGAACCCGCCCGCCTGGACGACCGACTGCGCACGGGGCGACAACGACGTGATCCCGTCCTCCACGCCCGCGGCCGTGGCGGGTTACCCGTCGCTGTCGGTGCCCGCCGGGTCCGTGGGCGAACTGCCCGTCGGTGTGCTCCTGACGGCCGGGAACCACCAGGACGGCAAGCTGCTGTCGCTGGGGGCCGCGGTGGAACACCGGCTGGACGCCTGGAAGGCGCCGCGCTACCTGCCGACGATCGGGGGCGGCGGCGGACGGTGAACCGGCCGCCGCTGACCGCGCACTGAGCTCCACGGGCGTGCCCGCCGCACCTCGGCGGGCACGCCCGTCCCGTCCGGTCAGCTCCCGGCAGGGCCGGGGGACAGGCGCCACACGGCCCCGCCCCGCACGCCGACCGGTTGCGCACGCCGACCGGTTCCGCCCGCCGACGGCCCGCCGTTCTGACCTAACTGACCTTACTGACCTCCGCTGACCCTTCATTAACACCCGGCTCTCGACTGTCATGGAAGCGGCAACCGACCGCTGTGCCCGAGACCAGCTGGGGGATCTGATGGACCGGAGCTATGTCGTGCCCTGGGGAAAGCGGGGCAGCATCTTGGCCGAGGCCGAGGTGTCCGTACTGAAGGAACTCATCCACGAGGACACGCCGCTGTCGATGGGCAGCCGGCGGGAACGCTTCGAGCGCTCCTTCGCCGAAACGGTCGGCAGCAAGCACGCGATCTCCGTCACCAGCGGAACGGTGGCCCTGGAACTGGCCATCCGCATGCTCGACCTGGAACCCGGCGACGAGGTGATCGCCACTCCGCAGACCTATCAGGCGACCGTGCAGCCGCTGCTCGACTACGACGTACGGGTACGGTTCTGCGACGTCGACCCGGACACCCTCAACATCGACGCGTCCGCCGTCGAGGCGCTGGTCACCCCGCGCACCAAGGCCCTGCTGCTGGTGCACTACGGCGGCTGCCCGGCCGAGATGGACGCGATCATGGCGCTGGCCCGGCGGTACGGCTTCCTCGTCCTGGAGGACTGCGCGCACGCGCTGGGGGCCCGTTACCGGGGGCGGGTCCCCGGGGCCCTGGCCGACATCGCCACGTTCAGCTTCCAGAACGCCAAGAACATCACCACCCTCGGCGAGGGCGGCATGGTCACCTGCGACCGGGACGACTGGGCCGTACGGCTGGACCGGCTGCGCTCCAACGACATCGACGCCGAGATCGTGCGGTCCGACCTGAGCGACACGGTCGAGCCGATCGTCCTGCCGTGGATGAAGTACGCCACGCCCGTCTACAGCGACTCCGTACGGCGGCTGCGCCGGGCCGGTACGAACGCGACGATGTCGGAGGCCGCCGCGGCCGTCGGACAGGTCCAGCTCGGCCGGCTGGCGGCCACCGGCGCCACCCGGCGCGCGATCGCCGCCCGGCTGGACGAGGTGATCTCCCGCTACCCGTTCGTGCGGGCCCAGTCGGCGCCCGCGCACAGCGAGCACGCGTACCACCTGTACACCTGCTTCGCCGACCGCCAGGAACTGCGCGACCAGCTCGTACTGGGTCTCGACCGCAGGGGAGTCGAGATCCAGCTGCGCTACTTCCCGCAGCACCTGCTGCCCGAGTGGCGCCACCGCGGCCACCTGCGCGGCGAGTGCCCGGTCGCCGAACGCCTGTGGTTCGACCAGCACCTCAACCTGCCGTGCCACCCCCGGCTCACGCCCTCCCAGGTGGACTACCTCGTCGACGCGCTGGACGAGTCGCTGGCCGAGCTGAACGGCGGAGCCCCGGCACCGCTGGCGTCCGCCGTCGCGGACCTCGGCCGGTAGCGGCGGGGAGCGCGAGGGGGGAAGGAAGAGAGACGACCGATGCCCTGGGAACCCTGGGAAGAGGCACTGCCGGGCGGGCCGCTGCCCGGCTCCGCTGCCGGACCGGTGACCGGGTGCGTGTCCGAGTCTGTATCCGAGCTCGTGTCCGGGTCCGGGCCGGTGGACGACGAGGTGCGCACCCACCTGCCGGCACCACCCCCGGCCTGGCGCGAGCCGGTGACCGTGCGCATCAGCGCGCTGGACCTGTCGGGCTCGCCCCGGCTCGCGGGCTGCGACGTGGCACACGTACGGGCGCTCGCCGAGGCGGACCCGGCTGGCCTGCCGCCGATCTTCGTGCACCGCGCCACGATGCGGGTCCTCGACGGCGCCCACCGGGTCCGGGCGATGATCCTGCGCGGCGGGTCCGAGATCAGCGCCGAACTCTTCCGCGGTACGGAGAACGAGGGGTTCGTGCACGCCGTACGGACCAACGCCGCACACGGGCTGCCGCTGACCACGGCGGACCGCAAGGCCGCGGCCCGGCGCATCCTGCGGGACTTCCCGTACTGCTCGGACCGGTCGCTGGCCGAGGTCGCCGGGCTGTCCGCGAAGACCATCGCCGGGCTGCGCCGGCGTTCGAGCGCGGACGGTCCGCGGTTGAACACCGCGCGGCTCGGACGGGACGGCCGGGTGCGCCCGGCCAGTGCGGCCGAGGGGCGGCTGCGCGCCGGGCGGATCCTCCGCGAGGACCCCACGGCGTCCTTGCGGCAGGTCGCCCAGCGGGCGGGCATCTCCCTGGGCACCGCGCAGGACGTCAGCCGGCGCCTGCGCAACGGCCGGGACCTGCTGCCCGTACAGCAGAGCGAGGCTGCCGCGGCCGTCCGGCGGATCGAGGTGCACAGCCGCACCGCGGACAGCGCGGCGCCCACCGGTGCCGCCCACCGGCGCGGCACCCCGCACGAAGTCCCCCTGGAGCGGCTGCCGTTCCTGCGGCAGGACGTCGCACTGCGGTCCACGAACACCGGCCGGGCCCTGCTGCGGCTGCTGATCGCCCAGGAGGCCGTGCTCGCCGACGGCGACCGGCTGGCCGCCGAGGTCCCGCCGCACTGCCTCCCGGCCCTGGCGGAGACGGCCCGTGCCTGCGGGCGGCTGTGGGCGGAGTTCGCCGAGAGCCTGGCCCGCCGCGAACAGGCGGAGTGACGGGGCGGTACGGCGCGGGAGCGCGTACGGCGTGGCACCGGGGCGCCGGTCCGGCGGACGGCACCTGCCCGGCCGCCCCATGGAAATCGAAGGCAGCGAAGGAGTCGGTTGTGTCCATGAACGATGTCCTGCGGGCCCTGTCGGACATAGGGCTGGACGCGGCCCTGCTCGACGAGGCGGGCCCGGACGCCAGACTGCGCGCCGAACTGGGGCTGGACTCCGTCGAGACGACGGACCTCCAGCTCGAACTGAAGAAGCGGTTCGGCGTGGAGATCGACCTGTGGGACCAGGAGGACTACACGCTCGCCCAGCTGGCCGAGCGCATCGCCCCCGCCGGGAGCCCGTCATGACGATCACGGAGCCGGCCGGCGCCCGCACCCCGCTCGACCCGATGGTCCCCGCCATCGACCCCGAACGCGCTGCCCGCTACCGCGCCACGGGCGTGTGGACGGACGAACGCGTCGGCGCCCGGATCGCCGAGCGCTGCCGCACCGCCCCCGGCCGCTGCGCCGTGGTCGACGGCGAGCGCCGCACGACGTACGGGGAACTCGGCCACGCCGTACGGGCCGCGGCCGGACGGCTGCGCGGGCTCGGCATCGGGCCCGGCGACCGGGTGGGCGTGCAGCTGTCCAACAGCACCGAATACGTCGTGCTGGTGCTCGCCCTGCTGGAGATCGGCGCCCCGCCGGTCCTCATCCTCCCGGCGTTCCGCGCCCACGAACTCGACCACATCGTCTCCGTCACCCGCCCGGTGGCGCTCGCCGTCGAACGCGGCAACCGCAGGTCCGACGCGCTCACCACCGCCCGCGACCTCGCCGCCCGGCACCCGGGCCTGCGCCATCTGCTGGTCCGCGGCGCGGATCCGGGCGACGCCGCCGCGGACGGCACGCTGGTGGACCTCGCGGAGCTGTGCCGCCCGGAGCCCGGCGCGAGCGGCCCGGTGCCGCCCCCGCCCGAAGTGCCCGGCGCCGCGCCCCACGACGCCGCCGTCTTCCTGCTCTCCAGCGGCACCACCGGCCTGCCCAAGGCCATCGCCCGCACCCACGAGGGCTACGGCTACATGATCCGTACGGCGACGGTCCTCGCCGGGGTCACCGAACGCACCGTCAACCTCGTCGTGATGCCCGCCGAACACGGCTTCGTCATGAACTGCCCCGGCCTGCTCGGCACCCTGTCCGCGGGCGGCACGGCCGTCCTGACCACGCCCGCCAGCGCCCGGCACGCCCTGGAGCTGATCGAACGCGAGCGGGTCACCCACAGCACCCTGGTGCCGACGCTGGCCCTCCAGTGGACCGCCGCGGCCCGCGAGCGGACCTACGACCTGTCGAGCCTGGAAGTGATCCAGGTGGGCGGCGCGCGGCCGTCCGCCGACATGGCCGCGGACCTGCGCGAGGTCCTGGGCGCCACGGTCCAGCAGTGCTACGGGATGAGCGAGGGCCTGCTCTGCTACACCCGCCTGGACGACCCGGTGGCGACGGCCGACGGCACGCAGGGCGCCCCCGCGTCCCCGCTCGACGAGGTCCGGGTCGTGAACGCGGACGGCGCCGAGGTGGCGGCCGGGGAGATGGGGGAACTGCTGACCCGCGGCCCGTACACCGTCGCCGGCTACTACCGCAACGCCGACGCCACGGCCTCCTCCTTCACCCCGGACGGCTTCTACCGCACCGGCGACCTGGTCCGCCTCGACGCGCGGGGCAATGTCCTGGTCGAGGGCAGGGTGCGGGACGTCATCAACCGCGGCGGCGAGAAGATCTCCGCCGAGGAACTGGAGCAGATCGCCCGGCAGCACCCGGACATCGCCGACGTGGCCGGTGTCGCCATGCCGCATCCGCTGTACGGCGAGGCGGTCTGCCTCTATGCGGTGCCCGAGGCGGGCGCGGGGGAGGAGCTGGACCTGCGCGCGGTACGGCGGTTCCTGGAGGAGCGCGGGCTGGCCCGCTACAAGTTCCCCGAACGGCTGGAGACCGTGGCCGCGCTGCCGCTGACCGGCATCGGGAAGATCGACAAGGCCGCGCTGCGCAAGGACATCGCCGCCCGGGTCGCCGCCGGGACGTGACCCCCCACCGCGCCGCCGGCCCGGTCCGCCCCCACCCCCTCACCCCACCACCGCAAGGAGCACGCACGCGATGAGCGACACGGCCCGCTCCGCCTGGGTCAAACGCCTCCCCGGCGCCGAGCCCGCCGCCCACCACCTGGTCTGCTTCCCGCACGCGGGCGGCGGCGCCTCCTTCTTCCGGCCGTGGCGGGACACGCTGCCGCCCGCCACGGAACTGCTGGTGATCCAGTACCCCGGCCGCGAGGACCGGCTTCAGGAGCCCTTCGCCGAGACCGTGGAGGAGGTCGTGGAGGGCGTCTCGGCGCAGCTGACCACCGAACTCGGCGGCGGCCCGGTCACCTTCTTCGGGCACAGCATGGGCGCCCTGATCGCCTACGAAGTGGCCCGCCACTGGGAGCGGCTGGGCCTGCCGGGACCGGAGCGGCTGGTCGTCTCCGGCCAGTACGCGCCCGGCGAGCTGCCGCCCCAGGACGTCCACGAGCGGGACGACGACGGCGTCCTGGACGTGGTGGAGCGACTGGGCGGCGCCGCCTCCGACATCCGCCGCAGCCCCGAACTCAAGGCTTTCGTCGCCGCGTTGACGCGCGCGGACTATGCGGTGCTGGACGGCTACGAGCCCTTCGACGGCGAGCCCGTCACCGCCGCGCTGACCGCCTTGTGCGGACGCGACGACCCGGCGGTCTCGCCGCAGGACGTCGCCCGCTGGCGCGACTTCACCACCGGCCCCTTCGAGCAGTTGCACTTCCCCGGTGGTCACTTCTACCTCCGGGACGGCCGGCAGGCCGTGATCTCCGCGCTCGTCGGAGCGCTTCCGCACGCCACCGGGCAGTACACCTAAGGAGCTGTGTCCATGAGCGGCATCGAGACCTATGACCTGATCGTCGTCGGCGGCGGGCCGATCGGCCTGTCCACCGCCTGGCACGCGGCCCGGCGCGGCGGACAGCGGGTCCTCGTACTGGACCAGTACGGCTTCCTGAACGAGCGCTCCGGATCGAGCGGCGCCGAACGCCACTGGCGGGTGCAGTACACCCAGAAGGACATCTTCGCGCTGACCCTGCAGACCCGCCCGATGTGGGCGGAGCTGGAGCGGCTGACCGGCCGCAAACTGATCCACGAGCTGGGCAGCCTGTGGTTCGGCGATGTCGAGGTGGAGACCAACGAGGGGCACATCGCGGACACCGCGCGGGCCATGGACGAGATGTCCGTCGCGTACGAATGGCTGACCGCCCGGGACATCGAGAAGCGCTACGGCTTCACCGGGCTGCCCGGCCACTTCGAAGGGTTCCTCCAGCGCAACGGCGGCGCCATCGACGTACGGGGCACCCTCGCCGCGCTGTTCCAGCTCTCCCAGGAGCACGGCGCGGTACTGCGCGGCAACGAGGCCGTACTGGAGACCACACCGGACCGCGACGGGGTCACGGTCCGCACCGACCGGGCCGCCTACCGGGCCGCCAAGGTCGTCCTCGCCAACGGCTCGCAGGCCAACGACCTGATCACCCCCTGGGGCGGCGGCGCGCTGGACCTGCACGCGTACGAGATGGCGCTGGTCACCCTGCGGCAGCGGGACACCTCCGCACAGCGGCCGTTCTGGTTCGCCTTCCAGAAGCCCACCGAGGAGGACACCAACCTCTTCTACGGATTCCCGCCCAATCCCTGGTCCACTTCCGACGAGGTGCGCCTCGGCCCTGACTTCGAGGTCAACGCCCTGGAGCACGCGAGCCGCGCCACCGGCGTCCCCGACCCGCGGCACGTCGAGCGGGTCACCGACTGGGTCCGCGCGCACATGCCGTGGGTCGACCCGGAGCCCACCGGCACCTCGACCTGCCTCGCCGTGCTGCCCGGCGACCCGTCGCGGCAGTTCTACCTGGGCACGGCGGCGGGCCTCGTCGACGGCGGCGAGAACGTGATCGTCTCCGTCGCCGGCTGGGCGTTCAAGCTGGTCCCGCTCTTCGGCCGGATCTGCGCGGAACTGGCCCTGGACGGCGGTACGTCGTACGACATCGCGCGGCACGCGCTGACCGGCCCGGTGCCCGCACGGCCCGCGCCCGGAACCGCCCGATGACGCCCGCTTCCCGGGACGTCGCGGTCATCGGCATGGCGGGGCGCTTCCCCGGCGCCCCGGACCTCGACGCGTTCTGGGCGAACCTGCGCGACGGCGTGGAGTCGGTCACCGCGCTCAGCGAGGACGACCTGCTCGCCGAGGGCATCGGACGGGAGCTGTTCGAGCGCGACGACTACGTCCGCGTCGCCTCGCTCCTGGACGGCCACGACCTGTTCGACGCCCGGTTCTTCGGCTTCAGCGCGCGCGAGGCCACCCTGCTCGACCCGCAGCAGCGGCTCTTCCTGGAGTGCTCCTGGCACGCCCTTGAGGACGCCGCACTGGACCCGGCCTCGGTCCGCCGCGGCGGCATCTTCGCGGGGGCCAACATGCCCGCGTACTGGATGTCGAACCTGCTCGGCGGCCGCCGCATCGTGCTCGACGCGGACGTGTTCGAGCAGCAGATCCACAACGACAAGGACTACCTCGCCACCCGCACCGCGCACCGCCTCGGCTTCACCGGGCCCGCCGTCAGCGTGCAGACCGCCTGCTCGACCTCGCTGGTCGCCGTGCACGAAGGCATCAAGTCGCTGCTCGTGGACGAGTGCGACGTCGTCCTCGCCGGCGGGGTCTGCGTCCGGGTGCCGCAGCGCGCGGGCTACCTCGCCGAGCGCGGCATGGTGCACTCCCCGGACGGCCACTGCCGCCCCTTCGACGCACGCGGCGCCGGCACCGTCTTCGGCAACGGCGTGGGCGTGGTCGTCCTCAAGCGGCTGGCCGACGCGCTGGCCGACGGCGACCGCGTACTGGCCGTCGTCAAGGGATCCGCCGTCAACAACGACGGCACGGACAAGGTCGGCTTCACCGCGCCCGGCGTCGCCGGGCAGGAGCGGGTGGTCCGCGAGGCGCTGCGGGCCGCGGGCGTGCCCGCGCGCAGCGTCACCGCCGTCGAGGCGCACGGCACGGCCACCCCGATCGGCGACCCGATCGAGATCAAGGCGCTCACCCGGGCGTTCCGGGACACCACCGACGCGAGCGGCTTCTGCTCCGTCGGGTCGGTCAAGGGCAACATCGGGCACCTGGAGTCGGCGGCCGGCATCGCCGGGTTCATCAAGGCGGTCCTCCAGCTGCGCCACCGGCAGCTCGCGCCCACCGCGCACTTCACCGCGCCCAACCCGCGCATCGACTTCGCGGCGACACCGTTCCGGGTCGACGCGGCGCTCCGCACCTGGGAGGCGGAGGAGTTCCCGCGCCGTATCGGGGTCAGCGCGTTCGGCATCGGCGGGACCAACGCACACGTGATCCTGGAGGAGGCGGCACGGCCCACGGCAGCCGCCGTCGAAGGCACCGCGGCCGACGGGCCGCAGCTGCTCGTCCTGTCGGCGAAGAGCCCCGAGGCCCTGGACACGGCGACGCGGCGGCTGACCGCCCGGCTCGCGGAGCCCGGCGCCCCGGACCTCGCGGACGCCGCGTACACCCTGCAGACCGGCCGGTCACCGATGCGCCACCGGCGCACCCTCCTCCGCGCGGGGAGCGCGCCGTACGCCGAACACACGGGGGAGAGCGGCGCCGGGCGGCTCAGGACGGTGTTCCTGTTCCCCGGCCAGGGAGCGCAATACCCGGGCATGGGCCGCGAACTACACGCCGCGGAGCCGGTCTTCGCCGAACACCTCGACCACTGCGCCGAGGTGCTGCGCGACGAACTGGGCTTCGACGTACGGGAATTGCTGCTGGACCGGAACGCCCCGGCAGAGCGGCTGACGGCGACCGAAGTGGCGCAGCCCGCGCTGTTCACCGTCGAGTACGCGCTGGCCCGGCTGCTGGCCTCCTGGGGCATCGCGCCGGACGGCATGGTGGGCCACAGCCTCGGGGAGTACGTCGCCGCCTGCCTCGCCGGCGTGTTCACGGTCGAGGACGCGCTGCGACTGGTGGCGCTGCGCGGCCGGCTGATGGCCGCACGCCCGGCCGGGGCGATGCTGTCGGTCCAGGCCCCGGAGGAGCGGGTACGCGAACTGCTCGTTGACGGCCTGGACATCGCGGCCGTCAACGCGCCCGAACTGTGCGTGGCCTCGGGCCCTGAACAACTCGTCGCCGACCTGGCCGAACGCCTTGCCGCAACGGGCGTTCCCGCACGGCCGCTGCACACCTCGCACGCCTTCCACTCCCCGATGATGGAACCGGCCGTCGCGCCGTTCACCGAAGCCGTACGGACCGCTCGCCCCGCGGCGCCACAGCGGCCGTTCGCCTCCGGCGTCACGGGCGCGGCCATCACGGCGGAGCAGGCCACCGACCCCGCCTACTGGGGCGGACACATCCGCCGCCCCGTACGGTTCGCCGACGCGCTGCGCACCGCCCTGCCCACGGGGCGCTGCGCCCTGGTCGAGGTCGGCCCGGGCACCACCCTGTCCTCGCTGGCCAGGGCGGCGCTCGGTACGCGCAAGGGGCTCACCGTCGTCCGTACGATGCCGCGGCCCACGGAGGCGGAGAGCGAGCGGGTCACCCTGCTCTCCGGCGTCGGTGACCTGTGGCTCGCGGGCGCCGAGGTGGACTGGCGCGCGCTGCACCGGGTACCGCGGCAGCGGGTCGCGCTGCCGGGGTATCCGTTCGCCCGCGAGCGGTACTGGATCGAGCCGCGCGGCGGCGGGCAGCAGGCAGCGGGCGCTTCCGAGGAGCGGCATTCCGAGCCGGCACAGGTGCAGGCGCGGACGGCCCGGCCCGGCGGCCTGCGGACCGCTTATGCGGCGCCGGACAGCGATACGGAGAAGCAAGTCGTCGCGCTGTGGGAGGAGTTCCTGGAGTACGAGCCCGTCGGCGTGCACGACGACTTCTTCGAACTCGGCGGGCACTCGCTGCTCGCGACCCGCATCGCCAACCGCCTGACCGAGGTGCTGCGGAAGCAGGTGTCCGTACGCGATGTGCTTGCGCACGCCACGCCGGCGCGGCTGGCGGCCGCACTGGACGGGCGGGACGGCTGAGGAGCACCGGCGGGCGGCGGCGGTTTTCGGGGCCGCCGCCCGCCGGTGCCTTCAGGCTGCGCGTTTGGCGCGGTGGCGGCGTACCGCGTCGCGGTTGGCGCAGGCGTGCGAGCAGTACCGCTGCCGTCCGGCGCGGGTGAAGTCCGCGTAGACGTCGGTGCATTCGGCCAGCGCGCAGCGGCCCAGCCGGTGCATGCCCAGGCCGGTCAGGTGCAGTGCGGTGCCGACGCTGACCACGGCCCGCAGCAGGCTCGCGGCCCCGAGGTCGTCCTCGCGGTAGTGGATGTGCCAGCCGCCGTCGGCGTGGTCGGTCAGCCGGGGGTGGGCGGACGCCTCGGCGAGAAGCGTGTTGAGCAGGGCGGCGCGCCGCTCGTCCGTGGGGGCGTCGACGACCTCCGCCCAGCGGGCGAGGAAGTCCAGCACCTCGGCGAGGTCGTCGTCCGTGGCGGGCCGGTCGAGCACCATGCCCGCGGCCACGCAGCGTTCGGCCAGCTCGGAGGCGCTGGCGGGCGGGGAGTTGGTGAGGTCGGTCACGAAGCGGACGGGGTCCTCCCCGTAAGGGTTCTGCTGCATAAGACCATTACAGCAGAGTGATCCCCATGAACTCACCACTGGCCGACGGGCGCCCCGTCGTCGCCGGAGAAGCACCCCCGGCACCCGCGCCCGCACAGACTTCCGCACCCCCGCGTCCCACCCCCGGCAAATGGCTCCCCCTGGTCGCCACGTGCCTGGGCACCTTCATGCTCCTCGTCTACGCGACGATCGTGACGGTGGCGCTGCCGCAGATGGCGCGGGACCTGCACGCGGGCTTCGGATCACTCCAGTGGATCATCGACGTCTACACCCTCGCCCTGGCCGGCCTGCTGCTCGGCATGGGCTCCCTCGGCGACAACCTGGGACGCAAGCGCCTGTACGTCCTCGGGCTGACCGTCTTCACCGCCGCCACCCTCGCCTGCGGCCTGGCCCCGGACGTCGGGGTGCTCATCGCCGCCCGCGCGGTCCAAGGTGTCGCCGGAGCCGCCATGTTCGCGACGCTGCTGCCGCTGATCGGCCTGACCTACACCGGACGCGACCGGGCCACGGCGTTCGCCGTCTGGGGCGCGGTCGCCGGCGCGGCGGCCGGTATCGGCAACGTCGCGGGCGGCATGCTCACCCAGTTCCTGTCCTGGCAGTGGATCTTCTACGGCGCCGTGCCGGTCTGCGCCGCCACCATCGCCCTGTCATTGAAGGTGCTGGTCAACGACGCCAGCCGGCCGACCCGCATCGACTGGCCGGGCATCGCGACCTTCACGCTGGCCGCCATCGGCATCACCTTCGGCTTCATCCGCGGCGGCGAGGCGGGCTGGACGGACACCACCACCCTGCTCGGCTTCGCCGTCGGCGCCGTCCTGCTCGTCGTCTTCGTCCTCGTGGAACGGGCCGCCACCCACCCGATGCTCCCGCTGGAACTGTTCCGCAAACCCGCCTTCGACGGCATGCTCCTGGCCGCCTGCGGCTACTACCTGGCCGCCTTCGGCTTCCTGCCGGTGCTCTCCCTCTGGCTCCAGAACGGTGTGGGACTCAGCTCCTTCGCCACCTCCCTGGTCATCACCGTCCAGCCCGCGGCCTTCTTCGCCACCTCCGCCCTGGTCGGCAGCGCCCTGCACCGGATCCCCGCCCGCTGGACCCTCGGCGGCGGCTCCGTGGTGGTCGGCCTGGGCAACCTCGCACTGCTGACGGTGGGCCCCGGCTCGTCCTGGCCGGCGCTGCTGCCCGGACTGGTGATCACCGGGGTCGGCGCGGGACTCGTCTCGCCCGTGCTGCCCGCCATCGCCATGTCCGCCGCGCCCGCCGCGCACAGCGGCGTCGCCGCCGCGGCCGCCAACAGCGCCCGCCAGCTCGGCCTGGCCCTCGGCATCGCCCTGCTCGGCACCGTCTTCCACCAGTACGTGCCGGACAACGGCCCGGCCCCGGGCACGGCGTACGCCGACGGACTGGACGCCGTTTTCCTCCTCGCCGGTGTCATCACCCTGGCCGCCGGACTCGCGGCGATGTGGCTCCTCGGATTCCGCGGGCGTACGCATAAGGAGGTCCCGGGCGCGGTGTGAACGACCGACGGAATTCCCGCTTCGCGCATTCTCGCCCGACATCGGACGGTTGACAGGGGAAAGGGGCTGGCACAGCATTTGCGACGGGTCCGTCGGTCCCTTTTCCGGGCGGGGCCGAGAATGTGCCTTCCCGGCGTCCGGGACGCTGCTCGCGCCGGCCGGCGGATCTCCCGTACTCGCCGGGGTCGTCCGGGGCCGGGTGGATCTAGTGAATTCAAAGGGAAGAGGCTCGTAGATTTCCGATGAGCCCCGGACACCGGCTGAATACCGGCCACCCCGGCGGAAATGCTCGCCCGACCGACCCGTGAAACGAGGGAGATATGACCCCGACGCCCAGTCCGCTGCCGGTCCCCGGAATTCCCGCGATGTGCCCGCAGTGCCGGACCGCCCTCGACGGCCCGCTGCCGGACGGCGGGCAGACCAAGGGCGGCACGGGCTGCTTCGTACGGACCGGGCTTGCCGAGCACGCGGACATCACCTTCAACGCCACCACCGCGACGGGGCCCACGGTCGGGGACCGGAACACCCACGTGGACCGCCTCACCGACGCCGACGGCACCACCGTGGGCACCATCACCGGCGGCGGCTGGAAGGTGTTCGAACACCCCCGGGACGGCCATGTGCTGTCCTACTACCGCGAGGAGATCGAGTTCCCGGACGGCACGGTCGTCACGTCCGGCTGGATGGACTCCACCGCCGTATGGGGCGGGCAGTGGCAGAGCCTGCACGCGGTCGGCACCGGCGGCGCCTACCGCGGGCTGGTCGGCGTGCGGCAGATCCGCCAGGAGGAGCCCCGCCGGCTGTTCCGCGCCAACATCGTCCTGTGCGCCGCCGGCGGCCGGTGAGAGGGGCCCGGTGTCTTCCCTCGGACGTGCCCGGTGGGGCATCGGCGCCCTCCTGGCGGGCGGCCTGCTCGTCAACTTCGCGGACCGTACGGTGCTGTCCGTCGCGGCGCCGCAGCTGGCCGACGAGTTCGGGTGGAGCCTGAGTCAGCTGGGCGTCGTCCTCGCGGCGTTCAGCTGGTCGTACGGGCTGGTCCAGCTGCCGGCCGGCGCGCTGGTGGACCGGATCGGCGTCAAGTGGCTCAACCGCGTCGCGGTGACGCTGTGGGGCGTGGCCAGCCTGCTGCTCGCGGTCGCCGGGGGCCTCGGCCTGATCATCGTCTCGCGGCTGCTGCTGGGCATCGCCGAGGGGCCCTTCATGCTCAGCGCCGCGAAGGCCACCGCCACCTGGTTCCCCACCGCCGAACGCGCCCGCGCCACCGCCCTCTTCGACGGGGCCACGAAACTGGCCAACGTCATCGGGCTGCCGGTGCTCGCCCTCGTGGTAAGCACCTGGGGCTGGCGGGCCGGGTTCCAGTTCACCGGCGTGATCAGCCTGCTGTTCGCCGCCGTGTGGTGGTGGCGCTACCGGGACCCGGCCGAACACCCCCGGCTGGGCGCCGCCGAGCGCGCACACCTGAAAGCCGGCGGCGCGCGCGTCACCGACCCGCCGCGCGGCTCCGTCCTGCGCCCGGTACTGCGCTCCGGCCGCCTGTGGACGATGGCGCTCGGCTTCGCCTGCTACGGCTACGCCATCAACGTCGTCCTGACCTGGATGCCGGAGTTCTTCCAGCGGCAGTTCGGCACCCGCACCCTGGGCTCCGGCCTGTACTCGGCGGTCCCCTGGATCGTGGCCACCGCCGCCGAACTCGCCCTCGGCGGCTGGCTGGCCGACCGTCTCGTACGGGCCGGACGCGATCCGATGAAGGTCCGCAGAACCGTACTGACCTGCGGTCTCGCGGTGGGCGCGACCGTCGCCTTCGCGGGCACGGCGTCCAGCGGCCCGGCCGCCATGGGCTGGATGGCGCTCTCCCTCGGCGGTCTCGCGGTCGCCGCGCCGGCGGCCTGGAGCCTGCCCGGCCTGCTCGCGCCGCCCGGCGCGGTGGGCGCGGCCGGCGGGCTGATGAACTTCGCCAACGCCGCCGCCACCACGGCGGGTGTGGTCCTCACCGGCTGGCTTGCGGAGGTGACCGGGTCCTTCGGCGCGCCCTTCGTGTGCGCCGCGGCCGTCCTGGGCGTCGGCATCCTCCTGTACCGGCGGCTGCTCGTGCCGCGCCCCGGGCAGGCGCCCGCGGCCGCACCCCGCGCGGAAGGAGACGAAGTCCTGGCCCTATAGCACACGTTCGGTTGGTTCCGGGATTGCCGTGCGCATAACGCAAAGCGACTTTGCGATAATTTTCTGCCGGTGGTGATCTGCGACTGTCGGCCTCCGGTTAGGCTGCCCAGTGCTTCGTTCGCGAGCGCTGGAGGGGTTTTGTGCACAGCGGTGTGTCCGACCGGTACGAGCAGAGCAGACGGATTCTCCCGGGCATGCGCGTATTAGGCGGCGGGACGAGGCTGCCGTGAGCGACTCCGTAACGTTGTCCGCATGCCTGAAAAGGCTGTCCTGGTCCCCGGACCGGCTCGCCCGCGAGATCAACCGGGTGTGCGGCGGGGGCACGATCAGCGACAAGGCTCCCTACAATTGGCTCAAAGGCTCCCTGCCGCGGCGGCAACTTCCCGAAATCGTAGCGAGAATTCTGTCCGAAAAGCTCGGCGAGCCGGTCACGGTCCGTGATCTCTGGCCGGACAGATTTCCGGCCGCGGCGGCCGAAAAGGCTCCTTTCCCGCGGCAGCGTTCCGCCGGTGCCGCACCGGCCCCGCTGCCCGCACAGGACATGGTCGCCACCGCCGTGGACTGGCTCGTGGGCAGCGACCCGCCCATGACCTGCCGGCTGCGCGGCGAGGAGGTCGATCCCGGCATCCTCGCGGTGCTGGAGGACCGCAGCGCCCAGCTGCGCCGGCTCGGCGACGAGCGCGCCGGGGAGCTGGTCATGGACTGGGCCGTGCAGGAGCTGCGGTGGACCCGCAAGCTCATCGCCGAGTGCAGCTACGGCCGCGCGACCGGGCTGCGGCTGCACCGCACCGCCGCCGAACTCGCCCAGGTCGTCGGCTGGATGGCCGCCGACCTCGACATGGCGGGCCAGAGCGAGCGCCACCTCCTGGCCGCGCTGCGCTCCGCCCGTATCGCCGGGGACCGCGCGCTGGCCGCGTACGTCATCTCCTGCCTGAGCTACCGGTTCACCTGGAGCGGCCAGGGCCGGGAGGCACTGCGGCTGATCCAGATCGCCCGCAAGGGCACCCAGGACGAGGCACCCGGGCCGGGGCAGGCGCTGCTGGCGAGCCGGCTGGCCAGGGCGTACGCCGCACTGGGGGACGCGGTGGGCTGCCGGCGCGCGCTGGACGAGGCGCAGGAGCTGATCGGGGCCGACGGCGAGTGCCACACCGCGCCCTGGGCGTCCTGGGTGACCCCCGCCGTGCTGGTCGCCGACGCGGGCCGGTCCTGGTTGGATGTGGGCAGGTCCACCTGGGCGGAACGCCATCTGGAGCGCGGACTGGAGCTGTTCGGCGAGAGCCAGCCGCTGAACCGGCTGCTGCACTGGACCTCACTGGCCGAGGCCCGGCTGGCACACGGTGACGTGGACGGCGCCGCGACCGCGACCTGGGAGGCCCTGGGGCTCTACGAGCGGGTCACCTCGCACCGCGCCCGCGTCCGGCTGACCCGGCTGCGCAGCCGCTTCACACGCTGCGACGCGAGGGTGGCCCGGCAGGTCGCCCAGGGCACGGCGGAGGCGCTCGACGAGGCGCGCCGACTGGCCTCCTGCGGCTGAGCGCGGGCCACGGCGGGAGCTGTTGCCGTACGGTTCCCGCCGCGGCCCCGCCGGGACGCGGCGGCGCGCTCCGCCCACGGACCTCCGTGCCGCCCGGCCGGACCGGGACCGGGCAGTTGCGTCTGGAGGAGAGACACCTTGCACATCGCGTACGGAGTGCCGCTGGCGCCGATGACCACCCTGCACCTGGGAGGCCCGGCCACCGCCCTCGCCGAACTGCGGGACCTCGCCGACTTCCCCGCCGTCGTCGCCTGGGCGAAACGGTACGGCACCGCGCCCGTCTGCCTCGGGCACGGCAGCAACGTCCTCGTCAGCGACGCCGGGTGCAGCCGCCCCGTACTGCGCCTGGCGACCCGGGGCGTGGAGGTGCGCGGGGCCGCGCCCGACGGGCGGGTCCTGGTCGAGGTACAGGTCGGCCATCCGCTGCGGGACCTGGTGGAGACGACCGTCGAAGAGGGCCTGTCCGGGCTGGAGATGCTCAGCGGCATCCCCGGCACGGTCGGCGCCACACCGGTGCAGAACGTGGGCGCGTACGGCCAGGAGATCGGCGACTGCCTCGTGCGGGTACGGGCGTGGGACTGGAAGCTGGGCCGCGCGGTGACGCTGTCCGCCGCCGAATGCGGCCTGGGCCACCGCACCAGCAAGTTCAAGGGCACCACGCGCTGGACGCTGCTCACCCTGGTGCTCGCGCTGCGGCCGTCCCCGCTGAGCGCGCCCCTCACCTACCGCAGCGTCGCCGGCGTCCTGGACGTCCCCCTGGGCAGCCGGGTCCCGCTCCAGGACGCCGCGCGGGCCGTCCTGGCCGTCCGCCGCGGCAAAGGCATGGTGCTGGAGGACTCCGGCATCGACCACCGTACGGTCGGCAGCGTCTTCCTGAGCCCCGAGGTCACCGGTGCGCAGCAGGCGCGGCTGCGGGCGGCCGGTGCCCCGCTGAACTCCTTCTCCGACGGCTCGACCCGGGTCAGCGCCAGCTGGCTGATCCGCCAGGCCGGATTCGGGCTGCGCACCACCGTCGCCGACGGCGTCCGCGTGTCCTCCCGGCACTACACCCTGGTCGCGCGGTCGGGCGCGAGCGCGGCCAGCTTCGGGCAGGCCGTCGGCACCGTGCACCGCTCCGTCCTGCGGCGCACCGGCGTGGCGCTCACCTCAGAAGTCGACTTCCTCGGCGACTCGCGGACGTACCCGCCCGGTTGGCCGTCACCAGCAGCACCAGCAGGTACGGGCCGCCCACCACGCCCGTGACCACCCCCACCGGCAACTCGACCGGCGTGAAGGCGTGTTCCGCCACGAAGTCGGACACCAGCGTCACCAGTGCCCCCACCAAGGCTGACGCCGCCAGGGCCGGCCCGCCGTCGCGCACCAGGCGGCGGGCGACCGGCGCGGAGACCAGGGCCACGAACGCCACCGGGCCCGCCGCCGCGGTGGCCGTCGCCGCCAGCGCCACCCCGGTCAGCAGCAGCGCGAGCCGGGACCGTTCGACCCGTAGCCCCAGGCCCCGGGCCAGGTCGTCGCCGAGGCACAGCACGTTCAGGGGGCGGGCCAGCACGGCAGCCGCCAGGACCAGCGGCACCAGACAGCAGGCCAGCGTCGTGGCGTGCGTCCAGGTGCGGCCGCTGAGGCTGCCGGTCAGCCAGATCAGCACCTGCTGCGCGTCCCAGACCGCCGCGCTGGTCATCAAGTACGAGACCAGGCTGGACAACAGGGCGGTCGCGCCGATCCCGACGAGCACCAGCCGCTGGCCGGACAGCCCGCCGCGCCACGACAGCAGATAGATCGCCACGGCGGTGACCAGCGCCCCGGCCAGCGCACCCGCCGAGACCGCCATACCGCCGAGCCCCAGCGCCACGATGCACGTCGCCGCCGCCGCGCTCGCGCCCGACGTGATGCCGATGACGTCCGGGCTGGCCAGCGGATTGCGTACCAGACTCTGGAAGATCGCGCCCGACATGCCGAACCCCAGACCGGCGAGCAGGCCGGTGAGCACGCGGGGGAGCCGGATGTCGACGACGAACAACTGGCTCTTCCAGTCCGCCTGGCCGCGGATCGCGCCGATCACCTCCGACAGCGGTACGACGAAGTCGCCGACCACCAGCAGCGTGACGGCGGTCAGCAGCACCGCCAGGCCCAGCACGGCCACCACGGGCCGCGCGCGCCGCCGTCGTACGGCGCCGCGGACGCTCTTGGTCCGCACGGTCACGGCCGTCACAGCGCCGCCCCCTTCCGGCTGCGCACCATGGCGATGAGGACCGGCGCGCCGATCACCGCCGTCACGATGCCCACCTGTACCTCGGTCGGCCGGATCACCAGCCGGCCCACGATGTCCGCCAGCAGCACCAGCACCGGCGCGAGCACCATCGCGTAGGGCAGCAGCCAGCGGTGATCGGCGCCGGTCAGCATGCGGGCCACGTGCGGCACCGCCAGCCCGACGAACCCGATCGGCCCGGCCATCGCGGTCGCCGTGCCGCACAGCAGCACCACCGCGAGCGCGGCGGCCAGCCGTACGCGCACCACGCGCTGCCCGAGCGCCCGGGCCGTGTCGTCACCCAGCGCCAGCAGGTTCAGCGACCGGCCCAGCGACAGCGCCAGCACCGCGCCCACCGCCACGAACGGCGCCCCCTGCCAGGCCACCGCCTCGTCCCGGCCCGCCAGCGACCCGACCTGCCAGAACCGGAACTGGTCGAACGCGCTGACGTTCAGGAGCAGTACGGCCTGCGTCGCCGACGTGAGCACCGCGGTCGTCGCCGTCCCGGCCAGGACCAGTTTCAGCGGGGTCGCCCCGCTCGCGCCCATCGAGCCCACCGCGTACACCACCGCCGCGGAGACGGCCGCGCCCGCCAGCCCGAACCACACATAACCCGACAGCGAGGTGGCCCCGAAGAAGTTGATCCCGGCGACCACGAAGAGCGCCGCACCCGAATTGACGCCCAGCACACCGGGATCGGCCAGCGCGTTGCGGGCGATGCCCTGCATCACCGCGCCCGCCAGCCCCAGCGCCGCCCCCGCCAGCAGCCCGACGACGGTGCGCGGCAGCCGTAACGAACGGATCACCAAGTGGTCGGTGTCGGACGGGTCGAAACGGAACAGGGCGTCCCCGACCGTGTGCGCGGGCAGCGGTTTGCTGCCCATCATCACGCTGGCCGTGGCCAGCGCCGCCAGCACGACGAGCGCCACCACCAGCCCGGCGGCCAGGCGTAACCGCCGGTGCGGCCAACGCCGTGGCCCGGCCGCGGTGTTCGCCTGCCCCGGTGGGGGCGGCGACTGAGTGATCTGTTCCGGTACATGTGCCACAGCAGGACTATGGAAAGGCTGGCCTAACTTGGCAAGTCCGTCCATGATCTTCAAGCAAACGTGGTGCGAACCGACGAGAGAGGATCAGCCATGCTGCACACCGACGGCGCGCGGTGGAGCCGGCGGCGGCTTCTGGCCGGAGCGACGGCCCTGGGGGCGGGCCTGGTGACCGCGGGCTGCGCCCGGGCGGCGGCGTCCCGCCCCGAAGGGCCCCGGCGGTGGGCCTTCACCGACGACACCCGTACGTCCGTCGGCGCTCCCCGGCGCCCCCGTACGGTCGTGGCGTACGCGACCGCCGCGGCGGCACTGTGGGAGTACGGCATCCGGGCCGTCGGCGTGTACGGAGGGATTCAGACCAGCGGGGGCGGCGTGAACACCGCCATCCTGGGCGGCGTCGACCTGGACCGGACCACGCTGCTCGGCCGCACCTGGGGCCAGGTCAACCTCGAAGTCCTCGGCAGGCTCGCCCCCGACCTCGTCGTCGACACCCTCCAGTTCGGGGCGCACCAGATAGAGCCCAACACCCTCGGTTTCGTACGGCGGTTGGCCCCGGTGGTCGGCCTGGAGGTGTACCACACCGAGATCCCGCGGGCGGTACACCGCTTCGCCCAACTCGCGGGCGCGTTGGGCGGGGAGGCCCCAGGTCACCACCGTACGGCCTTCGAAGGCGCCCGCCGACGCCTGAAGAACACCATCAGAACCCGCCCCGGCCTGCGCGTCCTGTGCGTCTCCGCGGACCCGGACGGCTTACGCGTGGCGCGCGAGGCCTGGCCCGGCCTCCCCGACCTCAAGGGCCTCGGCCTCGATGTCGTGGTGCCGCCCACGGGCACCAGTGCTTACGCGCAGAAGCTCTCCTGGGAGGACGCCGACCGCTACCCCGCCGACCTGATCCTCATGGACGTCCGCACCAGCAGCCTCCAGCGCGACCAGCTCGCCACCAACCGCGTCTGGCGCAGCCTCCCGGCCGTCCACGCAGGCCAGACCGCTCCCTGGAACCCCGAGCCCGTCCTGACGTACCCCGCCATGACCCGCGTCTACGACGACCTGGTCACCACACTCGAACGCACCCGCCGCCTGCCGGCCTGAGCGAAGCCCCCCCCGGGCCCGCCGCCCGCCCTTCACGCGCCTCGCCAGATGTTGTCGAAGGCCGCCTTCTCGACGGTCCGCCGCTGCCGTACGGACTCCAGCTCCACCACCGCCTCGTTGACGGCGGCCAGCACGGTCAGCACGGCGTCGTCGGCGATGCCGGGGGCCTCCTCGCCATCGGCCGCCCGGTCGCGGATCCCCGCGGCGGACGCGAGGGCGGCGAGGACCGGCTCGCCCGAGGCCCAGCGGTCGGCGGCGTGACGGCGGGCCGGTGAGTCGGCCGGTTCCGCCCGGCCGCCGCGCGCGGGAACCCACCGGCGGCGCCGCCGGGCCACCTGCCCTTCCGATTCGAGTACGCCCCGGTAGATCTCCGACAGACCGCGGCCCCGGCGCCACAGCCAGTCCTCGACCGACTCGTAGGGCTCCTGCCGTACCAGCGAGGCGGCGGCCTCGGACAGCAGACGGTCGCCCGGCGGCACCGGCCCACCGGGCACGATGCGGTCGCCGTCCAGCGCGAGGGCACCGGCCGCCAGCAGATCGATCAGCTCGGCCCCGGCGAGGGCGAGCGACAGATCACCCGGCTCCACGGCGCGGCCGGCTCCCGCCTCCACGGCGGTGATCGACAGGTCCCGGGATGTGGTCATGAGCGGCTCCGGAGTGCGGGCTTCGGGCGGGACAGCGCCGACTGTAGCCGCGCCGGGCGAGGCCGCGCACACCCTGCGTACGGCGCAACCCGTCTTGATAGGCAAGTCGCGACTTGCCTATGGTGAGGGTCATGGCAGAGGACGTCTTCAAGGCGCTGGCCGACCCCACCCGTCGGCGCATCCTTGACGAGCTGGCCGAACGGAACGGCCAGACCTTGTTCGAAATATGCGCACGGCTGGTGACCAAGCACGGCCTGAGCCTGTCCCGCCAGGCGATCAGCCAGCACCTGGCCGTCCTGGAATCCGCCGGCCTGGTCGTCGCACGCCGTCAGGGCCGTTACAAGTTCCACGACCTGAACACCGGGCCCCTGGAGCACATCGTGACCCGATGGCTCACCCCCGAAGCACCGGAGAGCAGCCCATGAAGATCTACATCACCAGCGTCTTCGTCGACGACCAGGAGAAGGCGCTGCGCTTCTACACCGACGTCCTGGGCTTCGTGAAGAAGCACGACATCCCGATGGGCGAGGCCCGCTGGCTGACCCTGGTCTCGCCGGACGCGCCCGACGGCACCGAACTCCTGCTGGAGCCCTCGGGCCACCCCGCCGTGCAGCCCTACAAGACGGCCCTGGTCCAGGACGGCATCCCGGCCGCCTCCTTCGCGGTGGACGACGTCCGGGCGGAGTACGACCGGCTGCGCAAGCTCGGGGCGGAGTTCACCCAGGAGCCGCTGGAGATGGGCGGCGCCACCACCGCGGTCCTGGACGACACCTGCGGCAACCTGATCCAGATCGTGCACACCGGGACCGAGTAGGACGGCCGGGCGCCGGGAGGCCGGCGCCCGGCGCGGAGGCCCGGTCGCATCACCCGGACCGGGCCTCCACGATCAATCACGACGCGATGCGCGCCCTGATCCGGCCCTGATCCCCGGTCGCTGATACCGCCCTGTGCCGGTTCACAGGGCGATCACGATTTTGCCGTGCACATGCCCCTCGGCCTGCGTCGTCACGGCCTCGCGAATCCGCTCGACCGGGAAGGTCGCCGCGATCGGCACCGTGATCTCGCCGGAACGGATCGCGTCGGTGATCCGTTGCAGGGTGCCCGGCCCCGCATCGAGGGCGCCCGTCTGGCGCACACCGGGCGGCGGGGCGGGGCCGTCGGCCACGACGGAGATCCGCTCGGGTGCCACGCCGAGCTCCAGCGCGGTCTCGGCCGCCTCCCTTCCGAACAGGTCGGTCGCGGCGGTGATCCCCTCGGGCGCCAGGGCCCGCACCCGGTCCGCCAGGCCGGGGCCGTACGCCACGGGTTCGGCGCCGAGCCCGCGCAGGAATCCGAACGTGCCCTCGGAGGCGGTGCCGAGCACCCGGGCACCCGCGAGCTTCGCCAGCTGTACGGCGAAGATGCCCACGCCACCCGCCGCCCCGCCGATCAGGACGGTGTCCCCGGCGCGGAGCCCGATCGCGTCGAGCGCGGCGCAGGCCGTCAGGCCGGCCACCGGAAGCGTGCCCGCCACCTCGTCGCCGATGCCCTCCGGGGTGGGCCATAGCGTTTCCGTAGGTGTCTTGACCAGCACGAAGTCGGCGACGGACCGGCCGATCGCAGCCCCGTACACCCGGTCGCCGGCCGCGAATCCGGTGGCGTCGGCGCCCACCTCGTCGACCACTCCGGCGAAGTCGCTGCCGAACCCGGCCGGCAAGGTGATGCCGAACCGCGCCGCCATGTCGGGCTGTGCGGCGATCTTCCAGTCCATCGGATTCAGCCCGGCGGCCGTGACCCGGACGCGCACCTCGTCCGGTGCGGCGTGCGGCTCGGGTATCTCCGCAAGTTCGAGTACTTCGGGACCGCCGAATCGCCGGTAACGGACAGCTCTACTCATCGGTGACCTCTCTTGGCCAGTGATGGGACTTGGTCTCATCGACCCTACATCAACGATGGGACCGAGTCCCGTACACTGCTCCCATGGCTCGCTGGCAACCCGACGCACCAGGACGACTCGCTGCCGCCGCCCTCGACCTCTTCGAGGAGAACGGCTACGAGAACACGACCGTGATCGAGATCGCGGAGCGCGCCGGACTCACCAAGAGCACGTTCTTCCGGCACTTCCCGGACAAGCGCGAGGTGCTCTTCGACAAGGGCGCGGTGTCCGGTCTGCTCGTCGAAGGGATCGCCTCGGCGCCGTCGGCGGCCGGGCCGCTCGACGCGGTGGCGGACGCCCTCGAAGCGCTCGGCCGGACGTTCTTCACCGCCGACCGCCGCGAGTTCAGCGGCCGGCGCCAGGCCGTGCTGAACGCCCATTCGGAACTGCGTGAACGCGAGGCCCTGAAAAGGATCGACCTCACCACCTCGATGATCGAGGCCCTCAGCCGCCGCGGAGCCCCGGGCCTGACCGCGCGCGTGGCCGCGAAACTGGGCTCGCTCGCCTGGGAGATCGCCTTCGAGCGGTGGATCGACACCGGCAACAGCGAGGGCTTCGGCCCGCTGGCACGGCAAGCGCTCGCCGAAGTACGCGCGGCCGCAGCCGTGAGCTAGCGGTGGTGTGTTGACCGCGGACGGTAGAGATCAGTGGATGGTAGAGGTCGGCGGACGGTAGAGGTCGGCGGTCGGTATAGATCAAGGAATCTGCCGGTGGCGACGGTGTCGAGCAGGGCTTGGAGCTCCATCACCAGTGGTTGGAACTCTCGCTTCCGGCGTACCGCCACCACCGCCCGCGCTCAGCAAGCCACCTCCGAGCAGGGACGCGGAGGGCCCCGCACGGAACCGGGAAGCCGGGTTCACGTGCGGGGCCGCTCACGGGGTACGGGCCGTCAGACTCCGATCAGGCTGTAGGTACCCGTACCGTCCTGCCTGCCGCTGGAGTACTGGCGTATGAACTCCCCGTCCGCGTAACGGTCGTGGCCCATCATGGAGCCGGTGTACTTGTTCTGCACGCCGATCTTCGAGCTGCCGGGGACGTCGCGGTAGATGTAGAACCGCTGGAGGTCGTCCTCCGCGCAGGTGGCCGTCTGCAGGACCGCCCGTTCGGTGGCCGCGTTCTGCGAGGCGATGGTCGCGCACCCGCCGTTGCCCCAGTTCCAGAGGGACGCCTCAAGGACCCCGTTGCGCTCCGTCACGTTGCACAGGCGCCAGTTGTCCAGGTGGGCGCTGAAGATCGACGAGGGGCGCAGGCGGACACCGTCGTCCGCCAGGAGCGGCGCGCCCCAGGACAGGGGCTTGCCGGGTACTGCGATCTTGTAGACCTGGGCTTGGCAGTCGAGAGCGGCCCGCGCGCTACGCCCGGTGGCCTTGGGCTGTCCGGCATACGTGCCGCTGGTGAGAGCCGGACGCTGCGCGAGGTGGTCGCGCTTCTGCTCCGCCGTCGGCGCCACCGCACCCGCCGGGTGCTCGGCCTTCGCGGCGGCCGAGCCGCAGTCGAGGAGGCTTTGTGCCTTGGCCATGATGCTGCCTGCGGGCACCTTGTCCTGGCAGCGCACCGCGCCTTCCTCAAGAGTGGTGTAGGTGGTGAAGTTGCCGCCGTCGGGCCCCTCCGTCCACTTCAACGCCCACGTGCCGTCGCCCTGTTGGACGCGGTTGCAGTTGAGGCTCGCGTACGTACCGGTGATCTTCTTGGTGCCCTTGTAGGCGCCGTAGTAGCCGGGCTGGTTGAAGTTCCACGTGACCGCGTTCGACTCGCTGTTGGTGGAGGTGTAGTCGACCTTCACGTCATAGCCCAGGCTCGTGCCGACCTTGCCGAGGGCCTCGGTGCCGAAACCGCCCTCGATCTTGCCGCTGAGGCCGACGGAGACCGTGACGGTCGTCTGGGTGGTGGTGGTGACGGTCTGGGTGCCGGTGGTGCCCTCGGTGACGTACCAGCCCTTGAAGTGGGTGATCGTCGGGGACACTTCGGTGGACTTGATGTACGGGTGGCGTGTGCCGAGGTCGGCCGCCGTACAGGTGTCGCCGGGCGCGGGCGTCTGCGCCGTCGTGCCGGTGGGTGCTGCCGCAGCCGGTGACGCGGCAAGGCCCGTGGCGGTGACCGCCCAGGCGGCCGCCGTAACGGTCACTGCCATGAGTGATCTGCCGATGCGGCTGACGGGTCCTGTGGAGCGCATCATTGCCTGTTCCCCCTGGGCGTGTGTGTCCGGTCGGGGTGAATGTAGCGGCCACAGGGGGTGGCGGCGTGAGGCCGGAACTGGCCACAAAAGATCCTGGAGGGGCTTGTTCCGCCCCTGGCGCGGCCGGATGCGAATGGATCGGGGGAGGCCCGGCAGTGGGGGCGGGGTGTTTCGGACGGACGGCTGAATTCCGACCTCAACGGGATTCTAGGGAAAATCGGGTATCGCTCGTCATACGGTCATCCTCGATTTCTGGACGAGCCGAGGTGGTGACCATGCACGACCAGAGCCCGCTGCGAGCCGAGACTTGGCCGATGTCCCGGACCTGCCCGTTCTCCCCGCCGCCGGACTACGCCGCTCTGCGCGAGCGCCCCGGCCTGCCCAGGGTGACGGGCCCGAGCGGACGCACCGTGTTCGTTGCCGCACGCCATGAAGACGTCCGCGCCGTGCTCGGCGACGCCCGGCTCAGCTCCGACCGCTCGCACCCGGACTTCCCGTGGATGCGCGTCGGCGAAACCGTGTTCCCCGGCTTCAGGCCCTCACTGATCGCGATGGACCCACCCGAGCACGGCCCCGCCCGACGTGCGGTCGCCGGCGAGTTCACCACCCGCCGCATGCGGGAACTGCACCCCAAGGTCCAGCGCATCGTCGACGGTCTGCTCGACGATGTGCTGGCCGGCGCCGAGCCCGTCGACCTGGTGTCCGCGCTGGCCGTGCCGATGGCCGGTCTGGTGCTGTGTGAGCTGCTCGGCATCCCGACCAGCGACCGGCAGGAGTTCACCACCGACACCACGGTGCTGATAGCCCACGACTCCGCCGATGCGGATCGCGCCGAGTCCTTCCGCTCTCTGACCGCGTATTTCGACGCGCTGTGCGCCACCAAGATGACTGAGCGACCCGAGGACCTGCTGGGCAGGCTGGCGGGCCACCAGCTCTTCAGCGGCGGCGAGAGCCGCTGGGCCATGGTCGAACTGTGCGTACTCCTGGCCGTCGCGGGCCTGGAGACCACCGCCACGATGACCGCACTCGGCATCCTGGCTCTCCTCGAACACCCCGACCAGCTCGCCCTCCTCACCGCCGACCCCGACCTGACCCCGGCGGTGGTGGAGGAACTGCTGAGGTTCTTCTCCGTCGCCGAGCTGTCCCTGGTGCGCCGCGCCACGGCGGACATCGAGATCGCCGGCACTCTGGTACGGACGGGTGAGGGCGTCGCCGCCCTGTCCGCCGCCGCCAACCGCGACCCCGCGGCGTTCGCCGACCCGGACACGTTCGATGTCACCAGGGACAACCGCAGGCACCTGGCTTTCGGCTGGGGACCGCACCAGTGCCTCGGCGCGAATCTGGCCCGGCTGGAGCTGGGCATCGTCCTCGGCACCCTGTTCCGGCGCATCCCCACTCTCCGCCTGGCCACGCCACGCGACGAACTGCGCTACGTCAACGGCTCCGGGTTCTCGGTATCGGCACTCCCGGTCACTTGGTGACGGAGAGAAGGGTGCCGACCGTCAGCCATGCGTCCACCGGGTCGCGGTAGAGGCAGTTCGTTCTGTGCCGGTCACATACGGGCAGGCAGGGGTATGGATCGCGCCGCGCTTTCCGGACGAAGAGCTTGCGGTGATGGCAATTCACGTGACGGCCTGCTCGTTCAGGCGCATATCCGTGACTTGTTGCGTGATCTGATGTGTGAGTTCCGGGCAGGGGTGGGTCGTCCTGCTGCCCGGTAATCGAGCGGCGCCACTGGTCGAGCGTGTGACCTGCGGATTTTGCCGTTCTGATTTTGGCGGGTAGTGGAATCCGGCGGGATCTGCTAACCGTCGCGGTAGTGGTGGAAATTCTCGACAACAGGCCGGAGTTGCTAGTGAAAGCCCCAGAGTCTGGTCGGCTGGAGGTGTTGTGCGGCATGAGTCCGGGGGCTAATCATGGTGACGCACCTCGATTTATCGGCGTTTGGTTGGCTGGCCGCGAGTTCGGTGAATGATTTTGCGTCCAGGGTGGCCGACACAGTCCAAACTGCTCTGGGAGGGCACCGGATGCCGGGCGAACCGATTGCGATTGTGGGAATGGCGTGCCGCTACCCGGGCGGAATAGCCGACCCGGAAGGGCTCTGGCAGTCGGCCAGGGACGGGACCGACGCGATCGGCGAGTTACCGGACGACCGGGGCTGGGACCTGGCGGCCCTCTACGATCCCGACCCGGACCGGCCCGGTACCTCCTACGTCCGGCACGGCGGCTTCCTCTACGACGCCGGCCATTTCGACGCCGAGTTCTTCGGGCTCTCCGCCCGCGAGGCGTTGACCACCGATCCGCAGCAGCGCCTCCTGCTCACCACGGCGTGGGAGGCCCTGGAGAACGCGGCCATCGATCCCACCTCGCTGCGGGGCAGCCGCACGGCCGTGTTCGCCGGCTCGATGATGCACGACTACGCGCCCCGGGTGCACACCGTCCCGGACGGGCTGGAGGGGTACCTGATCACCGGGAACACCGCCAGCGTGGTGTCCGGCCGACTGGCCTACGTGCTCGGCCTCACCGGCCCCGCGGTCACGGTGGACACCGGCTGCTCCTCGTCGTTGGTCACCACTCACCTCGCGGTGCAGTCGCTGCGCCTCGGCGAGTGCGACCTGGCCCTGTCCGGCGGGGTGACGGTGATGGCGACCCCGGAGATGTTCGTGGAGTTCTCGCGGTTGCGGGGCCTCGCCCCGGACGGCCGGTGCAAGCCGTTCTCCGCGGCGGCGGACGGTACGGCCTGGTCCGAGGGCGTCGGAATGCTGGTGCTGGAGCGGCTCTCCGACGCCCTGCGCAACGGGCACACCGTACACGCGCTGGTGCGCGGCACCGCGGTCAACTCGGACGGGGCCTCCAACGGGCTCTCCGCACCCAGCGGACCGGCTCAGGAACGGGTGCTGCGGGCGGCGCTGGCCGACGCCGGACTGTCCGAGACGGACATCGACGCGGTGGAGGCACACGGCACGGGCACCAGGCTCGGCGACCCGATCGAGGCCCGGGCGCTGCTGGCGGTGCACGGCCCGCAGCGTGCGCGCCCGCTGCTGGTGGGGTCGGTCAAGTCGAACATCGGGCACACGCAGGCCGCTGCCGGGGTGGCGGGCATCCTGAAGATGGTGCACGCCATGCGCGACGGCGTGCTGCCGCGCATCCTGCACCACACCGAGCCCAGCCCGCACGTGGACTGGGAGACCGGCAGGGTCACCCCGCTCGCGGAGGACACGCCGTGGCCGGAGACCGGACTCCCGCGCCGGGCCGGGGTGTCCTCGTTCGGCATCAGCGGCACCAATGCCCACGTGATCCTGGAACAGGCGCCGGAACCCGCGCCCGCCGCGGCACCGCGCCCGGCGTCCGCGGTGCCGCTGCTGCTGTCCGCACGGACGGCGGAGGCGCTGCGGGAGCAGGCCGCCCGGCTGGCCGAGCGGCTCCGCCCGGACCGGGTCGGCCTGCTGGACGCCGGATTCACCCTGGCGACCGGCCGGGCCGGGTTCGAGCACCGGGCCGCCGTCCTCGGCCGGGACCGCGACGCGTTGGTGCACGGACTGGACGCGCTCGCCGAGGGCGGTACGGCACCGGGCACGGTCCTCGGGTCACCCTGCCGGGACACCGGTCCGGTGCTGTTGTTCCCCGGCCAGGGCACGCAGTGGACCGGGATGGCCACGGAACTGCTGGAGTCCAGCCCGGACTTCGCCCGGCACATGACGGCCTGCCAGGACGCGATGGCGCCGTACGTGGACTGGAACCTGCGCGATGTGCTCACCGACGCGGACGCGCTGCTCCGGGTGGACGTGGTGCAGCCCGCGCTGTGGGCGGTCATGGTGTCGCTGGCCGGACTCTGGCGGGCACACGGGGTGCGGCCGGCCGCGGTGGTGGGCCACTCCCAGGGCGAGATCGCGGCCGCGACCGTGGCCGGCGCGCTGTCCCTGGACGACGGGGCGCGAATCGTCACGCTGCGCAGCCGGGCCATACGGGCGCTCTCCGGTACGGGCCGGATGCTGTCGGTGGGGCTGCCGAGAGCGGCGGTCGAAGAGGCGATGGCCCCCTGGGGCGAGGACCTCTCGGTGGCCGCGGTCAACGGGCCGCGCGCGACGGTGGTATCGGGCGCAGCCCAGGCGGTCGAAGAGTTCGCCTCCGCACTGGTCGCCGAGGGCAAAAGGGCACGCCTGTTGCCGGTGGACTACGCCTCGCACTCGGCGCAGGTCGAACTGCTGCGCGCGGAGCTGCGCGAACTGCTGGCGCCGGTGACTCCGACGGCGGCCGAGGTCCCCTTCCACTCGACCGTGACCGGCAGCCCGGTGGACACCACCGCGCTGGACGCGGACTACTGGTACCGCAACCTGCGTACCACCGTCGAGTTCGAGGCGACGGTGCGCGGGCTGGTCACCGCCGGGCACACCACGTTCCTGGAGGTGAGCCCGCATCCGGTGCTCGCCGGCGGCGTGCGGCAGATCCTCGGTGCCCACCAGGAGGACCCCGACGGGGGCGGCGTGGTCCTGGAGACCCTGAAACGGGACGAGGGTGATGCCGACCGCTTCCTGACGGCGGTGGCCGAGGCTGCCGTGCACGGTGTGGACGTGCACTGGAACGGACTGTTCGACGGCGCCCGGAGTGTGCAGCTGCCGACCTACCCGTTCCGTCAGCAGCGGTACTGGATGCTGCCCACCGCCGCCTCCGGTCCCGTTGCCGGGCATCCGATGCTGGACTCGGTGGTCCAGCTCGCCGGCGGTGGCCTGGTCGCCACCTGCCGGCTCTCTCTCGCCCGGCACCCCTGGCTGGCCGAGCACGAGGTGCGCGGCACCGTACTGCTGCCCGGGGCCGCGTTCGTCGAACTGGCGCTGCACGCGGGTGAGCGGGCGGGGCTGCCGGTGCTGGACGAACTGGTGCTGGAGAGCCCGCTGGTGCTGCCCGAGCGGGGCGAGACCGAGTTGCAGATCGCGATCGGCGAGACGGATCCCGGCTCGCTGGCGATGTACGCCCGGTCCGCGCCGGACGCGCCGTGGACCCGGTGCGCGACCGGGACCCTCCGGGCGGCGGAGTCCGGCGGCGCACCCCTGACGGAGTGGCCGCCGGCCGGTGCCGAGGAGATCGACCTCGATGGCGCGTACGTGCGGCTCGACGAGCGAGGTTACGAATACGGGCCGGCCTTCCAGGGATTGCGGCGGGCCTGGCGGCTCGGTGCGGAGCGCTGGGCCGAGGTCGAACTGCCGGTTGATCCCGGGCGGTTCGGCCTGCACCCGGCCCTGCTCGACGCCGCATTGCACCCGCTGCTGCTGGACGCGGGGGACGCGCCGGTGAGGCTGCCGTTCTCCTGGAGCGGAGTCGCACTCCATGCGGTCGGGGCCACGGCATTGCGGGTGCGGCTGACTCCGCAGGGCAACGAGGGCAACGACTCGTTCGCCGTGGTGCTCGCCGACGCGGCAGGGGAAGCGGTGGCCAGGATCAGCGCGCTCGCGCTCCGGCCCGTAGGGCCTGTGCGGCCGGGGACGGCGGGCGTGGACCGGGCGCTGCACCGGCTGGACTGGGTGCCGGTCGCGCGGCAGTCCACCCCGGCGATCGTGGACGCGCCGATCGTGGACGTGGCCGGGCCCGGGGAAGCACTGGCGCGGGTCCGCGAGTTCCTGGACACCGAGGACGAGGACGCGACGGGCGGGCCCTTGATCGTACGGACCCGTGGCGCGGTCGCGATCGCCCCGGAGGACGACCAGGACCCCGACGCCGCGGCAGCCTGGGGCTTGGTCCGCACGGCCCGTACCGAACATCCCGGCCGGTTCGTGCTGGTCGACCTGGAGCGCCCCGGCGATCCCGAGGACGTCGGCTCCGCCCTGGAGCCGGCGCTGGCCACCGGTGAGCCGGAGATCGCCATCCGGGACGGGCAGGCGTTCGCGCCGCGGCTGGTCCGGGTGACGCGGACGGGGGACCGGCCCTCCCTCGCCGGAGGCACGGTGCTGATCACCGGCGGGACCGGCGTACTCGGCCGGGAGCTGGCCCGGCACCTGGTCACCGAACACGGGGTGCGGCACCTGGTGTTGGCGGGGCGGCGCGGCGGCACGGCGGCGCTCGCCGGTCTGGAGGACCTGGCCGGCACCGCCGAGATCACGGTCGTGGCATGCGATGTCGCCGACCGGGCCGCCCTCGCCGAGCTGCTTGCGGCGGTCCCCGCGGACCGCCCGCTGACCGCGGTGATCCATGCCGCGGGGGTGCTGGACGACGGCACGGTGCGCTCCCTCACCGCCGAACGGCTGAACGCGGTGCTGCGGCCGAAGGTCGAGGGCGCGCGCAACCTGCATGAACTGACCGAACACCTCGACCTGGCCGCTTTCGTGCTGTTCTCCTCCGTGGCCGGTGTCCTCGGCACGCCGGGGCAGGCGAATTACGCGGCCGCCAACGCGTGGCTGGACGGGCTGGCGCAGCACCGCCGCTCGCGGGGACTGCCCGCTTCGTCGATGGCGTGGGGACTTTGGGCGCAGGACACCGGCATGACCGGGCGGCTGGACGACACCGACCGGGCCCGGCTGCGGCGGACCGGGCTCGTGCCGATGTCCCGCGAACACGGGCTCGCGCTGTTCGACGCGGCGCTGGGCACCGGCCTGGCGTGCACCGTGCCCGCCCGTTTCGACCTGGCCAACGTGCGGGCGGCGGGCCCGGAGCGGGCTCCGGTGTGGGCCGGGCTGCTCGGCGTCCGGCGGAGCGCGGCCCGGCCTGCCGCCGCGGCCGCGGCGCCCGTGTTCGTCTCCGGCGGCGAGCGCTCGGTGCTCGATCTCGTGCTGGCCACGGTGGGCTCCGTGCTCGGCGTGGAACGCCGGGTGGACCCGGCGCGGGCGTTCCGCGACATCGGCTTCGACTCGCTGTCCGGGGTGGAGCTGCGTAACCGGCTCACCGTCGCGACCGGGGTGCGGCTCCCCGCGACCGCGGTGTTCGACCACCCCACCCCCACGGCCCTGGCCGGGTACCTGTCCGGGCAGCTCCCCGACGCGGTACCCGGTGGCCGGGCGGCGGTCGCCGGGCCCGGCCCGCACGCCATGGACGACCCGGTGGTGCTGGTCGGCGCGAGCTGCCGTTTGCCCGGCGGGGTGTCCACCATGGACGAGCTGTGGGAGCTGCTGGCCGCCGGGCGGGACGCGATCACCGAGTTCCCGGCGGACCGCGGCTGGAACCTGGACGAGGTCTACCACCCGGAGCCGGGCCGTGGCGGGCGCAGCTACGTACGGCACGGCGGCTTCCTGGACGGGATCGCCGAGTTCGACAACGGCTTCTTCGGCATCGCCCCGGCCGAGGCGGTCTCGATGGACCCGCAACAGCGCATCCTGCTGGAACTGGCCTGGCACGCGCTGGAGGACGCCGGGATCGACCCGACCGCGTTGCGGGGCACCCGTACCGGTGTCTACCTCGGGCTGATGGGCAACGACTACGCGCGCCGCGCGCACCGGACGCCCGAGGACCTCACCGGCGACGTCTCCATCGGCAACGCGGGCAGCGTCGCGTCGGGGCGGCTCGCCTACACGCTCGGCTTCCACGGCCCGGCGATCACGGTGGACACGGCGTGTTCCTCCGCGCTGGTGGCGATGCACCAGGCCGCGCAGGCGCTGCGGACCGGTGAGTGCACGGTCGCGCTGGCGGGTGGCGTCACGGTGCTCACGACGCCGACGCTGTTCGTGGAGTTCTCCCAGGTGGGGGTGCTCGCCCCGGATGGCCGGTGCAGACCGTTCGATGCGGCAGCGGAGGGCACCTCGTGGAGCGAGGGCGCCGGCCTGCTGGTGATGGAGCGGCTTTCCACCGCGCGCGAACGGGGCCACCGGG
Source organism: Streptomyces rimosus subsp. rimosus (assembly GCF_000720725.1). Taxonomy (GTDB): domain Bacteria; phylum Actinomycetota; class Actinomycetes; order Streptomycetales; family Streptomycetaceae; genus Streptomyces; species Streptomyces rimosus_A. The sequence goes on from NZ_JOCQ01000041.1 coordinate 43,686, forward strand.
TGCTCGCCGTGCTGCGCGGCTCGGCACTCAACTCCGACGGCGCGTCCAACGGGCTGACCGCGCCGAACGGATCGGCCCAGCAGCGGGTGATCCGGGACGCGCTGGCCGTCGCGGGCCTGGCGCCCGGCGAGGTGGACGCGGTGGAGGCGCACGGCACCGGCACCCCGCTTGGCGACCCGATCGAGGCCACTGCGCTGCTGGCGACCTACGGGCAGGACCGGGAGCACCCCGTGCTGGTCGGGTCCGCGAAGTCCAACCTCGGGCACACCCAGGCCGCGGCGGGCCTGGCGGGTGTGCTCAAGATGGTGCTGGCCATGCGGCACGGCCGCTTGCCCCGGACCCTGCATTTGAAGAACCCGAGCCCGCATGTGAACTGGGGCGACGGCGCGGTGCGGTTGCTGGACGAGCCGATGGACTGGCCGCGCGCGGACCGTCCGCGCCGGGCGGCGGTGTCCTCGTTCAGCCTCAGCGGCACCAACGCGCACGTGATCCTGGAGGAACCCGAGCCGGAGCCCGACCCGGAGCCGGCGGCCGCCGCGGCTCCGCCGCTGATCCCGTGGGTGCTCTCCGCGGCCACCCCGGAGGCGCTGCCCGCGCAGGCCGAGGCCCTGCTCCGCCGACTGGCCGACGAGGACGGGAACGAGGACGGGAACGGCTCGCCGTCCGCGCTGGACGTGGCGTACTCGCTGGCCACCACGCGGGCCCGGCTGCGTGCCCGCACCGTCGTGCTCGGCACGGACACCGGCGAGCTGACCGCCGCGCTGCGAGCCGGGACCGGCAGTACCGGAGTGGCGGCCGACGGCACGACCGCGTTCCTGTTCCCCGGCCAGGGCGTGCAGTACGCGGACATGGCCACGTCGCTCCGGGACCGGGTACCGGTGTTCGCGGCGGCCCTTCAGGAGATCGCCGCCGAGCTGGACCCGCTGCTGGACCGGCCGCTCGCCGAGATCCTCCGGGACGGGCCCGGTGAACGCACCGACCATGCGCAGGCCGCGGTGTTCGCGGTCCAGGTGGCGGTATTCCGGCTGCTCACCACACTGGGGGTACGGCCGGACGCGGTGGCCGGACACTCGGTCGGCGAACTCGCCGCAGCGCACGCCGCGGGCGTCTTCTCGCTGGCCGACGCCTGCGCACTGGTGGCCGCGCGCGGGCGGCTGATGCACGAACTCGGCGGCGAGGGCGCGATGGTGGCGCTCCAGGTACCGGAAGCCGACATACCGGAACTGCTGCGCGGCCGCGAGGACCGGGTGGCGCTGGCCGCGGTGAACGGGCCCGCCTCGGTGGTGCTCGCCGGGGACGCGGACGCGGTGCGGGAGATCGCGCAACGGGTGGCCCACGCGCATCGCCTGACGGTACGTCACGCGTTCCACTCCCACCACATGGACCCGGTTCTGGACCCCTTCCGGAAGGTGCTGGCCGCACTGGACTTCCGGACACCGGAGATTCCGGTCGTGTCCTCGGTGACCGGCGCACGGGTCACCGAAGAGCTTCGTGACCCGGAGTACTGGGTCCGGCATGCGCGGGAACCGGTGCGCTTCCACGACTGCCTGCGCGCTCTGGACGCGGCGGGCACCAGCACCTACCTGGAGCTGGGACCGGGCGCGACGCTCAGTGCGCTCGGCCAGGAGGCGCTGGGCGGGGACGGTTTCCTGCCGCTGCTACGGCAGGACGTGGACGAGGTGCACGGCCTGCTGACGGCGCTGGCGACCGCGTACACCCGGGGGACCGACGTGGACTGGGCGGCCTGGTGCGCGGGCGGGCGGACGGTGCCACTGCCCGGCTACGCGTTCACCCGGCAGCGGTTCTGGCTGCCCGACGACGGCGGGGCCCCCGCCGACCCTCTGCTGCACGGTGTCGAGTGGCCGCTGCTGCCCGACCCCGGCTCGGCCGCCGACGCGATGGGGCCGTGGCTGGTGGTGGCCCCGCCGGGCGCGGACTGGGACCGGCTCACCGAGGACGTGGCGGGCGTACTGGGCGAAGGGACCCGTACCGTACGCGGTGACGCCGTGGACGCCGAGCACTGGGACCGGCTGCTGCCCGACCTGCCGGGCGGCGGCATCGTGTCCCTCCTGGCGATGGCCGGGGGCCCGGACACGCCGCGGGTGCCGACCGGCCTGGCCGCCACCCTGGCGCTGCTGCGGGCGCTGCTGTCCAGAGGCGCGGATACGCCCCTGTGGTCGATCACCAGCGGCGCCGTGCGGGCCGACACGGCGGACACCGTGCCGAATCCGGAGCAGGCCGCCGTGTGCGGGCTGGCCCGGGTCGCGGGCATGGAAGCGCCCCGGCTGCACGGCGGCCTGGTGGACCTGCCGCTGCGACCGGCCGTGGAGGACCTGGCCGCGCTGCCCGCGGCGCTGGCTGCCAGGGACGAGATCGCGATCCGGGACGGGCGGCTGTACGCCCGGCGGCTGGTCCCGGTGCCCCGTACCGAACCCGCCACGACGGAGCCCATCGGCACCGTGCTGATCACCGGGGGGCTGGGCGGCATCGGCGTGCACATCGCCCGTCGGCTGGCGGCCCGGGGCGCGGACCGCCTGCTGCTGGCCGGCCGCCGGGGCGCGGACACCCCTGGCGCGACGGAACTGCGCGCCGAACTCACTGCGCTGGGTACCGAGGTCGACATTGTCGGCTGCGACGTGGCGGACCGCGAGGCGCTGGCCGGGCTGCTCGCCGGGCGGTCGCTCACCGGTGTGGTGCACGCCGCCGGGGTGCTCGACGACGGGGTGCTGGAGTCGCTGTCCGAGGCCCGGCTGGCGCGTGTGTACGCGGCGAAGGCGGACGGCGCGCGGTTCCTGCACGAGCTGACCGCCGGCCATCCGCTGCGCTTCTTCGTACTGTGCTCCTCGCTGGCCGGCACCGCGGGCTCGCCGGGGCAGGGCAACTACGCCGCGGCCAACGCCGTAGTGGAAGCGCTGGCAGCCCATCGACAGGCCGCCGGCCTGCCCGCGACGAGTCTGGCGTGGGGCCCCTGGCTGGACACCGGGATGACCACGTCCTGGCCGGTCGGCCCGCAGTCGGACAGCGGCGCCACGCCGATGCCCGCGGACCGGGCGCTGGACGCGCTGGAGCGGGCACTGTCCGGCGGTGCGGCGCAGTACGCGGCCGGTGCCGTGGACTGGCCGCGGTTCGCCGCCGCACGGCCAGGGCGCCTGTGCTCCGGACTGCCGGGTGTGGACGCGGACACCGGGCCCGAACCCGCGAGCGCGTTGCGGGAACGGCTGGCGGCCACCGCGCCGGAGCGGCGGTCGTCGGTGCTGCTGGAGCTGGTCACGGCCCGGGTCGCCGTCGTATCGGGCCGGCCGGCCCAAGGCCTGGACGCTCACCGGCCGTTCAAGGAGCTGGGCCTGGACTCGCTGGCCGGGGTCCGGCTGCGCAACCTGCTCGGCGCGGACACCGGAGTGCCACTGCCGGCCTCCGCGGTCTACGACCATCCCACCGCCGCCGCGCTGGCCCGGTACCTCGGCGACGCGCTCGGTGCCGACGAGGGCGACCCGGCCGAGCGGATCGTGCTGGACCGCCTGAGGGAACTGGAGGCGGCCCTGCTCCGGTGGGGTCCGTCCGTGCCCGTACCCGAGGCGATCACCACGACACTGCGGCGACTGCTGCGCAGCCAGGAGGACGGCACCGCCGATGAGCGGGCCGCGGTGCCCGACCTGAGCGGCGCCACGGACGACGAGATCTTCACGCTGATCGACGGAGTGCTCGACGACGCGAACCCGGACACCGGTCGCACTGCCGGCCGTGCCACGGAGAGGAGCTAGCCCATGTCGGCGCCAAGCCGCCCACCGGCCACCGTGCCGGACAACCCGCTGCACGCCCTGCTCGACCGGGAGGTGCTCGCGAACCCCTACCCGTTGTTCGAGCGGTGGCGGGAGCAAGGTCCGATATGGACGTCGGACGGGTCCCTGCTGCTGAGCGACCACGCCGACTGCATGGCGGTGCTCAAGAGCCACACGACCATGGGCAGTGACACGTTCAACGCGCCGGGGATGCGGGAACTCTTCGGCGACCGCGGCGAGGAGCCGGTGCTCAACTCGATCTTCTTCATGGACGATCCCGCGCACGGGCGGCAGCGGAACCTCGTCAGCAAGGCATTCACGCCACGGATCACCGCGCGCTTCGAGCCGTGGATCCGCGAGATCGTGGACGAACTGCTCCGCGACTGCCTGGCCGACGGCGAGTTCGACGGCGTGCAGGACCTGGCCGCGGTGCTCTCGCTGCGGGTCATCGCGACGCTCCTGGGCATCCCGGGCGAGGACATCCCGATGCTGCGGGAGTGGTCCAGCGACATGGCGCTGTCCACGGAGCTGCCCACGCTGGTGGCCAGCTTCCACTCCGCCGCGATGTTCGACCGCGAGGAACTCGTCCGCATCATCCGCACCACCACCGAACTGCACGGCTACTTCGCGAACCTCATCCACAAGCGCCGCCGCAACCCCGGCGAGGACCTCATCTCCAGCCTGCTCGCCACGCAGGAGAACGGGCGCGGGCTGAGCCGGCGTGAGGTGACGAACGTCGTGGTGACCGTGTTCACCGCGGCCCACGAGTCCACCACGAACCTGATCACCAACGGCCTGCTCGCGATGTCGCGCCACCCGGAGCAGTTCCAGCTGCTCCGGCAGAACCCGGCGATCGCCGGCGAGGTGGTCAGCGAGGCGCTGCGCTACGACTGCCCGATCATGCTGACCGGCCGCGTCGCGCTGCGGTCCGACCGGATCAACGGCCTCGACATCCCCGAGGGCTCGGTGGTCACCCTGGTCCTGGCGTCCGGCAACCGGGACGAGCGGGTGCACCCGAAGGCGGACCGGTTCATCGCGGACCGGAAACCGGCCGTGATGAACCTCGCCTTCGGCGCCGGCGCGCACTTCTGCCTCGGCAGCAGCCTGGCCCGGCTGGAGGCGGAGATCGTGTTCGGTGAGCTGGCTCGCCGGCTGCGCGGCTTCCACGTGCACGAGGACTCACTGCGCTATCGCAGGCACGTGGTCGTCCGCGGCCTCGACACCGAACGGATCACCTTCCAACTCTGACCGGCCATTTGTCGCAGGGAGTCGCTCATGCCCGATGAAGTCAGCACGCTCCGGGACTATCTGAAAAGGGTCACCACCGATCTGTTACGCACCCGGGAGGAGTTGCGTGACGTGACCGAGCGGTCCGCCGAGCCGATCGCGGTGGTCGGCATGTCGTGCCGGCTGCCCGGCGACGTGGCCTCGCCCGCCCAGCTGTGGGACCTGGTGGCCGCGGGCACGGACGCCATCTCGCCTTTCCCCGAGGACCGGCACTGGCCGATCGAGGAGCTCTACGACGCCGATCCGGAGTCCCAGCAGGCGCGGCGGTCCTACGTGCGCGAGGGCGGCTTCCTCAGCGGGGCGGGCGATTTCGACCCTGCGTTCTTCGGGATCTCCCCGCGCGAGGCGCTGGTGATGGACCCGCAGCAGCGGTTGGTGCTGGAACTGGCCTGGGAGGCACTGGAGTCCGCGGGAATCCTGCCGGACTCGCTGGTGGGCGAGCGGGCCGGGGTCTTCGTCGGCGCGTCCAGCAACGACTACGAGATGCTCTGGCAAGGCACCGACCAGTTCTCCCAGTACGGCATCACCGGCAACACCATGAGCGTGATCTCGGGCCGGATCAGCTACGCCTTGGGCTTGAACGGCCCGGCCCTCACCGTGGACACCGCCTGCTCGTCCTCCCTGGTCGCCACCCATCTCGCGATGCGGGCCCTGCGCGCCGGCGAGTGCCCGATCGCGCTGGCGGGCGGCGTGACGGTGCTGAGCACGCCGGAGACGTTCGTCGAGTTCTGCGGCCAGGGCGTCACCTCCCGGGACGCCCGGATCAAGGCGTTCGCGGCCGGGGCGGACGGCTCGATCTGGGCCGAGGGGGCGGGCCTGCTGGTACTGGAGCGGCTGTCCGACGCGCGGCGGCACGGCCATCAGGTGCTCGCGGTGCTGCGCGGCTCGGCGGTCAACTCCGACGGCACCAGCAACGGGCTCTCCGCACCCAACGGCACCGCCCAGCAGGAGGTGATCCGTACCGCGCTCGCCGACGCCGGACTGTCCACCCAGGACGTCGACGTGGTCGAGGCGCACGGCACCGGCACCCCGCTCGGCGACCCGGTGGAGGGCACCGCGCTGGTGGCGACCTATGGCCAGAACCGGCTGCCCGGCCGGCCGCTGCTGCTGGGCTCGCTGAAGTCCAACATCGGGCATACGCAGGCCGCGGCCGGCGTGGCCGGCATCATAAAGATGATCATGGCGATGCGGCACGGTCTCGCGCCGAAGACGCTGCACGTGGACAGCCCCACCCCGAAGGTGGACTGGGGAGTGAACGGGGTCAGCGTGCTCGCCGACGCGATGCCCTGGCCGGAGACCGGCCGAGCGCGCCGCGCCGCCGTCTCCTCCTTCGGGATCAGTGGCACCAACGCCCACGTCGTACTGGAACAGCACGTCGAGCCGGAGACGCCGGAGCCCGGCGTGCCGTCCGCCGGTCTGGTGTGGACGGTGTCGGGCCGGACCGAGGACGCACTGCGCGCCCAGGCGACCCGGCTGCTGGCCTTCGCCGAGTCCGGCGATGCCCCCTCCGCCGAGGGGCTGGCGTACGTTCTGGCCACCCGCCGCACCCACTTCCGCCACCGGCTGGCCGTGCCCGGCCGGGACCTGGCCGAACTCACCTCCGCGCTGCGCGGCCACTTCGACACCGGCCGGGCCCCCGATGTGGCGGTGGGCGCCGCGGCCGGCGGCGGGATGTGCATGCTGTTCACCGGCCAGGGCGCGCAGCGGCCCGGCATGGGGCGGCAGCTCGCCGCCTCCTTTCCGGTGTTCGCCGAGGCGTTCGACGAGGTCTGCGAGCTGTTCGACCGGGAGTTGGCGATTCCGCTGCGGACCGTGCTCGACGGCGAACCGGACCTGCTCGACCGCACCGACTACGCCCAGGCCGCCCTGTTCGCGGTGGAGGTCGCGCTGTTCCGGCTGATGCGCTCCTGGGGTGTGCGCCCGGACCTGCTGCTGGGACATTCGATCGGGGAGATCAGCGCGGCGCACGCGGCCGGGGTGTGGTCGCTGCCGGACGCGGTCCGGCTGGTGGCCGCCAGAGGCCGCCTGATGGCCGCGCTGCCCGAGGGCGGCGCGATGCTGTCCGTACAGGGCACCGAGCAGGACCTGGCCCCCTGGCTGGCGGGGCGCGAGCGGCGGGTGTCCGTCGCGGCGGTGAACGCCTTGGACACGGTGGTCGTCTCCGGTGCGGACGAGGACATCACGGAACTGGAGGCCGACTGGGCGGGCCGGGGACGGCGGACCCGGCGGCTGCGGGTCAGCCACGCGTTCCACTCGCCGCTGATGGAGCCGATGCTGGCCGAGTTCGGCACGGTGGTGGCCGGGTTGACGGCACACGATCCGGACATCCCGGTGATCTCCAACCTCACCGGCGAGATGGCCACCGCGGAGCAACTGCGCTCGCCGGAGTACTGGACCGCGCACGTCCGGCAGGCGGTGCGGTTCCACGACGGGCTGCGCACCGCACGTGAGGCCGGTGCACGCGTCCTGCTCGAACTGGGACCGGGCGCGGTGCTTTCCGCGCTGGCCGGACGGGACGCCGGGCCGGACGAGGCGAGAGTGCCCACCCTGCGCGGGGACGGTCGTGACGAGACCAAGGACATACTGCTCGCCCTCGGCGCGCTGCACACGCAAGGCGTGGAGGTGGACTGGCCCGCCGTACTGCCCGCCGCGCCCGCCAGGACGGCGGACCTGCCCGCCTATGCGTTCCAGCACGAGAGGTACTGGCTGGTGCCGGACGGGAACGGGCTGAACCTGCGTTCCACCGGGCTGCTCCCGGTGGGCCACCCACTGCTGGGCGCCATGCTGTCCGCGGCCGAGGGCGACGGTGTGCTGCTCACCGGCAGGCTGTCCCTCCAGTCGCACTCCTGGCTGGGGGGCCACCGGGTGCGTGACATCCCCCTGCTGGCCGGCACCGGCTTCGTGGAACTGGCGCTGGCCGCGGGCGAGCACGTCGGCTGCGACCTGCTCGAACAGCTGACCGTCGAGGCACCGCTGGCCCTGCCGGAGCACGGCGGGGTGTCGGTGCAGGTGGTGGTGGGCAGTGCCGAGGAGACCGGCCGCCGCCCGGTGCGGGTGTACTCCCGGCCGGAGGGCGTGGGCCGGGCCGAGCCGGGCCCATGGCGGTCACACGCCTTCGGCTATCTGGGCATCCGCACCGCGACGCCGGACACGGCCCTCGCGCACTGGCCGCCGCGGGACGTGCGGGAGATCCCGGTCGCGGACGTCTACGACGAGGTGGTGGAGGGCAGGCACTTCAGTTACGAGGGCGCGTTCCGAGGTCTGCGGACCCTCTGGCAGCGCGACCACCCCGACGGGAGCTCGGAGATGTTCGCCGAGGTCGCCCTGCCCGCCGAAGCGGCGGGGGACGCGAAGCGCTACAGCCTGCATCCGGCGCTGCTGGACGCGGCACTGCACGCGGTCGGTCTCGGCCCGCAGCTGGACGGGATCGACGAGGGCAACGGCTCGATGCCGTTCTCGTGGTCGGGGCTGTCGCTGTTCCGGGCCGGAGCCTCGACGGTGCGGGTGCACGCCACCGGGGGGAACGGTGATGTGGCGATCACGCTGGCGGACGAGACCGGTGCCACCGTGGCCACGGTGGACTCACTGCTGTTCCGGCCGCTGCCCGCCGATGCGTCCTACCTGCTGGGACCGGCCGAGGACGGCGCGGAACTCCTTGCACAGGACTGGGTGCCCGTGCGCCGGCCGTCCACAGTGGACGATCCCGGTGGGTGGCACGACCCCGGGACCGGTGGGCTCGACCTCGCGGCACTGGCGGACGCCGAGGACCCGGTGCCGCCGGTGGTGGTGCTGCGCCCGGTCCGTCCCGCCGGGGACGACGTCACCGCACGGGTCCGCGCCGCGCTCACCGAGCTGACCGGGCACCTGCGAATGTGGCTCACCGACCAGCGGTTCGCCGGTTCGCTGCTGGTGGTCCGCACCGAGCGCGCGCTCAGCGTACGTGCGGACGATGAAGCCGACCTGGCACTGTCCGCGGCCCACGGGCTGGCTCGCTCGGCACAGAACGAGTACCCGGGTCGCATCCTGCTGGTCGACGTCGACGAGCCGACCGACACCGCGTTGCGCGACGCGGTCGCCGTCGCGTCCGCGGCCCGTGAGCCCCAAGTGGCGCTGCGCGCAGGCGAGTTGCTGGTGCCCCGGCTGCACCGCGACGACGGTCCGGCCGAGAGCGACGGCGGATCGGCTGCCCGCACGCCCGATCCCGACGGCACCGTGCTGATCACCGGTGGACTCGGGTCGCTGGGCCGCACGCTGGCCCGGCATCTGGCGAGCCGGGGCGCCCGCAGGCTGCTGCTCCTCTCGCGCCGTGGCGCGGAGAGCCCCGGCGCCGCGGAACTGGTCGCCGAACTCGGCCGGCTCGGCGCGCACGCCGAGATCGCGCGCGGCGACGTAGCCCGGCGGGACGACGTGGCCCGGGTGCTGGCCGAGGTGCCCGCGGCACACCCGCTCACCGCCGTGATCCATGCGGCCGGTGTGCTGGACGACGGCCTGGTGGAATCGCTGACCGACGGGCAAGTGGAGAACGTACTGGCGCCGAAGGTCGACGGGGCCTGGCACCTGCACGAGTTGACCCGGGAACTCGACCTCGCCGGGTTCACGTGTTTCTCCTCCGCCGCCGGTGTGTTCGGCACCGCGGGCCAAGGGGCTTACGCCGCGGCGAACGCCTTCCTGGACGCGCTGATGAACCAGCGGGCCGCCGCCGGACTCCCGGCCCGCTCACTGGGCTGGGGCCTGTGGGCGCCGGACAGCGAATCCGGCACGACCGACGGGATGGGCGGCGGGCTGGCCGCCGCGGACCGGAACCGCATGGACCGCACCGGGATCCGCGCGCTGACCGTCGCGCAGGGCCTGGCCCTCTGGGACACCGCGACCGGCTCGGACAGGGTCCACCTGGTGCCCATCGGGCTGGATCTGGTCACCGTGGCCGGTCTGGGGGAGGAGGGCATTCCGCCGTTGCTGCGCGATCTGGTCCGCCCGGCCCGCCGCCGGCGCTCCGCGCGGTCCGCCGCGCCCGCCGAGTCCCCGGCGGACCTGGCCCGCAGGCTGGGCAGGCTGAGCCCCGCCGAACGGGACCGGCAGCTCCTCAACCTGGTGCTCGGGCAGATCGCGGCCGTGCTCGGCCACCCGTCCGCGGACGGGGTGCCCGCGGACGGTCCGTTCGGCGACCTCGGATTCGACTCACTGAGTTCGGTCGAGCTGCGCAACCGGCTCAACACCGCCACGGGTCTGAACCTGCCCGCCACCTTGGTGTTCGACCACCCCACTCCGGCCATCCTCGCGGCGCACCTCGGTACGGAGGTCGCGCCGGACGCCGCAGGCGTGGAGGAACCGGCGGAGAGCCCTGCCGAGCGCGGCCCGGATCAGCTCTCCGGACTCGCGCAGGCGGTCGAGGAGGCGCTGGCCGGCGAGCACGCGCAGCGCGACGCGCTGCGCGGACGGCTGCGGGCGGCGCTGCGCGCGCTGGACGGCGAGCCGGAGCCCGGTGTGGACGAGCTGAGCTCGGCCTCCGTGGACCAGCTCTACGCCTTCGTGGACCGGGAGCTCGGCGATGCGTGAGTCAGCGGCCGGGGCCGCCAGACCGACCGGAGAGGAATCGAAAGCCGTGGGCGAGGATCCGAAGCTCGTCAAGTACTTCCAGCGGGTCACCGCGGAACTCCAGCGCACCCGGGAGCGGTTACGCGAGCTGGAGAACCCCGCTGACGACCCGGTGGCCGTGGTCGGCATGGGCTGCCGGTTCGGCGGCGGGGTCGGCTCACCGGAGGAGCTGTGGGAACTGCTCGCCGCCGAGCGGGACGTGATCACCGGGTTCCCGGCCGACCGCGGTTGGAGCGAGGACCAGATCTACCACCCTGAACCGGGCACGCCGGGCCGCTCCTACGTCCGGCACGGTGCCTTCCTCGACGACGCGGCCGACTTCGATGCCGAGTTCTTCGGCATCTCGCCGCGCGAGGCGCTCGGCATGGACCCGCAGCAGCGGATCGCGCTGGAGGTCACCTGGCAGGCGCTGGAGTCCGCCGGCATCGATCCGGCCGGGCTGCGCGGCAGCCGCACCGGCGTGTTCCTCGGACTGGCCAACGCGGACTACGCCACGGCGGTCCGCGAGATGCCCGAGGACATGCTGGGCCAGCTCTCCATCGGCAACGCGGGCAGCGTGACCTCCGGTCGGCTGGCCTATGTGTTCGGCCTCCAGGGGCCCGTGCTGACGGTGGACACCGCCTGTTCCTCGTCCCTGGTCGGGATCCACCTGGCCGCGCAGTCGCTGCGCGCGGGCGAGTGCACCCTGGCGCTCGCGGGCGGGGTGACCGTCATGTCCAGCCCGCTGCTGTTCATCGACTACGCCCGGCAGCGCGCCTTGGCGCCGGACGGCCGGTGCAAGCCCTTCGCCTCGGCCGCCGACGGCACCGCGTGGGGCGAGGGCGCCGGGATGCTGGTGCTGGAAAAGCTTTCCGACGCACGCCGCAACGACCACCCGGTGCTCGCGCTGCTGCGCGGATCGGCGATCAACTCCGATGGCACCTCCTCCGGGCTGACCGCCCCGAACGGAACCGCGCAGCAGCAGGTGATCGCCGACGCGCTCGGTTCGGCCGGCTTGTCGCCCGCGGACGTCGACGCGGTGGAGGCGCACGGCGCGGGCACCGCGCTCGGCGACCCGATCGAGGCGCAGGCGCTGCTGGCCGGGTACGGCCGCCACCGCGGCGACCGGCCGCCGCTGCTGGTCGGCGCGGTGAAGTCGAACCTCGCCCACACCCAGGCCGCGGCCGGAGTCGCCGGCGTGGTGAAGATGGTGCTGGCCATGCGGCACAGCACGCTGCCCAAGACCCTGCACATCGACACGGTGACCCCCCGGGTCGACTGGGCGCAGGGCGGGGTCGAACTGCTCACCGGCGCGGTCCCGTGGCCGCGCGACGGGCGTCCCCGGCGGGCGGGCGTGTCCGCGTTCGGAGTCGGCGGCACCAACGCGCACGTGATCCTGGAGGACCCGGGGCCCGACCCGGACACCGAGCCCGGCGCCCGGGCCGTCCCGCCCCTGCTGGCCTGGACCCTGTCGGGCAGGACCGAACAGGCGCTGTCCGCGCAGGCGGCCGCGCTGCACGAGTACCTCGACCGGACGCGCCCGGATCTGCTGGACCTGTCGTGGTCGCTGGCCACCACCCGGGCGCACCTGCCGCACCGCGCGGTGGTGTTCGGCTCCCGCTCGGCCGACCTCGCCGCGGGCCTGACCGCGCTGAGCACGGGCCGGAAGGACACCGGGAGCGCCACGGTGGTGGTCTCCGGCACCGCCGTGCGCAACGGCACCACCGCGTTCCTGTACCCGCACGAGTGCACCCCGGCCGTGGTGCGCGCGTTGGCCGCGCAGTACGCCGAGGCCGAGCCGTTCGCCGAGCACCTCTCCGCATGCGCGGCCACGCTGGCCGGGCTGGCCGGCTGGTCTCTGACGGATGTGCTTCGCGGCGACCCGGACGCGCCACCACTGGACCGGCCGGACGTGCTGGCCCCGGCCACACTGGCCGTGCTGACCGGCGTGACCCGAGTGTGGTGCGCGTCCGGGGTGCGTCCGGCGGCGTTGGCGGGACACGGATCCGGCCTGCTGGCCGCGTCCTGGGCGGTCGGGTGGCTGTCCCTGTCCTCGGCGCTGCGGATCGCAGCCGGGTGCCCCGCGGGCGTCGAACCCGACGTCGCGAATGCCCCGCCCCCCGCACCCGGCGTGCCGGTGCTGTGCGGGGACACCGGCCGTTGGCTGCGGGAGCGTCCGGCCGAGGACGACTACGGTACGGCGCCGGCTGCCGATTCCGGCTCGGCCGCCCGTGAGCTGCGGGCCGACGGTCATCGACTGCTGCTCCTGTTCGGTGGGGACACTGCCGGCATCGCCGCCGCGCTGCCCGACGGTCCCGCCGTGCTGGCCGTGCCGGAGGAGACGGAGAGCGCGGTGACCGGTTCGGCGGCGGTCGTGCGCGCGCTGGGCCGCGCGTACGTGATGGGCGCGGCGGTGGACTGGCGTGCCGTCCTGGCCGGCGCCGGTGCACGGCGTATCCCGTTGCCCGGCTACGCCTTCCAGCGCAGCCGGTACTGGATCGAGCGCGAGTGGACCATGCCGGTCCTGGTCTCCGACGACCCCAAGACGCGCGAGCCCGATCGGCGCTCGCCCGCGGCTCAGCTGTGGGCACTGGACGAGCAGGAGCGCACGCGCCACGTCGAGACGCTGGTGCGTGAGTGCCTGGACCGGGCGCTGGGCAACGGACCGGACGACCAGGTCGACGCCGAGGACACGTTCCGCGATCTCGGGATGGACTCGCTGGGCGCGGAGGACCTGCGCGATCAGCTCACCACCGGTGCCGGTGTGGAGATCGAACTCTCCGACGTGCTGAACTATCCCACGGTGGTCGACCTCACCGAGCGCGTGCTGGAAAAGCTGGCCGCCCGCGCCGAGGAGGGCACGCTCGACGAGATCACGGGGACCGCCCGTACCGGGAACGGGGCCCCGGAATCCGGTACCGGGCGGGTGGACGCGGCGCCCGGGAATGCCGACGAAAGCGACGGCAGCCTGGCCTCGTACTACATCCGGGCGATCCGCACCGGCCGGATCAACGTCGCCCTCCGCCTGGCCCGCGCGGCCTCCGAGACCCGCGACACGTTCGACCGGGACGATCCGCGCGATCTCGCCGAACTGCGCAAGGTGGGGGCGGGCGCGGGCGGCCCCACGATCGTCGGCCTCACCCCGCCGATCTTCCCCAACCTGGACCTGCCCTACTCCTACCTGCACGCCGGGCTGGACCCCGGGTCCGACGTGTGGTCGCTGTGGTCGCCCGGATTCGCGGGTGAGGCTCCGCTGCCCGCCGACCGTGCCGCCCTGATGCGGATGCTGGCGAAACCGCTGCGCCGTGAGCTGGCCGGCACCCCGTTGATCATCGCGGGCTACTCCTCGGGCGGCTGGCCGGCGCACGACCTGGCCGCGCACCTGGAGCAGACCGGCGTCCCCGTCACCGCGCTGCTGCTGCTGGACTCGTACCTGCCGGAGGAGGAGATGGACCAGACCGAGACCCGCAGCGAGTTCATGCGTGAGCAGATCCGACGACGTGACCTCATGGGCATGTCGCTCGACCGTCCGGACCGGACCGTGACCACCAGCGGCCAGATCGCGGCGATGGGCGGCTACAGCAGGCTCTATTACGGCTGGCGGCCCGGCCCGCTGAAGGCGCCGGTCCTGCACCTGCTCGCCAGCGAAGTCGTCGCGGGCATGCCCACCAGCTCGGAGGACCACCCGTTCCCGGCCGAACTGGCGCACCGCGTGCGCAGACTGCCCGGCGATCACTTCACCCTCCTGTCCCAGCACGCCGACCTGATCTCAGCGAACCTGCACGACTGGCTGACGGAGGTGCAGCCCGCATGACGACCTTTCCCGATCTTCCCGGCGCCGCGGAGGAACTGGAGCACTTCCCCTTCGACGACGGCCGCGGCATCGAGGTCAACGAGCGGTTCCGGGAACTGCGGCAGCGCGCGGGGCTGCTCCGGGTGCGGCTCGCCTACGGCGAACCCACCTGGCTGGTCACCCGCTACGCGGACGCCCGGCTGGTGCTGGGCGACGCGCGGTTCAGCCGCGCGATGTCGGTCGGCCGGGACTTCCCGCGCCAGGAGGAGGCGACGGAACTGGCCGGGCTGATCACCCTGGACGCCCCCGAACACACCCGGCTGCGCACGCTGTTGGTCAAAGCCCTCACCAGATCCCGTATCGAAGCGCAGCGCCCGACGGTGCAGGCGACGGCGGACGACCTGCTGGCGTCGGCGATGAACGCCGGACCGGGCATGGACATCGTGGTGGACTACGCGCAGCCGATGAGCGTGCTGTCCATCTGCGACCTGCTCGGCGTGCCGGCCTCGGACCGGGAGGCGTTCGAGTCGACCAGCGCGGCGCTGATGCCCGGCAGCGCCGTCGGCGCCGAGGACATGATGCGGCGGTTCGGTGAGCTGCGCACCTGCACCGAGCGGCTCATCGCCGAGCGTCGGGCCCGCCCCCGCGACGACCTGATGTCGGCGATGGTCCAGGCCCGGGACGAGGCGGACCGGCTCACCGACGCCGAGCTGATCGAGCTGGTCGTCAGCATGCTGCTGGCCAGGTTCGAGGCGATCATCACCCAGATCCCGAACTGCGTCTACGTTCTCACGCGGGGCGACCGTGCGCTCTGGAACCGGCTGCGTGCGCATCCGGCCGAGCTGCCGGCGGCGGTCGAGGAGCTGCTGCGCAACAACGCCTCCGCCGGTGCCGGCCTGTTCGTCCGCTATGCGCGGGAGGATGTCAACGTCGGCGGCACGCTGGTGCGCGCGGGCGAAGCCCTGACCGTCGCCGTCGAGTCGGCCAACCACGACCCGGCCCGGTTCGAGGACCCCGACGCGATCGACTTCACCCGGCCACCCGGTGGACACCTCACCTTCGGGTATGGCGCGCACTACTGCGTCGGCGCCCAGCTCGGGCGCATCGACCTCCAGGAGGGACTGCGGGCGCTGCTCACCAGGGCCCCGGAGCTGACCGTCCGCGACATCAGGTGGAGAGAACGGCCGCACATCCGGGGGCCGGAGGCGATGCGCGTGACCTGGCAGGGTGGCCCGGAATGACCGCCACCACCCACCGGGGGCCGACCGGCTTCCGGCGGGTGGTTGTTTCAGATCACCCGGAACAGATCCGCGGCCACCTGGACATCCAGGAAATCCTCGACGGAGCGCACATTGTCGCTCAGGGCGTCCAGGACCGAGTCGGCCTCGGCGGCGCGGGGGGCGCCGATGGCCACGCCGAAGACGCGGAAGCCCAGGCGGTGCTTGGCGTCGTTCCAGTCGCGCATCCACGCCTCGGTGACGCCGCACTCGTCGTCGGTGAGCATGACGATGTCGCCGCGGGTGCGGGCCGCGTCGTTGAACTCCGCCTCCAGCAGTTCGACGGCCGCGGACAGGGGGCTCTGGTAGCTGGTGCCGCCGCCGAGGAAGGTCTCCGCGAAGTCGAGCACCCGGGCGATGCCGGCGGGCTCGCCGGCCGGGAAGCGGAAGACCCGGAGCCTGTCGGCGGAAGAGAAGAGGATGCCGACGAAGTCGCGCTTCGCGTGGCGGGCCTGGTCCAGCAGCGCCAGGGCGCACGCCTTGGCCCACGCCTCCCGGGTGCCTCCGCCGGTCCCTTCCATGTACATGGAGTGCGAGGTGTCGACGCACGCGATGATCGCGCCCTGGCCGGTGGTCTGCTCGCCCTGGCTGTCGTAGAGCATCAGCTCCCCGGCGGCGTAGCGCGCGGCGAACACCGCGCGCAGTTCGGGCAGGCCGAGGTTGGCCAGCTCGGAGGGGATGACGCGGGAGAGGTCGTCACCCAGGGTGACGCCGATCAGTTCCCCGGTGGCGTTCTCGACCTTGCGGGCGCGTTCGCCGTCGGCCATCTGCCGGAACCGGCCGATCAGTTCGGCCCACCGGGCGAGGCGGCCGGTGCGCAGCCGCTCGGCGAGCCGGGCGCGCTGGTCGTACGGCATGCGCTCCAGCTCGCCGGGGCCGACGCCCCACGCCCGCATCAGCGCGCTCTCCTCCCGTACGGCCGCGGCGGCCTTCGTCACGGCGTTCCGCGCGGTGGCACGGACGCCGGGGGCTGCCGCCGCGAGGGCCTGCGCGGCGCCCTCTGCGGCCTGCCGGGCGGTGGCGCCGGCGGTCTCGGCAGCCCGTATCGCCTGCTGTACGGCCTCGGCGGCCGGGGCCGGTACGGTGCCGTCCGCACCGGCCCCACCGGCGGCCTGCTGAAGAGCCGCGCCCACGGCCGCCGCCGCTCCTTCGGCGTCCCGCCGGCCCTTCGCCGCCCGCTCGGCCTGCTCCCGGGCAGCCCGGAAGCGCTCCAGCATCCGGCGCAGCGCGGCGGCCTGGGCGAGTACGGCCATGGCGGCGGCGTACGGGTCGCCGGCCGTCTCCCGGTGCAGCTCGGCGAACTCCGGTGACTCCATCAGGGAGCTGATGACCTGGTGGTTGACCAGCCGGGAGGGGGCCATGTCCGCGCGCTCGCGCAGCCACGGGCCGGTCTTGTAGGCGGCCAGGAAGGCGTCGGCCAGGAGGTCGGCGGTGTGGTCGTAGCGCCCGGCCAGTTCCTCGGCCAGCTCGCGCAGCCCGGCCGACTGCGTGTAGGTGTCGCGCCACACGATCTGCTCGAAGCGGTCCGCGACCACGGCCGTCGGGTGTCCCTCGGCAGTGGCTGCGGACCCGGCCAGCCACGGGCCGGCCAGGCCCGCCAGGTCGCCGAGCCTGCTCGGTGTCCCGCACATCGTCGTACCCCCGCCATGTTCAGAACTGGGCCTGCACCGTGCTCGCGTCCACGCCGAGGGCCTCGGTGAGCACCCGGGCGCGGACGGCGCGCTGGCGGCCGGCGACCCGTTCGATGGCCGTGGTGGAGCGGCCGGCGCCCGCCGCCTCCGCGCGCAGCCGCTCCAGCCGCTTGCCCGCCCTGGCGAGCGTGTTGTGGGCGTTCTTGATGACCCACTCGCTCAGCGCCTCACGGGACTGCCCGGCCATGGCGTCGAGCTGGGCCTCCAGTTCGTCGATGGTGTCGGCCAGGTCGAGCGCTTCCTTGGCGTCGGGATTGACCAGGTGCAGCACCTCGCGCTCGACGGTCGGGCGCTGGGCGGGGGAGTCCCACAGCACATGCGCCAGCACCGACAGATCGGACTCGGCGACCGCCGGGCGGCCGTCGAGGTACGCGGACGCCTGGAGCAGTCCCACCGCCTGCCGCCAGCGGCGGTCCGAGGCGACCAGCTCCTTGCGGCGCAGGGCGGCGCGCAGCGTGCACACCGCGTCCACGATCCCGTCGGGCACGTCCACGGCCGGGACGGCCTCGGTCACGGCGTGCTGCAGCGCGGCCAGTGCGACCGTCGTACGCGACGGTGCCGCCGGGCGGCTGACCGCGGAGCGGACCAGCGCGGCGAAGTTCGAGGGATCCTCCAGGTACCCGACCTCGATCCGCACCAGCAGCCGGTCGTAGATCGCGGCCGAGTCCTCGCCGCCGGGCAGTTCGTTGCTCGCCGTGATGGCCCCGATCAGCGGGCAGCGGATCGGCGCGCCGCCGTTCTCGGGGTGGTAGAGCCGCTCGTTGAGGTAGCCCAGCGTCTCGTTGAGCGCCGCCGTCGAGCACTTGAATATCTCGTCGATGAACGCCACATGCGCGGTCGTGGCACGGCCGTCGTACACCTGGCGGTACTCGCCCCGCGCCAGCGCGGCGACGTCGATGGGGCCGAACATCCGCGTCGGCGCGGTGAACTTCGACAGCAGGATCTCCCAGTAGGCGGCCCCGTCGATCCGGCCCGTGAGCTCCCGGGCCAGCTCGGACTTCGCCGTCCCGGGCGGCCCGAGCACCAGCGAGTGCTGCCCGGCCAGCAGCGTCACCACCAGCGTCCGCACCACGTCGTCCCGCTCGTAGAACCGCTGCGACAACTCGTCACAGACCGCCCGCAGCCGCTCGGCGGTGTCCTGCGCGTCCGGTGCGCCCATGCTCAACTCCTCGGTCGTGGTGCGCTGGTGGGCGCGGTGCGGTCTGCTGTCCGATCAAGGTTACGTGGGGCCGGGCGTCGCTCCTCCGGGGCCTCGGAGCCGTCGCTGCCCGGGCCGTCGTCGGGTGCCGCCACCCCCCGGGGTGGTGCCGGCACCACCCCGGTCCGGGTGGTGCCGGCTGAACCCCCGGAACGGGTGGGCGCCCCATCGTGCCGCCCCGCGGTCCGAACCTAGTGTCACCAGGGACGGCCACCCCCGCCTCGCCCTGTCGAAAGGCCAGGTGGGGGCATGTGAACGACACGGCCGTGCGACTGCGATTCGGAAGGCGAACCCATGGCACTTCGCACGGGGAGAAGACCCTCGGCGCCCATCAGCACGACCCGGATGACGGACTACGGCGCGGCCGGTGCCTCCGCGCTCACCCTGGACCGCGTTTCCCGGAGTTACCGGCGCGCGGGCAAGCCGTTCCACGCGCTGGAGGACATGAGCCTGGACGTGCCGCAGGGCCGCTTCCTCGCCGTCATGGGCCGTTCCGGGTCCGGCAAGACGACCTTCCTGCAGTGTGCGGCAGGGCTCGACCAGCCCACCTCGGGCACGGTACGGATCGGGGGCACCGACCTCTCCGGTCTGTCCGAGGCGGCGCTGACCCGGCTGCGCAGGGACCGGATCGGCTTCGTCTTCCAGGCGCTCAACCTCGTGCCGTCGCTCAGCGTCCAGGAGAACGTCGCGCTCCCGCTGTTGCTGCGCGGCATGAGCCCCGACGACCCCGGGGTGCGCGAGCGCTCCCTGGACGTGCTGGGAGCCGTCGGGCTCGGCGACCGGGCGGACGACTCCCCGCTGCGGATGTCGGGCGGCCAGCAGCAGCGCGTGGCCGTCGCCCGCGCCCTGGTCACCGACCCCGCCGTCATCTTCGCCGACGAGCCGACGGGCGCGCTGGACCCGGTCACCGCCCGCGAGGTGCTGGGCCTGCTGCGCCGGGCCGTCGACACGTCGGGGCACACCGTGGTGATGGTGACCCACGACCCGCAGGCCGCCGCCTGGACCGACGAGGTGCTGTTCATCGAGGCGGGACGGGGCGTCGCCCGGCTGGACCGTCCCGCCGCGGAAACCGTGGCGCGCCGGTTCGCGCAGTTGTCGGAGCGGTGACCATGACTGTCGAACTCGGCCGGGCACCGGCCCAGGACGGGAGCGAGGAATCGGCCGAGGGCCTCCGGCGCACCGCCCGCTTCCTCGCCCGCCGCTCCAAGCGCCTGCACCGCAAGGCATGGGCCGCGGTGTTCGCGGCGCTCGTCCTCACCTCGCTGCTGCTCGGCAGCTTCGCCCTGGCGGCGGTGTCGGCGCTCGTGGGGCACCCTCGGGTGGAGCGCTACGCGGCGACCGGCGCCGTGGTCGCCGCCGACCAGAACGCCCGGTTCCGGGCCAAGCCGTGGGGCGACGAGCCGACCACCGTGACGCAGTCGCTCACCGAACGGATCCGCATCCCGGCCGATGTCGTCGGCCGGCTCGCGAAGGTGCCCGGCGTCCGGGCCGCCATCCCGGACAGCAGCTTCCCGGTTGCGCTCACCGGCGCCGACGGCCGGCTCGTACCGGGACCGGCCGGTGACTCGGGTGCCGCCCCCGTGTACGGCCACGGCTGGGCCGCGGCGGCCCTCGCCCCGTACACCCTGCGCGCAGGCAAGGCGCCCTCCCGGGCGGGGCAGGTGGCGATCGACGGGGACCTGGCCGCACGCGCCGGGATACGTCCCGGCGACCGGATCCGGGTGCAGACGCTCGGCACACCGGCGTACTACGTCGTCTCCGGCATCGTCGCCCCCGAAGGCCGGGCCGACGGCACCGGACTCGCCCACCAGGGCGCCCTCTTCTTCACCGACGACCAGGCCGCCCGGCTGGCCGGCCACCCCGGCACCGTGGACGCCATCGGGGTGCTCGCCGCCGACGGTGTGAGCGGCGACCAGCTCCACTCCGAGCTGCGCAAGGCCCTCGGCGGGCCCCACCCGGCCCGGGACGCCGTGGCCGGCGGCCGGGACCGGCAGGACTCGGCCGAGCTGCAGGTGCTGACCGGCGACGAGCGGGGACAGGCGGAGTTCCTGGAGGCCGCGCCGAGCCGCACGAGTCTGCTGACCCTGCTCGCCGCCCTCTGCGCGACCGTCATCATGATCGCGCTGCTCGTGGTGGCCGGCACCGTCGGCCAGGCGGTGCACCAGCGGTCCCGCGAACTGGCGCTGCTCCGCGCGGTCGGGGCGACGCCCCGGCAACTGCGGGCCACGGTCGGCCGGGAGGTGACCGGCGTCGCCACGACGGCCGCCGTCCTCGGCGCGGCCGGCGCCGTGCCGGTCTTCCTGATGCTGCTGTGGATGCTGCGCGACCGCGGCGCCGTACCCGTCGGGCTGGACCTCCCGGTGCTGCCGTGGATGCTCGCCGCGCCGGCCCTGACGGCCGTCCTCACCCTGATCGTGGCCCGGGTCTCGGCCGCCGCGGCGTGCGGACGCGTCGCCCGGATCCGTCCCGCGCAGGCGCTCGGCGAGGCATCCGGCGAATCCGGACCGCCGGGCCGGGGCCGGACCATGACCGGCCTCGCCGTCCTCCTGGCGGGCCTCGGCTCCGCGGGAACCGCCGCCCTGCAGTCGGGCGAGCTCGCCGCCATGGCCGCCAGCAGCGCGACGATCGCTCTCATCATCGCCTGCGCGCTGCTCGGTCCATGGATCGCCCGCGGAGCCGTGCGCCTGCTCGCGCCGCTCGCCCGGAAGCTGGGCGGCTCAGGCGGCTACCTCGCCGCGGCGTCGGCCACCGCGAACGTACGCCGGCTGGGCGCGGCCATCACCCCCGTGGCCCTCGTGGTCGCCTTCACCGGCGTCCAGCTCACGGCAGGCGCCACCATGGACCACGAGGGCAGCGCACAGGCCCGGCAGGCCATGCGCGCGAACCTCGTCGTGACCACCGGGCAGGCCGGACTCCCGGCCCGGGCCGCGCAGGACGTCGCCGCGGTGCACGGTGTCCGGGCCGCCACGGGCACGCTCCACAGCACGGTCCTCCTGGCCCGGCGGGAAGCAGGCGACCCCGTACTCGACCGGCTTCCGGTGGTGGGCGTCACGCCCGGCGCGCTGCCCGGGACGCTGGACCCCGGCGTCACCTCCGGGTCGCTGCGGGACCTGCGCGCGGGCACCGTGGCGGTGGGCGCCGGCCGGGCCGATTCGCTCGGTCTCAAGGTCGGCTCCGAGGTCAGGCTGCGCTACGGGGACGGCGTCGCCGCCTCGCTGCGGGTGGTGGCGGTCTACGACCGGTCCCTCGCACTCGGCGACTTCCTGTTCGCGCGCGACGCGCTGGCCGCACACGTCTCGGCACCCCTCGACACCCGCATCCTGGCCCGGGTCGCGCCGGACGCCGACCAGGACGCCGTACGGCGGGCGGTGCGCACGGCACTGTCCGGTGCCGCGCTGGACGTACGGGTGACCGGCGCCCCGAACCCGGAGCACGTGCTGTCCGAGGACCGGGGCGTGAGCCAGGTGCTCACCGCCGTGGCCGTCGCCGTCGTCGGCGGATTCACCGTCATCGCCGTCCTCAGCACACTGGTGCTGATCCTCGTCGGACGCAGACAGGAACTGGTGCTGCTCCGGCTGGTGGGGGCGGGCCGGCGCCAGATCAGGCGGATGCTGAGGACCGAGGCCGCCATCGTGATCACGACCGGCCTGGCGGTCGGCACGCTGGCCGCCGCCATCCCCCTCACGGCGTTCAGCCTGTCCGTCGCAGGCTCCCTGCCCCACCTCCCGCCGGTGCAGGCGGCGGCCATCGCCCTGGTCGTCGTGGTGACCGTCACCGCAGGCGTCCTGCTGCCCGCGTGGCCGGCACTGCGCCGGCGGCGCCCCGCGGCGCTGAACCGCGGCTGACCCCGACAGCGCGGCGCGCACCCCGGCAAAGGCCGGGGTGCGCGCCGCCACGCGGAGCCGGCACCGCCCGGACTTCCGTGGCCGGGCCCGTGGTGGGAACGGGCCCGGGGCGGGTTGTCATGGCTGGACGTCGACCGCGGTTTCGGTGCGGAGGTCGTTGACGAAGCCGTTCTTGGTGACGCGCATCCAGTACGAGTGGGTGCGGACGTTGGCGGGGATGGCGGCGTTGCGCTCCAGTTTGCGGTGTGCGGAGGTGGCGTCGGAGGGAACGTCGCGCTGGAACGTGTAGGGGTCCCACAGGCCGAGTTCGCTGATGTAGAAGGGCTTGCGCTCCATCAGCATGACCAGGTCCGGATTGCCCTGCGGGGTCTGCCAGTTGACGCGTACGGTGGCCGCGTCGATGCGGTCGACCGAGGTGATCGACGGCGCCTTCGGGATCGACGAGGCGGCGGCGGGCTCGATGCCGTTGCTGCGGATGGTGCGCGGCACCCACTCCTCGTAGCCGTCGGGGTTGTCCAGCTTCCCCGTGACACGCAGTTCCGTGGGGGGCTGGTGCTGCCCGCCCGCGCACGCGTCGACCTGGGTGACCTTGCGCCAGCCCGAGGAGAATCTGACGTCGGCTTCCTTCTGGAACGTCAGCTCGCGGACCGCGCCACCGACCACTGCGCTGACCGCATAGACGTAGCGGGAGTCGTGATCGCGGACGACTTGGTACGTGCACCGGTCCACGGCCGCGGCGCGTGCGTCGACCGAGGCGGAGGGGGAGGCGGAGGGGGAGGGGGGGCGGAGGGGGAGGGGGTGGGAGCGCCGGTGGCGACGCCCGCGCCTGCGGCGAGGACTCCGAAACTCAGCGCGCACACGGCGATTCCGGCGGCGGTACGGGACGGCATGCATCCTCCGTGGCATCCAGGGGATCGTGCTGATCAAGGTCGGACGCTACCGGCAATGAGTGGTCAAGCAAAGGCCAAGAAATGGTAAATGGCGGGATTGGGTCGGGCCCGTTGAATCAGCCCGCTCCGCCGGTGTTCGCCGCTCCGCGCTCCTTTGCCGCGTACGGCAGCGAGGACGGCACCGTTCGATCCCCGTCGGCAGCGCCCTGGCCACGAGCGGTCCACCGTCCCGTACGGGACGCTGTTCGCGGGGGCCGTGGCGGCCACCCCGCCGATCGGTGTCCTGGTCGTGGTCTTCCGCCGTTCCCCGCCACCGGCATGACCCGGGGCGGTCGGGGGATGACGGACACGGCGCCGACGCCGTTGTGCCCCGGAGTGCTCCCACCACGTACCACGACCTGAAAGGCAGTCACGTGACCGCACAACAGCACGCCGCAGACCCCGGCCGGGCCACCCAGGCCCGCGACTGGTGGCGGCAGGCCGTCGTCTATCAGGTGTATCCGCGCAGCTTCGCCGACTCCGACGGTGACGGCATCGGCGACCTGCCCGGTGCGGCCTCCCGGCTCGGCCACCTCGCCGGCCTCGGGGTGGACGCCGTCTGGCTCAGTCCCTTCTATCCGTCCCAACTCGCCGACGGCGGCTACGACGTGGCCGACTACCGCGATGTCGACCCGCGCCTGGGCACCCTCGGCGACTTCGACGCGCTGGTCGCCGAGGCCCACCGGCTGGGCCTGAAGGTGATGGTCGACATCGTGCCCAACCACTCGTCCGACCAGCACCGTTGGTTCCAGGAGGCGCTGCGGTCCGGGCCCGGCTCCGCGGCGCGGGAACGGTACGTCTTCCGCGAGGGCAAGGGCGCGCACGGCGAACTTCCGCCCACCGACTGGGTGTCGTGCTTCGGCGGCCCCGCCTGGACCCGGCTGCCCGACGGCTGGTGGTACCTGCATCTCTTCGCCCCGCAGCAGCCCGACTTCAACTGGGACAACCCCGAGGTGCGCGCCGAATTCCGTACGACGCTGCGCTTCTGGTCCGACCGCGGGGTGGACGGCTTCCGGGTCGACGTGGCGCACGGCCTGGCCAAGGACCTGGCCGCGCCGCTCCGCGACATCGGCACCGTCGAGGCGTACGACCCGCAGGACCTGCCCGAGGACGGCAGCCACCCCTTCTGGGACCGCGACGAGGTGCACGGCATCTTCCGCGAGTGGCGCAAGGTCTTCGACGAGTACGACCCGCCGCGGATCGCGGTCGCCGAGGCATGGGTACGCAACTCCCGCCGCACCGCCTACGCCACGCCCCAGGAACTCGGCCAGGCCTTCAACTTCGACTTCCTGGAGGCGTCGCTGCACGCGGGCGGGCTGCGGGCCTCCATCGACACCGCGCTCGCCGACGCACGGGCGGCCGGGGCCACCGCGACCTGGGTGCTCTCCAACCACGACGTGATCCGGCACGCCTCCCGGCACGGTCTGCCGGACGGCTGTGACGCGGAGGCGTGGCTGCTCTCCGACGGGCGGCAGCCGCCCCTCGACCGGGAGTACGGGCTGCGCCGGGCGCTCGCCGCGACCCTGCTCATGCTGGCGCTGCCCGGTGCCGGCTACCTCTACCAGGGCGAGGAACTGGGCCTGCCCGAGGTCGCCGACCTCGACCGCGGAGCGCTGCAGGACCCGGTGTGGACCCGCAGCCAGGGCCGGTCGAAGGGCCGGGACGGCTGCCGGGTTCCGCTGCCCTGGCGGCGCACCGGCAGCTCGTACGGCTTCGGCACCGGCGGCTCCTGGCTGCCGCAGCCGCCGTACTGGGGCGAACTGTCCGTGGAGGCGCAGGAGGGGGACCCGGCCGCGCCCTTGGAGCTGTACCGGAGGGCGCTGCACTTGCGCCGCGGGCTGCTCGCGGACGAAGGGCTGGAGTGGGTCGGCGACGACGAGACGGTTGCCGGGGGACTGCTGCACTTCCGGCGCTCGGGCGGCTGGCACTGCCTGGCCAACCTCTCGGACACACCCCGGCCGCTGCCCGACGGCACGCTGCTGCTGTCGTCGGCACCCGTCACCGGCGACGAGCTGCCGCCGTGGACGACGGCCTGGGTCCGTACGGCGACGGGCTGAGCCCGGGCCCGGCCGGAGGGGTGCGGGCGGGGCGGGGGCGGTCGGTCAGTAGGGCTACCCGTCCCGCCCCGCCCGCCGGGTGGCGGCATCATCGCCTCCCACTCGACTGATCCAATCTTGGGAAGTTTGTGTAAAGATTCCCTGCCCGGCCCGGGTGGGCCGGGGTGTAAAGGGGAAAATTCGTGAGATCAACGACCCTCAGATCCGCCGTCGGCACGGTGCTCACCGTCGCCACGGCGGCCGTGCTGCTGCCCGCCGTGCCCGCGGCGGCGACCGCCCGCACCGGCGGCGTGGACCAGGCGACCGCAGAAACGTTCAGCCGCACCGCCGACGCCGTGCTGACGCAGCGTACGGCGGCGCTGCTCGACACCCGCTCCGGACGGATAGCCCCGCTGCCCCGCAAGCAGGTGCGCCTGTCGGCGGGCCTGGCGCGCTCCGAGGACGCCGGGGTGGCCACCCTGCGCGCCCGCAAGAAGCGGCTCGCCGCCCTCGGGGAGGCCTACACCGCCGCCGACACCAAGGTCACCGTGGACGGCGCCCGGGTCACCGGCCGGCGCGCCACGGTCGAGGTGACCGAGAGCACCACGCTCACGTACAAGAAGATCCGCGGCGACGAGCCGGGCACCACCGGCTTCAAGGCCCGCCACGAGATGGACTTCACCGCCCTCCCGGGCGGCACGTGGGAGCTGACGGGCGTCCGGTCCAAGGACGACGGGCCCGGCGCGATCAACGCCCCGACGCTGCGGGCGGCGGCGGTCGCGGACGACGGGAACACCACGCCCAGCGCGCCGCCCGCCTCGACCTCCCGGCCGCTGCGTGCCACCCCCCGCAAGCAGCTGACCGGCGGATACGACTACGCCGCCATGGCCGCGTACACGGAGAAGTACTGGCGGAACTACAACCCCGAGTACCGCAAGTTCAACGCGGACGGCGGCGACTGCACCAACTTCCTCAGCCAGGCCCTGAAGGCGGGCGGCTGGAAGCCGGAGGGCGGCTCGGCCTCGGACTACCGCAAGTGGTGGTACGACAGCAGCTACCAGTCCGACAGCTGGCTCGGGGTCAACGAGTGGTCCTGGTACGCGCTGAACTCCAAGCGCGTGACCAGCCTGTCGAACGTCTACCAGATGGACATCGGCGATGTCATGCAAATGGACTTCGACGGCGACGGGTCCAAGGACCACTCCATGATGACGACGTACCGCAGCAGTTACGGCGTGCCCTACCTGACGTACCACTCGACCAACACCTACCGGAAGTCGGTGGCGAGCATCATCGCGTCCTACCCGGACGCGGTCTACTACGCCTACCGCACCTGACGGCCGGGCCGGGCGGCGCACCGGAAGGCGCCGCCGCCCGGCCGCCCCTGTGACGTGATATGCGGGGCCAGGGGATGATGGTCGGCATGATGCCTCTGTGATACTTGGGCCAGAACACGTGTTTTGGTGCCAGGGGGTAGGAATATGTCGAAGAGGAGCGTGCTCGGCACGCCGGCTCTGGTCACCGTGGCGGCGCTCGCCCTCGGCCTGTCGGCCTGCGGCTCCGACGACCAGGGCGGGGACGGGAAGAAGGCGGCGGCCCGGGACTCCGCCCAGCCACGGCCGGCTCCGCCGGAGGACGGCAAGGACGGGACGCCGACGCCGAAGCCCGAGGAGAAGTGGGACGGCAAGGTCAAGGTGCTCGGGGACGGCTCGACGTCGTACACCGGCCCGCAGCCGAAGCAGCCCAAGCCCGTCAAGCTCAAGCCCGGGGAGAAGCCCCCGCAGTTCGTGGTGTTCTCCTGGGACGGCGCGCTGGAGGGGGACGACCACCTCTTCTCCCATTTCCGTGAGGTCGCCAAGCAGAACAAGGCCCAGATGACGTACTTCCTCACCGGTACGTATCTGCTGCCGAAATCCAAGGCGGCGATGTACAAGCCGCCGCAGCACAAGCCGGGCGAGTCCGCGATTTCCTATGCGACGGACGATCACATCAAGGACACCCTGCGCCTGGTCCGGGCCGCCTGGCTGGACGGCAACGAGATAGGCACCCACTTCAACGGCCACTTCTGCGGGGCCAAGGGCGGCGGCGACTGGAGCGTCGCGGAGTGGAAGAGCGAGATCCAGCAGTCGTATTCCTTCGTCGAGAACTGGAAGACGAACACCGGCTACAAGAGCCTGCCGCCGCTGCCCTTCGACTACAAGAAGGAGCTGGTGGGCGGGCGTGCGCCGTGCCTGGAGGGGCAGGAGAACCTGCTCACCGCCGCCAAGGAATTCAAATGGCGCTACGACGCCAGTTCACCGGGCGACTTCCAGGTGTGGCCGTCGAAGAAGAACGGCATCTGGAACTTCCCGCTGCAACTGCTGCCGTATCCCAAGAGCGAGAAGCAGGTCCTGTCCATGGACTTCAACTTCCTCTACAACCAGTCCGGCGACAACACCAAGGGCGACCCGGCGAAGTACGAGCAGTGGCGGAAACTGACGCGCGACGGATATCTCAACGGATTCAACCGCGTCTACCACGGGAGCCGCGCGCCGCTGTTCATCGGCAACCACTTCGAGGACTGGAACGGCGGCATCTACATGAAGGCCATCGAGGATGTCGTGAAGGCGGTGTGCACGAAGAAGGAGGTGCGCTGCGTCACGTTCAAGCAGGTGGCCGACTGGCTGGACGCCCAGGACCCGGCGGTCCTGGAGCGGCTGCGCGGCCTGGACCCGGCGCAGATCACGGACTGGTCCTCGGTGGTGAAGTAGCCCCGCCGCGGTCCGCGGAGCCCCCGGGGCTCCGCGGACCGGGAAGCGGCCGGACCGCCCGCCCTCAGCGGGCGGTCATGTAACGCGTCCAGATGTCGATCGGGAGGGTGCTGCCGGTCAGCTCCTTGTGCCGCCCGCCGATGCCGTCCAGCGGCTGGAGCTCCTGGGTGCGCGGGTCGATGCGGGCGAGCGAGACGGCGGTCGACAGGGTGCCGCGGTAGCCGACGAACCAGGCGGACGTGTTGTCCTGCGCGGTGCCCGTCTTGCCGGCCGCGCCCGTGCCGGCGGCCTTCGCCGCGGTGGCGGAGCCCCCGCGGACCGCCTCGCGCAGCGCGTCGTCCACGGCGCCCGCCACCGCCGTGGGCAGCACCTGCTTGACGGACGGCTTCCCGACCGGCACGTTGCTGCCGTTGCGCACGAGCCTGCCGACCGAATACGGCTCGCTGTGCTTGCCCTGGCCCGCGAACGTGGCGTACGCGTCGGCCATCCGGATCGCGCTGGGCGTGGCGGTGCCGAGGGCGAACGACGGCAGCTTCTCGCCGAGGCTGCTCTCCAGCAGTCCGGTCTGCACGCCGACCTTGCCCACCCGCTCCAGGCCCACGTCCATGCCCAGCTGCATGATCGCGGTGTTGACGGAGTTCGCGACCGCGCTCTTCAGCGGGATCTTCCCCCAGGACTTCCCGCCGTCGTTCTCCGCCTTGGCGATCTTGCCGGCGCGGTCCCAGTACGGTCCCTCCGGGGTGAGCAGCGTGATCTTGTTGTTGCCGTCGTAGACGGTGGCCGGGGTGACGGGCGTACGGGGCTTGCCGCGCTCGCGCTCGACGCCGTCGCGCAGCGCCGCGGCGTAGACGAACGGCGTGAACGCGCTGCCCGACGGCACCACCGAGGAGTTGGCGTCGTTGAAGCCCTGCTTGAGGTAGTCGGGCCCGCCGTACAGCGCCACGATCCGCCCGTCCGTGGTCACCGACGCGGCGCCGATGCGGACGTTGCGGTCGGCCTGCCGGGTGTCCGGGTCGAGCTTGGCGCGCGCCGCGCCGACCGCCTTGGTCAGCGCCGTCATCCGCGGCTTCTCGAAGGTGGTGTGGATCTGGTAGCCGCCGAGGGCGAAGTCCTTCTCGGAGATGTCGGTGTGCGCGTCGACGTAGGCGCGGGCCGTCTCCACGAGGTAGCCGTTCTGCCCGGTCAGCCCGGCGGGCTTGGGCGGGGCCTGCGGCTCGGGGAAGCGGGTGTAGCCGTCCCGCTCCTCCTTGGAGAGCTTGCCGATGGCCACCATCCGGTCCAGGACCCAGTTCCAGCGCTCCACCGCGCGCTTGCGGGACTCGGCGCCGAGCGCCGGATCGTACAGCGCCGCGCCCTTGAGCAGCGAGGCCAGGAACGCGCCCTCGCTCACGTTCAGCCGGGAGGCGTCCTTGCCGTAGTAGGCGTGCGCGGCGCGTTGAATGCCGTAGGTGCCGCGCCCGTACCAGCTGGTGTTCAGATAGCGTTCGAGGATCTCGTCCTTGGACATCTTGTTGTCCAGCTTGATCGCGATGAACGCCTCGGTGAGCTTGCGGGTGAACGTCTGGTCCTGGTTGAGGTAGGCGTTCTTGACGTACTGCTGGGTGATGGTGGACCCGCCCTGGGTGTCGCCGCCGGTGACCATCTTGGTGGCGGCCCGGACGATGCCGCTGGGCGAGATGCCGCTGTCGGAGTAGAACGTCTCGTTCTCGGCGGCCAGCGCCGCCCACCGGACCTTCTCGGGGACGGATTCCAGCGGCATGTCCTGCCGGTTGATGTCGCCGGTGCGGGCCATCTCCGTGCCGTCGGCCCAGTAGTAGACGTTGTCCTGCTGGGTGGCGAAGGCGTTCAGGTCGGCGGGTATCTCGGTGCGCGCGTACATGATCGCCAGAAGTCCCGCCAGCACGCCGACGCAGGTGCCGCCCAGGCCCAGCGACTGGCGCCACGACGGTATCCAGCGCCGAAAACCGGTGCGTCCCGGGCGCGGGTAGGCCGGGCGGAGCCGGCGTATGCGGAGGTATCCGGCCCGCCACCACCGGAGGAGGAGGGCGGGCCATCGGCCGCCCGGAGCGGCTGCGGTGGTCCGGGCGTGTGCCCCTTTTCGACGTTCGATCACCGCTCGACCCTATGGGATGACTCACCGTGCCTATGTTCTGATCCGCCACGAAAACATCACGTTTCCGGACCGGACGGCTGCCCGTCGGCCGCCGGACGGCCCGGGGGGTGGGCCGTCCGGCGGCCGACGGGCCCGGCCGGGCGGGGTGGTGCACCGCCGGGGACCGGGGCGCGGCGCCCGGCCGTCGCGTCGTGCGTACGGGGGAACGGCCGCGGCGGGCCACGCGGTCCCCGGCGGCCGATACGGAGGCGAATTCGGCGCCGGGTCGTGCTCGTGGAACTGAATTGAGCCTGTTATTCGAACGGTGGCCGGAATTCATGGGGCGGTTGCGAAACTTCCATGGTGACCGGCGGGCGGTTACGTCACGGTTACAGGTGCGATTTTGTCGTGATGCCGGGTCGGATTTTGTGGATTCCTGGCATGCCGGGAATGTCCAACCGCCCATTCGGGGCGGTTGGACATGGGCCTACGGATCAGAAATCAGAAGGCAGACTCGGCGCCTTGGGCGTCGAAGGGCAGTCCTCGGTGCAGGTGAAACCGAGCGACGGAGTCTCGGGGGTCACCGCGGTGGGCTCCTTCGGCAGGCTCTTGCTGCCCGACGGCAGCTTCGAGGCACAGGTCTTGGCCGCCGCCCGGTACGCCTTGGAGACCGGGTTGATGTTGCTCCCGCCCTTCAGCTGGAGCTGTCCGTTCTCCTTGATCGTGATGCCCGGGAAGTCCTTGACCCCGTTCTCCCGCATGCACTGGGTGAACGCCTCGGCCTGCTTCTCCCGTGTCGAGGCGTCCTCGCCGGACCCGCCCGTACCGCTCGACGCCGACGCCGAGGACGTGGCCGCCGCGGCGCCGATCTTCGCCGACGACGCGGCCGGGGCCGCGGACGACGAGCCGGTCTGCAGCACGAGCACGGTCCCGCCGGCCGCCAGTGCCGCGACGAGCAGCGGCACGGCGAGCAGCCTGCGCTTCTTCTTACGTGGTGTTTCCTCTTCGGACGGTGCCGACATGTCAACTCCTCTGGGACGCTGGACGTCTGGAAGCCAGTTCACCAACCGGGCGGTTACCGCGACGGAACGCCGGGTGTTAAGCGCCTGTAACCCCGGCCGGCGGCCTTACGCCGCTGTAACCGCCCCGCGAGCAAGGTCACGATCAACGGAGTCGAGCCGACGGTGGGGGCCATGCGGATTCTGGTGGTGGAGGATCATCGCGATCTCGCGGAGACGCTGGCCGCGGGCCTGCGCCGGGAAGGCATGGCGGTCGATGTCGCCCTGGACGGCACGGCCGCGCTGGAACGCACCTCGGTCAACCGGTACGAGGTCGTCGTCCTCGACCGCGACCTGCCCGGCGTCCACGGCGACGAGGTGTGCCAGACGCTGGTCACCGAGGGGTACCCGGCGCGGGTCCTGATGCTGACCGCCGCCTCGACGATCGAGGACCGGGTCGAGGGCCTGACGAGCGGCGCCGACGACTACCTGCCCAAGCCGTTCGCGTTCGCCGAACTCGTCGCCCGGATCCGGGCCCTGGGCCGCCGCAGCCAGCCCGCGCTGCCCCCGGTGCTGTGCCACGCCGACCTCAAGCTGGACCCCGGGAAGCGCACCGCGCTGCGGGCCGGCAAGCGCCTGGACCTCAGCCCCAAGGAGTTCGCCGTCCTCGAACTGCTGCTGTCCGCGGGCGGACGCGTGGTCTCCGCCGAGGAGCTGCTGGAGCGCGCCTGGGACGAGGCCGCCGACCCGTTCACCAACACGGTCAAGGTCACCGTGAGCCGGCTGCGCCGCAAGCTGGGCGACCCGCCGCTCATCGAGACCGTCGCCCAGGCCGGCTACCGGATCTGAGGGCGCCGGGGATGCGCCGCGCACCGCGTCCGGCCCGGCCCGCGCCCGGCCGCCCCGCCGGGGTCCGCTGGACCATCCGGCTGCGCCTGACCCTGTTGTACGGGGCGCTCTTCCTCGTCACCGGGGTACTGCTGCTCACCGTGGTCTACCTGCTGGTGGCGGGCCGGCCGCCGTGGTCCGGCGTCGAGCCGCCCAACCCGCCGGCCGCGACGGTGAGCCCCAGCGGCCTGGGTGCCGCCACCGGCGTACCGGCCCCGACGGTGGACCTGGAACAGCGGCTGCAACAGCAGCTCAGCGACTACCTCCAGAAGCTGCTCACCTCGTCCGGGATCGCGCTGGCGCTGCTGACCTTCCTGTCGGTGTGGCTGGGCTGGGTGGTGGCCGGCCGGGTGCTGCGCCCCTTGCGGACCATGGCCGACACCGCTAAAGCGATCTCGGCGAACGACCTGCACCGGCGGCTGAGCGCCCCCGGCCCGTCCGACGAGATCAAGGACCTGGCCGACACCTTCGACGCGCTCCTCGACCATCTGGAGGGCGCGTTCGAGGCGCAGCGCAGGTTCGTCGCCAACGCCTCCCATGAGCTGCGCACCCCGCTGACCTTCGAGCGCAGCCTGCTGGAGATCACCCTCGCCGACCCGGACGCGGGCGCCGCCGAGTTGCGGGAGACCTGCGTACGGGTGCTGGGCAGCAACGCCCGGCAGGAGAAGCTGATCGAGGCGCTGCTGACGCTGGCGCGCAGCCAGCGCGGCCTGGACCGGCGGGTGCCGGCGGACCTGGCGGCGCTGGCCGCCGAGTACCTGGACCAGCCCCGCTCCGGCGACGGGCCGCCGGGTGTCCGGATCGGCAGCGAGCTGGCCCCGGCCGCGGTCATGGGCGACCCACCGCTGCTGGAACGGCTGATCATCAACCTCGTCGACAACGCGGTGCGGCACAACGTGCCGGACGGCCGGGTACGCGTCTGGACGGGCCTGCGCGGGAACCGGCCCGCGCTGTGCGTGCGCAACACGGGGCCCGAGGTCCTGCCGTCCCAGATCGAGCTGATCTTCCAGCCGTTCCAGCGGCTGCGGGCGACCCGCCTCGGCGGTCACGACGGCCAGGGCATCGGCCTGTCGATCGTCGCCGCCATCGCCACCGCCCACGACGCGGATCTGCGCGCCGAGCCGCTGCCGGACGGCGGTCTCGAAATCCGCGTCGAATTCCCTCCTGTCGCACGCTGAACCGGTCGTTGTTTTTCTTCTCTGGACGTCAAAATTCCGCATCGCCGGACCGTCACTGGACATTGCGTGGTGCCGCTGCGGTGCGGGTATCTTCGCCGCAAGAGCTGCCGCCGCGCGCCCCGTAAAGAGTTGTGGCCGCGCGGCGTTGTAATTCACGGGGGGAGCTCGGCGTGCGCGGAAACCGGAATATCCGCGCTGCCCGGACGGAGACGACGCGGATTCCGCTGTCGTCCGGCCAGCAGCGCATGTGGTTCGTCAACAGGCTGGAGAACACCGGCACCGCCTACACGATGGCGACGGCCGTCCGGCTCACCGGCGCGCTGGACCGGCCGGCCCTGGAGGCGGCCTGGGCCGATGTCGTCGGGCGCCACGAGGCGCTGCGCACGGTCTTCTCCGAGGCGGACGGCGAGGCGTGGCAACGGGTCCTGGACGAACCGCCCGCCGGGCTCGCCGCGCACAGCGTCACCGAGGACGAGGTGGCCGGGGCCCTGGCGGCCGAGGCGGGCCGGGAGTTCGACCTGCGGTCCGAGCCGCCGTGCCGGGCGGCGCTGTACGCCCTGTCCGACCGTGAGCACGTGCTGCTGCTGGTGGTGCACCACATCGCCGTGGACGGCCGGTCGCTGGAGATCCTGGCCCGCGACCTGTCCCGGGCCTACACCGCCCGCTCGCGGGGGCGGCAGCCGGACTGGGCGCCGCTGCCCTTCGCGTACACCGACTTCGCCCGGCGCCAGCGGGAACTGCTCGGCACCCAGCAGGACCCCGGGAGCGTGTACGGGCGCCAGCTCGCCTACTGGCGGCGGAACCTGGAACGGCTGCCCGCCCAGCTCGACCTCCCCTGCGACCGGCCCCGCCCCGCCGAGCCCCGGCACGAGGGCGGCTCCGTCCCGGTCCGCATCCCGGCGCACACCCACCGGGCACTGCTGAAGCTGGCCCGCGACTGCGACGCCACGCCGCTCATGGTGGTACGGGCCGCGCTGGCCGTCCTGCTCTCGCGGCTGGGCGCGGGGGAGGACATCCCCATCGGCTCCCCGGCCGACGGCCGCACCGACCCCGCCCTCGACGACCTGGTGGGATTCGCGGCCAACACCCTCGTCCTGCGGACGGATCTCACCGGCGACCCGGCCTTCACCGACCTGCTCCGGCGGGTACGCACCACGGAACGGGCCGCCGAGGCACACCAGGACCTCCCGTTCGAACACCTCGTGGCCGTGCTGAACCCCGACCGCTCACTGGCCCGGCACCCGCTGTTCCAGATCCTGCTGGTGATGGAGGACGCGCCCGGCGCCGCCTGGGACCTGACCGGACTGACCGCCGTAGCGGAGCGGGTCGGCATCGAGGCGGCCCGGGACGACCTGACGTTCGGCCTCTTCGACCTCTACCTGAACCTCAGCGAGCGGCACGACGCCGACGGGGCGCCGCGCGGCATCGAGGGCGGGCTCTGGCACAACGCGGAACTCTTCGACCGGGAGACGGCCGTCACCCTGGCCGCCCGGCTCACCGCGGTCCTCGCCCAGCTGACGGCGGACCCGGCGCTGCCGGTGAGCCGGGTCGAGGCGCTGCTCGACGGCGAAGGGGAGCGGCTGCTCACCGAGGTGAACACCGGCCGCCCGGCCCCGCCGGACACCACCGTGCCCGCCCGGTTCGCGGAAATGGCCGACCGCACCCCCGACGCGCCCGCCGTCGTCTGCGGCGCGGACACCCTCACGTACGCGGAACTGGACGCGCGGGCCAACCGCTTCGCCCGGCACCTGCGCACCGGGGGAGTGGCGCCCGGCGACCGGGTGGGCGTCCTGCTGCCCCGCTCCGCGGAACTGATCGTCACCTTCCTCGGCATCGCGAAGGCCGGCGCGGTGGCCGTACCCGTCGACCCGTCCTACCCGGCCGAGCGGGTGCGCTACCTGCTCGCGGACTCCGCGCCCGCGCTGGTGATCAGCGGCCCGGAAGCGGCGCGGGAGGACGCCCTGCGCGACTTCTCGCCCGCGCCGCTGCCGGTCCGGACCTCGCCGGAGTCCGGCCTGTACGTGATGTACACCTCCGGCTCGACCGGCACGCCCAAGGGCGTGACGGCCACCCACGGCAGCGTCGCGGCCCTCGCGCGCGACACCTGCTGGGGCGACACCGGCACCGGCCGCGTCCTGTTCCACGCGCCGCACGCCTTCGACGCCTCGACGTTCGAGCTGTGGGTGCCGCTGCTGAACGGCGGCTGCGTGGTGGTCGCGCCCGCGGCGGATCTGGACGGTGCGACGCTCGCCGGGCTCGTGGAAGAACACACGCTGACGGCCGTCCACGTGACCGCCGGCCTGTTCCGCGTCCTGGCGCAGGAGACCCCGGCGTGCTTCGCCGGTCTCCAACACATTCTGACCGGCGGTGACGTGGTCCCCGCCGAAGCCGTCGCCCGGGTCACCGAGGCCTGCCCACACGCCACGCTGCACCACCTCTACGGGCCGACGGAGATCACCCTCTGCGCCACCACCCACACCCTCCCGCCCGGCACGCGGGCGCCCGCGGTCCTCCCGATCGGCGCCCCGCGCGACGGCGTACGGGGCTACGTCCTGGACCGCGCCCTGCGCCCGGTGCCGGCCGGGGTGACCGGCGAACTGTATGTCGCCGGGCGCGGCGTGGCCCCCGGCTACCTGAACCGGCCTGCCCTGACCGCGGAACGTTTCGTCGGCTGCCCGTACGGCGGCGGGCGGATGTACCGCACCGGCGACCTGGTGCGCTGGGACCGGGACGGGAACCTGGTCTTCCTGCGCCGGGCCGACGACCAGGTGAAGGTCCGGGGCTTCCGGATCGAGCCCGCCGAGATCGAGACGGTCCTCGGGCGGGCCCCGGGTGTGGAGCAGGCGGCCGTCGTCGTACGGGAGGACCGGCCCGGCGACAAGCGGCTGGTCGCCTATGTCGTCGGCGACACCACCGGGATACGGGACTTCGCCGCCGACCGGCTGCCCGACTACATGATCCCCGCCACCGTCATCGCCCTCGACGCGCTCCCGCTGACCGCCAACGGCAAGGTCGACCGCGCCGCGCTGCCCGCCCCCGACTACGCGGCGGCCACCACGGACCGCGCGCCCCGCACCCCGCACGAGCAAACTCTGTGCCGCCTGTTCGCCGAGGTCCTCGGGCTGGAGCGGGTCGGCATCGACGACCGGTTCTTCGACCTGGGCGGCGACTCCCTCCTGGCCATGCGGCTGACCAGCCGCGCCCGCGCCGCCCTGGGCGTCGAGATCCCGATCACCGTGGTGTTCGAGTCGCCCACCGTCGCGGGCCTCGCCGGGCGGTTGAACGAGCTGGGCGCCGGCCGCCCGCCCGTGGTCCCGGCGAAGCGGCCCGACGTCCTGCCGCTGTCGTTCGGGCAGCAGCGCATGTGGTTCGCGAACCGGCTGGAGGACACCAGCGGCGCCTACAACATGGCGATGGCCGTCCGCCTCACCGGCGCCCTGGACGTTTCCGCGCTGCGCGCCGCCTGGGCGGACGTGATCGCCCGCCACGAGCCGCTGCGTACGGTCTTCCCGGAGCGCGACGGCGTACCCCACCAGCTCGTGCTGGACGCCGGGGACCTGTTCGTACTGGACGCCGGGGACCTGTGCACCGTCCCCACCACCGACGACGCTCTGGACACCGACCTGGCCGACCACATCGGCCGCAGGTTCGCGCTCGACACCGCACCGCCCCGGCGGGCCACGCTGTTCGAGCTGCCCGACGGCACCCACGTCCTCCTCGTGGTCGTGCACCACATCGCCGCCGACGGCTGGTCGATGGGGATCCTCGCGCGCGACCTCTCGACGGCGTACGCCGCGCGCGCCGCGGGCCGCGCGCCGGACCGGCAGCCGCTGCCCGTCCAGTACGCCGACTACACCCTCTGGCAGCACGGCCTCCTCGACAGCCGCAACGGCCTGCTCGACGAACAGCTCACCCACTGGACCAAGACCCTCGCCGGCCTGCCGGACCAGATCGCCCTGCCCACCGACCGCCCCCGCCCCGCCACGGCCAGCCACCGCGGCGCCGTCCTGCCGTTCACCGTCGACGCCCGGGTGCACCGGCGGATGGGCGAGATCGCCCGCGACTGCGACGCCACCCTGTTCACCGTCGCCCAGGCCGCGGTCGTCCTGCTGCTGTCCCGGCTCGGCGCGGGCGACGACATCCCGCTCGGCACCCCCGTCACGGACCGCACCGACGAGTCCCTGCACGACGTCGTCGGGTTCTTCCTCAACACCCTGGTCCTGCGCACCGACGCCGGAGGCGACCCGACCTTCCGGGAGCTGGTCGCCCGCGCCCGGGACGCCGACCTCGCCGCCTACGCCCACCAGGACCTCCCGTTCGAACACCTCGTGGAAGCCCTGAAACCCGCCCGGTCGACCGCCCGGCACCCGCTGTTCCAGGTGCTGCTGGTGATGGAGGACGACCTCCACCCCGCCTGGGACCTGCCCGGCCTCGCCGCGGCACCGGTCCCCGTACCGCCCGCGACGGTCGAGTTCGACCTGGCCCTCGGCCTGGCGGAGCGGACCGGCGGCGCGGGCCTGGACGGCTACCTGGAGTACGCCACCGACCTCTTCGACCCGGACGGCGCCCAGCACCTGATCACCCGGCTGCTCGCGGTGCTCGACCAGGTCGCCGCCGACCCGGAACTGCGGCTCGGCGCGGTCGAACTCCTCGCCCCCGGGGAGCGGGAACGCCTCGTCTCCGGCGTCAACGTCGGAGCGGCGGGCGTCGAGGACCGCACGGTCCTCGGCCTGTTCGATGAGGCCGTGCGGCGCTCGCGGGCCCAGGTCGCCGTACGGGCGGACGACGTGTCCCTGACGTACGGCGAACTGGACGCGCGCGCGAACCGGTTCGCGCGGTACCTGCACAGCAGGGGAGTGACGCCCGGCGACCGGGTCGGGGTGACGCTTCCCCGCTCGGCGGAGCTGGTCGTCGTGCTCCTCGGCATCGTGAAGGCGGGCGCCGTGTTCGTGCCCGTGGACACGTCGTACCCGGCGGAGCGGGTGTGCTGGCTGCTCGCGGACTCCGCACCGGCCCTGGTGGTGGGCGAGGCGGAGGTACGGGAAGCGGCCGACTGGCCACCCACGGCGGTGTCGCGGCACTGGCGCTGGACTCCTGCTGGGACGACATCGGCACGGGCCGCGTCCTGTTCCACGCGCCGCACGCCTTCGACGCCTCGACGTTCGAGCTGTGGGTGCCGCTGCTGAACGGCGGGTGCGTGGTCGTCGCGCCGGAGACGGACCTCGACGGCCACACCCTGAGCCGTCTCGTCGGCGACCACGCCCTGACGGCGGTGCACGTGACCGCCGGCCTGTTCCGCGTGCTGGCGCAGGAGACCCCGGAGTGCTTCGCTGACCTCCGGCACGTCCTGACCGGCGGCGACGTGGTCCCCGCCGAAGCCGTCGCCCGCGTCGCCGAGGCCTGCCCCGCCGCCGTGGTCCACCACCTGTACGGCCCCACGGAAACCACGCTGTGCGCCACGACGTTCGCCGTCGAGCCGGGCTCGAAGGTGCCGCCCGTGCTGCCGATCGGCGGGCCACGGGACGGCCTGCGCGTATTCGTCCTCGACGGTTTTCTGCGCCCGGTTCCGGTGGGTGTGGCCGGGGAGCTGTACGTGGCGGGCCGGGGCGTGGCGAACGGCTACCTCGGCCGTCCGGGCATGACGGCGGAACGGTTTGTGGCCTGCCCCTTCGGCGGCCGGATGTACCGGACGGGCGATGTGGTCCGCTGGGACCGGGACGGGCGTCTCGTGTTCCTCGGGCGGGCCGACGACCAGGTGAAGATCCGGGGATTCCGCATCGAATTGGCCGAGGTCGAGGCGGTGCTCGGACAGTGCCCCGGCGTGGCACAAGTGGCGGCGTTCGTACGGGAGGACCAGCCGGGGGACAAGCGGCTGGTGGCGTATGTCGTCGGGGATGCCGTGCATATTCGGGATTTCGCGGCGGTGCGGTTGCCGGATTACATGGTGCCGTCGGCGGTGGTGGTGCTGGATGAGCTGCCGTTGACGGTCAACGGCAAGGTGGACC
>NZ_JOCQ01000042.1 GCF_000720725.1 Streptomyces rimosus subsp. rimosus
CGCCGCCCTCCCCGGGCCCGTACTGCGCGTCCTCGGCCCGATGTCGGCACGGCTCGACGGGGAGGACCTGCCCCTCGGCCCGCCCAGACGGCGGGCGCTGCTCGCCCTGCTGCTCATACGACTTGGCAGAGTCGTCCCCACCGAACTGCTCATCGAGGAGCTGTGGCACGAAGACCCTCCGCGGCACCCCGTCGCCACCTTGCAGAGCCACCTGTCCCACCTGCGCCGGGTGCTCGCCCCGGCAGCGGGCCAGGGCGCCTCGTCCGTCCTGCGCTACCAGGCGCCCGGGTACGTGCTCCAGCTCGCCCCGGAGCAGGTCGACGCGTACCGCTTCGAGCGGATGGTCGCCGACGGGCGGCAGCTCCTGGACCGGCGTGATCCGCGCGGCGCCCGCGACCGGCTCACCGAGGCGCTGGAGCTGTGGCAGGGCTCTCCGTACACGGAGTTCGGCGCCCAGCCGCCGCTCTCCGACGAGACCGCCCGCCTGGAACAGGTGCGGCTCACCGCGCTGGAGGCCTGTGCGGAGGCCCGGCTCACGCTCGGCGCACCCGAGGAGGTGGCAGCCGAACTGGGCCTGGAGGTACGTCATCACCCGACCCGCGAGCGTCTGGTCGGCCACCTGATGACGGCGCTGTCCCGCCTCGGACGGCAGGCGGAGGCGCTGGAGGTGTACGAGCGGACGCGCTCCCATCTGGTGGAGGAGTTCGGTGTGGACACTGCCGCCGAACTCCAGCGGGTGCACACCGCCATCCTCCGCCAGGAGCTGGACGACCACGGCCCGGCGAACGGCGTTGTCCCCGCTGCTGCTCCGGCCGCTCCCCCGGCCGCGGAGGCCTCCCTGGCCCCTGCCGACCCGTCCGCGCGTACGCAGGAAGCCGCGGCGGCGCCGGTGCGGGCCGCAGCCGCACAAAGTCCGGCTCGGGGCGGGGGAGTTGCGGACCGGGGTACGGCGGTGACGGGGCCGGCCCGGGGCGCGCGGGCTGCGGGCGCGCGGCGCGTGCGCGGGGCCGGCAGGGCCGCGCCGGTCCGGGCGGCGTCCGCCCCGGACGGCAGCTCGGCTGCCGAGGACACGACGGCTCCCTGGCCGTTCATCGGGCGCGACCAGGAGCTGTACCGCCTGGTCACCGCCGCGGCCGGCGCCGTCACCGGCGAGGGCCACGTGGCCTGCGTCCTGGGCGCCGCCGGAGTCGGCAAGACGCGTCTGCTGATGGAGCTGGCGCCCGCGCTGGAGGACGGCGACGCGCTCGAAGTGGTGTGGAGCCACTGCTTCCCGGGCGAGGGCGTACCGCCGTACTGGCTGTGGACGCAGGTGCTGCGACGCCTGTGCTCCACCCGGCCGGACGCCTTCCGCAGCGCGACCGCGCCCTTCGGATCGCTGCTCGCCCCGCTGATGCCGGAGCAGTCGGCGGGCCCTGGCGGGCAGGACCACGAGGACGACTGGGCGCAGGCACGGTTCCTCACCCACGACGCGGTGTGCGAGGTGCTGCTCACGCTGGCCGCCGAACGCCCGCTGGTGCTGCTCCTGGAGGACCTGCACTGGGCCGACGCCGCGTCCCTGGACCTGCTGCGGCTGCTCGGCACCCGCCGCCAGGGGCAGCGGATCAGCATCGTGCTGACCGCCCGGGACTTCGAGGGCGACTCCGACGCCTCGATCCGCCGGATCCTGGCCGAGGTCCTGCGCAGCCCCCGCACCGAATCGCTGCGGCTCGGCGGGCTGCCCCGCAGCGCCGTCGCCGCTCTCGTGGAGTCCCGGGCCGGGTACGGGGTGGGCGACGACGTGATCGAGGTGCTGCACGAGCGCAGCAAGGGCAATCCGTACTTCGTCATGCAGCTCCTCTCCCTCCTCGGCGACGTGCGGCGCCTGCACGACGCGGACGCCACCGACGTCCTGCTGGCGCAGATTCCGACCGGGGTGCGCGAGGCGCTGCGCCAGCGCTTCGCCGGGCTGCCGGAACCCGCCCTGCGGGTGCTGCGGCTGTGCGCGGTCATCGGCACCGAGATCGACACGGACCTGCTGCACCGCACCGCCACCGAGGACGAACCGGTCGCCCCGGCCCTGGAGACGGCGATCCGGGCGGGCCTGCTGGGCGAGGACCCGCACCATCCCGGGCGGCTGCACTTCGTACACGCCCTGGTCCGCGAAACGCTCGTCGACGTACTCGCGCGCAACGAACGCCAGCAGCTGCACGCCCGGGTGGCCGGTGCGCTGTGCGCGCGCGGAGGGCAGGTGGGCGACGACGAGTACGAGCGGCTGGCCCACCACACCTGGCACGCGCAGGACGCGCTGCCGGCCCGGCAGGCCCTCCCCCGGCTGCTGCGCGCCGCCGAGCAGGCCGAACAGCAGCTGGCGTACGAGAAGGTCGAGACGTGGCTGCGGCGCGCCGTCCACCTGGCCGGGCTGCTGCCGCGCGACGACGCGTCGGCCCGCTCGCTGGAGCAGCGCCTGTACGTCCAGCTCGGCCAGCTGCTGGCCACCGTGCGCGGTTACGGGGACGCGGAGGCGGAGGCGGCGCTCAGCCGGGGCCGTGCTCTCGGGGCGATCACCCACGCGCCCGAGGACCCGTCGGTGCTGTGGGCGCTGTGCGCGGCGTTCCTGGTCACCGGCCGCTACGACGAGTCCGGGCGGTTCGCCCGGCTGCTGCGGGACATCGGGGGCCGCACCCGGCACCCGGTGGCCCAGCTCGGCGCGGCGTACGGC
Organism: Streptomyces rimosus subsp. rimosus; assembly: GCF_000720725.1. Classification (GTDB taxonomy): domain Bacteria; phylum Actinomycetota; class Actinomycetes; order Streptomycetales; family Streptomycetaceae; genus Streptomyces; species Streptomyces rimosus_A. Next base: position 2,699 of record NZ_JOCQ01000042.1, read on the forward strand.
AAGGGCGTGGCGCTGCACGTACGCGGCCGGCTGCCGGAGGCGCTCGCGGAACTGGAGCGCAGCGTCGGGCTGGCGGACCGTTTCGCCCGGGAGGGCCGCAGCCTGGCCCGCACCTTCCAGCACGACCCGCGCGTCTCCTGCCGCTCCTACGACGCCTTCACCCACTGGATCCTGGGCGACCGGGACACCGCCCTCGGGCGCCGCCGCCAGTTACAGGCCTTGACCGCGTACGAGAGCAGGCCCTCCGACCGGTGCTTCGCCCTGTACGTCGACGCGGTCCTGGCCGCCTGGGAAGGCGACCCCGACACGGCGCGGGCCTCCGGCTCCGAGGGCGCGCGGGTGGCGGAGGAGCACGGGCTCCTGTACTGGAAGGCGATGCTGCGCCTCACCGAGGGCTGGTCCCTGGCCCACCTGGGCCGCGCGGACGCGGGCCTCGACCTGATGCACACCTCGATCGCCGAACTCCGCCCCTCCCGCTCGCACTTGCGCCTGCCCCTGCACCTCGGCCTGCTCGCCCAGGCCCAGCACCACGTCGGCCGCCGCGACGACGCCGCGGCCACCCTCCGCAAGATGCTCGCCGTCATCGAACACCGCCGTGAACGCGTCTACCTCCACCCCGCCCTCCCCGCCACCACCCTGCTGCACGACCTCCTGGGCCGGCAGGTCACGGAGACCGCGATCTCCGGCTGACCCTGCCGCTGTCAGGCGCCGCAGTGCGGCCGTCCGGAAGTCGTCCATCGACTTGCCGGATTCGTTGTGGTGGTGAACCGGTGCCGCTTGCATATGCCTGTCCGTGTCAGTGACGGCTGCCAGGCATGTGGCAGAAGGCGGGAGGGGTCACCTTGCGTGAGCGAAGAGCGCGGGACGGGAGAGCGAGGGGCGGAAGACCCGGCGGGCCGGGCGGGTCGCGTGCGGCGGCCGGGGTCCGCGGAAGCCTGACGGGTGCGGCGGCGCTTCTGGGCGTCGCCGCACTGCTGGCTTCGGCGGTACCGGCCGGCGCGGCACCCGCCGGCCCGCCGCCCGGCCCCGGCCAAGTGGTGCCGGGCCAGCGCACCGCCACCCCGGCCCTGGTGGAGGGCATCCGGGAACCGGCCAGGGCCACCGGCAGCCCGGCGGACGCGGCGCGCGGCCACCTCGCGGCGAAAGAGGGCCGCTACCACATCGCCGCTCCGGCACGCGACCTGCGGCCCGTACAGACGGTGGACTCGGGCACCCATGAGGTCGTCCGGCTCCAGCAGAAGCACCGGGGCGTGGACGTCCTGGGCGGGCAGTACGTGGTGCGGATGGAGCACCAGGGCGGCGAGCGGGTCGTCACCGGCACCTCCGGCAAGTACTTCACCGGGCTGAAGACCGACGTGGAACCCGAGGTGGACGAGGCGCTGGCGGTCGAGCGGGCGGTCGACGCGACCACCGACCGGCTCCTGAACAAGCGCCTCCCCCGCACGGATGCGCCGACACTGACCGGCACCTCACGCGGGCTGGTCGTGATCCCGCGGGGCGCGGGCGTGCTCGCCCGGCACGTGACCGTCCGGGGCACGCATCCGGTCACCGGCGAGCCGGTGCTGCACGAGGTCTACGTGGACGCGCGGGCCGGGTACCCGGTGCTCCAGTACAGCGGGATCAAGACGTTCCGGCCCCCGGCCGCCGGCACGGCGGCCGGCGCGCCGCGGGCCGGGGACGCCCGGTCACGTAGTGCCCGTGCGGCGGCCGGGGTGAAGGGCATCCAGGGCTCCGGCGTCAAGTACGACGGCAAGACCGTCGAACTCCCCGTGGTGTACGAGGAGTCGCGCAAGGCCTACGTGCTGCGCGATGACACCCGGATGGCGGGCACCAGCAAGAACACGCTGTCCACGTGGGACGCGCGCGGCAAGGACGTCAGCGAGGTCACCCCGTCCTGGCCGTACGACATCCAGGAGTTCGGGTCGCCCACCCCGGCCTTCGGTCCGGAGGCCACCGAGGCGGGCGCGGTCGACGCGCACTGGGCGGCCGGCAAGGTCTACGACTACTACCGCGAACGGCACGGCCGCGACAGCCTGGACGGCCGGGGCATGGCCGTCAACTCGCTCGTCGGCGTCACGCAGTTCGGGCAGCCGTACATCAACGCCTTCTGGGACGGCTCCAAGATGGTCTACGGCGGCGGCGACGCGGAGTACCGCGCGCTCTCCGCCGGCCTGGACGTGGTCGGGCACGAGATGACCCACGGCGTCGTGGAGCACTCCGCCAACCTCGTCTACGCGGGCCAGTCCGGCGCGCTGAACGAGGGCATCGCCGACTACTTCGGCAACGCCATCGAGAACGACACCTACGGCATCCCCATGAACAGCCCCGACTCCGGGCTGCTGGGCGAGACACTGTGCCGGACCAAGCCCGCGCGCGAATGCGCGATCCGCGACCTCAACGACGGTCGGACCACCGCCAAGTCCTTCCTCGGCGTGTCGTTCTCCGAGGACAACGGCGGCGTCCACCTGAACTCCACGATCTTCTCCGGCGCCCTGTGGGACCTGCGCGAGGATCTCGGCAAGACCCTCGCCGACAAGATCGTCTACAAGGCGCTGACCGAGTACCTCACCCCGCTGGACGGCTTCACCGAGGGCCGCGCCGCCGTCCTCGCCGCCGCCCGCGACCTGCACGCCACGGACGCCCAACTGCGCGCCGCGGAGCGGGCGTTCAACGCACACGGCATCGTGCCCGGCTGGGAGCTGGCGCTGGGCGTCGACTCCGACCCGCTCCTGGGCCGGGTCAACACGGACGGCTCGGCCACCGGCGCCGGCGGCGGCTGGTGGGCCGCGGCCAAGTCCAACGACGACGGCACCGAGCCGTACTCGATATGGGCCGGGCGGGCGGACGGCACCGGCGCGCTCAAGCTGATGAGCCCCAACGACGGCCGCTTCCACGTGCACCCGGCGACCGACGGCAAGACGGTGGTCTGGCAGGCGTACAACCGCAGGACCGTGGACATCCTCGCGCGGCCGCTCGCGGGCGGGCCGATCAAGAAGCTGTGGTCGGGCCGGCGCGGTTCCGACAACGTGCGGGTCGAGGGCGACGTGGTGGTGTTCGAGTCGCGGCCCCGGCCGGGCGGGCAGAACGTACGGTACGTACGGCTGAGCGACCCGACCGCGGTGAGTGTCACCGACGAGCAGGGCGTGCGGACCGGGAACCCCTCCATCAGCCACGGCCGGATCGCGTACAGCACCATCCGCGGCACCGGCAACGACCGGGTGTTCGGCGTCGAGACGCTGGACCTGAAGACGGGCCGGCACACCCGGATGGGCCAGCTCGGGACCCCCGCGGACATCGGGGCGACCGCGGTCACCGGGCAGCACGTCTTCTGGCTGGTGCCCGCGGGCGGCGAATCGGACCGCGCGGCGCTGCGCCGCGCCGACCTGGACGGTACGGGGGTCACCGACCTCAGTCCCGCCGAGGGGCCGGACGCGCTCAGCGGCTACGACATCGTGGCCACGGACGAGGCGGTGACCGTCGCCACCTGGTCGCCGAACATCGTGTACACCAACGAGTCGCTGTTCAAGCTCTGGCAGTTCTCGGCCGACGGGAAACAGCGGGGCCGGGTCTCCTGCAACCGCGGCCAGCAGGGGTGGCCCGCGATGCCCGGCGGCCGGCAGGTGGTGTGGGTGGACGGCACGACCGGCTACACCGACCTGGTCACGCGGACGCGGCCGGCCGGACGCTGCGGCTGAGCAACGGGAGGGACGCCGGGCCGGTTCCGCGAAAGCGCCGGAAGCGGCCCGGCGTCCGCCCGGACCAGTGGAATTAATACGCTGATTCGATACACCCTAAATAGAGTGAACACCTTCCGTGTCCCGCAACAGACGGCACCGGTATCCGGTTGATTGGACACGGCGGCCCACCAGCCGGGACAGCGGGCACCCCATGGCCCCTGTCAGGCCGCCTGTCCAGATATCTCAGATTCCGAGGAGCAACATTCCATGTCGCGTGTCAAGAAGACTGCCGCTGCCGCCGTGGGAACCTGCGCCATCCTCCTGGGCGGAGCGGGCCTCGCGGCTGCCGACTCCGGCGCCCAGGGCGCGGCGCTCAACTCACCGGGCGTGGTGTCCGGCAACACCGTGCAGGTCCCGGTCCACGTACCGGTCAACGTCTGCGGGAACAGCATCAACGTCGTCGGCCTGCTGAACCCGGCGTTCGGCAACACCTGCGTCAACGACTGACGTCGACACCCTGACGCGCCATTGACGGCGCGGCGCGTGATTCCCGGTGCGGAGCAGCTGCATGGCTGCTCCGCACCTTTCGTTGTCCCGATGTGCCGGCGTCACGTCCCCAAAGGCGGCAGCAGCGTGGGATTCTCCCCCGCCGTGATCTGTCGCGCGCGATGTTCCACATGCTTCGCGTATTCCGGGTGGGTCAGGACGTAGAAGCGCTGTTCGCGGATCGCCTGGAGGACCTGGTCGCCGACGGTTCGCGGCGGCAGGCCGTGTTTCCGGAAGGCTTGGCGGGCCGCCTCGGTGGACCAGTGGTCCGGGGTCGGGCCCGCGTCGGGGTAGCGGGGCGGGCGGTTGCGGGCGGAGTCATGGATGCGGGTGTCCACCAGGCCGGGGCAGAGCACGGAGACGCGGGGTCTGAGGTCGCCCTTGAGCAGTTCGAAGTGGAGGGTTTCGGACAGGGCGACCACGGCCGTCTTCGTCGCGCCGTAGAGGGAGCCGCCGGGCAGCAGGCCCGCCATCGACGCGGTGTTGACGATGTGCGCGTCCTCGTTCTGTTCGATCATGACGGGCAGGAAGGCGCGGATTCCGTGGACGACGCCCATCAGGTTCACGCCGAGGATCCATGCCCAGTCGTCGAGCGTGCTCTCCCAGCTCGGGCGGCTGCCGGTGAAGATTCCCGCGTTGTTGCACAGGACGTGTACGGCGCCGAATTCCCGCAGGGTGGATTCGGCGAGCACGGTGACGTCCGCCGCCACCGATACGTCGGTGACCACGGCGTGGACGTCGGCGCCCCCGGCGCGCAGGGCGTCCGTCGTGGAATGGAGGACCGCCTCCTCCACATCGCTCAGCACCACGCGCATTCCCGCGTCGGCGAACGTCTCGGCCATACCGCGTCCGATTCCGCTCGCGGCACCGGTGATCACTGCGACCTTGTTCCGGAACTGGTCCATCTTCCCTCCGGTCACTGCCTCGTCGCGTCGGGTGCGGGGATTGTCGCGGCAGAACCGGAGGGCGGGGAGGGGGCGGGCGGCCCGTCCGTCTCAGTCGAGCGTGCGGCGTACGCATTCGGTGACCACGCCCTGGAGGCTGCCGGTGCGGCGCAGCAGTTGCCGCTGTACGTGGGCGCCGTTGCCCGTCTTCAGGAGGGCGGCCAGGGCCTCCTGCGCGGGCAGGATGTCGCCGCTGTCCTCCAGGGCGTCGCGTACGTGGTCGAACAGGGCCCGTACGACGGCCTCGGCCGGGGCCGGCCGCATCGTGACGGGGTGGATCAGCTCGCCGTCCAGGCCGGAGCGGGCGGCCCGCCAGGCCGCCAGGCGCAGCAGCGCCACCGCGTGCCGGGTGGGCGGGACCCCGTCGCGCCACTGCCGTGCCGCCGTCTCCACCAGTCCGCGGATCAGGGTCGCCAGCAGCACCGTGGTGGACGGGTCCAGGCACACGTCGGCGACCCGTACCTCCACGGTGGGGTACGTGTGGGACAGGCGGGCGTCGAAGTAGACCATGCCCGCGTCCTTCAGTACGCCGCTGGCCGTCATGTCGCGTACCTGCTCGTGGTACCGGTCGGCCGACCCGAACACCTCGACCGGCCCGGCCGACGGCCACCGCCCCCAGACCCGGTTGCGGTAGCTGCTGTAGGCGGTGTCCTCGCCCTGCCAGAAGGGTGAGTTCGCGCTCATCGCGAGCAGGACGGACAGCCAGGGGCGCATCCGGTCCAGTACGGCCACGCCCTCCTCGTCCGAGTCGACCGCCACGTGGATGTGGCAGCCGCAGGTCAGCTGCTCCTGGGCGGTGAGGCCGAAGTGCTGCGCGAGCCACTGGTGGCGTTCGCCGGTGCCGATGGACGGGCTCACCTCCAGCGGTGAGGTGGCCAGGGCCGCGACCGCCGCGTCCAGCCCTTCGGCGTGGCGCGCCGCCTCCGCCCGCCAGCGCCGGATCTCCTTGTCGAGGTCGCCCATGTCCGTCTGGGGCCGGGTGGCGAATTCCAGCTGCTGCCGGTGCAGCTCGCTCTCGAAGACCTCCTCGTTGCCCTGCGGGTCCCTCGACGCCGCCGCGAGGACCGCCGCCGACAGGGCGCGCGGCAGCCCCGTACGGGCATCCACCAGCAGCAGTTCCTCCTCCACACCCACACTGCGCACGTCGTCCACCCTTTCTCGGCATCCGGGCCTTCGGAACCGCTCACGTACCCCCGCCGGGGCGGCTCACGCTCTTGTCCGTCCCCGGGAGCGAATCGCCCGGCACCGTTCCCGGCCGGTGGACGGACCTCCGGCCGGGGCGGGCGGCGACGGCGGGCGCGGATCACGCCGAGCGCATGCCGGTCAGCCGGTCCGAGGCGAGCGGGCCCTCGCCGTGCAGGTCGTCGCCGTAACAGTCCTGCAGCCAGGTGGGCCGGTAGACCGTGTCGAGATAGCGTTCGCCGAGGTCGGGGGCGATCGCGACGGCGGTGAGGCGGTGCGGGCGGTGGCGGGCGAGCCAGTCCGCGGCGCCGCTGACGACGGTGCCGGTGGAGCCGCCGAAGAGGAAGCCGCGGCCGGCCAGGCGGTGGCAGGCGCGGATGGTGTCCGTCTCCTCCACGCGGATCACCTCGTCCACGTACGACGCGTCGAGCAGCTGCGGCGGGACGCTGGTGCCCAGCCCCGGGATCATCCGGCGGCCCGGGGCGCCGCCGAAGGAGACCGAGCCTGCGCTGTCCACCGCGATGACCCGCACCGGCCGGTGCCACCTGCGGAAGTACCGGGCGCAGCCCATGAGGGTGCCGGTGGTGCCCGCGCCCACGAACAGCACGTCCAGCTGCGGGAACTGGCGGGCGATCGCGGGCGCCGTCCGGCGGTAGTGCGCCTTCCAGTTGTCCGGGTTGGCGAACTGGTTCAGCCAGACGTAGCGGTCGTCCGAGGCGGTCAGGTTGCGCACGTAGGCGATGCGCGCGCCGAGGAAGCCCGCTTGGGCGTCCGGCTCGGTGATCACGTGTACCCGGCTGCCCAGCGCCTCCATGGTCCGCCGGGCCGACAGATTGCAGCGGGCGTCGGTCACGCACAGGAATCCGTAGCCCTTGCTGGCCGCGATGATGCTCAGCGCCACCCCCAGGTTTCCGGACGAGGATTCCACCAGGGTGGCTCCGGGCGTGAGCACCCCGTCGCGTTCGGCGGCCGCCACCATTTCCGTGGCGGCTTTCAGTTTGATCGAGCCCGCGAAATTGAAGCCCTCGCATTTCAGGAAGAGCGGATGCCCGAACGTCGCCCGCAGGTCGACGTAGAGGTCCTCCTCGTTGAAGTCCAGCGGCATGGATATGACTGGCACTAGGTCCCCCTCGTTCTGCCGTGCACGCAGTCGTTCATACGGGCCGAGGTGGTCGGCCCGTCCGCGCCGGCGGCGCGTTCATCCGTACCGGCGCAGGTCCCGGAAGAAGTCGTCGATGACGTTCAGTTCGCCGGAGCGGGCCACTTCGCCGTGGACGAAGCCGCCGACGGCGAGGTCGAGCACCCCGAGCCCGAAGGGCGAGAAGATAACGGTCCGGTCCTCCGGTACGCGCACCCGCCCGGCCAGCACGTCGGCCAGCGTCCCGTCGATGAAGTCCCGGGTTCCGGTGCGCTGTTCGGCGAGGTGCGGTGAGGTGTCGGCCTTCAGGCAGTGCTCCACGTCGTCGACGAAGTTGGCCGAGTCGAGCACGATCTCGGGCGCCAGGTCGCGCAGCGAGATGTGCAGCACCAGCGGGTGGTGCGCGAACCAGGCCGGGTCGGTGATGTGCGGCCGGGCGGCGACGGTCGCGAAGACGACGAGATCGCTGGTGCGGATCAGCCGTTCGGGGTCGGTGTGGAGGGTGATGCGGCCGGAGGGCGGCGCCGGGTGTGCTTCCGCGTGCTGTTCGAGGTAGGTGCGGAAGCCGGCCGCGCTGTCGGCGGACACGTCGTAGATTCCGGTCGCCTCGAACCGCCGGCCGGTGGCGGCCAGGAAGGTGTGGATGTAGCGGGCGATCAGGCCGGTGCCGAAGAATCCGACGCGCAGCGGGCGCGGCCGGCCGCGGCTGAGCCGGTCGGCCGCCGCTGCCGCCGAGGCCGCCGTCCTGGTGGCGCTGATGATCGAACTCTCCAGGCAGGCGTACGGGTAGCCGGTGGCCGGATCGTTGAGGATCAGCACGGCCGAGGCGCGCGGGATGCCCGCCGCCACGTTCCGCGGGAAGCTGGAGATCCACTTCAGGCCGTCCACCGGGTGCGGTCCGCCGAGCGAGGCCGGCAGGGCGATGATCCGGGAGTCCGGGCGGTCGGGGAAGCGCAGGAAGTAGGACGGCGGGTTGAGCGTGCGGCCGTCGCCGTGCAGCCGGTAGGTGCCCTCGACCAGGCGGACGAGCTGCCGCTCGCGGCCCTGCAGGACCTGCTGCACCTGCGCACCGGGGATCACCGCGAACGGCGGCACCGAGTGCGGCCCCTCCGGGGTGCCGGGCGCCTTCCGCGCCGCGGTGTCGGTCCCGGTGTCGGTCCCGGTGTCGGTCCCGGTGGAATGCGTGCTGGTCATGAGGCCATCGCCTCCCCCGTGGGCGCGCCGGCCGTGAGGTGCACCGCGTCGGTCATGCCGACGAGGACTTCGCGCGGGCCTTCGTACGGCTCCCTGCTGTGTGCCGTACGGACGTTGTCGACGAGCATCAGGTCGCCCGCCTGCCACGGTTCGCGCGCGGTGTGGGCCTCGTAGACGGAGTTGAGCAGCCGTACGACGTCCTCGCCGATCGGGTCGCCGCCGCCGTAACGGGTGTTGAACGGGAGCGCGTCGGCGCCGTACACGTCCATCAGGTACTCGCGCACCTCAGGGTCCATCGTCCATTCGTTGAGGAAGGCGATCTGGTTGAACCAGCAGCGGCGGCCGGTGACCGGGTGGCACAGCACCGCGCCGCGCCGCTGCCGGGTGCGCAGGGAGCCGTCCGGCTGCCAGGCGTACTCGATGGCGTGGCCGCGGCAGTAACGCTCGACGGCACGGCGGTCGTCGGTGCCGAACGCCTCGGTGAGGGTGGCCCCGATCTCGTCGTTGTAGGTCCGGGTGAGCAGCCAGCCCTCGGCCTCGAAGCGTGCGGTCAGCTCGGCGGGCAGCGCGTCGAGGACGGCCGACGCGTCGGCGACCGCGGTGGCGCCGCCGCTGTCCGGCGCGCCGAGGCACGCGAAGAGCAGCAGGCCGGGGGCCGCGAGGGTGTAGCTGAGCTCGTGGTGCATGCACATCGGCTGGTACGGCGGCCACTTGGCGGAGGAGTACACGCCGTCGGCGTACTCACTGCGCGGCGCGAAGGCTTCCCGCTCGGTCAGCAGTCCGGTGGCCAGGTGCCGGAAGACGGCGGTGGTCTGGTCGGCGTCCCGCAGTCCGAGGCCGCGGACCAGGACGCAGCCGTGCTCGACTGCGAGGGCCCGCAGGGTCTCCCGGTAGCCGGCGGCCCAGCTCGCCGCGTCGCCGGTGGGTTCGGCCAGGAGGACCGGGGGCGTGCCGGGGACGAGGCTGACGTCGACGGGTGGTGTGGTGGCGGGTGAGGGTGGCATGGGTGGTCGTCCTTTCGGTCGTACAGGCGGTACTTACGGGTGGTCTGGTTGCGGTGGTTACGGGCGGCCCGGCTGCGAAGTCCGTGTACCGCCCAGGAGGGCGCCCGCGGTTCCGGCGGCGCTCAGCACCGCCCGTGCCGTGTCGTCCGGCCTGGTGAGCGGGAAGCCGGGGCCGCCCGCCGGCAGTGCGTACAGCTCGACGTGCTCGGCCAGCAGCTCCCAGGCGCGGTACCGGTGCCGGAACCGGGCCGTGCTCGGGTCGTCGGCCGCGACGACGACGGTGACCGGTGTGGTCAGCTTCGCCGCGGGCGGTACGGGCGGGGTGTGGACGTCATCGGGCAGGTGCGCGCCGATGAACAGCCGCCGGGCGTGTTTCCCGCGGTCCTCCAGTTGCCTGGCCGCCTCCACGGCGTACGCGGCCCCCGGGCCGTGCCCCCACAGCAGGAGCCCGGCCGGGGCCAGCCGGGTCAGCTCGGCGACGAGGTGACCGACGCGTTCCGTGGCGGCCGTCGGTCCGGCCCCGGGCGGCTCCCGCCCCGGCAGCTCGGCCCCGTGCACCTGCCACCCGCTCCCCCGCAGCGCCTCGGCCAGCGGCTGGAAAGCCGCCGTGTCGCCGCCCGCCCAGGGGAAGCACACCAGGGCGCCCGCGTGGGCGGCCTCCGGTGCGGACAGCGGGCGCAGCAGCTGCGTACCCGTCTCCGTAACCGCCCCTGACCTGCGGTCGAGCAAACCCGCCAGGTCGGTGAGGACCGGGTGCCGGGTGACGTCCTTGAGGGTGACCGCGCGGTCCAGGAGGATCGCCAGTTTCACCGCCGCGAGCGAGGTGCCGCCCCGGTCGAAGAAGTGGTCCCGGCGGTCGACGCGGTCCTGGGGGATGCCGAGGACCGCGGCCCACGCGGCGGCGAGCCGCCGTTCGGTCGGTGTGCGCAGCGTACGGCGGTGGTCGTCGGTGGCGTCCAGTTCGGCGGCGAGCGCGGTCAGGGCCTTGCGGTCGGTCTTGCTGTTGGCGGTCAGCGGCAGTCCGTCGCCGCGCCAGTGGAAGGCCGAAGGGACCATGTACGCGGGCAGCGACCGTGCCAGGCGGCCGCGCAGGGTGTCGGCGCCGAGGGACCTCGGACCGCTGTAGAAGGCCACCAGGCGGGCGGCCTGTCCGGCCCGTTCGCTGACGACCACGGCGGCGTCGCGGACGCCGGGCGCCCGCAGCAGCGCGTTCTCGACCTCGCCGGTCTCGACGCGGAAGCCGCGGACCTTGACCTGGGTGTCACGGCGGCCGAGGAACTCCAGCTTCCCGTCGGGCCGCCAGCGTCCGAAGTCGCCGCCCTGGTAGAGCCGCTGGCCCGGCCGGTGGGGGTCGGTGCCGAAGCAGGCGCGGGTGCGTTCGGGGTCGTTGACGTAGCCGCGGCCCACGCACACGCCGGAGAAGACGATCGCGCCGGGCGCGCCGAGCGGGACCGGCGCGAGGTGTTCGTCCACGACGTACTGGCGCACATTGCCGACCGGCGGGCCGAGCGGGACGCGGGGCCCGTCCGGTGCGCGGCGCATGACCTCGTGGTTGGTGTCGTCCGAGGTCTCCGTCAGCCCGTACGCGTTGACCAGGGCGACGCCGGGCCGGGCGGCGAACCAGCGCTGCGCCAGCTCGGGCTTGAGGGCCTCGCCGGTCGCGGACACGTACGCCAGGTCGGGCAGCTCGCGGGGGTGCTGTTCCAGGTAGGACAGGACGGCTTCCAGGTACGACGGTACGACCTGGAGGACGCGGACCCGGCCGTCGGCGAGGCGGTCGACGAAGCGGGGGACGTCCAGGACGGCCTCCTGCTCGATCAGGAGGGTGCGGCCGCCGACGAGGAGCGCGGCGACCAGCTGCCACAGCGAGATGTCGAAGCACTGGGGCGCGGTCTGGGCGACCACCTGGCCCGGGCCGATCTCCAGGTCGTCGATCTTGGCGTAGAGGTGGTTGACCAGGCCCGCGTGCTCGCACATCGCGCCCTTGGGCTCGCCGGTGGAGCCGGAGGTGAAGTAGATGTAGGCGAGCTGTCCGGGCGTGACGCGGAGGCCGAGGTCGTGGCCGGGGTGGTCTTCCGTGTAGGCCGTGTCCACGGGCAGGCACCGGACCTCGGGCAAGGTCTTCAGGGCCGCGTCGAGGGTGGCCGTGCTGCCGCGTTCGGTGAGGACGAGGCCGCAGCCGGCCCGGGTGAGGGTGGTCGCGATGCGGTCGGCGGGGAAATGCGGCTCGATGGGCAGGTAGACGCCACCGGCCTTGAGGACGGCGAGGACGGCTGCCATCCAGTCCAGGGTGCGTTCGGTGACCACCGCGACGACTCCCTCGCGGCGCAGGCCCCGTGCCAGCAGGGCCCGGCCGATCCGGTTGGCGCGGGCGTTGAGTTCGCCGTACGTCCAGTGCTGATCGCCGTGGACGGCGGCGACGGCGTCGGGGTGCGCCGCCACCCGCTGTTCGAAGATCTCGTGCGCGCGGTGGTCCGGGAGTGCCCTGCGGGGTCCGGCGAGCTCTTCGAGCTGATGGTGGAGTTCACCGGCGGAGAGCAGGCTCTGCCGGTCGTGTTCGGCGTACGGATCGGCGGCGATCAGGGCGAGGGCGGTCAGGTGGTAGCCGGCGATGCGGGCGGCGCACTCCGCGTCGAGCGCGTCGGTGCGGTGGCGCAGCCGTAAGGTCAGGCGGTCCGGATGCGGGGCCGTGGTGATCGCGAGGACGGTGGTCGGGGCGAGGCCGTCGCCGGTGTCGTGCGGGTCGAAGACCGTCTCGTAGAGCGGTTCTGCCAGGCCCAGTTGACGTTCCAGGTCCTCGACGGGCGCGTCCTGGTGGGCCAGCAGCCGGGATTCGGCCCGGCGGGTGTGCAGCACCAGCGCCCGCCAGGTGCCGGGGGCGGCCGTCAGGCGGCACGGGAGCGGCCGGCCGCCCGCCGTCGCGGCATAGCCGATGGTGACCGCGCGTTCGCCGGTCAGCGCGGCGAGCACCTTGACGTGTGCGGCCAGCAGTACGGAGCGGAGCGGCACCGCCAGTTCGTCCGCGACGCGTCGCAGGGCCGCCAGGGTGTCGCCGGGGATCGTGGCCTCGTGCTCGGCCAGGCCCGGTACGGGGTCGCGGGTCCACCGCGGGATGGCGGTGAAGCCACCGCCGCCGAGCACGCCACGCCAGAACTCGCGGTCGGCTTCTGCTGCTGACCTGGCCATCGTGGGGTCCTCACTTCTCGGTCATGGTGTCGGGCACGGCGTCGGGCATCTCCCGGGCGGGGTTGCCGCCCCAGCGCGCGTGCCGGGGCACGTCCTCGCCCTTCATGAGGAAGGAGTCGGGCGCGAGCACCGCGCCGTCGCCCACGGTGGCGCCGTAGTGGACGAAGGCTCCGGTGCCGAGGGTGCAGCCGGCGCCGAGGGTGGTGCGGTCGGACTTGAACGTGCCGTCCTCCTGGGAGTGGCACTGGATGACGCTGCCCACGTTGAGCGTGGCGTGGTCGCCGATGGTGACGAGGGAGCGTTCGGGCAGGAAGCAGCCGTCGTCGTAGACGCGCCGCCCGATCCGGGCGCCCAGCAGCCGCCAGAACAGGTTCTTGAACGGGGTGCCGTTCAGGAAGCGCAGGGGCATCGCGTGGAGCTTCCAGAACCGTTCGTGCCGCCAGAAGTACGGGGTGTAGATCGAGCAGTAGCGCGGGGCCTGGCGCCGGAAGCCGTTGACGGCGCGTTCGGCGCACACCGAGTAGCCCATGGAGAAGAGCAGCGCGAGGACGGAGCCCAGCGCGACCGCCGAGGCGCCGAGCACCGTGTAGAGGTCGGCGGCGGCCCAGGCGATCAGGGTGACCACGAACACCTGCGACCACCGGACCAGCAGGAACAGGCCCATCGTGCGCAGGTTGTAGGCGTTCTTGGCGGCGAGGTGGCGGCGCAGTGCCGCACCGCTGCGCAGGTGGTCGAACGCGGCGTCGCGCTCGACGGACCGGGGGATCTCGAAGCAGGGCGAGCCCAGCAGGCCGACGCCTTCCCGGACGGGCCCGTCCAGGGGGACCGCGACCTTCGTGGCGAGGAGGCAGTTGTCGCCCGTGCGGCCCCCGGGCGGGTAGTGGACGGCGTTGCCGAGGAAGTTGTGCGGTCCGATGGCGACGCGCGACAGGCGGAAGGAGGTCCGGGAGTAGTCCGCGTTCATGATCGACAGGCCGTCGGCGACCATCGTGCCGCTGCCGACCGTGCTCAGGTGCGGCGATTCGTGGCGCACCTCCGTGCCGAAGTTCGACCCGGTCTGTTCGACGCGGGACAGGTCGTATCCGAGGCGGCCGAGGTAGGGGACGATGTAGGAGCTGTCGCCGAAGAGCCGTGTGAAGAACTTGAGGTTGGTCATCCGGGCGATGGTCCGGTGCAGCGAATAGTGCAGGCCGTAGAGCCGGTAGACCTTGCCGGGCACGATGAGGAGGTTGAGCAGCCGGGGCACGGTGGTCACCACGAGCAGGCCGGCGAGCAGGCCGCCGAAGAACAGCACGAGCGAGGTGACCAGCGCTTCGCCGTAGAACGACCAGGTCGTGAAGGCGAGCGGGCCCGCGTCCAGGAGCGCGGCGAGCCGCGGGACCTCGGCGAGCAGGATGCTCACCCCGCCGATGCTCAGCGGCAGGTACACGAGCAGCGCGCTCAGCAGTTGCAGCGCGCCGTAGGCGGCGCGCGGGCCGCCGCGGCCGGTCGCGTCGAGCGTCCGGTAGTCCACCTCCGTACGCTGCGCCGGAGAGCCGTGCCAGTGTTCGCCGGCGGGGACGGTCTGGCCGGGGTGGAGGGAGGAGGCGTGGCCCAGCTGGGCCCCGTCGCCGAGTGAGGTTCCGATGTCGAGCACCGTTGCCTCACTGATGAGCACATCCTGTCCGAGGGTGACCGTGCCCGTCCGGATCACTCCGGCGCGGGCCCGGTAGCAGGTGAGGTACGCGTCCTTGCGGATGACCGTGCCCGCCCCGACGGTCAGCAGGTCGGCGCAGACCGGCACGTGCTTGGAGAGGATCGTGACGTCCCGTCCGATCCTGGCGCCCAGCGCCCTGAGGTAGCCGACGTAGAGCGGTGAGCCCACGAAGAGCACCAGCGGGCTGACGTGCAGCAGGGTCCTGACGGCCCAGAAGCGGAAGTACGTCAGGCTCCAGATGCGTATCTCCCGCGGCTTCCACCGTCCGATGAGCACCCACTTGGCGAGCACCGGGAGGCCGCACAGGCCCAGGAAGACCGCGGCGCCGAAGAGGACCGCCCGCAGGTAGACGCCGCCCGGTCCCGGTGCGGCGGACATCCAGTCGTAACCGGTGGCGGTGACGACCGCGGCGAGGTAGGAGCAGCCGAGGAGCGTCAGGAGCTGGAGCGTCGCGCACAGTGCGTACGCGGCGGTGCCGACGGGACGCGCCGCCTCGGGCGGCTCGGGGGCCGGCGCCTGGGCCGCCGGTTCTGCCGCGGACCCGGCGAGCGCCGTCGCCAGGTCGCCGATCGTCGGGTACCGGTAGATGTCCTTCATCGACACCGACGGGAGGTCGGCGCGCTTCCTGACGCGGGCGCAGAAGTGGGCCATGACCAGCGAGTCGGCGCCCAGGTCGGTGAAGAAGTGGGCGTCGGCCGGCACCCGCTCGACGCGCAGGAGGTCCGCCAGCGTCGCGGCGAGCACGGCCCCGGTATCGGCCGGGGCACCGGGTGGGCCGTGCGGGACGGGGGACGGACCGGCCGGCGGTGCGGCTGCCGGGCCGCTGGACGCGCCGGCCGGGCCGGCTGCTGGTACCTCGACGGATTTTCCCAGCACGTGAGCTCCTTCGGAGGGGCGGAAGAGGTGGGGGCACACCGGGCGGCCGTCTGCCGACGGGGCGGTTCCCGGTGCGCCGGCGGTGCTCGGGGGCTCTTTCCGGGAGAGGCGTGAACAGCGAAGGAACATCGTGAAAATTCAAGTAACACTGGGAAGACCACAGCCGGCCGGGCAGCGCGGAGGGGTCCGTAATCCGTAGGGCCGGTACGTCCACGGCGGCCGTGGCACCCTCACGTTCATCCGCTCCGGACGCTCGCCCGGCGCCGCCCACCGACCGCCGCGGCGGCCTGCCGCCGGTGCCCCGTTAACCGGCGACGCCGTCTGCCTCACCCGCCACCGGCAGACCTGTCACTGCCGTATACAACCGCCTGGTCGGTACGGGCGGGCTGCGGGGAATCGGCCCGCTTTCGGTTGTTCCGGCGACGGCGGCGAACTTATCCTCGCGGCGGGGGGTGCACCACGATGCGCCACTCGGTTGGAGCGTCGAAGATGGTGTCAGCCACAGGACCCGAAGGCTTCCCCGCACCACTGACGACCTTCGTGGGCCGTCGGCAGGAAGCCGCCGGAGTCGGGGCGCGTCTGGAGAGCAGCCGGCTGGTCACCCTGACCGGAGCCGGCGGCGCCGGCAAGAGCCGGCTCGCCATCGAGGTGGCCACGAGCCGCGCGCCCCGCCACCGGGACGGTGTGCGCTTCGTCGAACTGGCGGTCCTGGCCGATCCGCTGCTGCCGGCCCACGCGGTGGCGGCCGGTCTCGGCGTACAGGAGCAGGCGGGCCGGACGCTGCCGGAGGTCCTGGCCGAGCGGCTGCGCGACGCGGACATGCTGCTCGTCCTGGACTGCTGCGAGCACCGCGTGGAAGCGGTAGCGCAGTTCGTCCTCACCCTGCTGCCCGCCTGTCCGAACCTGCGCGTCCTGGCGACGAGCCGGGAGCGGCTGGGCGTCCCCGGCGAAGTGCTCTGGCCGGTGACGGGCCTGGCCACTCCCCCGCCGCACGCCGGCGGGGCCGAGATCCTGGAGTACGACGCGGTGCGGCTGTTCGCCGACCGGGCCGCCGCGGTCGAGCCGGGGTTCGCGGTCACCGACGCGAACGCGGCGGCGGTGGCGGAGATCTGCCGCAAGCTGGACGGCCTGCCGCTGGCCATCGAGCTGGCCGCGGCGCGCACGAACGCGCTCGACGCGGCGCAGCTCAGCGGGTGGCTGGACGGCCGCTTCCGGTCCCTGGCGTGGCAGACCCGGGCACCCTCGCCCCGCCACCGGACGCTGGACAGCGTCGTGGAGTGGAGTTACGACCTGCTGAGCGAGCCCGAACGGACGCTGTTCGAGCGGCTGGCGGTGTTCGCGGGCGCCTTCACACTGGACGCCGTCGAGGCCGTGGCCGCCGAAGGGGCCGGCACCGCGGACCTCGGTGAACTCCTCCTGCGGCTGGTCGACAAGTCGCTGGTGACGGTCGTACCGCAGCACACCCCCGTCCGGTACCGGATGCTGAAGACCCTGCGCGCGTACGGGCTGGCGCGATTACGGGAGCGCGGCGGCCTCGCGTCGCTGTCCGCGCAGCACGCCGCGTACTTCCACGACCTCGCCGAACAGGCGTGGGAACGGTTCCGGGGCCCGCACCAGGCGGTATGGCTGGAGCGGCTGAGGGCCGAGCACGACGACCTCCGGGCCGCCCTCGAATACCTGCTGGCCTCCCACGACACCGACAACGCGGTGTGCCTGGCCGGTGCCCTCGCCTCGTTCTGGGACGTGCAGGGCCACTATGCCGAGGGGCGCGTACGGCTCGAACGGGCGCTGGGCGCGGATCGCGACGCCGCCGCCAAGGGGCGCGTACGGGCGCTGAACGGGCTGGGGCTCCTCGCCGTGATCCAGGGGGACCTGGAACGCGCCCGGCTGTCCTGCTCCGAAGCCGAGCTTCTGTCACGGCGCAACGGCGACCTGCCCGGCCTCGTGTGCGCCCTCCAGTGCCTCGGGTTCGCCGCACTGCTCCTGGGCAATCCGGACGGCGCGGCGGAGAAGCTGGGCGAGTCGCTGGAGGCCGCCCTGAAGACCGGTGAACCGTGGCTGACGGGCTGGTCGTACCTGTTCCTGGCCACGGTGGAGGTCGTACGGAGCGACTTCGCGCAGGCTTCCCGGCACGGCAGGACCGCGTTCCACCTGCTGTACGAGGCGGGTGAGCCGAAGAGCATCGCCTGGGCCCACCTCACCCTCGCCACCGCTTCGTGGGGCCTGGGGGACGTCCGGGACGCCCGTGCCCGTACGGGAGAGGCGCTGCGCCTGTTCCAGCGGCTCGACGCGCCGTGGGGTCTCGCCGAGGTCTTCCAGGTCGCGGCGATGCTGGCCATGTCCCATCGGCACTGGGAGCGGGCCGCCGCGCTGTTCGGAGCCGCGGACACGGCACGGAAGAAGTCCGGTGCCGCGCTGCTCGCCTTCCTCAAGGGGTGGCGGGCGGCCGGCATCCGCAAGGTGCGGGCGGAACTGGGCGAACAGCGCTTCGGCACGGCGCGGGAGCACGGGCTGCGGTGGCCGCTCGAAGCCGCCGTACTGGCCGCCGCGGCGGAACTCGGTACGGCACCGCCGCCGCTCCCCCCGGCCCCCGGGGAGACGGCGCGTTCGGGGACGCCCCGCAGGGAGACACCTCGTACGCCTCGTACGGAGTCACCTCTTGTGGAGACGCCCCGTAACGGCGCGGCCGTCGCCGACATCCGCGCCCCCGCGGGCCCCGGGGCGGCAGTGCCCCACCAGGCCGCGCTGCGCAGAAAAGGGGACTACTGGACCCTCAGCCACGACGGGCTGGTCGTCCACCTCAAGCACACGGTCGGTCTCGGCTACCTGGCCCGGCTGCTCGCCGATCCCGACCGGGAGTTCCTGGCCCGCGAACTGGCGGCGGCCGAGCGCGGTACGGCGGCTCCCGTCCCGGCCGTACGGGAATGGCCCGCCTTCTCCGGCTCCGGCGACGCCGGTCCGGCCCTGGACGCCCGCGCGAAGGCGGCCTACCGCAGGCGCGTGCGCGAGCTGGCCGGGGAGCTGGAGGAGGCCGAGCGCTTCCATGACACCGGACGCGCCGAACGGGCCCGCGTCGAACTCGACGCGGTGACCGAGCAGCTCGCCGGTGCGGTCGGCCTGGGCGGCCGCGACCGCCGGGCCGCCTCCGACAGCGAGCGCGCCCGCCTGAGCGTCACCAAAGCCCTGAAAGCCGCGGTGAAACGCGTTGCCGTGCACGACCCGGTGCTCGGGCTGCATCTGCAACGCAGCGTACGAACCGGGGCGTACTGCTCGTATGCGCCGGACCCGGCGACACGCATCGTCTGGCTCTAGGCCGGGCCGGAGCGGGCGACAGGAGAAGTACTGGCCGAAAGTGATCCCCAGATCAGGACAAGTCGTCTATGGTACGGCTGCTGGTGGGGCCAATGACGCCGGAACGGACACCGGATGACCGTGCGGCATCCCTCCTCCGGAACGGCGCGCCTTTTCCGGACATTCTCTGAATAACGGCGTGCTGATGTTGTGATGGGTGTACTCGGGCTGCACGCGGGGTGGTGTGGGTTCGAGGAGCTGCTATGTATTGCAACCGGTGTGGTGCCCAGGTCATTCAAGGGCCGGACGGCGGATGGTCGTGCAACTGTGGAGCGTCTGGATGACGGAGGCTGAACCAGGTCCCGGCAGCGCGGGCATCGGGGAACCGGCCGTACGGCGGCCGGAGTACTTCACCACGGCCCCGTGCCCCCGCTGCCAGACCGCCAACGACGGACTCAACGGCCGCTTCGCGTGCGACGCCTGCGGCCACGCGTATTCCTTCAACTCCTCGGCCTGACGGACCGGCGGGCGCACTGCCGCGCACCACAGGTCTTCGTTGGATTCCCGCGAAGCGGGTAGAAGGCATATGTGGAGTATGTGGTGGTGCTGTTGCTCGCCTCCGTACTGGTCGGCGGGCTGGTGGTGTTCCTCATAGAAGCCGGTGTACGGCGCGCACGGCCCCCGGCCGCCCGCGACGAGCAGGAGATCAACGAGCTGCGCCGCCGCTACGGGGAGGGACGGTGGTGACGGCCCGGGGACCGGGCCGCCCCCGGGGCGGCACGCCGCCCCGGCCCTACCTGGTCCGGTAGGCCCGGAGAAAGGTCCGTACCCCTTCGACGACGAGCGGCCGGACACGGGCGTCCTCCGCGGCATTCGCGGAACCGAGCCTGTCCAGCGCGACGCCGAAGGTCAGCGCGATGAACTGGTCGGCCGCGAGCCGGGGGTCGGGGACGTCGAGCAGTCCGGCCGCGGCGAAGGCGGCGAACCGCTCGGCGAGTGCTTCGTCGGGGGTGTCGGCCATCGAGTTGTAGCCGCGGTGCGGCAGGTGGCCGGATTCCGCCCGGACCAGTCGTTGCAGCGTCGCGTACTCCGCCGAGCCGAGCATGTCGGTCGCGATGCACATCGAGAACGTGACCAGACCGTTTTCGAGATCGGCGTCCTCGGTGAGGCCGGTGAGGGTGTCGTCGAGGGTACGCCGGATCGTGGTGACCAGTGACTGGCCGACGGCGTCGACGACTGCGCGCAGCAGCGTCTGCTTGTCGCCGAAGTAGTCGTAGACCGTCCGCTTGGACACCTCGGCCCGGGCGGCGACCGCGTCGACGCTGGACCGGTCGAAGCCGTCGGCGAGGAACAGTTCCCGGGCCGCCGAGAGGATGGCGGCCCGCTTCCGCGCGGACCCCTCGCGCAGTGTCTTCGTGGTCGGCGTCTTCGTGGTCGGCATGGGCACATCGTACCGTTTCTACACTGCACGGTGTAGTGTAATACTGCCCGAGCGAGCCTCCCCGCCCACCAACTCCGCCCGGCGGATACGTACATGAGCCGCCTCGGCCACAACCTCCCCCGCGTTCACCCAGCCGAACGCCACCGGCCCTGTCCACAACGCACCACGCACCCTGCGCCCCGCGTGCGGGGCCGCCGCCTCCGCGCCGGACACGGCAAGGCGGCAGCGCTGCGCCTACGGCGGCCCCCTTCCTCGCCCGGCGCCGACGGAAAGGACGTTCATGACCGCAACGCTGGCTCCACCGGTGCACATCGGGAAGGCCGCTGTCGGGGCCCTCGGCATGCTGGCAGTCGCCACCGGTGCCTTGGAGTCGGTGGTGACGCCGACGCTGCCGCTCCTGCAACGCGAGCTGGACATGAGTCCCGCCGAAGGGGCGTTACTCAGCATCGTGCTCCTCATCACCGGCGCGCTCGTGACACCGGTCGCGGGCAAGTTGGGCGACCGCTACGGCGGGAAGCGGGTCCTGATCCGGCTGATGGCGGTGGTCTGTGCCGGCGGTCTGGTGTCCGCCCTGGCGCCGAACCTGCCGGTGCTGCTGCTCGGTCAGGTACTTCAGGGGGCGATGGTCGGCGCACTGCCCCTGTCGTTCATCCTGGTGCGCGCACACCTCCCCGCGGATGCGTCGAAGGTGGCCATCGGGGTGGTCAGCGGATTGTTCGTGGGCGGCGGGATGGCGGGCACGCTGTCGGCCGGGCCCGTGGCGGAAGGGCTGTCCCGACACTGGATGTTCGCGCTGCCGACGATCGCGGTCATCGGGGCCACCCTGCTGGTGAACAGGCTGCTGCCGCATGATCCGCCGGGCCGGCCGGGCAGTGCCGGGGTCGACTGGCCCGGTCTGCTTCTCCTGAGCGGCGCGCTGGTCACGCTCATGCTCCTGCTCTCGCTGACGCCCGACATCGGCTCGCAGCCGCTCCTGCTCGGCACCCTCGTCGTGGTGCTGGCCGCCTTCGTGACGGGATGGACGGCCGTCGAGCGTCGCGCGGCCTCGCCGACGGTCGATCTGCGCATGCTGGCACGGCCCGCGGTGTGGAAGTCGTGCGTGCTGACGTTCGTGGTCTGCGTGGGCACCTCGGTGGCGGTCTATCTCGTCCCCCAACTGTTCGCGGTGTCCGGCAGCACGCACGGTTTCGGTGCCGGCGCCACCGAGATCGGCTTCTTCCTGCTGCCCGGCGCCGTGGCCGCGTCGCTGGCCGGGCCGATCGGCGGGATCGGGGCGCGGCGTTTCGGCTCGCGTGCCGTGGTCACCACCGGAATCCTCATCATGGTCGCCGCCTTGACCGCCCTGGCAGCCGTGCACACCGAGATCTGGCACCTCGTCGTCGGCAAGGTGCTGATCGCGCTCGCCAACGGCCTGTGCGTCACGGCGATGGTGACCGGCACCGCCACATCCGTCGATCACAGCGACACCGGCATCGCCACCAGCCTGGTCCTGGTGACACGCGTGCTCGGCTACGCCGTGGGGGTGCAGGTCAGCGGTGCGATCCTCACCGCCGGAACCCCTCCCGGGTCGGACGTCCCGGCCGAATCGGCCTTCGTCACCGGCTTCGTCATAGCCGGTGCCGTCTCGGCGCTCTCCCTGTTGGTCACCCGCACCACGAGCAAAAAAGTCGAGAAATGAGCTACACCGATCCGCCGAGGAATTTCCGTACCACACCAAGGCACAAGGTCCTGATATCCAGGGCCGGAGTGGCAGGTCCGCCCTGGCGTTCCGGCTGAACCGCTACGGATTCGAGGTCACGGCGGTCGAGAAGGCGGACACGTTTCGTAACGGTGGATACCCCGTCGACGTGCGCGGCACCGCGCTTGGGGTCGTCCGGAGGATGGGCATCCTGCCGCGCCTGCGGGACACGCACCAGGCCGACGGTGTACGAGCACGCGGAGGAGATCCAGGAGGAGTTCAAGTGCCCAGCCCGGACCTCGTCCCGTGCCTCGTCGTTGAGCACCGTGGGCGTATCAGGTGACGGATGCCCAGCGTTGGCCGGGCCCGCCGGTCAGTCGATGCCTTCGACGATGCGGAAGTCGCGCTCGAAGCCGTCGGGGAGGGCCGCCAGCGCCTTCTGGTATGCCTCGCTCTCGTATGCCGCGACCGCCTGTTCAAAGCCGTCGAACTCGATCAGGACGACGCGTTCGGTGATTCCGGCCTCGTGGGCGACGACTCGGCCGAAATTGGACAGGACGCGCCCGCCCCCGGCCCGGACAGCCGGACCCGCCAGCTCGTTGTAGTCAGCCAGCCCCTCAGGGTCGGAAATGGCGGGGTAGACACTGACCCAGTAGCCCTTGGCCATGGAAACCTCCTGTGCTCGGCCGGACACGTCCGACGTCGAATTGTCACTCGGATTGCTCGATCCCGACGACGGCCCGGAAGCGAGGTTCTCCCATGCCTCCGCCGAGGTCATGCCTCGATCCTTGCCGTTCGAGCCGGCCTCGGCCATGGCAGAAAGGTCAGCTCCCGATACATTCTCGCCATGCCCGTCCACCATGCCGCCCCCGGTACTCCCGGCGCCCGCGACCTGGCCGGTCGCACCGCCGAACCGAATCGCGCGATGCGACCGGAACCACAGCCCGCCGCCCACAAGGTGGTCGTCCTCGCAGTCGACGGGGTCTACCCCTTCGAACTCGGCATGCCTCAACATGTCCTGGGCTCCGCCGGTGGCCGCTACGAGGTGGTGACCGCGGGCGTCGACGGGAATCCCGTGCGCACCGTCTCGGACCTGACCGTCACCCCCGGGCACGGCCCTGAGGTGCTGGCCGAGGCGGACACCGTGATCATCCCTGGGTACGCCATCACCCAGACCCCGGCCGCCGCCACGGACTCGAAGGCCCTGGACGCGCTTTCCAGGGTCCGGCCCGACACCCGTCTGGTGTCGATCTGCAGCGGTGCCTTCCTGCTGGCCGGCACCGGTCTCCTCGATGGGCGTCGGGCCACCACCCACTGGGCGCTCAGCGACCACTTCCGGAAACTGTTCCCCCGGGTCGAGCTCGACGCCGGCGTTCTTTTCGTCGACCACGGTGACGTGTTGACCTCAGCGGGGGCGGCCAGCGGCTTCGACGTCTGCCTGCACCTGCTGCGCCAGGACCACGGCACCGAGGTCGCCAACCAGGCCGCCCGCTACTGCGTCGTGCCGCCGTACCGGGACGGCGGGCAGGCACAGTACATCGAGCGGCCACTGCCGCCGACGGGCACAACCGGCACCGGGCCGACCCGCGACTGGGCATTGCAGCGGCTTGAACTACCGCTGTCGCTGGGCGAGTTGGCCGCGCACGCGGCGATGAGCACCCGTACCTTCGCCCGGCGCTTCAAGGAGGAGACCGGTCTGAGCCCCGGCCGCTGGCTGACCTCGCAGCGGCTGCGGCGGGCCCGGCACCTGCTGGAGTCCAGCGATCTGCCGGTGGAACGCGTCGCCCACGAGGTCGGATTCGCCACCGCCACCTCGCTGCGGCGGCACCTCGCGGCGGAGGCCGGAGTCGCCCCGTCGGCGTACCGTCGCACCTTCCGTGCCCCGGATCCGGCTGCCGGCGATGCGGGCTTCATTCCGGCTTAGTCACGACGCACCGTACGCTTTCCGGTGGTTCATCCGAACCTCTGCGCCGGGTATCCATCGGCCGTGGCGCGCAAGGGGCAGCACCCTCGGCGGCGAGCATCTACCGAACACTCGCCGAGCACGCCAAGCGCGGGAGGCATACCCCGAGGCCGTCGAGCTGGCCCACGCCGGCTTCGCCGACCTCCGCAACGCAGATGTCCCCCGGCTCCGACCGGACGCCGCGTACGCGCCCTCGTTCCTCACCGGGCAGGGCACCAGCCTCGCGCTCGTCGGCGCGTACATGCTGGCCGCTCCCCTGGCCGACCGGGACCACACCGTGGGCTCGCTCCGCTTGCACGCCGCCCGTGCTCCGTCCCCCCGTGCTGGGGCGGTACGGAGCACGGGCGGTACCCGTACGGAGAAGACCGGAACCGGCCGGACAGGAGCCGGGTCAGATCACCGGGGCCGGGTAGGTCGGGTACTCCACGCCGGAAACGTGCTGGACGACGCGGATGACCTGGCAGGAGTAGCCGAACTCGTTGTCGTACCAGAGGTAGAGGATCGCGTTGTCGCCCTCGACCTTGGTGGCGCCGGCGTCGACGATCGAGGCGTGGCGCGAGCCGATGAAGTCGTTCGAGACCGCGTCGGGGGCGCTGGTGAAGTCGATCTGACGTCGCAGCGGCGAGGTCAGCGACACGTCACGAAGGTGTTCGAGGACCTCTTCGCGGCTGGTCTCGCGCGCGAGCTGGAGGTTGAGGATCGCGATCGAGACGTCCGGCACCGGGACGCGGATCGAGCTGCCGGTGATCTTCGCCTTGAGGTCGGGCAGCGCCTTGGCGACGGCGGAGGCGGCACCGGTCTCGGTGATGACCATGTTGAGCGGCGCCGAGCGGCCGCGGCGGTCGGCCTTGTGGTAGTTGTCCAGCAGGTTCTGGTCGTTGGTGAACGAGTGGACCGTCTCGACGTGGCCGCGCAGCACGCCGTACTCGTCGTCCATCGCCTTCAGCGGCGGGACGATGGCGTTGGTGGTGCAGGACGCGCAGGACAGGATCCGCTCGTCCGGCTTGACCATGTCGTGGTTGACGCCGTGCACGATGTTCGGGACGTCGCCCTTGCCCGGCGCGGTCAGCACGACCTTGTCGACGCCGGGGCGCAGGTGCTTCGACAGGCCCTCGCGGTCGCGCCACTTGCCCGTGTTGTCGATGAGGATGGCGTCCTTGATGCCGTACGCCGTGTAGTCGACCTCGGTGGGGTCGTCGGCGTAGATCACCTTGATCTCGTTGCCGTTGGCGACGATGGTGCTGTTCGCCTCGTCGACGGTGATCGTGCCCTGGAACTGGCCGTGGATGGAGTCGCGCCGCAGCAGCGAGGCGCGCTTGATGATGTCCTGGTCACCGCCACCGCGGACGACGATGGCACGCAACCGCAGGCCGTTGCCGGAGCCGGCCTTCTCGATGAGCAGACGGGCGACGAGGCGGCCGATGCGGCCGAAGCCGTAGAGGACGACGTCGCGCCCCTCACGGCGCTCGATCTTGTCGTCGCCCGTGGCGCCCGCGACGGCCTCGGCGGTGAACTCCTCCACCGTCAGGCCGCGGTCGTCGGCCTTGTACGTCTCGGCGAGCCGGCCGATGTCGATCTGGGAGGGGCCGAGGTCGAGGGCGGTGAGGGCCTGCAGGAACGGGAACGTCTCGGTGATCGAGAGCTCCTCACCGGCTATCTGGCGCGCGAAGCGGTGGGTCTTCAGGATGCTGACCACCGACTTGTTCACCAGGGAGCGGCTGTGGAGCAGGACCGTGACGTCCCGCTCCCGGTGCAGCTTCCCGATGATCGGGATCATCGACTCCGCGATCTCCTCGCGGTTCTTCCAGTTTGTGAACGAGTCCTCGTTGACAGTCACAGGTCCATCTTTCGAGCTAGGCGGTGCTCAGATGCTAACCCCACCGCTCTTTCGTTGCTCAGGGGGTGGGGCGGTGGGGCGCTTTGCCGGATATGTGCGGCCGATATGCGGGACTTCGGGCCGGTAGCTGTCGCCGGACGGGTGCGTACGCCGCGAGGCCGACGTCCGTCGTAGGCTGAATTCCGGACACGAGGAGCAGGAGGCTGCGGTGGCCGGGACGACGGTGTCCGAGGTGATGGCCGAGCTGGCCGGGCTGGCGGACCCCAGGACACGCGAAGTGAACGCGAAGCACGGTGACGATCACGGTGTGAACCTCGGCAAGCTGCGCGCGCTCGCGAAGCGGCTCAAGACGCAGCAGGAGCTCGCGTGCGAGCTCTGGGGGACGGGCGACAGCGCGGCGCGGCTGCTGGCGCTCCTGATCTGCCGCCCGAAGGCGTTCGGTCGCGACGAGCTGGACGGCATGCTGCGCGAGGCGCGCACGCCCAAGGTGCACGACTGGCTCGTGAACTACGTGGTGAAGAAGAGCCCGCACGCGGAGGAGCTGCGCGTGGCCTGGTCCGCCGACCCGGATCCGGTGGTCGCGAGCGCCGGCTGGGCACTGACGACCGAACGCGTGGCGAAGAAGCCCGCGGGCCTCGACCTCGCGGGACTGCTCGACACCATCGAGGCGGAGATGCGGGACGCCCCGGACCGCCTCCAGTGGGCGATGAACCACTGCCTGGCGCAGATCGGGATCGGACACGCGGAGCACCGCGCCCGCGCGATCGACATCGGCGAGCGCCTGGGAGTGCTCAAGGACTACCCGACTTCTCCGGGGTGCACGTCTCCGTTCGCGCCTGTCTGGATCAGCGAGATGGTGCGCAGGCAGGGCGGTACGGCGGCGGGCTGATCACCGGCGGTTTCCGTACGGGCCGACGGCGCGGGTATGCGGGTTCGCACCGGATACCCGAACGCGCCGTGCCGGATGATCCGGCACGGCGCGTTCGTACGGTTCAACCGTACAGCTCACCCGTACGATTCAGGAGCGGTGGTACGGGTTGGGGAGCTGGATGTCGGCGCCCAGCTCGCGGGCGGCGCCGCGGGCGAAGTACGGGTCGCGCAGCAGCTCGCGGCCGATGAGGGCCACGTCCGCCTGACCGTCCGCGATGATCTTCTCGGCCTGCCGCGCCTCGGTGATCAGGCCGACCGCGCCGACCGGCAGCCCGGTCTCCTTCTTGACCCGCTCGGCGAACGGCACCTGGTACCCGGGCTCCACAGTGATCTTGACGCCGGGGGCGTTGCCGCCGGTGGAGGTGTCCAGCAGGTCCACCCCGTGCGCCTTCAGGTCAGCGGCGAAGCGCACGGTGTCGTCGGCGGTCCAGCCCTCGCGCTCGTCGTCCGCGTTCTCCGACAGCCAGTCGGTCGCCGAGATGCGGAAGAGCAGCGGCAGCTCCTCGGGCCACACGGCCCGTACGGCGTCCACGACCTCCAGCGCGAAGCGGGTGCGGTTCTCGAAGGAGCCCCCGTACCCGTCCGTGCGCCGGTTGGTGTACGGCGAGAGGAACTCGCCGATCAGATAGCCGTGGGCGCCGTGGATCTCCGCCACCTGGAAGCCCGCCTCCAGCGCCCGCCGCGCAGTCGCGGCGAACTGCCCGACGATCTCCTGGATCTGCTCGACGGACAGTTCCTCCGGCGTGGTGGACGCGTCGTCGAAGGGCAGCGGGCTCGGGCCCACCGGCTGCCACCCGTGGCCCTCGCCCGGGGCGATCGGGGCGCCGCGGTCCACCCAGGTGCGCTCGGTCGAGGCCTTGCGCCCGGCGTGCGCGATCTGGATGCCCGGGACGGACCCGTGCGCCTTGAGGAAGTCGGTGATCCGCCGGAACGCGGCGGTCTGTGTGTCGTTCCACAGCCCCAGGTCGTACGGGCTGATGCGCCCCTCGGGGCTCACCGCCGTGGCCTCGGTCAGGATCAGCCCGGTGCCGCCGACGGCCCTGGAGGCCAGGTGCTGGAAGTGCCAGTCGTTGGGCGCGCCCTGCTCCGGTCCGTCGGGCGCCGCCGAGTACATGCACATGGGGGCCATCCATATGCGGTTGGGGATGGTCAGCGACCGGAGGGTGAGGGGCTCGAACAGTGCGCTCACGACGGACTCCCGCGGTTGGGGTTGCTTCACCTTGACGCCTCGTACGATAACTCTCGTAGTACGGAAGCTGTCAAACTACGATGGATCTCGTACATGGCGGGGCGGGTGGGCCGGGCGGCACGGCGGAGTGATCGCGTACGGGGAGGGCGGTGGCCGTCGGCGCGTACGGAAACGGGGCCGGCCCGTCATGGGTCCGGCCCCGCACGTCGTACCGCGGCGCGTGTACCGATCGCCGCCGCACCGTCCGGTCCGCGGCGTACCCCCGTATCGCCGCGGCCGACAGTCGGCCCTCGGGCGTCGCCCTGGGCCGATCGGCTCACGATAGGACGCCCGGCGCCGCCCTTTCGAGCGAATTTCGCCGCCCCGGGAGAAGGCGCAGGTGGGGCGTGGCACGGCCTACGGGCAAGCGACTCCCCCGCCCAACGTCCCGAGGAGGGCGCGCACATGGTCATCCGCGGCATCGACCACGTAGGCGTCACGGTTCCCGACATCGACGCGGCGACGGCCTTCTTCACGGCGGCGCTGGGCGCGGAGGTGCTGTACGACACGCTGCGCCGCGAGGATGGGCCGAACGCGGGCGAGGAGGTCGAGCGGCGGCTCGGTGTGCCGGAGGGCACCGCGCAGGCGGCCGTACGGATGCTGGCCCTGCCGAACGGGCCCGGGATCGAGCTGTTCGAGTTCACCGGTCCGCGGCAGCGGCCGCCCGCGGTCCCGTGCGACCTGGGGTGGCAGCACCTGGCCTGTTACGCCGGCGATCTGGACGCCGCGGTGGCGCGGGCCGAGGCCGCGGGCGCCGTGCCGCTCGGGCCTCCGCGGCCCCTGCCCGGCCCGGAGGAGGGGTGGCGGAACCGCTTCGCGTATCTGCGCACGCCCTGGGGGAGCACGCTGGAACTGCTGACGTACCCGGACGCCCAGCCGTACGAGCGGACCACGCGCCGGCGCCGGTGGCGGCCCTGACCGGTCTCGCACCGAGACCCTGACCGCTTGCAGTGTTTCGATCCGCAAAACCGGGAAACACCAGAGTCGAAGCGTTTTGATCTTATTTGTGAACGAGGTGAGCTGCCATGGGAATCATCGCGTGGGTTCTGATCGGATTGCTGGCGGGTGCGATCGCGAAGGCGCTGATGCCCGGTAAGGACCCGGGCGGATGCCTCGTCACGATGCTGATCGGCATCGTCGGTGGCCTGCTGGGCGGCTGGCTGGGCAAGGTGATCTTCGGGGTGGAGTCGATCAACGGCTTCTTCCACCTCTCCACATGGATCGCCGCCATCATCGGCTCGGTGATCGTCCTGGCGATCTACCGGGTGACCATCGGCCGCAATCAGCAACGCTGACCGCGCGGCGGCAAAGGCGGAGGCCCCCTGGCGACAGGGGGCCTCCGCCTTTGCCGTGGACGCCGGAAAGTGGGTCTGACCTGCGTGGACAGCCCATCGGAGGGCCGTTGTCAGTGGTCGGGTGCAGACTGAGCGGTATCGGAGACAACGGCGTCCCGGAGGTGTTCCGACATGGCATCCGACACCACAGATGTGCTCCTCGCGGTGGGCACACGCAAAGGGCTCTTCATCGGCCGGCGGCGGCGCGGCGACTGGGAGCTGAGCGGACCGCACTTCGCCGCGCAAGCGGTCTATTCGATCGGCATCGACACCCGGCGTCCGACACCCCGGCTGCTGGCCGGAGCGGACAGCGCGCACTGGGGCCCCTCGGTCTTCCATTCCGACGACCTCGGCGAGACCTGGCAGGAACCCTCCCGCCCGCCCGTCAAATACCCGCCGGATACCGGCACTTCCCTGGAGCGGGTGTGGCAGCTCCACCCGGCCGGCCCGGCCGCCCCCGACGTGGTGTACGCCGGGACGGAGCCCGGCGGGCTGTTCCGGTCGGCGGACGGCGGCGAGACGTTCGAGCTCGTACGGCCTCTCTGGGACCACCCGTCCCGCGAGCGGTGGGTGCCCGGCGGTGGCGGGCTCGCGGTCCACACGGTGATCACGGACCCGCGGGACGCGGACGCGGTGACGGTCGCGGTGTCCGCCGCGGGGGTGTTCCGCACGACGGACGGCGGCGCGAGCTGGGCCCCGTCCAACAGCGGCGTGAAGGCCGTGTTCCTGCCGGACCCGGACCCGGAGTTCGGGCAGTGCGTCCACAAGATCGCGCAGGACCCGGTCAACCGCGACCGGCTCTATCTGCAGAACCACTGGGGCGTGTACCGGAGCGACGACGCGGGCGCGCAGTGGACGGACATCGGCGGGGGGCTGCCCTCCGACTTCGGGTTCACGACGGCGGCTCACCCGCGCCGGGCGGACGTCGCGTACGTCTTCCCCATCACCGCGGACATCGACCGGGTCCCCGCGGAGCACCGGTGCCGGGTGTTCCGTACCGAGGACGCCGGCGCGACCTGGGAACCGCTCAGCGCCGGCCTGCCCCGGGAGGACCACTACGGCACGGTGCTCAGGGACGCGCTGTGCGTCGACGACTCCGACCCCGCGGGCGTCTATTTCGGCAACCGCAACGGAGAGGTCTTCGCCAGCGCCGACGACGGCGACAGCTGGCGGCAACTCGCCTCGCACCTGCCGGATGTGCTGTGCGTGCGGGCGGCCGCCGTCGGGTGACCCGGGCGCGGCGACCGGACCGTACGGGACCGTACAAGAGGGAGGTGAGCGGGTGGAACGCTGAGCCGGGATCGGGCCATCGGTTGAAGTGGATCACCTTGCGGCCAGTAGGGTGACGGCGTGGCTGCACGACCTCTTCATGAAATCGTCGAACCCGGCTGGGCCAAGGCACTTGAGCCGGTCGCCGGACAGATCGCCAAGATGGGCGAGTTCCTGCGGGCGGAGATCGCCGCGGGACGTACCTACCTCCCGGCGGGCAGCAATGTGCTGCGCGCCTTCCAACAGCCCTTCGACGACGTACGGGTGCTCATCGTCGGGCAGGACCCCTACCCGACCCCCGGACACGCGGTGGGGCTGAGCTTCTCCGTCGCGCCGGACGTCCGCCCGCTGCCCGGAAGCCTGGAGAACATCTACCGTGAGATGGCCTCGGACCTGGGGCTGCCGCGGCCGTCCAACGGCGACCTCACCCCGTGGACGCAGCAGGGTGTGCTGTTGCTCAACCGGGCCCTGACGACGGCGCCGCGCAAGCCGGCGGCGCACCGGGGCAAGGGCTGGGAGGAGGTCACGGAGCAGGCCATCCGGGCGCTGGTCGCCCGCGGCCGCCCGATGGTGTCCGTGCTGTGGGGCCGCGACGCGCGCAACCTGCGCCCGCTGCTCGGCAACCTGCCGGCGGTGGAGTCCTCGCACCCCTCCCCCATGTCGGCCGACCGGGGCTTCTTCGGCTCGCGCCCGTTCAGCCGGACCAACGACCTGCTGGTGCGGCAGGGGGCACAGCCGGTGGACTGGAGACTGCCCTGAGGCTGCGGGATAGTGTGCCCGCATGACGAACGCGAACATCCCTGCGGGCTGGTACGCCGACCCGCAGGGCACGCCCGACCAGCTGCGCTGGTGGGACGGCTCCCGGTGGACCGAGCACACGCACCCGGGGCAGCAGGCCCAGGCTCCGGCGCAGAACCAGGGGCAGGCCGCCCAGCAGGCACCGGCCCAGGTCCCCGTACCGGCGCACGCGGCTCAGGCGCAGCAGGTGCCGCAGCAGGCGCAGCAGGGCGGGCAGCCGTACGGGCAGCAGGGGTACGGACAGCAGGGCCCCGGGCAGCCGATGCCGCAGCAGTACGCGCCGCAGGCGGCACAGCCGGTGGCGGTGGGACAGCAGGCGCCGGCCGGACAGCCGATGGCGGGCGCTCAGCCCGGGTACGGGCAGCCGGGCGGCGCCCCCGGCGCGGTGCAGTACCAGGTCCAGCAGCAGGCCGGTGTCGCCCCCACCGCCCAGGGCGGCGGGACGCTGTTCACCGAACCGGTCCTGGTGGTGAACCAGAAGGCCAAGCTGATCGAGGTGACGAACGAGTACAGCGTCTTCGACCAGCACGGCAACACGCTCGGCACGGTCGTCCAGGTCGGCCAGAGCACCGCGAAGAAGGTGCTGCGGATCGTCTCCAGCCTCGACCAGTACATGACCCACCGGCTGGAGATCCGGGACGCCTACGGGCAGCCGCAGCTGGTGCTCACCCGCCCGGCGAAGTTCATCAAGTCGAAGGTGCTGGTGGAGCGGCCCGACGGGCAGCCGGTCGGCGAGATCGTGCAGCAGAACGCCATCGGGAAGATCAACTTCGCGATGATGGCGGGCGGACAGCAGATCGGCGCCATCAAGGCGGAGAACTGGCGCGCCTGGAACTTCGCGATCGTCGACCACACCGACTCCGAGGTCGCCCGGATCACCAAGACCTGGGAGGGCCTGGCCAAGACGATGTTCACCACCGCGGACAACTACGTCCTGCAGATCCACGTCCAGCTCCCCGAACCGCTGCGGAGCCTGGTCGTCGCCACGGCCCTGACCGTGGACACGGCCCTCAAACAGGACGCGCGCGGGCTTGGCTGAGCCACGGGGCGGTGCGGCGGGCCCGGTGTCCGGCCATGTTCTCGGCGTGGACTCGGGCGGCTCCGGCCTGCGGATCGCCGTGGCCCGCGCGGACGAGGGGGACGCGCGGCCGCTCGCCTCGTACACCTCTCAGGAGCCCATCGGCACCGGTCCGAGGGGCATGGACGCCCACCAGCTGCTCAAACAGCTGGTGCCCGCGGCCCAGGACCTGATGCGGGACACCGGTGCCCGGCAGCTGGACGCGGTGTGCGTCGGGGCGTCCGGCATGGCGTCGCTCGGCGACGACCTGCGCGCCGAGCTGCCCGCGGCGCTGGCCGAGGCGTTCGGTGTACGGCGCCTGGCGCTGGCCGCCGATGCGGTGACCGCGTACGCCGGGGCGCTCGGCCAGGCGCCGGGCGCCGTCGTCGCCGCCGGTACCGGCGTCATCGCGATGGGCACCGACCTCACGCCGGCGGGCGGCTGGCGCCGCGCCGACGGCTGGGGCCACCTGCTGGGCGACTGCGGCAGCGGCGCCTGGATCGGCCGGGCCGGGCTGGAGGCCGCGCTGCGCGCCCACGACGGGCGGGCGGGTGGCTCGGCCGCGCTGCTGGCCCGGATGGAAGCGGTGTTCGGCCCGGCGGCGGAGCTGCCCGGGGCGCTCTATCCGCGCACCGACCGGCCCGCCGTCCTGGCGTCCTTCGCGCCCGAGGTCGCCGCCTGCGCCGGACACGACACCGTGGCGTCGGCCATCCTGAACGAGGCGGCGCGCCACCTGGTGGAAGCGGCAGCGGCGGCCTGTCCCCCGGCGGCGGGCAGCGCGGTGGCCTTCACCGGCGGCCTGCTGCACCTGGGCGAGCCCCTGCTGGCGCCACTGCGCACCGCGTTCGCCGAGCTGCTGCCGCACGCCCGGCGCGTCCGAGCGGCGGGCGATCCCCTGGACGGTGCGCTGCGCGTCGCAGCGGCGCTGGCGACGGACGCGTTGCGGCTGCCCAGGGATGAGAAGTTGCTGCGGGTTACGGGATAGGTGCACAGGTGCGGCCCGGTCCAGTACGTGGGCAGGGTGTTCGCCCGGTGAGACGGGCGCCGCGACATCCGAGACATATCGGCAATGACGCCCTCCAGCCCTCCAAGCCCCATAAATCCCGAAGTCGTCACGTATCCCGAAGCCTGCGCGCATTCCGTAGCCGTCACGCATTCCGAGTCCTCGCGCATCTCGAAGTCCTCGCGTATCCCGAAACCGTCACGTTTCGCCCGATACCTCGACGCGCTCCCCTGCCGCCACGTGCGACGGCGACATCACACCTACCCGGGCCCGCGCAAGGCGCACTCAAGGGGCGCGGAGCACCATCGAAGGCGCGGGCGCGCGGGCAGGCGTGCGGGCGGTGCGGAACACCCCGTACCGAGCCGTCCGGCATGGTGCCGCTCGTCCGCCCATCCGGGCTCTGACCTGGCCATACGCCGCGCGGGACAATTCGGGACGGATACCTCCCGACCGAGCCCTCCCGCCACGCGGGGGACCTATGAGGCGTTAGCATGCGACGCCATGAGTTCCCCCACTGGGCCCGCACCCGGCTCGCCCCGCTTTGACGAAGTTTCTCCGAGCCCGGGCGCCGCACCCGGCCTGCCTGTACGAATGCCGCGTCCCCGGCAGCCCGGTCGGCACCGCCGACCGGAGCCCGTCGTCGCGCCCGAGGGCGCGCCCGCCCTGGTCCTCGCCGTACCCGGCGCCCCCTCCGCCGCCGCGCGCGGCCTGGCGGCCGAGGTGACCAGCATCGCGCGTTCCGAGCTGCCCGGCCTCGACGCCCGGGTCGGCTACGTGGACGGCGGCGACGAGGAGTTCCCCGCGCTGGAGGCCGTGCTCGCGCAGGCCGCCGCCGAGCACAAGGCCCGTACCGGCGACGGTGCGCAGCCCGAGCAGCAGGGTCCGCCCGCGGTGGTCGTCCCGCTGCTGGCCGGGCCGGACAGCGCGCTGCTCCGCCGCATACGCCAGGCGATCATGAACAGCGGTTCGGCCGCCGAGCTGACCGATGTGCTCGGCCCGCACCCGCTGCTCGCCGAGGCCCTGCACGTACGCCTCTCCGAGGCCGGTCTGGCCCGTGCCGACCGCGCCCGCCTGTTCACGGTCGCGACGGCCGCGGACGGCATCGTCCTCGCCACCGTCGGCGGCGACGAGGCGGTGCAGGCCGCCGGGATCACCGGCATGCTGCTGTCCGCGCGCCTGGCCGTGCCGGTGCTGGCCGCCGCGCTGGACGAGGAGGGCGCCATCGCCCGTACGGCCGACGAGCTGCGCTCCTCCGGCTCGCAGCAGCTGGCCCTGGCCCCGTACCTGATCGGCCCCGAGATCGCCGACGGCCTGGTGGGGGCGGCGGCAGCGGAGGCGGGCTGCTCGGCGGCGGAGCCGCTGGGCGCGTACGGCACGGTCGGCCGCCTGGTGCTGTCGAACTACGCGTCGGCGCTGGGCATCAAGCTGCAGTCGGCGGGCCAGGGCACGCCCGTACGGTGACCGCCGCATGACGCAGGGCCGCTCCCCGCCGGGAAGCGGCCCTGCGGCTTACCGGCGGCGCCCCGCGGCCTGCCGACGGTCCTTCTGCTCATCGGGCGCGCGCCATCCGTACGGGCCCACGCCATCCGTACGGGCTCACGCCCTCCGTACGGGCCCGCCGCCCACCCGCCTCAGACGAACACCACGCACGAAGCGGCAGGCACCTCGATCGAGCCGCCCTGTTCCGGCACTCCGGTGCGGGTGTCGATGGCGAACCAGGTCACGTCGCCCGAGCGCTCGTTGGCGGCGTACAGATGCCGTCCGCCGGGGTGCAGCGCCAGGTCGCGGGGCCAGTGGCCGCCGCACGGGACGGTGGTGACCAGGGAGATCCCTTCCCCCGACGGGTCGATGGCGAGGACCGAGATGCTGTCGTGCCCCCGGTTCGCCGCCCAGGCGAACCGGCCGTCCTGCGAGACGACCAGCTCGGAGGGGTAGTTGTCCGCCGCCTCCCCCGCCGCGCCGTCGCCGGCGTGCCCGTTCGCGCCCGGCGGCAGGATCGCCGTCTCGGTCAGCGGGGTGAGGGTGCCGGTGGTGGCGTCCCAGCGGCAGGGCGTGACCGTGGAGGCCAGCTCGTTGATGACGTACGCATGGCCGCCGCGCGGATGGAAGGCGAGGTGCCGGGGCCCGCTGCCCGGCCGGAGCGGCACTTCGTGGCGTACCCGGAGCGGCACTTCCTGGCGTACGGCGAGTCCCCCGTCGGCCGTCGGAAGTTCGCAGATGCGTATGGAATCGGTGCCCAGGTCGACGCTGAGCAGCCAGCGGCCGGTGGGGTCGGGCACCACGGCGTGCGCGTGCGGGCCTTCCTGGCGGTCGGGGTGCGGGCCGCCGCCTTCGTGCTGGATCACGGCGGCCGGCTCGGCCAGGCCCCCATCGGCCTGTACGGGCAGCGCGCTGACGCTGCCGGAGCTGTAGTTGGCCGTGAGCAGATGCCCGGCCCAGAGGGCGAGGTGCGTGGGGTCGGCGCCGCGCACCGGCACGGGCGCGCCGAGCGGCCGCGGCCCGTGCTCCGTGAGCGCGAAGGCGGCGGCCGCGCCGCCGGACGTCTCGCTCACCGCGTACAGGTGGCGTCCGTCGGGCGCGGGGACGAGGTAGCTGGGGTTGCCGACCTCGTCCGTGGCGTGCAGCGGGGTCAGGGCGCCCGATTCGACGTCGACCGCCGCGGTGACGATCCCGCGCCCGCCCGCCGACGTGAACGACCCGATGTACGCCCGCCGTCCGCTGCCTGTCGTGCCCATCGGCTCCCCGCCTGCCCTTCGTCCGCCCTGCGCGTCGTACGGAGTCGTACGCCTACGCGCTGACGCTAACAGCCCGCCGGGTACGCCAGGAGAGCTCGCCCGGACTCAGGCGTCGGCCAGCGGGGCGCGTGGGTGGCTGCGCAGGGGGGCGGCGAGTTCCGCCAGGGCTCGTTCCAGACTGTGGAGGTGGGCGAGGGCCGGCTCCAGGGCGGGCGGGTGCGGCGCAGCGGCCGGGTTCGCGGCTGCCGCTTCGTGGGCCTGCTGGGGCGTGGTCAGCGCTTCGACGGCGGCTTCCACTCGCTGGCAAGCAGCAGTGAGGCGGGCGTCGTGCGAGGCCTCAGGGTCGGCGGCGATGGACGTCAGGCCACGTACCTCGCGCGCGCAGTCGTCCAGCAGCGCCAGCACCTGCCGCGCGCGCTCCTTGCGCGCACGCATCGGGGCCAGCGGGTGTACGAGCGGCGAGAGGGAGAGCCGTACGCGGCGCAGCAGCAGCTCCAGCTCGGCGACGAGCGGGGCAGGGTCGGCCGTGGCGTTGCCGGCGATGCGCGCGGCGGCCTCGGCGGTGCAGCGGTGCACACAGCGCAGGGCGCGCTGGATCCAGGCGTCCGTCGTGGAGTGCGTCGTGACGGGCAGCACCACCAGGACGGCCAGCATCACGCTCAGCGCGCCGACGCCGGTCTCCGCGAGGCGCAGCGCGAGCAGGCCGGGGTCCAGTACGCCGAGCAGCCCGTACAGCAGGCCGACGAGCAGGGTCACCGCGAGCATGTTCCAGGTGTACGAGACCGGCGACGCGTAGAAGATCGAGAAGACGCAGACGGCGATCAGGGCGGCGGTGGGGGCCACGGCGCCGTGCAGCGGTACGGCGATCAGCAGACCGGCGGGGATGCCGAGGAGCGTGCCCAGCATCCGGCGGAAGCCGCGGACCACGGTCTCGCCGCGCGAGGCGGTGTTGACGAAGATCCACCAGGTGGCGCCGACGGCCCAGTACCAGCGTTCGTGCGAGAGCAGCTGGCCCGCCAGCAGGGCGAAGGCTCCGGCGGCGGTCGCCTGGAGCGCCTGGCGGGTCGTCGCCCGGGCGAGCCCCTTGCCGCCGGACAGGGCCGGTACGGCGGGCGGGGGCGTACGGCGCTCGTAGCACCACAGCCCGAAGCGGACGACCGAGCAGGCCAGGAGGGAGAGCGCGGTGGCCGCGTACAGCTCGGGCAGCTGCTCCGGGACCGTCCGCAGGAACTGGGCCTCGAAGAACGACATGAACGCGAAGATGCCCAGGGCGTTGCCGCGCGGTCCCCACCGGCGGGCGTAGACACCGACGCCGACCATGGCGAGGAAGGCCACGTCCCGTACGACCGGGTGGTCGTGCAGCAGCGCCGCCGCGGCGAGGACCGGGAAGCCGACCACCGGCAGCAGGGCCGTGGAGACCATCTGGCCGCGGACCGTCGTGTCCGCCACGGTGAAGTGGGCGAGCAGCGCGGCGAGCCCGCCCACCACGGCACCGACCAGCGAGTGCCCGACGAGGCCGCACACGGCCACCGCCGCGGCGACGCCCAGCACGGCCCGGGCGGCGCTGCGCAGCCGCAGCCGCCCCGGGTCCGGCGCCATGAACACCCTCTTCACCACGGTTTCCCACCCCTCGTCGAGTCAGCTCGGTATGCCGGCCGCGGACCGGCGCCGCCGCGCAGCGCCGCTTTCCCACATCAAAAAGGCGCCGCGGAATCCGCAGCGCCATCGACTGGCCTATGACAACATCAACACTACCGTTGGCTCAACAGACTCCTTGAGCACTGAGCCATTGGTCCAGCAGGGATGCATGATCGCGGGCCAGAGGGTGGCCAATGGCGCGGCTCACTGCCCGGTGTACGCATCGGCGGGCTCCGGACGCGCCGCCGCTCCGGCGTCCGGCCCGCACCGGACGCGCCAGCCCTCCGGCATCCGGCCCGCACCGGACGGCACCCCCCTCCGGCATCCGGCCCGCACCTCACCCGCGCCCAGCCCGTACCCAACCCCACCCCGCCCCGCGTCTCATCCAGACGTCCACATCGCGGAACACCCCGACCCCGTGCATCCGCCACGCATTACCCTCGTCGTCATGTCCGCACCCGCACGCCTCCTCTGTCTCGCGCTCTTCGCGAACTCGGCCTGGTGCGTCGACGACGGGCTCTGTCGCCGCTGAAGCCTGCCCGCTGAGGCCTGCCCGCCCGTGCCGTACGGCACGGCGCCGGCGTGTGTGAATCCCCCTCCGCTCCCCCCGGGCCCTCCCGGGGCGACGTGCGCCCAGGGGACCCCGGAAACATCCGCCGGCCGCCCCCTCCTTCCTCCCCGCTCACCTTCACGGAGCCCGCTGTGACCACAGCATCCCCTGATCCGATCGTCGAAGTCCCCCGCCCGGCCACGGCCCTGCTCGCCCCCTCCCCCACCTCCGCGCCCCGCCCGGCGGCCCCCGAGGCGCCGCCGGTCCGCCGGGTGCCGCTCGTCGTCGGCCTGCTGATCGCCACGGCACTGACGGGTTACGTCTTCGCCTCGTACGGCGCGAAGCCGGGCGTCCTGCTGCTGCTCGGGCTCGGGCTGGGAGTGGCCCTGTTCCACTCGCGGTTCGGGTTCACCTCGGCGTGGCGGCAGTTCGTCGCCGTGGGCAACGGCTCCGGGCTGCGGGCGCACGCGCTGCTGCTCGGTACAACGGCGACGCTGTTCGCCCTGGTCATCGGCACAAGCACCGGGCTGTTCGGCTCGGCGCCCGCGCCGTCCGGCGGGCCGCTGGGCGTCGGGCTGCTCCTCGGCTCGTTCGTGTTCGCCGTCGGCATGCAGCTGGGCGGCGCCTGCGCCTCGGGCACGCTGTTCGCCGTGGGGTCGGGGCAGACCTCGATCGTGCTGACGCTGGGCGGTTTCGTCGCCGGTTCGACGCTGGCCGCCTGGCAGTTCGATCTGTGGAAGGACCTGCCGGCGTACGAGCCCGTGGTGTTCGCCGACCACATCGGCTGGTTCGGGTCGTGGGCCGTCACCCTTCTGGCGCTGGCCGTGATCGTGGTCGTCAGCCGGGCGGTCCAGGCGCGCCGCAACCCGCCGCCGACCGGCCCGGTGCCGTCGGCGAAGTCCACGGCCGCCCGGGTGCTGCGCGGTTCCTGGCCGCTGGCGGCCGGTGCCGTGGTGCTGGCGGTGCTGGGCGGCGGCGTGCTCCTCGTCTCCGGCGGCGCGTGGGGTGTGACCAGCGCGTTCAGCCTGTGGGGCGCGAAGCTGGTGAGCGCGCTCGGCGGGCATCCGGAGACCTGGTCGTACTGGCAGAAGCCGGCGAACGCGCACGCGCTGTCCGGTCCGGTGCTGGCCGACAAGACGAGCCTCACGGACATCGGCATCATGATCGGCGCGGCGGTGGCCGCCGCGCTGGGCGGCACCTGGGCGCTGCACCGGGGCACCCCGTGGCGTACCGCGGTCGCGGCCGTCGTGGGCGGCGTGCTGATGGGCATCGGCGCCCGGCTGGCCGGCGGCTGCAACATCGGCGCCTACCTCGCCGGCATCGCCTCCGGCAGCCTGCACGGCTGGATCTGGGGCGCGACGGCCCTGCTCGGCACCTGGGCGGGCCTGAAACTGCGGCCCGTCTTCCGGCTGGCCAACCCGAAGCCGGGGGACGGCGTCTGCTGACCAGAAGAGGGGTGAGGGGTGAGGGTGAGCCGGTGAGCGGTGAGCCGGTGAGCCGGTGAGAGCCGAGCGGTGAGCGACGGGGACCAAGCCCCGTGAACGGGCCGACAGCCCGCCCCACACCCCCACCACCAGGCCATTGGTACAGTCAACGGACCCCACCCCGCCCCTGAGGAGGCCGTTGGCCCATGGCCGTGGACACGCTCGACGCGAAGATCCTGCGGCTGCTGCTGGAGCAGCCGCGCACCAGCGTGCGGGAGTACGCCCGTATCCTCGGCATCGCCCGGGGCACCGTGCAGGCGCGGCTGGACCGGCTGGAGCGGGACGGGGTAATCACGGCGTACGGACCGCGCCTGTCGCCCGCCGCGCTCGGCCACCCCGTACTCGCCTTCGTCCACATCGAGGTCACCCAAGGGCACCTGGAGGACATCGCCGAGGCGCTGGCCGAGGTGCCCGAGATCATCGAGGCGTTCTCCACGACCGGCGGGGGTGACCTGCTGACCCGGGTGGTCGCACGCGACGCGGCGCATCTGGAGGACGTGATCCAACGGTTGATCAGCATGCCGGGCGTGGTGCGCACGCGCACGGAGGTGGCCCTGCGCGAACGGGTGCCGCACCGGATGCTGCCGCTGGTCGAAGCCGTGGGCGGGACCGCCGGACCGCGCTGAGGGCCCTGTTGGCATGCTGGGGCCATGAGCACTTCCACCAGCGCTTCTCCCGCCCCGGCCGCGTCCGGCCCCGGCTCCCCCGCCCCCGTGATCTTCGACCTGGACGGCACGCTCGTGGACAGCGAGCCGAACTACTTCGAGGCGACGCGCAGCGCGCTCGCCCGGTACGGCGTCACCGGTTTCACCTGGGAGGACCACATCCGTTTCATCGGCATCGGCACCCGCGAGACGCTGGAGGCGCTCCAGCGGGAGTACGCCGTCGACGCGCCCCTCGACGACCTGCTGGCCGAGAAGAACCGCGCCTATCTGGAACGGGCGCGGGCGCACACCGAGGTGTTCCCGGAGATGCGGAAGCTCGTGGAGCTGCTGCACGCCGCCGGGCACCCGCTGGCGGTGGCCTCCGGCTCCTCGCGGCACGCCATCGAGGCGGTGCTCGGCAGTACGGGGCTGGACGCGCAGCTGACCGTGCTCGTCTCGGCCGAGGAGGTCGGGCAGGGCAAGCCCGCGCCGGACGTCTTCCTGGAGGCGGCGCGCCGGCAGGGCGCCGCGCCGCGGGAGTGCGTGGTGCTGGAGGACGCGCCGCCCGGCGCCGAGGCCGCGCGCCGGGCGGACATCCGGTGCATCGCGATCCCGTACGTACCGGAGACGGCGACGGACCCGGCCTTCAGCGGCGCCGGGCTGCTCTTCCCGGGCGGCCAACGGGAGTTCACGGCGGAGGCCGCCTACCGGTGGATCACAGCGGGGAAGAGCTGACGGCCTACGCGCCCTCCGTGGCCACCGCGATCCGCACCACCGATCCGGTCTCCAGCGCCGCCCACATCGCGCCGTCCGGGCCGAGCGCGATGCCGTGCGGCTCGGACGCAGGGTCCGGAAGGTCGTACACGTCGATGCGTCCGCTGGTGGTGATGCGGCCGATGCGGCCGGCGCCCCACTCGGTGAACCACAGCGCTCCGTCCGGGCCCGCGGCGATCGCGTGCGGGCGGGACGACGGGTCCGGCAGCGGGAACTCCTCGACCGTGCCGTCCGTGGTGATGCGGCCGGCCTGGCCCGCCGCGATCTCCACGAACCACAGGGCGCCGTCGGGCCCGGGCGCGAGGCCCACCGGGCCCGCGCCCGGCGTCGGCAGGTCGTGGAGCACGGTGTCGCCGTCCGGGGCAATACGGCCGATGGCGTTGGCCTGGTTGGCGGTGAACCACAGGGCGCCGTCCGGACCCGTCGCGATCACCGAGGCGAAGGCGCCGCGTACCGGCAGCGGGTACTCGGTGACCGTGCCGTCCGGCGTGATGCGGCCGATGCGGTCGGCGGCGGATTCGGTGAACCAGACGGCGCCGTCCGGGCCCGCGGCGATGCCGAGGGGCCCGGCATCCGGGGTCGGCAGGGTGAAGGACTCCACCTTCGCGCCGCCCCCGGCGGTGCCGCCGGGCACGAGGCGGGTGACGCGGTGCTCCTTGAACTCGGTGCACCACAGCGCGCCGTCCGTCCCCGTGGCGATCATCGTGGGCCCGCCGGTGGCGGTGTGCAGGGGGTAGCTGGTCACATCCCCCGCCGTGGTCACCCGCGCGACCCGCCCCTGGTGCACGAGCGTGCACCACAGCGCGCCGTCCGGCCCGGCGGTCAGCGCGTACGGGCCCGCCTCCGGACCGGCCACGACGAACTCCTGCAAGGTCACCTCTGGGCGGGACGGCATGTGCGGGATCCTTTCGGCACGAATGGGTACGGCGGGGCCGGGTGGTTCCCGTACGGTACCCAGGCCCCGCGGGCAAGACTCCGCCGCACCTCCGGCGAAGCCCCGCAACCGACGTCCCGTCAGCGCCTACGGTGTCAGCCGACCTTCACCTCATACGCGGTGGTGTCCAGCTGCGCCTTCCCCGTGAAGGCTTCCGTACCGGCCTCCACCCCGCTGAGGTAGTCGTCCGGCGCCACCGCGCCCCGCCGGACGAGTGCCTGGAGGAAGTCGTTCAGGTCGAGGTCGGAGGCCGTGGTGTTGCCGACGCGGACGAAGGAGTACACGTTCCAGTCGGTCCGGCCGATGTACAGGTCCCAGGCGGCACCGGCGATCTTCACCCGCTGCTGCCGGGTGCCCAGGGGCGCGGCGCCGCCGCCCTTGGCGAGCCACACCATGACCTCGTGCTTGGGGCGGCTCTGCCAGTCCGTGTCCGGCCGGTCGTGCAGCCACAGGTCGTACGCGACGTTGTACGCGCCCGGCCTGGTCTCCTTCACCTTGTACGACCACTTCGCGCGGACCGGGGTCTTCGCGGACACCCGCACGGGCAGTCCGGTGGCCTGGGACTTCCAGCCCCAGTGCCAGCCCAGGACGCTGCTCGCGTACGACTTCACCGACTCCGGGGCGCCGGTCCAGTCGTGGTTGGTCCCCCAGCCGATGGTGTTCCCGGACTGGTACGTGGCCCAGGTGCAGGTCCAGCCGGAGCCGCTGCCCGCTCCCCAGGTGTTGTTGTTGAGCCAGTACTTGCCCATCGGCGTGGACTCGTTCGGCGCGCAGCCGTCCGCCGCCCGTGCGGGGTGGTTGTCGGTGTCGAGCGCGAAGAGGGTTCCGCCGCCGAGTGTGGCGGCGGCGAGCAACGCGATGAGGAAGCGCTTGCGGGACGAGCGGTGACGGCCAGGTGCTGCCATGGGACGGCCTGCCTTTCGGTCGGGTCAGTGCTCCCTGGTTGCCGCCGCCCCGCAAAGGGTTGCCCGTACGGCCGTACGGTGTGCCGTCGACGAGCGCCGACGGCCGGCTCGTCCGCAGAAATCCGCATCCCCCGGCAACCTTTCCGGGACCGGCGGCAACTGAGGGGCTGACAGAGTGTTCCCGATCAAGGAAGCCCGCCCCGTGCCCACCCTTCTCCCCCGCCCCGGTCACCGGCCACTGCTGCCGCAGACGGAATGGCAGGCATGAGCCCGTCCACCCTTCCGATGAGCATGAACACCTCGCGCAGCGCCGCCGCCACCGGACCCGCCCCCGCCACCGGTGACGCGTCGGCCGAGTTCCACGCCTTCTTCGAACGCCATCACGCCGAACTGGCCCGTCTGGCCCACCTGCTCACCGGTGAGGCGGACGCCGCCGACGACCTCGCGGCGGACGCGCTGCTCGCCCTGTGGCACCGGTGGGACCGGGTGCGCGGCGCGGAACACCCGGTGGCGTACGCCCGCG
Source organism: Streptomyces rimosus subsp. rimosus (assembly GCF_000720725.1). GTDB lineage: Bacteria > Actinomycetota > Actinomycetes > Streptomycetales > Streptomycetaceae > Streptomyces > Streptomyces rimosus_A. Next base: position 46,158 of record NZ_JOCQ01000042.1, read on the forward strand.
GCGTGGTCGCCAACATGGCCCGCGGCCGGATCCGCAGCACCGTGCGTGAGCGGCGCCGGATCGCCCTGTTCTGGTCCCAGCGCTCCGAGCGCGCGGACGGGCCCGATGTGGCCGCGGTCGTGGACGTCCGCCAGGCGCTGGAACGGCTGCCGTTCCGCAAGCGCGCGTGCGTCGTCCTGCGGCACGCGTTCGACCTGTCGGAGCGGGACACCGCCCTGGCCCTGGGCATCTCCGTCGGTACGGTGAAGAGCCAGACCTCCCGGGGCATGGCGGAGCTGCAGCGGCACCTGGGGATGGGCGCCGCGGACGACCTCTCCGGGAGGGGGAAGTGATGGCGGACGAGAACCTGCGCGAACGGCTGCGCGAGGCGGCGCGGGCGCACGAACCGGACCGTGCCCGGATGCTGGCGCGGGTGGAGCGCGGCATGGCGGACTCCCCCGACACCGGTACGGAGCGGCGCCGCCCGGCGCGGGCCCGCCCGTGGCCGCGGATCGCCCTCGCGGCCGCCGCGGCGGTGGGGGCGCTCGTGGCCGGTGGCTACGCGGTGGCGACGGCCGTACGGATCCCGGAGCCACCGGGGAAGGTGACCACCCTCCCGGTGCCCCCGGCCGGGCCGGGAGAACAGCGGCCGGCCTCGCCCCCCGCGCCGTCCGCCCCGGGCGGCGGCGTGCCCCGCCCCGAAAGCGGCCCGCTCTGGTCGGACGGCTCCGTGGACCCGCACAGCAACGCCTACTGGGCGCAGAGCAACGTCACGGTCCAGACGAAGCGTCCGCTGACCGCGCTCACCGTGGAACTGCGGATCGCCCAGACCGGCGGCGTGCACGACACGGGGCACTGGAGCACGCTGCCCCCCGCCGACTTCACGGTGTCCGTGGGCGAGCGCGACGGCGTGCTCGTCTACCGGTGGACCCTGAAGGCGGGGCGGACGGTGCCCGCCGGGCGGCATGTCTTCGCGGGCCAGTACAACCACGCGGAGGGCGGGCGCGACGCCAAGGACGATGTGTACACGGCGACGGCGGAGGGGCCGGGCGGGCCCTGGCGCGTACAGGGGGTCTTCTGACAGGGGGTCTTCTGACAGGCGGCCTTCCGACGGGCCGTTGTGGGAACCGGGCCGCCGTGGAAGCCGGGCCGCGCCTCACTTCTTCGCGCGGCTCGGCTGCACCCGCTTCGGCTCGCCCTTCATCTTCGGGTGCTCCGGCGGGTACGGCAGGTCCCGCAGCCCGTGCTCGCGCTCGTCGCGGTCGGCGAGTTCGAGCGCGGCCTCCAGGCGGCACGGATGGGCGTCCATATCGGCGTGCAGGTCGCCCAGCTCGGCGAAGCGGGCCGGCATGGTCGCGAGGTCGAAGTCCTCCGGTACGGCGTCGGGCAGTTCCTCCCAGCGCAGCGGCGCGGACACCGGCGCGTGCGGAAAGGGCCGTACGGAATAGGCGCTGGCGATGGTGCGGTCCCGGGCCGTCTGGTTGTAGTCCACGAAGATCCGGGCGCCGCGCTCCTCCTTCCACCAGGAGGTGGTGATCCGTTCGGGGTCGCGCCGTTCCAGCTCCCGGGCCACCGCGATCGCCGAGCGCCGGACCTGGGTGAAGGTCCAGTCGGGCGCGATGGGGACGAAGACGTGCAGGCCGCGTCCGCCGGAGGTCTTGGGCCGGCCGGTGAGGCCGAGGCCGTCGAGGACGTCGCGCAGGGCGAGGGCGGCCCGTACCGCGTCCGCGTAGCCCGTGCCCGGCTGCGGGTCGAGGTCGATGCGCAGTTCGTCCGGGTGCTCGGGGTCGCCCCGGCGGACCGGCCAGGGGTGGAAGGTCAGACAGCCGAGGTTGGCCGCCCACAGGACGGCGGCGGGCTCGGTGGGGCAGATCTCGTCGGCGTACCGGCCGCTGGGGAAGGAGATGCGGCCGGTGGGGATCCAGTCGGGGAGGTTCTTCGGCGCCCGCTTCTGAAAAAACGATTCACCCTCCACTCCGTCGGGGTAGCGCTCCAGAGTGGTGGGCCGGTCCTTCAGCGCGCGCAGGATGCCGTCACCGACGCTCAGGTAGTAGCGGACGACATCGGCCTTGGTGAAGCCGCGCCGAGGAAAATAGACCTTGTCCGGATGCGACACCCGCACCGTCCGCCCGCCCGCACTCAGCTCCAGCGACTCTGCCATGCACCCAAGCTAGGCCGTACGGGCACCCCCCGCCCGTCGGCGGGCGCGTACCACCGGCCGCCCGCGCGCGCCATCGCACAATCGCCCTCATGGACCTTCCCGTGATGCCCCCGGTGGAGCCGATGCTGGCGAAGGCCGCCCCGGACATTCCGCCCGGCATACAGTACGAGGCCAAGTGGGACGGCTTCCGGGCCATCGTCTTCCGCGACGGGGACGAGGTCGAGCTGGGCAGCCGGTCGGGCAAGCCGCTCACCCGGTACTTCCCCGAGCTGGTCCAGGCCCTGTGTACGGAGATCCCCGCGCGCTGCGTACTGGACGGGGAGATCGTCATCGCTCGGGAGGGGCGCCTGGACTTCGACGCCCTGCTGGAGCGCATCCACCCGGCCGATTCCAGGGTGCGCCACCTGGCGGAGGTCACCTCGGCCTCCTTCGTGGCGTTCGACCTGCTGGCCCTGGGCGACGAGTCGCTGATGGCCACGGCGCAGCGGGACCGCCGCGAGGCCCTGACGACGGCGCTGCGGGACGCCGCCGACCCGGTCTTCATCGCGCCGGTCACCGACGGCCTGGACGTGGCGCGCGAGTGGTTCGAGCAGTTCGAGGGCGCCGGGCTGGACGGCATCGTGGCGAAGCCGCCCGGCATGCCGTACCGGCCGGGACAGCGGGTCATGGTCAAGACGAAGCACGAGCGGACCGCCGACTGCGTGGTGGCGGGCCTGCGCCACCACAAGAGCGGGCCGGTCGTCGGGTCCCTGCTGCTGGGCCTGTACGACGCGGACGGCCGGCTCCAGCACGTCGGCGTCTGCTCGTCCTTCCCCATGCGCCGTCGCGAGGAGCTGATGGAGGAGCTGGAGCCGCTGCGGATGGAGTCCGTAGCGGGCCACCCGTGGGAGGAGTGGACCAGCGAGGAGGCGCAGGCGTCGGGACGGCTGCCCGGCGGCCCCAGCAGGTGGGCCGGGAAGAAGGACCTCTCCTGGATTCCACTGCGCCCGGAACGCGTACTGGAGGTCGCCTACGACCACATGCAGGGCGACCGCTTCCGCCACACCGCCCAGTTCCGCCGCTGGCGCCCCGACCGCGAGCCGGAACAGTGCACGTACGCGCAGTTGGAGGAGCCGGTGCGTTATGACCTGTCCGAGGTGCTGGGGGCCTGATCCTGGCTCTGTCCTGCGCTACGCGAACTCTTCCTGCAACTCGGCCACCACGGCCGCGATCCCCTCCACCGTCGGCGCGTCGAAATACGCCGACAGCGGGACCTCCACGCCGAGCCGGTCGAGTATCCGGGTCGATATCTGGGTCATGGTGATCGAGTGGCCGCCGAGGTCGAAGATGTCGTCGGTGTCGGTGAGTTCGGGGAGGCCGAGGACCTCGCGCCAGATGTCGCGGACGGCTTCCAGGGGACTGTCCGCCGCCGACGGCTGCGCGGCCGTCTCCTCGGGCGGCGCGGGCAGCGCGGGCCGGTCCAGCTTGCCGTTCGGGGTGGTGGGCAGGGCTTCGAGGGCCACGAAGACTTCCGGGACCATGTACGGGGGCAGCGCCGGCGCCAGATCGCGGCGCAGCCGGCCCGCATCCGCGGCGCCTGCGTAGTAGCCGATCAAACGGCCGTCCCGTACGGCGGCGGCTGCCCGGTCCACGCCCTCCAGCGCGAGCAGCCGGGACTCGATCTCGCCCAGTTCGATCCGGTAGCCCCGGAGCTTGATCTGGTCGTCGGTCCGGCCGAGGAAGTCCAGGCGGCCGTCGGCGCGCCGGCGCGCCCGGTCGCCGGTCCGGTACATCCGGCTGCCGGGCGGGCCGAACGGGTCGGGCAGGAAGCGTTCACTGTCCAGCTCGGGGCGGCCGACGTAGCCGCGCGCGAGGCCCGCCCCGGCGATGTAGAGGTCACCGGGCAGACCGGCCGGTACCGGCTCCAGGCACTCGTCGAGCACGTACACCCGGGTGTTGGCCAGGGGACGACCGATCGTCACCTCGTCCGTTTCGGTGTCGATCTCGTCGTATGTTGACCAGATGGTGGTCTCGGTCGGTCCGTAAACGTTCAGGAGCCGGCCGACCCTCGGGCGCAGCCGCCGCGCGAGCGTCGGGGGCAGGGCCTCGCCGCCGGCGAGCGCGGTCACGGCGGGCGCGTCGAAACCGTTGTCCAGGAGCATCGCCCAGCCGGTCGGCGTGGCCTGGACGTGGGTGATGCCGTGGCGGGCGATCAGGTCCGCCAGTGCCGCGCCGTCGCGCGTGTCGCCCGCGCCCGCCACGACCACCGTGCCGCCGGTGACCAGCGGCAGGAACAGCTCCAGGCCGGAGATGTCGAACGAGACGGAGGTCAGCGCCAGCCAGCGGTGGCCGGGGCCGGAGCCGAGCAGGTCGCGCAGGGACAGCAGGAGGTTCGTCAGGGACCGGTGCTCGATCTGTACACCCTTGGGGCGGCCGGTCGAGCCGGAGGTGTAGATGACGTAGGCGAGGTCGGCGGGGGCGGGTGACGGGAGCGGCGTGTCGGCAGACAGCGGCTCGCCGTCGGCCACGACGGCTTCGGCCGACAGGTCGGCGTCGCCCAGTTCGTGCGCGGCGTCGGCGTCCGCGAGGACGAACTCGATGCGCTCGGGCGGGTACTCCGCGTCGAGGGGGATGTAGGCCGCACCGGCCTTGAGGACGCCGAGGAGGCCGATCAGGAGGCGCTCGGAGCGGCTCGCCCGTACGGCGACGAGCGCTCCCGCGCCGATGCCCTTGGCGCGCAGACGAGCGGCGAGGCGTTCCGCGCCGGCGTCCAGCTCCGCGTACGTCAGGCGGCGGTCGGCGTGGACGACGGCGACGGCGTCGGGCTGCCGGGCCGCCTGTTCCGCGATCAGCTCGGGGACGGTCCGTGCCGGGTACGCCACGGCCGTGTCGTTGAGGCGGGCCAGCACCCGGTCGCGTTCGCCGGTGTCGAGGAGGGGCAGCCCGGCCAGCGGCGTGTCCGGATCGGTGGCCGTGTGGCCGAGGAGGGTCAGCCAGTGCCGCGCCAGGCTCTCCGCGTGCTCGCGGGCGATGGACTGCGGCGGGTACTGGAGCAGTACGTGGAACGCGTCCGGCCCGTCGACCAGTTCGATACGCAGGGCGTTGCGGGCGGTGTGGTTGGAGGGCGTCCAGTCCGCCGACACGGTGAGCCCGGGGAAGTCCGGCGCGGGCCCCGGGCGCCGGTACGTGAGCGAGACCGGCGCGAGGGCGACCGCCGGCTTCACGCCCGTGCCGGCGCGGCCGAGCGGTACGTCGCGCACCCGGTACAGCTCGCGCAGCCCGGCCCGGGTGGCGCGGGCGAACTCCGCGAACGTCAGGCCGGGCTCCGGCGCGGTGGTGAAGGGCAGTTCGTTGACGTGCACGCCGATGTGGGTCTGCTGCTCCGGCGTACGGGTGCCGAGGTCCAGGGCAGTGACCGGCGCGCCGTTGCCGTAGCGGTACAGGAGGGCGTGCAGGGATGCGACGATCAGCTCGAAGCGCGTGATCCCCAGGCGTTCCGCGAGCGGCGCGAGCCGGGACCGCAGGTCTTCGGGGAGGCGGAATGCGGCGGATGCGCCGGGCGCCGCTCCGTGGGCGGGGCGCTCCAGGCCGGGGAGCACCACGTCGCCGTCGCCGAGCGGGTGCCGTGCCCAATAATCGCGCGCTGCAGGCAGCTTGGCGGCGATCCGCGCGTCCTCCGCGCCGATCGGCTCGGCGGGCGCGGGCTCCGGCGGTACGGGGGTGCCGTGGCCGGCCTCCGCCCCGTAGAGCGCCGCGAGGTCGGCCGCGAACAACTCCATCGAGTGCCCGTCGAAGACGAGGTGGTGGGCGACGACCAGCAGCCGGTGTTCACGGGGGCCGATGATCTGGAGCACCAGGCGGCACAGCGGCCCCTCGGCGAGGTCGAACGGCGCCGTGATGTGCTGCCGGGTGGCCTCGGCGTCGGCCCGCTCGGTCGTCAACTCGGGCCGTACGGACGCCGGGACGAGGTAGGGGGCGCCGTCCCGGTTCTCGACGGCGCTGGTGAGGTCCGGGTGCCTGCGCAGTACGGCGTCGCAGGCGCGGCGCAGCGCGGCGGTGTCGAGCGCGCCGTCGAAGTGCAGGGTGAAGGGCACGTGGTGCACGGCCCCGCAGTCGTCGAGCTGCTCGTTGAACCAGATCCCGCTCTGGGCGGCCGAGGCGGGACGCGCCTGCGGCCGGGCCTGGATCGGGGAGCGCGGACGTGCTGGTGCGTCGGACATCGAACAGCTTTCTTCAGCGCTGCGGCCGAGGGTGGTCCCCGCCGATGGAAGCGCTCTCAATCTGCCTCACTGCAGCTGGGATATGCAACTTTCTGTGCGAACTTCATCGCTTCCCGAAAGATTTCCGGCGAGTTTGCCGGGCGCCGGGACACGGTCGCCCGAGGCGCCACTCAGGCCGTCCCACACGGCCGTTCGCGCTTCCGGGCCGTCGTGGAACGCCCCGGCGGACCGGTCAAACACGGAACATACGACCATTGACACACTCCGCAGCACTGTTCGATCATCTCGGGGTCACAAAGCGTCCAGCACGGCACCCGATTCGGGCTCCGTGTGCACGGGGCCGCCCGACCGGCGGCCCGGAAAGCGAGTGCGCACCATGGCCACTTGAGGCGGCGGGCAGACCGGCACCGGCCTGCCGGGGTGGCCGACCGCACTTCCCCGCGGAAGTCCCACGGCCCCGCCCGCACTTCACCGCCGCGACGAAATAGCACCCCCACCCCGCATTCCCGCCCCTCGTCGAGCCGTTCCGGCGCGCATGCGCGAACTCCCCGGCCATCTCCGCACAACGGAAACGGCCCCGGCGAGTTCAGCCGTGACTTCCCGCAGCGGCCTGCGCGGCGTCCGAATACACCCCGCCCGTCACTCTTTTCCGGCCCCTTACCGCACCGTGATCGGGCCCGGCCGGCGGCAGGTATTCAGCCGTCCGCACGGACAAACCTCCTCGCACAGAAGAAGAGCTAGTTTTGCCGGCGAATCAAACGTTCCGCGCCTCGACTTCCGCACACCCCCGGACGACGCGGAAGCAGACCGCTGTCGAGCCGCTGCCGAGCCGTACCGGGCCGCTGGAGCTGTCCTTCGCGCAGCAGCGGCTGTGGTTCCTGGCGCAGCTGCGGGGCGCCGGCGAGGCGTACCACATGCCGCAGGCGTTCCGGCTGCGCGGACCGCTGGACCGGGACGCGCTGACCCGCGCCCTGGACGCGCTGGTCGCCCGCCACGAGGTCCTGCGGACGCGCCTGGTCGCCCTGGCGGGCACGCCGTACCAGCAGATCGACCCCGCTGACCTGGGGTTTCCCTTGCAGGTCCACGACCTGGGCGAGGCCGGTGACGCGTCCGCCGCCGAAGCGCGGCTCACCGCCCTCCTGGCGGAGGAAGCGACCGCGCCGTTCGACCTGGCCGAGGGCCCGCTGATCCGCGGGCGCCTGGTGGTGCTGGCGGCCGACCACCACGTACTGCTGCTGACCGCCCATCACATCGCGTCCGACGGCTGGTCGATGACGGTGATGACGCGGGAGATCACCGCTCTCTACACCGCTTTCCGCGCCGGTGAAGCGGACCCGCTGCCGCCGTTGCCGGTCCAGTACGCCGATTACGCGGCCTGGCAGCGGAAGTGGCTTTCCGACGGTGTACCGGCGAAGCAGGCCGACCACTGGAAGAAGGTCCTGGCAAACGCCCCGGCACTGCTGGAACTGCCCACCGACCGGCCGCGCCCGGCCGAGCAGGACTACCGCGGCGGCAAACTCCCGCTGGAATTCGACGCGGAATTGACCGCGGCGCTGAAGAACGCGAGCCGCCGCAACGGCAGTACGTTGTTCATGACCTTGCTGGCGGGCTGGGCACTGGTCCTCGCGCGGCTGTCCGGCCAGGCCGATGTGGTGATCGGCACGCCGGTGGCCAATCGCCGGCGCGCCGAACTGGAAGGCTTGATCGGCTTCTTCGTCAATACGCTGGCACTGCGTGTCGATCTTTCCGGCGGGCCGACGGTGGCCGAACTCCTCAAGCGGGTACGCGGCGTCGCGCTGGCCGCGCTGGAAAACCAGGACCTGCCGTGGGAGCAGGTGGTCGAACTTGTCAATCCCTCCCGCAGCCCGGCGCACACCCCGCTGTTCCAGACCATGTTCGCGTGGCAGAACAGCGAGGAGGGCGAGCTGTCACTGCCGGATATCGAGGTGACACCGCTGGATTCGCCGTACGACGTCGCGAAGTTCGATCTCACCCTGTCGCTCGCGGAAGAGGACGGCCGTATCGTCGGCAGCCTGGATTACGCGCAGGCACTGTTCGACGCGGAAACCGTGGAACGGTACGGCTGTTATCTCCGGCGCGTCCTGACGCAGATGGCCGCGGACCCCGGCGCCGCCGCCGACGCCCTCGCGCTGCTCGACGAGGAGGAGCGGGACCGGCTCGTCACGGAGTGGGACGGGACCGGCCGCCGGGCGGCGTGGTCCGGTGTGATCGACCGCTTCGAGAGCCGGGTGCGCGAACAGCCCGGCCGTACGGCGCTGGTGTGCGACGGCGAGCGGCTGGACTACGCGACGCTGGACCGGCGGGCCAACCGGCTCGCCCATGCCCTGCTGGCCCGTGGTGTGCACCCCGACCAGGTGGTCGGCCTGCACGCCGGGCGCTCGACGGCGCTGGTGGTGGGCATCCTTGGCATCCTCAAGGCCGGGGCCGCCTATCTGCCGCTCGACCCCGAACTGCCCGCCGAGCGGCTGGCCGCCATGGTGGAGGACGCCGCGCCCGCCCTGGTGCTGAGTGACGCGGACGCGCCGCCGGACGGCCGGCAGTCGCTGGCCGCCGTCGAGGCGGAAGGGCGGCGTGACGACGCGCCCGGCATCGCCGCGCATCCCGACCGGCTGGCGTACGTGGTCTTCACCTCGGGTTCCACCGGCCGCCCCAAGGGCGTCGGCGTCACGCATGGCAACGTTGCCAGCCTCTTCGGCCACTGGGTCGCGCGGTTCGGCGACGGGGCGGACGAGGCCGCGTCGTGGTGGTCGAGCATCGGCTTCGACTGCTCGGCGTTCGAGATCCTGCTGCCGCTCACCACCGGCGCCGCGCTCCACCCGGTCCCCGGGGAACTGCGCGCCGATCCTGAAGCGTTGCTGGACTGGATGCGCACCCACCGCATCGCGCAGGCGTTCCTGCCGCCCGCCTTCGTCAAGTGGATCGACGAGGCGCCCGGGGAGCGGCTGGCCGGGCTGGCGCTGCGCCGCCTGCTGACGGGAGTGGAGCCCGTACCGGAACAGGCCCTGCACCGCATGCGGGAATTCCTGCCGGAGCTGCGCCTGCTCAACGGCTACGGCCCCTGCGAGACGACGGTCTTCAGCACCGGCTACACCGATCCCCGCCCGCTGTCCCGGCAGTGCCCGGTCGGCCGCCCCCTGGACGGCACCCGGATCCGGCTGCTCGACGAGCGCCTGCGGCCGGTGCCGCCCGGCGTGACCGGCGAGATCTACATCGGCGGCGCGGGCCTGGCCCGCGGCTACGTCGGCCGCCCCGGCCTGACCGCCGAGCGCTTCGTACCGGACCCGTTCGCGCCCGGCGAGCGGATGTACCGCACCGGCGACCTGGCCCGGCGGCTGCCGAGTGGCGACGCCGAGTACGTCGGCCGCCGCGACCACCAGGTCAAGCTGCGCGGTTTCCGTATCGAGCTGGGCGAGATCGAGGCGGCGCTGCTGGACGGGCCCGGCGTGCGCGAAGCGGTCGTACTGGCCGACCGGGACGCGGCGGGCGAGGCGCGGCTGGTGGCCTTCCTGGGCCGCGGCGAGGCCGAGGCGCGGCAGCCCGACGCCTGGCGCACCACGCTGGCGCGACGGCTGCCCGGCTACATGATCCCGGCGCTGTTCGTGGAGCTGCCGCGGCTGCCGCGCACCCCCAACGGCAAGCCGGACCGCGCCGCGCTGCTGGAGCGGGCGCGGGCCGGCGGCCCCGCCCAGGTCAACCAGGCCAGCCCGCGCGACCACATCGAGCTGGCGCTGTACCGGATCTGGCAGCAGGTGCTGGTCCGGTCCGAGATCGGCATCCGCGACAGCTTCTTCGACATCGGCGGCACCTCGATCTCCGCCATCAAGCTGGCCCACGCGGTCCGCGAGGAGTTCGGCGAGACGCTGCCGGTGCGCGAGATCATGCTGCACCCGACGATCGAGGCGCTGGGCGGGCGGCTGCGCCGGGGCGCGCCGGACCGGCCGGACAGCAATCTGATCGAGTTCCGCGCGGGCGACGGCCGGCAGCGGGTGATCTGCGTCCATCCGGCCGGCGGCACCGCCTTCTGCTACCTGTCGCTGGCCAAGGCGCTGCCCGGCTCCTGCGGGGTGTACGGCATCCAGTCGCCCGGCGTGAACCCCGGCGAGACGTTCCTGCCGACGGTGGAGGCCATGGCCGAGGCGTATCTGACGCTGGTGGCGCCGCTGCTCGACGGGCCCGTGGTGCTCACCGGCCTGTCGTACGGCGGGCTGGTCGCCCACGAGATGGGGCGCCGCCTGGCGGAGTCGGGCCGTACGGATGTCAGCGTGGTGCTGCTCGACACCCAGGGCTCGGACGGGCCCGTGGACCCGGCCGCGACGGCCCCGGTGGACATGGCCGAGTTCCGCGACAAGCTCGTCAAGTTCAACGGCATGTACCCGGGCATCGACGACGAGCAGATCGACCAGTACTTCCGCATCTACAACCACAACCGGCAGACCGCGGGCGGCTACCCGGCACCGCCGTCGGCGGCCCGGACGGTCCTCGTCCAAGCCGTGGAGGACGGCACCGACACCCCGTTCCTGCGGGGCGTACGGGACTTCTGGCAGCGGCGCGCGCAGGCCGGGTTCGTGGTGGAGCCGGCGTACTGCGACCACTGGGAAATGCTGGAGAGCGCCGAGGTGCTGCGGGTGGCTGCGTTGATCGAGGCCGAGCTGGCCCGCTTCCCGGCCGCTCCCCCATCGTCCGGCGGCCCGTCGCTGCCCGCCGGGCCGGAAGCCGAGTCAGCACAGGCGCAGGAGTGATGATGGAACCCGAATCGACCTTCCCGGCCTCCCCCTGTCTGGCTGGGAGCGTTCTCGCCCAGGCCCGCCGCACCCCTGCCGCCCTCGCGGTCGTGGACGGCGGCCGCCGCCTGGACTATGCGGAACTCGACACCACGAGCGCCGCCGTCGCGCGGGCCCTGCACCGGCACGGCGTACGGCCCGGACAGGCGGTGGCGGTCTGCCTTCCGCGCTCGTGGCAGCTGGTCTGCGCGATGCTGGGCATCCTGCGGCTGGGAGCCGTGGTGGTCCCGCTCGACCGGCTGAGCCCGCCCGAGCGGCGGCGCCACATCCTGACCGACTCCGCGAGCGGGACGGTGCTCCACGGCGGTACGGCGCCCGACGGGCTGCCGGACGGCGTACGAGCCCTGCCGGTGGCCGGACTGCTCGCCACCGGCCCGGCCGACGGCGACGCCCCGCTGCCACTGCCTGCCACCCCGCCCGCCTCCTTCATCTTCTACACCTCGGGCACCACCGGCCGCCCCAAGGGCGTCGAGGTGCGCGACGCGGGAATCCTGCGGCTCGCGCGCCCCGGGTGGATCAGCCTGGATCCGGGCGCGCGCTACGCCTGCCTGGCCAATCCCGCCTTCGACGCGCTGAGCTTCGAGGTATGGGTGCCGCTGCTCACCGGCGGCCGCTGTGTGATCTTCGGTGATGAGGAGGTGCAGACGCCGCACCTGCTCACCGAGGCGCTGCGGCGTGCGCGCATCGACACGCTGTTCATCACCACGGCGCTGTTCAACGCGGTGGCCGACAAGGTGCCCGACGGCTTCTCCGGCGTCGGGCGGGTGCTGATCGGCGGCGAGCAGCTGAACGCGCCGCTGCTCCGCCGCTGGTACCGCGACAACCCCACGAGCCCCACACAGCTCCACAACATCTACGGCCCCACCGAAGCCACCACCTTTGCCCTCTGCCACCCCGTGCCCCGCGACTTCGACGGCGACGTGGTGCCCATCGGGCGGACGCTGCCGGGCACCGGGGCCCTGGTGGTGGCCGACGACGGTGCCAGGACCGCCGAGCCCGGCGAGATCGCCGAGCTGTACCTGGCGGGCGAGGCGTTGGCGGCGGGCTACCGCAACCTGCCCGACGAGACCGCGCGCCGCTTCGTACGGCTGCCCTGGCACGACGGCGGCGAACGCCGCTTCTACCGCACCGGCGACCTGGTGCGCCGCGGCGCCGACGGCCTGATCAGCTACGTCGGGCGCGCCGACCGGCAGGTCAAGGTGCGGGGCTTCCGCATCGAGCCGGGCGAGCTGGAGCGGCAGATCGAGGCCCATCCGGCGGTACGCCAGGCGTATGTGCGCACCCGCCGCGACGCGCACGGCGTCAACGAGCTGCTGGCCTACCTGGTGCTCGGCGACGAGCTGTCCTTCGACGCCTTCGACCGGCACCTGGCGGACGGCCTCCCGGCGTACATGCGCCCGCACCACGTGTACCTGGTGGAGGAGCTGCCGCTCAACGCCAACGGCAAGGTCGACGCGACGGCACTGTCGCGTCGCGACGACCGTCCCTGGCAGCGTCCGGGGACGGCGGAGGACGCGGCGGCCACACCCTGGCAGCGCGAGGTGCTGGAGCTGGCGGGCGAGGTGCTGGACGTACCGGGCCTGCGGCTGGGCGACCGCTGGATCGCCAACGGCGGTGACTCGCTCAAGGCGCTGCGGCTGCGCTTCGAGGTCCGGCGGCGCTGGGGCTGCGAACTGGCCCAGGCGGCGGTGTTCCAGGGCGACTTCGCGCAGCTGGCCGCCGCGGTCGCGGAGGCGCGCGACGGTGCGGCTTCACCGTACCCGGAGCCCTCCGCCCCCTCGGGCGCCCGCTCCGCCCCCGCCACCTCGGAGCAGCAGCGGCTCTGGCTCCTGCAACAGCGCGATCCGCGGTCCTGCGCGTACAACGTCCCGATGGCGTTCCGGCTGGACGGCGCGGTGGACACCGCCGCGCTGCGGGAGGCGCTGCGTCGGCTGGTGGCGCGTCACTTCGCGCTGCGTACGGCCTTCGAGGCCACGCCGGAGGGTCTGCGGCAGGTGGTCGGCGAGGCGTACGACCCGTGGGTGGCACCGGAGTCGCTGACGGTGCCCGACGCGTCCGGTGCTGGTGTGTCCGGTGCCGGTGCGTCCGACGCGCCGACCGCCGAGCAGCCCGACTGGCACCCCGCCGCCCACCGCCTCTTCGCCACCCCCTTCGACCTCGCCCTCCCCCGCCTGCTGCAAGCGACGTTCCTGCCGCGGCCGGGCGGTGGCGTCCTGCTGCTGCACCTGCACCACATCGCGGTCGACGGCTGGTCGCTCAATGTCCTCTTCCGTGAGCTCTCGGCCGATTACGCGGCCGTGCTGAGCGGCACGGAGGCGGCGGAGCCCGCGGTGGCGCCGACGCCGCTGGACTACGCGGGCTGGCAGGACGAGTGGTTCGCGACCGACGCCTATCAGGCTCAACGTGCCGGGCTGGGCAGCTACTTGAGCGCATCGGAAGAGGTGGCGGCCCCGCTGGAGCCGGTCCGCTCCCGGCCCCGTACCAACGGCCGGTTGCTGCGCGACTCGCTCGACCCGGGCCGCCGCGCCGCGCTCGACCGGCTCTGCGCCGAGCTGGGGCTCACCCGCTTCCAGCTGCTGCTGGGCGTGTTCGCCTGGAGCCTGTACGGCGTGACCGGGCGTTCACGGCCCCGTATCGCCGGGCCGGTGGCCAACCGGCCGGTGCAGGCATTCGAGGACAGTGTCGGCATGTTCGCCAACACCGTGCTGCTGCCGCCGGCTCTGGTGCCGCGCGAGCAGTTGCGCGCGCAGCTGCTGCGGCAAGGTGCCGCCGTACAGGAGGTGCTGGACCGGCAGGACGTGGCACTGGCCGATGTCCTGGCCGACCAGGAGCACCGTACCGACGGCTCGCCGTTCGACTTCCTCTTCGTCCTGGAGAACACCGATTTCGGCACGCTGGCCCTGCCGGGCTGCGCCTCCCGCCCCGAGTGGCCGGTGCCGGCCGAGGCCAAGTGCCCGCTGACGCTGTCCGTGGTCGAGCACGACGCGGGTTTCGACTGCCTGTGGGAGTACGCCGCCGAGCACTTCGACGCCGCCGAGGTGGAGGCGATGGCCGCCCTGTTCCGGCGGGGGCTGGACCAGCTGGCCGACGGCGGTACGGCGACGCTGGCCGAGCTGGTGGGCCCGTACCGCGACGGCCTGCCCGAGCCCGGCCGGGGTGCCGCGACTCCCCCGGCGTTCACCACGGTGGCCGAAGGCTTCGCCCGCCAGGCACGGCTCACGCCCGGTGCTCCCGCGCTGGTCGCCGACGGCCGCACGCTGACGTACGCCGAACTCGGCGCGCACGCCGCCGCGCTGGCGGACGAGATACGCGCTGCCTACCCGCTCCCGCCGGAGGACGACGACCGCCCGCACTGCGTCGCGCTGCACTTCGAGCCCTCCGCCGAGCACGTGGTGGCGCTGCTGGCACTGGCCCGGCTCAACCTCACCATCGTGCCGCTCGACCCGTCGTACCCGCCGAAGCTGCTGCGGCAGATCCTCGACCAGGTGCGCCCGCTGTGCGTCCTGGTGCCGCCGGACGGCACGGCGGCGATCGACGCGATCGCCCCGGCGGACCTGCCGCGCCACCCGGTCGCCCTGCCGGACACCGCTCCGGACGGGCACCCGTACGACGAGTTCGCCCACGACGGGCGGCGACCGCTCTACACGCTGTTCACCTCGGGCTCCACCGGTACGCCCAAGGGTGTTCAGGTGCCCGACCGCACGCTGTGCAACCTGCTGCACTGGCAGGCCGACGCCGGCGGCCTGGCGGGCGGCGCCGTCACCCAGCAGTTCTCCATGCTGTCCTTCGACGTCTCCTTCCAGGAGATCTTCGGCACGCTGTGCGGCGGCGGCCGTCTGCACCTCGTACGGCCCACCTGGCGGCAGGACGCCCCAGCCCTGCTCGAACAGCTCGAAACGGCCGGCGCCGAGCGGATCTTCATGCCGTACGTGGCGCTGCACCTGCTGGCCGAGCACGGCGTCCGGCTGGGCCGCTTCCCGTCCCGGCTGCGTGAAGTGATCACCGCCGGCGAGCAGCTGCTGTGCACGGCCGCGATACGCCGCTGGTTCGCCGGGCTGCCCGGCGCCCGCCTGTTCAACCACTACGGGCCGACCGAGACGCATGTCGTCAGCAGCCTCTGCCTGGAGGGCGACCCGGAGCAGTGGCCGGAGCGTCCGGCCATCGGCAGGCCCGTCGCCAACGCGTGGCTGCGGGTCGTGGACGAGGCCGACGCGCCCGTACCACCGGGCTGTCCCGGCCGACTGCTGATCGGCGGCCCGATGGCCGCGCCCTGCTACCTCGGTGATCCGGCACTCAACGCCGCCCGCTTCGTGGAGCTGCCCGGCCCGGGCACCTTCTACCGCAGCGGCGACCTGGCCCGCTTCGACCGGGACGGCCTGCTGCACTACCTGGGCCGCGACGACCAGCAGGTCAAGCTGAGCGGCCACCGCCTGGAGCTGGGGCAGGTCGAGGCGGCGCTGCTCCAGCACCCGGGCGTGGTCAACGCGGTCGTGGTGCGCGACGGTGCCCGGCTGGCGGCCTGTCTGGAGTGCCGCGGTGAGTCCCCGGCGCCGGAGGACCTGGCCGCGCACCTGGCACCGCTGCTGCCTCCGTACGTACGGATCGACCGCTTCCGGCGGCTCGCGTCCCTTCCGCTCACTCCGAGTGGCAAGCTGGACCGGCGCCGCGCGCTGACGGCGCCGGGTGAGGAACTGCGCCCGCGTACCGCCACCACGGCAGCGGCCCTTTCGCCGGTCGAGGCCCGGCTCACGGAACTGTTCGAAGCGGTGGTCGGCACACCGGTCGGCCCCGACGAGCGGTTCTTCGACGCGGGCGCGACCAGCCTGGACCTGATGCGCTTCCATCTGCGCTGCACTGCCGAACCGGACCTGTCGTTCAGCATCCCCGACCTGTTCGAGCACGTCACCGTGCGGCGGCTGGCGCGGTTCCTGGACCAAGGGCTGGAGACGGCCCGGCAGGACACGACGGGGCCCGGGGCAGCCGACGAGCCGGTCGCCGTCGTCGGCATGGCCGTCCGGCTGCCCGGCGCGGACGACCTCGGTGCCTTCTGGGAGATGGTGCGGACCGGCGCGCGCGGCATCGAGCACTTCGACGCCGCCGACGGCCTCGTGGGCGCCCGCAGCCAGATGTCCGGCCTGCTGGACTTCGACCCGGACCACTTCGGCATCAGCCGCCAGGAGGCCCGGCTGATGGACCCGCAACAGCGCCACCTGCTGATGAGTTCGGTGCAGGCGCTGGCCCACGCCGGTATCACCGACCCGGCCGGGCAGCGCGTCGGCATGGTCGCGGGCTGCGGCGAGAACACGTACTACCAGTCCGTACTGCGCGAGGCCGACCCGGCGTACCTGCCGGACGGCTTCCAGATGGCGCTCCACCACGACAAGGACTTCCTCGCCACAAAGGTCGCCTACCATCTCGATCTGTCGGGCCCGGCCTTCACCGTGCAGGCCGCCTGCGCCAGTTCGCTGGTGGCGGTGCACGTCGCAGCCGGTCTGCTGCGCCAGGGCGACGCCGATGTGATGCTGGCCGGCGGCGTGCTGGTCGACACCCTGCTCACCGGCGGCTACCGCTACCGGCCGCAGCACATCTTCTCCAAGGACGGCCACTGCCGGCCCTTCAGCGACGACGCCAGCGGCACCATCGGTGCCAGCGGCGTCGGCGTGGTCGTGCTCAAGCCGCTGCGGCTGGCGCGGCGGGACGGCGACACCGTGTACGCGGTGATCACCGGCTCGGCGCTGAACAACGACGGCTCCGCCAAGCTCAGTTACAGCGCGCCCTCGCTGGCCGGGCAGCGCGAGGTGATCCGCACCGCGCTGCGCCGCAGCGGCCGTACCGGCGCCGACCTCGGCTACGTCGAGGCGCACGGCACCGGCACCACGCTGGGCGACCCGGTCGAGGTCGGCGCGCTGCGCCAGGCGTTCGGCCTGGACGGGCCCGGCACCTGCGCGCTGGCCTCGGTGAAGAGCCAGATCGGGCACCTGGGCGCCGCCGCGGGCGTGGTCGGACTGGTACGGGCCGCCCTCGCGGTCCACCACGGCGTCATCCCGCCCAACGTCGACTTCCACCGCCTCAACCCGCAGATCGGCGCCGATGCCGCGCCGTTCACCATCCCGACCGAGGCGCGGCCGTGGCCCGCCGGGCGGCCCCGGGTGGCGGCGGTGAGCAGCTTCGGCATCGGCGGCACCAACGCCCACGTCGTCCTGGAGGCGGGCGAGCAGGCGGAGTCCGTGTCCGATGTACCCTGCCTGCCACTGTCCGGCAGCAGCGAGGCGGGCCTGCGCGCGGATGCCGCCCGCATCGCCGATTACCTCCGGGCCCGGCCCGAGGCGTACGGCCAGGTGCTGCGCCATCTCCAGGCGGGCCGCCCGGCCCACCGGCTGCGGGCCGCGGGAGTCTGCGCCGACGCGGCGAGCGCGGTGGCGTGGCTGCGTACGGTCGCCGACGCCGACCTGGTGCCGGTCGACACGGACGGCACCGAGGGGGTGCTGTCGGCTGCGGGCCGCTCCCCCGAGGAACTGGCCGACGCCTGGCTGACCGGACGGACGGTCCGCTGGCCCGATGGTCCGGCTCAGGCCCCGTGGGACTTCCCGCCCCCGGCCTTCGAGCTGGCGACGTACGACTTCCAGCGCGCCACGCCGGATACGGACGTCCCCGCGAACCAGGCCACCACAGAGGCGCTTCCCCAGCGGCTGCCGGAGGCGGACTGGCTGCACCAGCCGCACTGGGTCCGGCTGAGTCGCGCCGTCCCGGCCCCCGCGTCGCGGACGTCCGGCGGCCTGCTGGTCGTCGTGACGGCCGAACCGCTGCCGCCCGAGGCGCTGCGCCCCTTCGAGGCTGCCTGGGCCCGGGTGGTACGGGTCTGCGCGGCCGGTGCGTACGCCCGGCTGGCGGACGACGCGTACGAGGTGGACCCGGCCGACCCGGACTCGCTGCGCCAACTGCTCGACGCGCTGGGCGACTTGGGCGAGGCCGGTGCCGACTGGCTGCACGCCCTTCCGCTGGCGGTCGGCGGCGCGGTGGACGAGGACGCGCTCGCGCGTGCCCGCTGGGCCTGCCTCGACACGCCTGCCGCCCTGCTGCAAGCCGTCGCCGGTACGCCGCAGGCGGAGAAGGTGCGGCCGTGGTGGCTGTCGTACGGTGCCCAGCCGGTCGAAGGGCCCGTACGGCGACCGGAGCTGGGCCTGCTGGCGGGTGTCTGTGAAGTGGCGCCGCAGGAGTGCGCCGTGGACGGCCGCTGGCTGGACCTGCCCAGTAGCGAACTCTCCGACTGGGCACAGCAGTTGACCGCACTGCCGGGCAGCGCAGACGGCTCCGGAACGCTGCCGCGGCGGCTGGCGCTGCGGCAGGGGTACTGGTGGCAGCAGGCGCTGCTGCCGGTGCCCGCCCCCACGACGGCGCCACCTGCCACGTTCTCTTCCGCGCTGCCTTCCGCACTGCCTTCCGCCCCGCCTTCCGCACTGCCGGCCGAGGCAGGTACGTACCTGATCCTCGGCGGTACCGGCGGCATCGGCAGCAGCATCGCGGCCTGGCTGCTGGAGCGGTCCGACTGCCGGGTGGTCCTGCTGTCCCGGCAGCCGCGCGTGCCCGCCGAGCTGTCGGAGTGGGCCGACCGCGTCGAGCTGGTCGAGGCCGACCTCGCCGAGACGCCGCCCGAGACGGTCCTCCGGCGCATCGACTCCGTGACCCACCGGATCGACGGTGTCGTGCACGCGGCTGGCACAGCGGCCGGCGGCCTCGTCACCCGGCGGGACGCCGTGGCGATGCGGCAGGCCATGGCCGCCAAGCTGCACGGAGCCCTCCTGGTCGAGCGGCTGATCGAGCGGCACCGGCCGGCCTTCGCCGCGTACTGCTCGTCCATGGCGGCGCAGTTCGGCGGCATCGGCCAGTTCGACTACGCCGCCGCCAACGGCCTGCTGGACGGCTTCGCCCGGCACCGGACCGGCGAGGGCGCAACGACCCTGCGGATCGGCATCGACTGGGACATCTGGAGCGAGGTGGGCATGGCGCGGGACGCCCTGCAGACGGACGCCCGGCATCAGGCCCACCTCGCGGTCGGGCTGGCGGTGAAGGAGGGCCAGCACCTCTTCGCGCGCGCCCTGGAACTGCAACTTCCGCAGCTGCTGGTCTCCACGACGCCCATCGAGGAAGCCCGCGCGTTCTACGCGGCTGCGGGTGACGCGTCCGTGCCGCCGGACACGTCCGGCACCGCAACCGCCTCGGCCTCGGCCTCCGCCGAACTCGCCGACTGGCTCGGCCGCTGGCTGGGCCTGGACGAGCTGGACCCGGACGCCTCGCTCTACGACCAGGGCGCCGACTCGCTGACCATGCTCGATCTGATCGGCAAGGTGGAGGAGCACTTCGGCGTCGACCTGGAGCTGTCCCAGCTCAGCCACCAGGTCAGTCTGAACGAGGTCCTGGTCAAGGCGGGCGCGCGGCCGGGGGCGGAGCCGTCCGGCGCGGTCCGGGCCGCCACCGGGTCCGATGACGATCCGGTGACGCTGGAAGTCTGGCAGCAGGGCACCGGGCACGACCTGCTGTGCCTGGTCCACCCGGTTGGCGGCGACATCCAGGCGTACCGCGCGCTGGTGTCCGCCCTCGACCCGCGCTTCACCGTCTGCCTGATCGCCGACCCCGCGCTGCGCCTGCCCGACCTGCCGGCCTGGTCCCTGGCCGAACGGGCCCGGCGCTATCACGCCGCCCTCCAAGCGCGCTTCCCGCACACCGACTGGCGCCGGCAGCTGGCCGGCTGGTCCTTCGGCGCGTGGGTGGCGCAGGCGATGGCGGCCGAGGCGGAGGCGGCAGGGCATCCGGCCGCCGCGCTCCACCTGCTCGACCCGCCGCCGCCGGACGCCGCGCCGCACTTCAGGGCGTACGACGAGACCCAGCTCGAAGCGGTCTTCGCACACGAGCTGGGGCAGGGCGACACGGGCGCGCCGGCGAGCCGGGAGGCGCAGGCGTACGCCGAGCGGCTGGCGCGCTGCTGCCGGGCCAACATCGCCGGCATGGCCCACCACGACGTACCCCGGCTGTCCGGCACGCCCACCCGCCTGTGGCTCGCGAACCGGCCGGTGGAGAGCCTGCCGAACCTGGGCTCGCCGGAGGCGCGGCAGCGCAAGTGGCGGGACCACCTGCCGGACCTGCGCGGCTGGCAGAGCGTGGACACCACGCACTACGGCATCGTCCGGCCCCCGTACGTGCAGGCCGTGGCGGACGCGGTGCACACGGCCACGGACGCGGTGGACGCAGCGCACACGGCCACGAACGCGGTGGATGCAGTGCACACGGCCACGGCGGACACCTCCGTACCGGCCCGTCCGGAACGCCGCTGATGCCGTACCTGACCGAAGGGACCTCCCCGTACCCGCC
>NZ_JOCQ01000043.1 GCF_000720725.1 Streptomyces rimosus subsp. rimosus
CCGCCGCCCCCGCCACCTCCGTCTGCGGCCCCGGCGGTGGACGTTGCGTACGCGGCTGGTCGTCTCGGCCGTGCTGATGGTCGCGGTGGTCTGCGCGGTGATCGGTACGGTCACCACCATCGCCCTGCACTCCTACCTCCAGGGCCAACTGGACGACAAGCTGCTGGAGTCGGCCCAGCACACGGGCGCCCGGGAGGGGAGCTTCCTCGATCACCGGGGCCTCGGGTTCATCGTCGGGCCCGGCCAGCCCATCAACACGGTCGGCGCGCGCCTCTCCTCCGACGGAGAGATCATCGCGGCGGCCCGCAGCATCGACGCGCGCAACCCGATGCCCGCTCAGAACATGGCCTCGCTGACGGACGAGCAGGTGACCGCGCTGGCCGGCGCCCGGCGCGACGGGCGTCCGCACACCGTCACCCTGCCCGGCCTCGGCGACTACCGCGTCGCCTCCGCGCGGGACGACTCCGCGCTGGTCGGCCTGCCGTCCGGCGACGTGCAGAACGTCGTCGGCCGGCTGATCGTCGTGGAGGTCTGCGTCACGGCCGCGGGCCTGGTGGCGGCCGGTCTCGCAGGCGCGGCCACGGTCCGGATGGCGCTGTGGCCGCTGCGCCGGGTCGCTGCCACGGCCACCCGGGTCTCCGAGCTCCCGCTGCACCGCGGCGAGGTGGCCCTGCACGAACGCGTCCCGGCCGCCGAGGCGGATCCGCGTACGGAGGTCGGCCAGGTCGGCGCGGCGCTCAACCGGATGCTGGGCCACGTCGGTTCGGCGCTCGCCGCCCGCCAGGAGAGCGAGACGCGCGTCCGCAGGTTCGTCGCCGACGCCAGCCACGAGCTGCGCACACCGCTGGCCTCGATACGCGGCTACGCCGAGCTGACCCGGCGCGGCCGTGAGGAGCCCGGCCCCGCCACCCGGCACGCCCTGGGGCGCATCGAGTCCGAGGCGCAGCGGATGACGGGCCTGGTGGAGGATCTGCTGCTGCTCGCCCGCCTGGACGCCGGCCGCCCGCTGTCGTACGAGAGCACCGACCTCGCGCCGCTGGTCGTGGACGCCGTCAGCGACGCCCGCGCGGCCGGTCCCGGCCACAAATGGCGACTGGAACTGCCCGGCGACCCGGTGTGCGTACGCGCCGACGCCGACCGGCTGCACCAGGTTCTGGTCAACCTGCTGGCCAACGCCCGTACGCACACCCCCGAGGGCACCACGGTCGTCGCCCGCCTCCGTCACGAGCCGCCGGTGCCCGGCGCGGGCCGCTTCGTCCGGCTGGAGGTGCGGGACGACGGCCCCGGCGTGCCGCCCGGCCTGCTGCCGCACGTCTTCGAACGCTTCGCCCGCGGCGACGCGTCCCGCGCCCGTACGGGTACGGGAGCCGGAGGGGCTGGCGGCGCGGACGGGAGCGCAGGACGGCGGACCGGCGGCAGCACGGGCCTCGGGCTGGCGATCGTGCAGGCCGTGGTCACGGCGCACGGCGGCACGGCCCGGGTGGAGAGCGCGCCCGGACGTACGGTCTTCAGCGTCCGGCTGCCCGCCGACGGACCGGCGCGCGACGCCACACGCGCCCCTCGGCTTCACCAAGCGCCCCTGGAACACACCCATTCACAGGCGGATCACAGCGGCACCACACAAGGGTGACAGCGCGCCCGGCGAGTGTCGGTGGCATGACGACGACACAGCCGGCCCAGACCCCTCTGGGCTCCCTGCCGCCTCGTGAGCATCTGCGCCCCGGGCAGACCACCACGGTGCTCGATGTCGTGATCCCCGTCCACAACGAGGAGTCCGACCTGGAGCCCTGTGTACGGCGGCTCCATGACCACCTCTCCCGCACCTTCCCGTACGGCTTCCGGATCACCATCGCGGACAACGCGAGCACGGACCGCACTCCCGAGATCTCCGCGTCGCTGGACGAGGCGATCGAGGAGGTGACGGCCGTGCGCCTGGAGGAGAAGGGGCGCGGCCGGGCACTGCGCACCGTGTGGTCCCTCTCCGGGGCCCCGGTGCTCGCCTACATGGACGTCGATCTGTCCACCGACCTGAACGCGCTGCTGCCGCTGGTCGCGCCGCTGATCTCCGGCCACTCCGACCTGGCGATCGGTTCGCGGCTGGCGCGCAGTTCGCGGGTGGTGCGCGGGCCGAAGCGCGAGTTCATCTCCCGCTCGTACAACCTCATCCTGCGCGGCTCGCTGGCCGCCCGCTTCTCGGACGCGCAGTGCGGCTTCAAGGCAGTACGGGGCGATGTCGCCGAACGGCTGCTGCCGATGGTCGAGGACAGCGGCTGGTTCTTCGACACCGAGATGCTGGTGCTCGCGGAACGCGCCGGGCTGCGCATCCACGAGGTGCCGGTGGACTGGGTGGACGATCCGCACAGCACCGTGCACATCGTGCGGACGGCCACCGAGGACCTCAAGGGCGTCTGGCGGGTGGGGCGGGCGCTGGCGACCGGGGCGCTGCCGCTGGACCGGCTCGCCCGGCCCTTCGGGGACGACCCGCGCGACCGCGACCTGAGCGGTGTGCCGCGTGGGCTGGCGCGCCAGGTCATGGGCTTCTGCGTGGTCGGCGCCCTCAGCACGCTGCTCTACCTGGGCCTCTACTCGCTCTTCCGGCTCGGCGTCGGACCGCAGGCGGCCAACGCCGCCGCGCTGCTGCTGTCGGCGATCGGCAACACAGCGGCGAACCGGCGGCTGACCTTCGGCGTACGGGGCCGGGACCGCGCCGTGCGCCACCAGGCCCAGGGGCTCGTCGTCTTCGGCATCGGCCTGGCCCTGACCAGCGGCTCGCTGGCCGCCCTGGACGCCGCGACCGGCACCCCCGCGCACGGCACCGAGATGGCCGTCCTGGTGGCCGCGAACCTCGCGGCGACACTGCTGCGGTTCCTGCTCTTCCGCGCGTGGGTCTTCACGGACCGGGAGCGGGAGGGCCGGGCCGCGGAGCCCGACCGGCTCACCGCCGTACCGAACCACCCTGGCAGGAGCACCCGATGACGACCCGGTCCCCCCACCTCGCCGAGCCGGTCCCGAACCCGGCCGGGCAGGCACCGGAGCCTGTCCCCGGGACGCCGGTCCCCGCCTCCCCCCGCTGGGCCCGCCCCGCCCTCCTCGTACTCCTCCTGGCCACCGCCGCCCTCTACCTCTGGGACCTGGGCGCGTCCGGTTACGCGAACCAGTTCTACTCGGCGGCGGCCCAGGCGGGCTCCGCGAGCTGGAAGGCGTTCTTCTTCGGTTCGTCCGACGCTGCCAACTCCATCACCGTCGACAAGCCCCCGGCCGCCCTGTGGCCGATGGCCCTGTCCGTACGGCTCTTCGGCCTCAGCTCGTGGGCGGTCCTGGTGCCGGAGGCGCTGATGGGCGTCGCCACGGTCGGGGTGCTGTACGCGGCCGTACGGCGCCGCTTCGGCGCGGGTGCCGGGCTGTTCGCGGGCGCGCTGCTGGCGCTGACGCCGGTCGCCGCCCTGATGTTCCGCTTCAACAACCCCGACGCGCTGCTGTGTCTGCTCATGGTCTGCGCCGTGTACTGCGTCCTGCGCGCGCTGGAGGACGCCCGTACCAAGTGGCTGCTGCTGGCGGGCGTCTGCTTCGGTCTCGCCTTCCTGGCCAAGACGTTGCAGGCGTGGCTGATCCTGCCGCCGCTGGCGGTCGTGTACGCGGTCTGCGCGCCTACCCCGCTGCGCCGCCGGATCGGCCAACTGCTGCTGGGCGGGCTGGCGATGGTGGTGTCCGGCGGCTGGTGGGTCGCGATCGTGGAACTGTGGCCGGCCGCGTCACGCCCGTACATCGGAGGCTCGCAGCACAACAGCTTCCTGGAGCTGACCTTCGGCTACAACGGCCTCGGCCGCATCAACGGCAACGAGACCGGCAGTGTGGGCGGCGGCCGCCCCGGCGGCGGTGGTGGTGGCGGGGGTGCCTGGGGCGACACCGGCATCACCCGGCTCTTCACCTCCGACATGGGCGGCCAGATCTCCTGGCTGCTGCCTGCCGCGTTCCTGCTGCTGGCCGCCGGGCTGGTGGTGCTGCGGCGGGCCCGGCGTACGGACGCCGCGCGCGCTGCGTTCCTGGTGTGGGGCGGAGCGCTGCTGATGACGTTCGCGACGTTCAGCTTCATGTCCGGGATCTTCCACCAGTACTACAACGTGGCCCTGGCGCCGTACATCGCGGCGCTGGTAGCGATGGGCGCGACGCTGCTGTGGCAGCGGCGGTCCCGTACCGCCGCCGTGCTGCTGCTGGCGGTCACGGTCGCGGCGACGGCGGCATGGGCGTACGTCCTGCTGGCGCGTTCGCCGCAGTGGCTGCCGTGGCTGCGCTGGGCCGTCGTCGCGGTAGGCGCCGTGGCGGCGCTGGGGCTGCTGCTGTCCGTACGGATGGGCCGGCGGCTGTCCGTACGGCTGGGCCGGCGCCTGGCCGTGGTGGCCGCCGGGCTGGGCATCGCCGCCGGACTGGGCGGCCCGGTCGCGTACGCCGTGAACACGGTCGGCACCCCGCACACCGGCTCCATCGTCACGGCGGGGCCGGAGGTCAAGGGCGCCGGAGGCCGGCACGGGGGAATGATCGTCATCGGTGGGCGCGGGACCGGGCCGGGTGGCAAGGGCGGCAGGGCGAACGGCGGTACGGGCGGCCCGCCACCCGGCCAGGGGCCCGGTCAGGGACCCGGCCGGGGCCAGGGCCCTGGACAACGCGACGGCGCCCGTCAGAACGGCCTCGGCGGTCTCCTCGACGGTCAGCGGGTCAGCGCCAAGGCCAAAGCCGCCCTTCGGAAGAACGCCGCCGACCACACCTGGGCCGCCGCCGCGATCGGCTCGCAGAACGCCGCCGGCTACCAGCTCGCCACCGGCCTCCCGGTCATGCCCATCGGCGGCTTCAACGGCAGCGACCCGTCACCGACCCTCGAACAGTTCAAGGAGTACGTACGCCAGGGCAAGATCCACTACTTCATCGGCGGCGGTATGGGCGGTGGCTTTTTCGGCGGCGGCAAGGACCGCAACAGCTCCACCTCGTCCGACATCACGAGCTGGGTCGAGAAGTCGTTCAAGAAGGTGACTGTCGGCGGAACGGCGCTGTACGACCTGACCCGCCCGGTCTCGTGAGGCAGGCGCCGACCCGCGCGACGAGATAGCGAGTCGTCGCCTCCCGCCCCCCATTAATCGCCTGTACGGCGTATAACGCTCCCTGTACGGTGTACGCGTCCCGCTCTTCCGCTCGCACCACTCCGTACAGGGAGCCTGTATGTCCTCCGTGGCGCCCAACGCCACCGATCCCTTGAGCCCGGCCCGCAACCCGGCCCGCTGGCTCATCCTCGCCGTCATCTGCCTCGCGCAGCTGACCGTCCTGCTCGACAACACCGTCCTGAACGTCGCCGTGCCCTCCCTCACCGAGGAGATGGGCGCCACCACCGCCGACGTGCAGTGGATGCTCAACGCGTACTCCCTGGTCCAGTCCGGCCTGCTGCTCACCGCGGGCAACGCCGCCGACCGCTACGGCCGCAAGAAGATGCTCGCCCTCGGCCTGGTGCTGTTCGGTGTCGCCTCGCTCGCCGCCTCCCTCGCCCAGTCGCCCGGCCAGCTGATCGCGGCCCGCGCCGGGATGGGCGTCGGCGGCGCGCTGCTGATGACGACCACCCTCGCCGTCGTGATGCAGATCTTCGACGACACCGAGCGCCCCAAGGCCATCGGTATCTGGAGCTCGGTCAACTCGCTCGGCTTCGCCGCCGGGCCGCTGATCGGCGGCACGCTGCTGGCGCACTTCTGGTGGGGCGCGCTGTTCCTGATCAACATCCCGGTCGCGCTGATCGGCCTGGTCGCCGTCCTGCGGCTGGTCCCCGAGTCGAAGAACCCCAGCGGCGACCGCCCCGACCTGGTCGGCGCGCTGCTCTCCATGATCGGGATGGTGGGCGTGGTCTTCGCGATCATCTCCGGACCGGACAGCGGCTGGCTCTCCGGGCGGGTGCTGGGCTCCGCCGCCGTCGGCGTCGTGGGCCTGGCCGTCTTCGCGCTGTGGGAACTGCACGTCCCGCACCCGATGCTGGACATGCACTTCTTCCGCAACAGCCGCTTCATCGGCGCGGTCTCCGGCGGCATCCTGGTCGCCTTCGGCCTGGGCGGCTCGATGTTCCTGCTCACCCAGCACCTGCAACTGGTCCTCGGTTACGGCCCGTTGGAGGCCGGTCTGCGGATGGCGCCGCTGGCGCTGATGGTCGTCGCATTGAACTTCAGCGGCCTGAGCGCCCGGCTGATGCCCCGGCTGGGCACCCCCGGCATGATCGTGTCCGGTATGACCCTGCTGGCCGCCGGTCTGACCGCCATCGCCACGCTGGGCAGCGACAGCTACGGCGGCATGCTGCTCGGCCTGCTGGTGATGGGCGTCGGCGTGGCGTTCGCGATGCCCGCCATGGCCAACGCGGTGATGTCCGCGATCCCGGTGGAGAAGGCCGGGGTGGGCGCGGGCGTGAACGGCACCCTGATGGAATTCGGCCAGGGCCTGGGCGTCGCGGTCCTCGGCGCGGTGCTCAACTCCCGCTTCGCCGCGCTGCTCCCGGCGGTCGCGCTGGGCGCCGGTTCGCTGCCCGCGGCGCTGGCCCTGGCCCGTACGGACGCGGACCGGGCGGCCGTGCACGACGCGTTCGCCTCCGGTATCGGCACCAGCCAACTGGTGGGCGCGGTGGCCGTCTTCCTCGGCGGCCTGCTCGCGGCGTTCCTGCTGCGCCGCGCGGAGCGCGACCGGTCCGCGCCGGGCGACGGCGCGCACCGTGCCGACGTGCCCGAAGGCGGTACCGGCCCGGCTCCGGCCGCCGCCCGCCCGGAATAGCATCGACTCCGTACCACTGCGTAACGAAAGGGAGGGCGCGAGATGGCCGCGACTTCGGACCGCGCCGGGAAACAGCCGAAAAGCGTATGGCTGGCCGAGCGCCCCCCGGTGAAACGGAAGGCGGACCAGCCGGCCGGACTGGACCTCGACAAGATCGTCGCGGCCACGGTCCGGCTGCTGGACGCCGAGGGCCTGGCGAAGTTCTCCATGCGCCGCCTCGCCGCCGAGCTGGGCGTCACCGCCATGTCCGTCTACTGGTACGTCGACACCAAGGACGACCTGCTGGAACTGGCCATGGACGCGGCGGCCGGCGAGATCGACCTGCCCGACGAGTCCGACGAGGGGGCGGACTGGCGCGACCAGCTGCGCCACCTGGCCACCGAATACCGCACCATGCTGCTCGCCCACCCCTGGGTGCCGAGGTTGCTGGGGGAGTACATCAACTTCGGGCCGCACTCGATGGCCTTCTCCAATGCGACCCTGCGGGTGATGGCGCGCAGCGGCCTCTCGAAGGAGTCGACGTCCGGGGCGCTGGCGGCGGTGTTCCAGTTCGTCTACGGCTTCTGCACCATCCAGGGCCTGCACCGCGCCCGCTGCCGGGCCGAGGGCTCCACCCTGGACGAGTACTTCCAGCAGGTCGTGGGCGCCGTGCGGAGCCGCCCGGAGTTCGCCGAGGCGATGGAGCTGTCCGTCAAGGCGGTGTACGCGCGCAAGGGGCTGACCGCCGAACAGATGCTGGAGCACGACTTCGCCTTCGCCCTCGACCTCCAGATCGCGGGCATCGAGGCGATGCGGGAGCGGGAGCTCGCGCGTACGGAGGAGGGGCGGGACGGCGGCCGGCAGGAGGGGCTGGACGGCGCCCGGTAGGAGGGGCGGGACGGCGGCCGCCAGGAGGGGCGGGACGGCGGCCGGTAGGAGCGGACAGCGCCCCTATCACCCCCCACGCCGTCATGTGCGCCCCGCGCGTCCGGACGCGTGAAGCGGTCCCGCCGAACGTGGGCATCGGCCGACGTGTCGGTTTTTCGGACCGCCGCTGCGTGAACCTCTTTTCTGATCATTTCTCAGCGCAGCGTAAGGAGCTCCATATGCGCGTTCGTACTGCCATCAGCGCGGGTGTCCTGACCGTCGCCGCCGTCCTCGGCAGCGTCGGTACCGCCGTCGCCGACGCCGGTGCGGGGGCCAAGGTCGCCAACTCGCCGGGCATCCTGTCCGGCAACGCCATCCAGGTCCCGGTCGACGTCGGCATCCCGATCTGTGGCAACACCATCGACGTCATCGGGCTGCTGAACCCCGCCACGGGCAACAAGTGCAAGACCAACTAACGGGCCGTCCTGCACGACGGTGCCCCGCCCCTTGCAGTGCAAAGGGCGGGGCACCGTCGCGTACGGCCCCGGTCGGGGGGTGGGGGCCGAGTCGTCAGGCCGTCGGCAGGGTCTCGCCCTGTACGGCCTGGATGTCCAGCTCGACACGCAGCGTCGTGCCGATCGCGGCGATGCCGGCGGCGACGACCTGGTTGTAGTTCATCTTGAAGTCCTCGCGGCGCAGCTCCGCGGTGGCGTTGAAGGCCGCCCGCACGCCACCCCACGGGTCCGGGCCCGTACCGAGGTAGCTCAGGTCCAGGTCCACCGGGCGGACCACGCCGCGCAGCGACAGCTCGCCGTGCACGGTCCAGCGGTCCGGGCCGGCCGGCTCCAGGCCGGTGCTGCGGTAGGTCATCTCCGGGTACTGCTCGACGTCCAGGAAGTCCCCGGTCCGCAGGTGCCCGTCGCGCATCCCGTTGCCGGTGTCGATCGACGCCGTCCTGATGACCGCCTCGACCGACGACTTGTTCAGGTCCTCGGCGATCTCAATGCGCCCGGCGAAGTCCAGGAAGCGGCCGTGCACGCTGGTGATGCCCAGGTGCTGGGCGGTCGCCGCGACCGTCGAGTGCATCGGGTCGATGGTCCAGGCGCCGGGCGGCGGCAGCTCCGCCCCGCCCTGCCGCGCCAGCGTCACATTGCCGACGTCCATCCGGCCGCTCGCCGTCACGATCGCGCTGGAGGCCACCGGCGCGTAGCCGACCGCCGTCACGATCACCGTGTACGGGCCGGGGGCCAGCGGCTGCGCGTCCCGTACGAGACCGTCCTCGTCGGCCGCCGCGCGCAGCACCTGGGTGCCGGTCATGTCGGTGACGGTCAGCACCGCGTGCTGCACCGCCCAGCCGTCCCTCGTACGGATCTGCGCGCGGACGCCCGCGCCCTTGGCCGGTCCCGCCGCTGCCGCGCCCGTCGAACTCATTCCCACTCCCGTTCTTGCCTCTCACATGTCGGGCTCCGGGCGGCGGCACGCAGGCCGTCCCCTGCCTGTGCGCGTACCGCCGCCGGAGCCCTGGGGTCCGGACCGTGCGCCTTTCCGCTCAGAAGACGCGCGGGCCGGGGTCTTGTCCCCCGGGTCGTACCGGATTTCCGGTCGTACCGGAGTTCCCGGTGATACCCGGTTTCCCGGACGTACCGGATTTCCGGTCGTGCCGGGGTTCCCGGGGGCCCGCCGCCGTACGGCAGGCCCCCGGGCCCGGGATCACTCGCCGGGGTGGGCGAGCTCGACGTCGTAGCCGTCGACCCCGCGCGCGTCGACCGTCAGGCCGTTGGCGACCGGCGGGTAGCCGCTCGCGATGACCGTGTAGTCGCCCGCGTCCAGGTCGGTGAAGGCGTACGCGCCGTCCTCACCGGTGGTGGAGGTGGCCACGACGTTGCCCGCCGCGTCCACCAGGGTGACCCGCGCGTCCGGCAGCGGACGCCGCTCAGCTCCTGCCCGTACGACACCCTGCACCCGGGCACCGGACAGCAGCTCGATCTCGATCCGGGTCGTGCCCTGGCCGCCGACCTCGGCCGGCAGCGCCGTCGGCCGGAAGTCGGCCGCGTTGACGGCGATGGTGTACGTGCCGGGGGCCAGCTCGTCGAAGGAGAAGTACCCCTCCGGCGCGGTCTTGCCGGTGGCCAGCACCTCGCCGCGTACGTCGGTGACCACGACCATCGCGTCCGCCACCGGCTCGCCGGTGACCGCGCTGCGGACCTGGCCGCCCAGGCCACTGGTGCCGCTGAGCAGGATGTCGTAGGCCAGCGCCTGGTCGCCGACGACGACCGTGGACGCCTGCGGCTGGTGGCCGTCGGCCGCCGCGATCAGCACGTACGAGCCGGCGCCGGGGGCGTTCAGCACGTACGAGCCGTTGGCCTGGACCACCGAGCGGCCCAGCTGGCGCCCGCTGAGCGAGATCAGCGTGACCGCGGAGTTCGCGACCGGGTGGCCCTCCGCGTTGCGGACCGAGCCGTGGATCGCCGGACCGGCCGGGATCTCGTCACCGCCGCCCGCCGAGGCGTACGCCGCCAGCGGCTGCGTGGCGGTCGTCGCCGCCGGCTGCTGCGCCCAGGAGGGCGCCGCGCCGTTGTCGTCCTGGCCCGCCGGGGCACCCGCGCCCACCAGGGCGGGCTCGGGCTGCGCCTGCGGGGCCGCGGCGGCGGCCGCACCGGCAGCGGCGGGTGCCGCCGCCGGCTCGTTGGACTGCGCCAGACCACCCTGGGTCTTCAGCGCGACCTCCTTGATGAACAGCGTCAGCAGGAAGGCGAGCAGCGCGCACGGAGCCGCGTACAGGAAGACGTCGGCGACGCCGTGCCCGTAGGCGCTCTCCATGATCGTCCGGAACGGGGCCGGGAGGGCGTCCAGGTCCGGGATGCCGCCACCGCCGCCGGCGCCGCCCTGGGCGAACTTCGCCGCGGCCTGCGGACCGAGCTCCTGCACGCCGTCCTTGACGTAGTGCGTGACCCGGTTGGCGAGCACCGCGCCGAGCGCCGAGACGCCCACCGCGCCACCGAGGGAGCGGAAGAAGGTCACGACGGAGGAGGCGGAGCCGAGGTCCTGCGGGGCGACCTGGTTCTGCGTGCACAGCACCAGGTTCTGCATCATCATGCCGATGCCGAGGCCCATCAGCGCCATGAAGATCGCGATGTGCCAGTACTCGGTGTCGTAGCGGATGGTGCCCAGCAGGCCCAGGCCCGCGGTCACCAGCACGCCACCGGAGACCAGCCAGGCCTTCCAGCGACCGGTCTTGGTGATGATCTGACCGGAGACGGTCGAGGAGATGAACAGACCACCGATCATCGGGATCGTCATGATCCCGGACATGGTCGGCGACTCACCGCGCGCCAGCTGGAAGTACTGGCTGAAGAAGACGGTGCCGGAGAACATCGCGATACCGACGAACAGCGACGCCAGGGAGGCCAGGGTGATCGTCTTGTTGCGGAACAGCCGCAGCGGGATGATCGGCTCGCTGGCCTTGGACTCGACGAACACGAAGATCGCGCCGAGCACGATCGCGCCGCCGACCATGGCGAAGGTCTGGCCCGAGATCCAGTCGTACTTGTCACCGGCCAGCGTCACCCACACCAGCAGCAGCGAGACCGCCGCGCTGATGAAGAACGCGCCCGCCCAGTCGACCTTGACGTCCCGCTTGACCACGGGCAGCTTCAGGGTCTTCTGCAGCACGATCAGGGCGATCACCGCGAACGGCACGCCGACGTAGAAGCACCAGCGCCAGCCCATCCAGCTGGTGTCGGTGATGACGCCGCCCAGCAGCGGGCCGCCGACGGTGGCGACCGCGAAGGTGGCGCCGATGTAGCCGCTGTAACGGCCGCGCTCCCGCGGGGAGATCATCGCGGCCATGACGATCTGGGCCAGCGCGGACAGACCGCCGACGCCGATGCCCTGCACGACCCGGCACGCGATCAGCATGCCGGAGTTCTGCGACAGACCGGCCACCACCGAGCCCGCCACGTAGATCACCAGCGCGATCTGGACCAGCAGCTTCTTGCTGAACAGGTCGGACAGCTTGCCCCACAGCGGGGTGGTCGCGGTCATCGCCAGCAGCGACGCGGTGACGACCCAGGTGTACGCGCTCTGGCCGCCCTTGAGGTCATGGATGATCTCGGGCAGCGCGTTGGAGACGATCGTCGAGGACAGGATGGCGACGAACATGCCGAGCAGCAGCCCGGATATCGCCTCCATGATCTGACGGTGCGTCATGGGCGCCCCGTCGGGAGCCGGGTGGCCCCCGTGCTTGGCGTGGCCGCCCCGCACACCGGATGGTGTGGTCGTAGCCATGTGGTTCCTTTTCATTCCGCGGGTGTGCGGGTCGATTCGTGGTGCGCCCGGGTCCGGCAGTCGCCGAAGCTCGTACGGAGCCGGGCGAGCAACTCGTTCAGACGGCCGACGTCGCTGTCGGACCAGTCGTCCAGGTACCGGGCGAGTGATGCTGTGTAACGTTCGGAGAGCTCCGCGAGAAGCAGCCGGCCACTCGGCGTCAGCCGCAGCAGCCGCGACCGCTTGTCCTGCGGATCCGGCTCCCGCTCGATCCAGCCGCGCTCGGCGACGTGGGCCACATGCCGGCTCGTGACCGACATGTCGATCGCGAGCAGCTCCGCCAGCTTGCTCATCCGCATCTCACCGAACCGGTCGAGCAGCGTGAGCACCCCGGCCGAGGCGGGCGGACAGTCGGGCGGCAGGATCCGCCCCATCTCCCGCTTGACGGCACCGATGGCACTGAGCTGCCGGGCCAGCTCCTCGTACTGACTCTGAGCGGCCATGGGCACCTCCGCACTTCTTCTTTTGTTGCCTAGAGCAACCGTAGAACCACTTGGTTGCTGAAGGCAAACGATTCCTGCGATGCGACAGTAAAGGAATCCAAAAGGTTGGCAAGATCAACGGTCAAGGGGGTGGATGGGGCGGTAAAGCCGCAGGTGGCGGATGTGGCTGTACGGCTGAGGGCTCCGGCGTATTCGCCGGAGCCCTCGCTGTGTACGTGATCGCTCAGTTGTCGGCCGACGGAGCGCGCCGAGCCCGCAGCCCCTCGATGAGCAGATCGAGCCCGAACTCGAAGAGGCGGGTGAAGTCTGTGCTGGTGAGGGTGGGGAGGGTGGCGCTGAGGTGGGGGTATGGGCCTGTCGCCACCGCGTCGCGCAGGGTGTCGACGCTCTCGGGGGCTCCGGCCTCTGCCTGGAGGGCCGCCTGTTCCTCCAGCGTGTGCCCCACGGTGTAGTTGACCACCGTATAGAGGGCGCGGGCCGCGTCGTCGTCCCGGAAGCCCGCCTCGCGCAGTACGCCCACGAACGCCTCGGCGAAGCCGAGGACGCTTGCCCCGGTCGCGTGTGTTCCGGCGAAGACGCGCGCGCCGTCGCGGTGGGCGAGCAGGGCGGCGCGGTGGGCGCGGGCGAGGGTGGCCAGTCGGTCGCTCCAGTCGTCGTTCCGGCCTTCGTTGTTCGCGGTCGCGTCGGCGACGCCTTCCAGCATCCGTTCCGCCATGGCGGTGAGCAGGTCCTGCTTGGTCGCGAAATACCGGTACAGGGCGCCGGCCTGTACGCCCATCGCGTCGGCGAGGCGCCGCATGGTCAGCGCGTCGAGTCCTGACTGATCCAGCAGGTCGAGGGCTGTTTGCAGGGTGCGTGCGCGGTCGAGGCGGGCGGGTCGGCCGCGGGCTGGGGTTGACGGGGTACTCATGGATCTCACTATAGTGAACAGCGTTCACGTGAACGCTGTTCACTAAACGTTGTTCACCAAACCGCTCTTCGCTGAACCGTTGTTCGCTCTATGGGGAGGACTATTCCGATGGACGTCGATGTGATCGTTGTGGGCGCGGGCCCGACCGGCCTGATGCTCGCGTGCGAACTGGCGCTGGCCGGCGTACGGACCCGCGTCCTGGAACGCCGTGCCGAACCGCAGCGCGACTCCCGGGCGCTCAGCCTGCACCCGCGCAGCGTGGAGCTGATGGATCAGCGCGGGCTGCTCGGCCGCTTCCTCCCGCTCGGCCGGGCCGTCCCCGGCTGGCACTTCGCCCAGCTCCCCACCCACCTCGACTTCTCCGTACTGGACTCCCGGCACGGCTACACCCTCTTCCTCGCCCAGGCCCACACCGAGGCGCTGCTCGCGGAGCGGGCCCGGGAGCTGGGCGTCGAGATCGAGCGCGGACGCGAGGTTGCCGGGGTCGGTCAGGACGGCGACGGGACCGAGGTGAAGGTACGCGGTCGGGACGGTAACGTCGCGACGCTACGTACCCGTTACGTCGTCGGGTGCGACGGCGGACGCAGTGTCGTACGGCAGTCCGCCGGGATCGCTTTCCCGGGTACGGACGAGACCCTCACCGGCGTGCTCGGTGACTTCGCGACGGTCGATCCCGGCGCCCTCGACGCCGCCCGCGCGAGCGGCGTACTGGTCGCGCCGCTGGAGGGCGGCCTGACGCGGCTGGTCCTCATCGACCCGGAGCGGATGCGGGTGCCGGCCGCCGAGCCCGTGACGCCGGAGGAGTTCCGTACGTCCCTGACCCGGTTGTGCGGCACCGACTGCGGCGTCGCCGAGCCCCGCTGGCTCTCCCGCTTCGGCAACGCCACCCGCCTCGCCGAGAGCTACCGCTCCGGACGTGTCCTGCTGGCGGGCGATGCCGCGCACATCCACTTCCCGGCCGCGGGCCAGGGCCTGAACACCGGCCTCCAGGACGCGATGAACCTCGGCTGGAAGCTGGCCGCCGTGATCAACGGATGGGCGCCGCCCGGCCTGCTGGACAGCTACGACGCGGAACGCAGGCCCGTCGGGCAACTGGTCACCGAGAACACCGAGGTCCAGACGCTGCTGGCGGAGCTGACGCTCGTACCGCGGTATCAGCGCCCCGGCGCCGCTCTGCGTGCCCTCTTCGACGAACTCCTTGGGATGGAGGAGGTCAACCGCACGCTGGCGGAGAGGGTGTCCGCGCTCGGGACGGCGTATCGGCCGACAGAGCCCGGTTCCGATCCGCTGGTGGGGCGGCGGATGCCGGACATCGGGCTGAAGGCCGTCGCGTCGGAGGCGATGTCGGGGGCGATGCCGGATGCGATGTCGGAGGCGACACGGGTGTACGAGCTGCTGCCCGCGGGCCGGTTCGTCCACCTCGACTTCGCGGGCGACGACCCGGGCGCCGGGGCGGCCGTCACTACGGGCTGGGGCGCACGCGTCAACGCCATAACCGTCACCGGCCGCGAGGACCACCCGGACTTGGCTGACGTGACCGAGGTCCTGGTCCGGCCGGACGGGCATGTCGCGTGGGCGACCCGTACGGCTGAGGTCGGGGACCGGCGGGCGGAGCGGCGTGCGGCGCTGCTGGCTTGGGCCGGAACGCCTTCCCGTACGCCTTCCGGTACGTCTTCCCATGCGCCTTCCGGTACACCGTCCCGTAAGCCTGCCTGATGACCTGGGCAATCCACCGCCACGCCCGGCAACTGTGCTGTGACGCACGGGGCCCAGGGGTGTGCCGGGCTTGCCCGGTTCGCTAGGGTCCTGGCCTATGGCGAACTACCAGCAGAACCCGGCCAACGGCAACCAGGACCCGGCCGGCAGCACGCAGATGTTCCGCGCCTTCGTGGACGAGGGCGCGCCCCAGGGCGGCGGCGGTGGCGGACGCCGTGCGGCGGCACCGCAGTCGTCCGCCGGTCCCCGCATCGGCGTGATCGTCGGCGTGATCGTCGCGATCGCGGTCGTCGTCGGCGCGGCGTGGCTCGCCCTGTCCTGACCGTAGGTATCTCTTCTCTACGGGTCTACGGGCCGTCCCTTACGTATACGTATACGTATACGGACGTGACGGCCTGACGTCCCCTCACTCGGCCGCCACCACGCGGCCGACGCCTCCCTCTCCGCCCCCCACGCCAAGGCCGGGAACCCGCCGGCCTCGGCTGTCGGCGACCCGCAAGGCGTCGCCCAGCGACTCGACCAACCGGTTGGCGAGATAGCGCAGTTCACCGGCCGACGCGTCGGCATCACCGAGCAGCGCCCCGGCGCGGTCGAGCAGTGTCGTGCCCATGTCCAGCTGGGCCGCCTCCATGTCATCGGCGAACCGCGACACGTACCCGTCACCGTCCGAGGACAGAAGGCACCGCTTTTCGCTGTCCTGCGTCCGGGGCAGCAGGCGCAGCTCCGACGGCGGGCCCTCTTCCTCCCTCTTGCTCTCGCTCATACGGCGAACACTCCGTGCAGCGTGCGAAGGCGCATGTCGCGCCGGGTTTGCCGTTCGTGGGCTCGTGTCTCGTAGGCGACGAGGTATGGGCGTACGAGGGGGGAGGCGTCGCCGTCGTACGGCAGGTCGAGCACGCGGGCTGCGGGCGGCGCGAGCCTGGTGACGGGGGTGGGGCGCATGGGCGCGCGGAGGGTGGTGAGGGGGGCAGTCGGCGTCGGTAGGAGGAGATCCCTCACCTTTGCCGCGAATCGGCGGATACGGTGGCGCATGTCGGCGCTCTTTTCGTAGTTGGCAGCGTTGGCCACGCCCCGGGGGTGGTTGCAGCACCCGCCGGGGCTCTGCGTAGCCGTCACCTTACTCCTAGTGTGCCGCACTGTACTAGGGGGTATCACCGCTCGCCTAGGACGGGGTGCCTTGCCTAGCCTGGTTCAGGTGATCGAATTTGCCCCCGACCGGCCCCGTTGGCGCCAGGTCGCCGACATCATCCGGAATCGCATCGCTGACGGCACGTACCCGCCCGGTACTCAGATCCCATCGGTGCTGAAGCTCCAGGAAGAGTTCGGCATCGCGACGGCGACCAGCCAGAAGGTGCACCGCGGCCTCCGAGCGGAGGGCCTGATCTACACGGAGCTGGGCATGGGCTCCTTCGTCTCCAAAGACCTGCCGGAAAAGCCTGCCGAGGGCTCCGACGGCGCATGACTGGTTGCGCCCGTGTCGGGGTTCGACCAGGCGAAACGGCTGTTTGTCACAAGCCGCTGGTATCCAGCTCCAGGTCGAACGGGGCCGAAAGGTTCAACGGGGTGCCGTACGGCAGCGGGCCGGTGATGTGGGCGTAGCCGCGTCGGGCAGGACTTGCGAACAGGGTGACGTCGCGCTGCTGCCGATCGACGAGCAAGTACAGCGGCGCCCCGTACTCCGCGTAGCGGCGGCGCTTGATGGCGCGGTCGGTTTCGGCGTGCGATTTCGACGTGACTTCGGCTACCAGCAAGGTCTGGGCGGGCAGTAGGGCGCCGGCGTTCCTGGCCACGGCGGCCGGTACGACGGCGAGGTCGGGGACGTACCAGTTGGGGGAGCCGGGCAGGTCGAGGTAGCCGGAGCCGATGACGCAGCCGAGTTCGTGGGCGCGGGCGCTGAGCTGGTTGCGGAGACTGTGGACGGTGGCTTCGTGGGCCCAGGGTGAGGACGCCGGGGTGATGACGCCCTCGATGAGCTGGGCCCGGTCGCCGTGATCGCGCTGGACCGCGTACTTCAAGGCGAGTTCGGGATCGACGCCGTGGTCGTGGTCGGTCGCCTCGTTGCCCATGCGTACACCCTTCCGTCCCGGCGGCCTGCCGAAGAACGGCGGGCGGCCTCCCGTCCGTTCAACGCCACCGCCTGGCCATAAGGCACGAAGCCCACGAAGACGGCGGTACGGGAGAGGAGTCCGGCGCGGGCGCGACCGGCCGGGGCTTCCGGGACGGCAGCCCGCCTCCGCCTACCCGCGTTCGGAACCCGGCGCGTCCGCGCCCTCCGCAGCCCCCTCGGGCCCCGTGTAAAGGATCTCCCGGGCCTGCTCCGCCGCGCGGGCGATGCTCTCGCCGACGAAGTCCACGAAGCGGGCGATGTTTTCCAGGCGGGCGGCGGCCGGCGTGTCGGAGCCGAGGACGCTGACGCCCTGCCGCGCGGCCTCGGCGAGCTGGGCGTTGGAGCGGGCGGCGGCGAGCATGCCCTGGTACCAGACGTCGTTGTCCACGACGTACCGCTCGCGGCGGCGGTCGTCGCGCTCCCGGCGGATGAGGCCCTGGCTCTCCAGGAACGTGATCGCCTTGGAGATGGACGCCGGGCTGACCTGGAGACGCTGGACGAGTTCGGACGCGGTGAGGCTGCCCGCGTCGGTGGTGTAGAGGCAGGTCAGCACGCGGGACATCATCTTGGGCAGGCCCTGCTGCATGAGGAGGGTCGTGAACATCTCCTCGTACTCGCGCACGGCCTCGGCATCGCGTCCGTGCGCCTGCGGGGCCGCCTGCTGCCCACGGGGAGTGGTCTGCCTGCGCCGGTGGGCGCGGCGCTCGGTCGCGCGGTGGGCCAGGTCGGCGCGGTAGCCGGTGGGGCCGCCGTTGCGCATCACCTCACGCGTGACCGTCGAGGTGGGGCGGTCGAGACGTCTGGCGATCTCCGCGTAGGCGAGCCCGTCGCCCAGTCCCAGCGCGATCTGCTGACGTTCCTGCTGGGTGAGCCTGCCTCCCGGCATCGCGCACTTCCCTTCGTACTTGCTTGAGGGGGTCAGCATAGCGTTCAGCGTCAGGTCAATGCAACGAGTGGGGTTGTTGGTGTTGCGTTGATGTCGTGGCCGTTGCAACGAAAAGACGCCTCTGAACTGTGCTAATGCGAATCTTGTGCAACAGCATCGTTGCGCACTCCGAGAACGCAACGTAGCGTTTCTGGAGTCGGAAACAGCAAGCGCAAAGGAGAGCACGATGCAGAAGTTCGCCACCCCCACCCCGGTCTCCGCCGTCCTCGACATCCCCGCGGGGCGCGTCCAGTTCATCGCCGCCGCCCGGGCCGACACCACGGTGGAGGTCCTGCCCGCGAACGCCGCGAAGGGCCGCGACGTGAAGGCGGCGGAGCAGGTCGAGGTCGAGTACGGGGACGGGGTCCTGCGGATCACGACTCCGGCGGCGAAGAACCAGTACTTCGGTCCCTCCGGGTCCGTCGAGGTGACGGTCCAGCTGCCCGCCGGGTCCCGTATCGAGGGAAAGGCGGCCTGCGCCGAGTTCCGGGGCGTCGGACGGTTCGGTGAGGTCGTCTTCGACGGTGCGAGTGGCACGGTCAAGGTCGACGAGGCGGAGAGCGTCCGCCTCACCGCCCTCGACGGTGACGTGTCGGTCGGGCGCCTCAACGGCCCCGCGGAGATCAGCAACGCGAAGGGCGACATCCGTATCGCCGAGGCCGTACGCGGCACGGTCGTGCTGAGCACCCAGGCCGGTGACGTGTCGGTCGGCGCCGCCCGCGGGGTCTCCGCCTCCCTGGACGCCGGTACCTCGTACGGCCGGATCCGCAACGAACTCAAGAACGCCGACGGCGCCGCGGGCCTGAACATCCACGCGACCACCGCGTACGGCGACATCATCGCCCGCAGCCTCTGAGGGCGGACGGGGGCCTCCGGCGAGACCGCCGGCGAGACCATCGGCGCGACGGCCGTTCCCGTAACGGTCGCCGCCCCGCCGCCCCGCCGCCCCGCCGCCCAGGGCACCTCCCCCGGTAGAGCCCCGCCCCGCAACCACCCACCCCGAGAAAGGACGTCGAAATGACCACCACCGAGGACTACCAGGCCGCGG
This sequence comes from Streptomyces rimosus subsp. rimosus, assembly GCF_000720725.1. GTDB lineage: Bacteria > Actinomycetota > Actinomycetes > Streptomycetales > Streptomycetaceae > Streptomyces > Streptomyces rimosus_A. Next base: position 19,111 of record NZ_JOCQ01000043.1, read on the forward strand.
AACAACTCCTGCGCCGCGCCGTCCGCCCCGGCACACTCGTCGTGGGCGACAGGATCAGGCCGCAGTGGATCGACGGCGGCGCCCGCTTCTGGTACGCGGTGGACAATGGCGTCGGCAGGCGGTTCGTGCTGGTCGACCCGGCGGCGGGCAGTCGTGAGCCGGCTTTCGATCATGCCCGTCTCGCCGACGCGCTGGCCGCCGCCGCTGAGCAGCGGGTCGATGCCGAGGCCTTGCCGTTCGCGGCCATCGCATTGCGCGCGGACGCCGTGGAGTTCGACGCGTTCGGCAGTCACTGGCGCTGTGACCTCGACAGTTACGCCTGTGAGCCGGCCGAGTTCACACCGCCCGGCAATCCGCTGGAAGTGCCTTCACCGGACGGGAAGTTCGCGGTGTCCCGGCGGGGGCACGACCTGTGGGCGCGCTCGCTGGCCGACGGCCGCGAGTGGGCGCTGACCACCGACGGCGAGCCCGGCCACCAGTACGGCACCGGACCGGAATGCACGAGCAACCCCACCCTGCTGCGCAAGTTCGGCCTCCCGCACCTGCCGCCCGCGGTGGCCTGGTCGCCCGACTCCACGAAGATACTGACCCACCGGTCCGATGAGCGGAGCGTCCGGCAGACCCACCTCCTGGAGGCCCGGCCCGCCGACGGCAGCGCGCCCCGCCTCCACACCCAGCGGTTCGCCTACACCGGGGACGAGCACCTGCCGCAGGCCGAACTGGTCGTGCTGGACGTCGCCGACGGCACGGTGGTCCGTGCGCAGGCCGAACCGCTGCTCATGCTGCAGTTGTCGCCGGTCATGAGCAAGTGGGCGTGGTGGGCCCCGGACGGCTCGGCGGTGTACTACCTCAGCCAGCCGCGCGACCTGCGTACGCTCACCCTGCACCGGATGGACCCGGCGACCGGCGAGGTCACCACCGTACTCAGCGAGAGCGGAGCCACCCGCGTCGATGCCAACCAGTGGCTGTTCGAGCCGCCGATCGTGCGGGTGCTGGCGGAGGAGGTGCTGTGGTACTCGCAGCGGGACGGCTGGGGCCACCTGTACCGGTACGACCTGCGCACCGGCGCGCTCCTCGGGCAGATCACCTCCGGACCGTGGGCGGTACGGCAGATCCTGCGCGTCGACGAGGCCGAGCGGGTGGTGTACTTCACCGCCTCCGGGCTCGTCGGTACGGACCCGTATCGACGTACGGTGTGCCGGGTGGGACTCGACGGCTCCGGCTTCGCCAAGGTCACCGACGATGACCTGGACCATGTCGTCATCCAGCCGGGCAGCGAGGCGTACTTCATCGACTCCGCCTCCACCGTCGACACCGCGCCGGTGATCCGCGTACGTGACTGGACCGGGCGGGTGCTGGCCGAGCTGGAGCGCGCCGACATCAGCAAGCTCACCGCCACCGGCTGGACGCCGCCGGAACGGTTCCGCGTCAAGGCGGCGGACGGGGTGACGGACATCTACGGCGTGCTGTACCGGCCGCGGGGCTTCGACCCCGCCCGGCGCTACCCGGTGGTGGACACCATCTACCCCGGCCCGCAGGTCAACCGGGTCGCCCCGGGCTTCGACCCCGGTGGGATGGGCCTCGACGCGGAGCCGCTCGCGGCGCTGGGCTTCGTGGTGGTGGCGATGGACGGGCGCGGCACCCCCGGACGCGACAAGGCCTTCCATGACGCCTCGTACGGACGCCTGTCCGACGCGGGCTGCCTGGACGACCACGTCGCGGCGCTGCGGCAGCTGGCCGAGGACCGGCCGTGGATGGACCTGGACCGGGTGGCCGCGTTCGGCCACTCCGGGGGCGGATTCGCCACGGTGCGGGCGATGCTGGACTTCCCCGAGGTGTACCGGACCGGAGTCGCCCTCGCTGGATATCACGACGCCCGCTTCTTCAGCCCGGGCTTCGTGGAGGCCTACGACGGTGCGGACAACCCCGAAGCCTGGGCCCGTACCTCCAACGAGTACATCGCACACCGGTTGGCGGGCAAGCTGCTGCTGGTCCACGGCGAAATGGACGATCAGGTCCACCCCGACCACACGTTGCGGCTGGCGGACCGGCTCGTCGCCGCCAACAAGGACTTCGAGCTGTTCATCGTGCCCGGGGCCGAGCACATGTTCATCGACTGCCTCACGTACGTCCGCACGCGGTGCTGGGACTTCCTGGTGCGCGAGCTGACGGGCGAGCAGCCGCCCGCCTACCGGCCCGCGCCCATCGCCATCGGCCCCGAGCTGCTCGGCGAGCTGTTCGGCTGAGCGCGCGGGTCTCCTCCTACGCCTCCGCACCCTCGTACCGGTACAACTCGGGTACGGACACCTTGATCGGCTCCTGCGTGGTCCGTGCGATGAGGACGACCACGGGCTCGTCCGGGTCGGGGTTCTCCTCGCGGTGCGGGACGTGCGGCGGTACGAGCAGGAAGTCGCCGGGGCCCGCCTCGACCCGTACCTCCTGGGTACCGTCGTGGTAAACGAAGACGGGGTGGCCGCTGACCACGTAGATGCCCGCCTCCGACTCGCCGTGATGGTGGTTGTCCGTCGCGCTCAGCGGCGCGTTCTCCACCAGGCCCATCCACAGCCGCTTCGAGCCGACGGTGTGGCCGCTGATGGCGGTGTGGCCGTCGAGTTCGCCGGCGCGGACGTGGTGGACGCGGTTGGGCTTGGGCGTGGTCTCGTCGGTGGTCGGTACGGTCGCCGTGCTGTCCTGGCTGGTCATCGTGGTGCCCCCTGGTTCTCTCGATGGCCCTGTGGGAGCAACAGGCTGGGGGTACCTCTGCCAGGCTGGCAACTTCTGTTGCTGGCCCGGCAATTCGGCAGCAGGGCGGGACGGCCGGGGCCGGTCTGTTCCGCGATCAGCCCCCGGTCCCGGAGATGAAGTCCCGAAGCGTCTTGTGCTGCTGCTGTGGGATCTCGTCGATGACCGCGCCGGAGTAGGAGGCGATGACGCCGCCGGTGCGTACGACGGTGACAGGGACGGTCTGGTCCATCGGAATGCCTATGACGGTCCAGGTGTAGGCGACCGAGTCGTCCCCGACCTTCGGCGCGGACCACTTCCCGACGGCGACTTCCCCGTCCTGGTCCCCGAACGCGAGGGTGTAGACCTTGAACTGGTTGCACGAAGGCAAGGCCTCTTTGAGGGACGCCATCACCGTCTTCGCCTCCTCGACGGGGTAACTGGCCAGGCTGAGCGAATGGAACTTCGTGTAGTCGGTGTCCGTGTGTTTGCTGAATTGCGGTGATATCCAGGACGACACCCTCGCCGCGGGCCGGTGCAGTAGGTGATTCAGCTCGAAATCGACCAGAGCCTCGCAGGCCGGGGGAGCGTCCGGGAAGAGCTTCGAGCGCTCGGGCGGGTGGTCGGCGGTGCCGGTGGTCGGGCGCGTTGTCGCGGGCTGCTCGTCAGGCCGGGCGACATATCCTCGGAAGGTTTTCCCCGAAGGCAGCAGAGACCTCAGGTCGGCCTCGGTCAACGGCTCGGAATGGGGTGGCTGCGGCGGCCGCGCGGGCTTCGCGGAGCCGCAGGACGTGGTGGCCGCCAGGCAGACGGTGACCGTTATGGCCGCCACCGCGGCACGCAGAAATCGAGACATCAGGCCCCCATGGTCGAGACCGCCATTCTGCCTGCGCGCGGACGATCACCGAGAAGTGGGAGGGGGAGATCAACTGATTGCTCCGACTAATAGGTCGCCTGGGGCGGCACTCGTTGGGATCCTGCCGGGGCAGTGATCCGTACCTCACCACCCGCTCGAAAGGCCACCCCCATGCCCCTCGTCCCCGCCGATCCGAACGTCGTCCACCCCATGCCCGGCCAGCCGCGCGTGGTGCTCCTCAAGCCCCTCGTCACCTCGCCGTTGATCGAGGTCGGTGAGTTCTCGTACTACGACGACCCGGACGACCCGACCGCATTCGAGACGCGCAACGTGCTGTACCACTACGGGCCCGAGAAGCTGGTCATCGGGAAGTTCTGCGCGCTCGGCGAGGGTGTGCGGTTCATCATGAACGGCGCCAACCACCGGATGGACGGCCCCTCGACGTTCCCATTCCCGATCATGGGCGGCTCCTGGTCCGACCACTTCGACCTGATCAGCGGACTGCCGGGCCGGGGCGACACCGTGGTCGGCAACGACGTGTGGTTCGGCTACCGGTCCATGGTCATGCCCGGCGTACGGATCGGGCACGGGGCGGTCATCGCCTCCGGGGCCGTCGTCGTGGACGACGTACCCGATTACGGCATCGTCGGCGGCAACCCGGCCAAGCTGATCCGCCGCCGCTACGACGACAAGGACGTGGCGCGGCTGCTGGAGCTGGCCTGGTGGGACTGGCCGGTCGAGCACCTCACGGAGCATGTGCGGACGATCATGTCGGGGTCGGTGGAGGAACTGGCGGCGGTGGCGCCGAGGACGTGACCTTACGGGGCCTCGCTCAGCGGTCCCGGAGACGCGCGCCCGCCGCCCGCAGCACCGCCGCCGTCTTCGGATGCGGCTGGAATTCCTTCGTGGCCCAGTCGAGCGGGGACATGCCGGTTCCGCCGTCCTCGCGCAGGTTCGGATCCGCGCCGTGGGCGAGGAGTTCCCGTACGACATCGAGGTGCCCCCAGGCCGCCGCCGCGCACAGCGGGGTGCCCTCCGAGCCGTGCCCGCTCTCCGTGTCCGGCGCGGCACCGGCGGCCAGGAGCAGGCGGGCGGCGGCCGCGTCGCCGTGTACGGACGCGGCGTACAGCGGCGTCGTACCGTCGGCGTTCGCGGCGCCCGGCTGCGCGCCGGACCGCAGCAGCGCGGCGACCTCGCGGGTCTCGCCGAACATCACGGTCGCCACCAGCCGGTTCGCCAGTTTCTTCCGCCGTCGTCGGTTCATCGGTGGCCCTTCGTCCGTACGCCCGCTGCCAACTCCGGCAGCAGCGCCGGTACGTCGGCGAACGCCGCGTCCGCTGGCAGGCATGCCTTCCCCGCCGTCTCGCCGGCGAAGCTGAAGATACCGACCAGCTCCGGCCTGCCGCGCCGTCCCCAGGTCACCAGCGGGCTGCCGCTGTCCCCGTAACACATCGCCGCGGGAGTGCGGCCCGTCTCTTCGGCACGCACATCGCGGGCGCAGAAGACCGACGCCTCGTCCACCACCGCCGGCGTCTGGGCGGCGCACTGCTGGTGGTTGCGTACGGTCAGGTCGCCGCGGCGCAGTACGTTGCCGCGGACGTCCTGGCCGGGCCGGGAGGTGGCCGGGTCGGCCGTCAGACCGTGGCTGAAGACCGATACGGGCGTGCCGGGACGCGGCCGGTGCTGGGCGACCGGCAGTGGCCGGACCCCGCGTACCGGAGCGCTCAGCCGTATCTCGGCCAGGTCGTTGGCCGCGGAGGACCACTCCGGGCGGTCGGGGTCGGCGGGGGACGGCAGGAACTCGAAGCGCGGGTGCAGGGTGGCGGAGCGGATGTCCCGTACCGTGCCCGGGTCCTTCGACAGCACCGAGGAACCGAGGTGCACCTCCAGGGTGCGTATGTCCCCGCCGGCCAGGCAGTGGGCAGCGGTCAGCACCCGGTCGGGCGCGATGAGCACACCCCCGCAGGACGCCCGTCCCAGCAGCGGGCCGTCACCCTTCATGGCCAGCGTCGCGAGCCAGGGGGCTGCGCCGGGCCGGAGCAACTGCGTGCCTCCGGACATGGCATGTGCTGTCCCGGCGGTTCCTACGGCCGTACCGCCTCCGGCCAGTACGACCGCGCTCAAGGCCACTCCGAGCCGCGCTCGCGTCCGCCGCCCCTTCGCGTGCCCGACTCCCGTTCCCCACCGCTTCCCCGCCATGCCCGCTCCCCTGATCGCCTGTTCCGCAACAGCCAGTTGCTGTTGTTCCGGCGATCGAAAGTAGTGACGGGGCGGGCGGAAGTAATCAGCCTTCGGTCGCGTCGGCGGTCATCCCGGGGAGTGACGACCCTGAGGGCGCCTCGGGGGCGGGCGTCCTCAGCCCCGTGTCGCCCCCGCCTCGGCCTGCCTCAGCCCTGCTTCGGCTGAGTGAAGCGAATGCGGTTGCCGAAGGGGTCGCGGAGGCCGCAGTCGGTGCCGTACGGGCGCTCGGTGGGCTCCTCGGTGAACTCCACGCCGCGCGCCAGCAGCGTCTCGTACGTCTTGCGGCAGTCGCCCGTGGTGAAGATGAGCCAGCCGCCCATCGCTCCCTTGGTGACCAGCTCACGTACCTGCTGTGCTGTCTCCTCGGACATCGCGGGCGCGCCCGGCTTCTCCAGCAGGATCTGGCGCTCCGGGTGGCCGGGGACGCTGACGGTCAGCCAGCGCATGAAGCCCAGGTCGACGTCCGCGACGACCTCCAGGCCCAGCTTCCCGACGTAGAAGTCCAGGGCCTCGTCCTGGTCGAGAACGTATATCTGCGATTGCGTGATGGCGTTGAACATGTCCATCACGCTACTGAGCGGGCCGGACGAAAACTTATCCAAAACTGCTCAGCCGGTGGCCGGGCCCGACGGAGGTGCAGGCGCGCTCGGACGCGTCCACGCCATCGTGAAGCATGTCGGCACCCCCACAGCCGTCGCCTCCTTGCGGTAGGCCCGCGGCGACCGCCCGACGATGTCCCGGAACGTACGGCTGAACGTCCCCGGGCTGCCGAATCCGACCTCGAAACAGATGTCCGTCACGCTGCGCCCGGTCTCGCGCAGCAGGAACATCGCACGCTCGACCCGGCGGCGCTGGAGATAGCGGTGCGGCGTCTCACCGAACGTGGCGCGGAACGTCCGCGTGAAGTGCGCCTCCGACACATGGGCGATCCGCGCCAGCGCCGGCACGTCCAGCGGCTGCGCGTACGCCCGGTCCATCGCGTCCCGGGCACGCAGCATGCGGCGGTTGGTGTCTTCGACGGCGCGGTTCATGGGGGCATCACACCATGGAGGGGTGTCGGCGGGTACGTCCGCGGCGCGTACGGGGGCCTGGGGCGAGGCGGGGCTCGGCTCCCTCGCCGGGTGGTGTGCCGGTCAGTTGGCGATGCCGACCGGGTGGACCTTGATCTTCTCGTCGTACGGGCCGGCCAGCTTCAGGGCGTCGGCGGGCCACTTCAGGGAGACGCTGTGGGTCTCGTTGGGCGGGGTGACGATGAGGTGGGTGGGGGAGGCGAGGCTGTCGCCGCTGAAGTCGACGGTGTAGGAGATGCTGAAGGTGGCGGTGTCGCCGGGCTTCAGGTTGGTGATGCGGGGCTGTTCGCCGCCGCGGTGGACGGGGGCGGAGGTGCCGTCGGCGTCCTTGAGGTCGACGCCCGCGAAGCCGGTCACCGAGCAGGTCCGACCGCCCTTGTTGGTCATCTGGACGGTGACGTCGCCGACCTTCTGGTCGGGCGAGCTGTCCACGGCCTCCATGGTCAGCTCGTTCGTCCGGCAGAACTTGCCCTTCGCCGTGCTCTTGCCGGCGTTCTTGCCTGTGCTCTTGCCTGTGCTCTTCGCGGCGTTGTTGCCGGAGCCGGTGGCGTGGGACGCGGTGCCTTCGCCGGAGCCGAAACCGGAGCCGGAGCCGGAGTTGGCGTTGTCCGGCTGGGCCTCGTTGCCCTGTGCCGCGGCAGCGGGGTCGTTGCCGCCGGCCTCGGGGGCGCTGCCCGTGTCCGCCTGGCTTGCGGGCTTGGTGGCGGCGGCGGTGTCGGAGCCGGAGCAGGCGGTCAGGGACAGGGCGGCGGCTGCGGTCAGGGCTGCGGCGGCGGTGCGTACGATGCGGCGGCGGGTGGTTCGGGCGGAGGTGGCGGCGTTCATTTCGGTTTCCCCCGGGGAAGTCGGTGTCGGGTTTTCTTCCGTACGACATCCACTTTGATCGGGGTCACTACCGCCCGGTTGGCGCTCCGCTAACGCCCAGCTAACACGGGCGCGAGCAGGGAGACGACGGCCCCTGAGCTGAAGAATCTGGCCCAGGACGAGACGGTCGGTGCCTTCCCACCCGTTACGGCGGATCGGGCATCAGCCTTTCTCGCCGTGCGCCATCCCGTACATCAACGAAGAGCGCGCTCAGCGGACGGGGGCATCAATTACACGGGCCTGGTGAGGTTCACCTTGAAGCATGGCAAGCCGCCCCCGCCGGCGTGCAGGCTCATCTGGTCGAGAATTTTGGACAGGGGCTCACATTCCAGTGGGGAAAGTGCGGGGGCGTCGGCGCCGCCGCATTGGTTGAATGCGTTGCCGATGGGGAGGCTGGCGAGGTTGCCGTTTGCGGCGCCGGTGTCGTGGGTGGTCGCTCCGTGCGCTCGGGCTCCGTTGTTGAGGTTGGCGCAGGTGACGCCGAAAGCCGGGGAGAGGAGGTCCCCGATGCCTCCGGCGGCGGCGGGGGTGGCGGTGGCGATCACCGCACTCACGGACGTGAGGACGATGGCGGCGGCCGGACGTGTGATCACCTGAGGTGAACGATGAATTCGTCCCGGCGTCACGCATATTGGCAACGCCCTGCGGGCCCGCATCGCGGCCGAGATCGTAAAGCTCTGGTCGGCGCGTGGCTAAATGATCGGGCGAACGGCGCGGCTGTTCAGTAGTTTTGCCTTACCGGACATGGGGAGAAGGGGGCGTTCGAGGTGGAGATTCGGGGAATGGACGCGGAGCGGTTGGCACGGATCGCCGCCCTGGTGACGGAGTTCCGTCCCGTGCTCGCCTCCCCGGGAGGCATGGACGCTGTGCAGGAGCTGCTCAGCGCGCTGGGCGTGCCGGTGATGGACTCGATCGTGGTCACGCGGGAATTGCTGGGCGATGTCCCGTCGGCGTTGGGTGACGCCAAGTGGCTGGTGCTGGACGCTCCGTCGCGCAGGGAGGAGAAGGAAGTGCACAGAAAGCTGACGGACGAGCTGTACGAGGCGTGGTGCGCGTTGTCGGAGGAAGACCGGCAGCGGTCCTGATCGGGGCCGTTGGCGGATATCCGTACGCCGTGTGCCCCGCCGGCCTGGATGCGCCTGCCCGATAGGCACCATCACCCTCCGCTCGGCCCTCGAACCGCCGCCGCCAAGTGCTCCCGGAACCATCGGTGCCCCGGATCCGCCGCGTTGCGGGGGTGCCAGGCCATGCCGAATTCGATGGTGGGCAGGTCGAGGGGGATGGGGAAGGTACGCAGGCCGAGCGCGGCAGTGGTGTCGGGGAGCCAGTCGGTGAGGGTGAGGGCGACGAGGTCGGAGTTACGGGCGAGGATCATCGCGCTCGTATGGCTCGGGACGACGACCGCGATCCGACGGTGCAGCCCGCGCTCCGCGAGGGCGCTGTCGATGGGGCCGAGGCGTTTGCCGTTCCGGGAGATGCCGATGTGGCCGGCGGCGGCGAAGCGGCGGACGTCGATCCGGCCGTCGAACAGCGGGTGACCGCTGCGGGCGACGCCCGCCACCGTCATCCGGGCCAGCGGCTGGGTACGGATCTCCGGGTCGAGGGGCCCCAGTGCGCCCAGTTCCACGTCCACCCAGCCCTGCCGCAGCGCCGGGCCGCCCTCCACCGACTCCGGCAGGAAGACCACGTCCACGTGCGGCGCTTCCTTGTGGATCCGCTCGGTCAGGGTTCCGGCCACCCCCGACAGGACCAGGTCGGTGGCCTGCACGGTGAAGCTGCGCTGGAGGTGGACGGCGTCGAAACCGGCGCCGGGCCGCAGCACGTTGTCACAGCCGCGCAGCAATGCCCCCACCTCGTCCCGTAGTTCCAGGGCGCGCGGCGTCGGGACCATCCCCTGGCCCGCGCGGACCAGCAGGGGGTCGCCGACGGCGCGGCGCAGCCGGGCCAGCGTGCGGCTGACCGCCGCGGGTGACGTACCGAGCCGTTCAGCGGCGCGGGTCACGCTGTTCTCCTGGAGCAGGGCGTCCAGGACGCGCAGCAAGTTGAGATCCAATGTCACTCCTGAGCTGGGCTTTTACGTCTGAGGCAAGTATTGGATGCCGATCCTTGCATTGTTGGCGGGCTGCCGCTGACCGATCGTGGAGAGGTCCGCGAATACGCGTGACGCCTCATCCGCACCATCCGAGGAGTACGCCATGCCGCAGTCCCCGCGCATCGGGCGGGACGGTGACGTCCTGGCCGTCGTCAGCCAGACCGGCCCGACGGTCGAGTTCTTCGACGCCGCCTCCGACCAGCACGTCGGTACGGTGGAAGTCCCCGCCCAGCCGCACGAGTTGTGCTTCGACCCGACACGGCGGCTGCTGTGGTGCACCATCACGTACCACTCGGGCTACTACCACGCGAACAGCGGCCGGTGCACCGAGCTGACCGTCATCGACCCCGACACCCGGCGCATCGTCGAGGTCATCGACCTCGCGCCGGAACACGGCCCGCACGGCCTGGCGCTGGACACGGCGCGCCACCGTCTGTACGTCAGCGTGGAGGGCGCGGAGGACCGGCCGGGCGGTGTCGTGGTGATCGACACGGAGACCCGCCGACCGGTGGGCCGGATCGACACGGACGCCCCGGGACCGCACTGGTTCGCCATCGACCCGGCGGGCACGACGGGCTACGCCACCAACAAGGAGGCGCCGTTCGTGTCGGTGGTCGACCTCGAACGCGGGGTCATGACGACGAAGGTCGAGGTGCCGGGCAGTGAGGGGCTCGCCGTCGCCGCCGACGGCACGCGGGTCTTCGTCGCCGCGCCCTACGCCAATTCCGTTCGCGACGCCCGTACCGAAGGCCGGCCTGTCACCGGCCTCCAGATCATCGATGCCGGGACGGCGTCCGTCGTGGGCAACCTGCCCACGGAGCACGTCGTCGTACCGGTGCATCTGACCGCGACGGGCCTGCTGCTCGTGGGCGAGCAGCGGATGGAACGCGACCCGGTGTCCCAGCTCGGGCGGCACGCGCCGGGACGCCTCTCGGTGTTCTCCGCCGGCACCGGGGAACTGCTGGGCGGGGTCGAGGTGCGGCGCGGCCCGCTGACCATCACCTCGTCACCGGACGGCCGTCTCGCGTACGTGGCCTGCATCGCGTCGTCCACCGTCGACATCGTCGACCTGGAGACGCGGCGGTTGGCCGCCCGGCTGGACATCGCCAAGCGCGGTGAGGCGGGCGCCCATGGACTGGCGTACATCCCGCGTGCGGCCTGATCGCCCGACCGCGCCCCGGACCGCCTGACCGCCCCGCCCCGGAGCGCCTGACCGCACCCGGCCGCGCCCCGGACCGCCTGACCGTACTCCCTTCCCGCGACCGTGACCGCACGTCCTCCCCGCCAACATGACCGAACCCCCTTCCCGCAAAGAGGTCTTACGTGATCGTCATCACCGCCCCCACCAGCACCATCGGCCGCCACCTGGTCCCCGATCTGCTCGACCGTGGGGCCGCACTGCGCCTCGTCGCCCGCGACCCCTCGCGGATCGCGCCCGAGATACGCGAACGTGTCGAGGTCGTCGTGGGCTCGCACCGCGACCCCGACGTGATCGACCGGGCGTGTGACGGCGCCCGGGCCGTCTTCTGGCTCGCGCCGGGCGACGGGGCCGAACCGAGCCCCGACGCCGCGTTCGTCGACTTCACCTGGCCCGCGTGCGCGGCGTTCGCCCGGCACGGTGTCGAGCGGGTCGTGGGCATCTCGGCGCTCGGCCGCGGTACGCCGATGGCCAGCCGGGCCGGTCTGGTGACCGCCTCGCTGGCGATGGACGACCTGATCGCCACCTCGGGCGTGGCCTACCGCGCGGTGGTCTGCCCGTCGTTCATGCACAACCTGCTCCACCAGGTCGGCGCGATCAAGGAACAGGGCACGTTCTTCATGATGATCGACCCGGACCTGAAGGCGCCCACCGTCGCCACCCGCGACATCGCCGCCACCGCCGCGCGGCTGCTGCTGGACGACGGCTGGAAGGGGACCGGCCAGGTCGCCTGCCTCGGGCCCGAGGACCTGTCGCCCACCGAGATGGCGGAGATCATCTCCGATGTCCTCGGCACCGAGGTCGGCTATCAGCAGATCCCGGGCGCGGCCCTCAGGGACCGCCTCATGGGGTTCGGGACCACCGCCCCGATGGCGCAGGCCATGACCGACATGTTCGACGCCAAGAACCAGGGCATGGACAACGCGGAGCCGCGTACCGCGGAGTCGACGACGCCGACGACGTTCCGGCAGTGGTGCGAGGAGGTGCTCAAGCCGGCCGTCGCGGCGGCCTGAGGCCCGCCGACCCGCGGCGCAGGATCACCCCGATCACCCCACCGTCCGGTCCGCCTCCCTCAGCCACGTCCGCTGTCCTTCCCCGTCCACCGTGAGCCCGAAGTCGAACACTTCCGGCTCCCCCTCCTGCAGCCACCAGTTGTAGGCCTGCTCGGCCTCCTCGGCCAGATCCCGGGGGCCCCACTGGAACGTCTCCCCGGCGCAGAGGTACGCCCAGGAAGTGTCCGTGGTCAGCCACCAGGCGGGGGAGCCGTCCGGTGTCGGTGTGCGGGTCGCGTGGACGCCGGGCAGCCACAGGCCGAGGGTGAAGCGTGCGTGGAAGTCGTCGAGGAAGTCCGGGGGGAGCGTCGCGGTACCGTACCGGCTCTCCTCCCAGCGCCCGGCCGAGTAGACGCGGGGGAGCGGGTTGCCCGGGCGGCGCCGGCCGCGCAGGTCCATGAAGGTCAGCGGCATACCGAACCGGCCGGACGCGCTGCGGCGGTCGGTGTCGACGGTCAGCACCGCCAGGCCGGCGGGCTGGAACGTGGTCTTCCACGGCGCGACGATGCGCCCGCCCGGGGCGCACTGGCCGATCCACGTGAGGGGGACGCGGGACAGCGACGCCGTACACAGGACGCGGTCGTACGGCGCGTCCTGCCGCTGCCCGAACTCGCCGTTCCCGCATACGACGCGCGGCCGGTGGCCGAGACGGCGCAGCCGTTCCCGGGCCGCGTCGGCGAGCGACCGGTCGACCTCGATGGTGACCAGGTTCGCCCCGCCGACCCGCTCGCACAACAGCGCGGAGTCGTATCCCGTACCGGTGCCGATGTGCAGCACCCGGCTGCCGGGCTCCGGGTCGGTGGCGGCGAGCGTCGTCAGCACGGCGTTGGTGGCGCTCATCGAGCTGGTGGGCAGCTCGCCCGTACCGTCGGTCAGAGCGGGGTAGCCGTCGTCGACCTGGGTGACGACGGGTTCGGTGGGGTGGTGCACCAGCTCGGCCCACCGCTCCTCGTCGTCCGCGCGGGACAGCGGGTGGTAGCGGTCGTCCTCGGCGTGCCACACCCAGACGGTGTCCGGTACGAAGGCATGCCGCGGAACCGTACGGAATGCCTCCCGCATCCAGGGCCGCGCGAAAGCGCCCGAGCTGTCGAGAAGCCGGACGGCCCGGGCGTGCAGCCGGTCGGCGCCGGTCACCGGTGCTTCCCGTGCGAACTCATTGCGGCTCCTTTTTCTGTGCCTGTCAGGAGTTTCGTCAGGGGCCGTCCGCGGTGGGTACGGCACCGCTCACTCCCACTCGACCCGCAGCTCCCGCGTATCGATGTGCATGCCGGGCAGCACCCGCCACGACGCCACGCACACGCGCCAGGTGGCGGTGCGGTGGGAGGTGGCCGGGATAGGGGCGGGGAGGGGGTGGGTGGAGGTTCGGGTGGTCCAGTCGATGCCCAGGGCGCCGATGATGTGGGTACCGAAGGTGATCTTTCCGGAAGTCACCGGGCGGCCACCGGTGTTGCGAAGATCAACGGTCACCCTCTCGCACCACCGTACGTCGGCGTCGGCTCGTTGGAGGGGGCCGAGGGTCAGGTGGGGAGGAGTGGAAGGTCTGGGCGTGGAGGGTTTGGGCGTGGGGGAGGGGGACGGCGCGGTGGGAGGGGATTCGGGTGGGGCTTCGCTCGGCTCTTCGGCGTGCCCTGCGTGGTGGTTGGGGGGCGTCGGAGCGGAGGGAGCCCGCGTGGGGCTGCTGTCCGTACCCGGGCTCGGACTCGTACCTGTATCCGTACCCGTACCCGTCGTCGCACCCGGGCCCGTACCCGTACTCGTACCAGTGCCAGAACCGGGAGAGGGAGTGCCCGAGGAGGCCGGGCTGCCGCGCCGGGGCTCAGAGCTGGGCCCGTCCAGAGGCGTGAGAGTGATCGCGTCACCCGGGGGTACCGGCTTCGTCGGGGAACGGCCGTCGGCCGGGCCGGCGGCGCCCACCGCCGCGTAACCCCGGCCGCCGTCGCCACCGCAGGCGGAGAGCAGCGTGGCCAAGCAGAGGACGGCCGTGGAGAGAAGGGCGCGCGTCTTATGGGGCGCGCGAGCGGTACGGAGGTGTGGGGCGCGGGTGGTCCGTCGCATCGGGCCAGTGTTGCTGACGGGTAGTCAGTTGCATAGGCCCGGTGCGCAGGGCGCGGTGTGGTGGTGCGCAGGGCGGTGCCAGGAGGCGTGGGGCCGGTCAGTCGGAGATCAGGCCCTCGCGGAGGGTGGCCAGGGTGCGCGTCAGCAGGCGGGAGACGTGCATCTGGGAGATGCCGACCTCTTCGCCGATCTGGGACTGGGTCATGTTGGCGAAGAAGCGCAGCATGATGATCTGGCGTTCGCGCGGGGGGAGTTTGGCCAGCAGGGGCTTGAGAGACTCGCGGTACTCGACGCCTTCGAGCGCGCTGTCCTCGTAGCCGAGGCGGTCCGCGAGGGAACCCTCGCCGCCGTCGTCCTCGGGGGACGGGGAGTCCAGCGAGGAGGCGGTGTACGCGTTGCCGACCGCCAGGCCGTCGACCACGTCCTCCTCGGACACCCCGAGGCACTGGGCGAGTTCGGTGACGGTCGGGGAGCGGTCGAGCTTCTGGGCGAGTTCGTCGCTGGCCTTGGTGAGGGCCAGGCGCAGCTCCTGGAGGCGGCGCGGGACCCGTACCGACCAGGAGGTGTCACGGAAGAACCGCTTGATCTCGCCAACCACGGTTGGCATCGCGAACGTCGGGAATTCGACGCCGCGTTCGCAATCGAAACGGTCGATGGCCTTGATCAGACCGATCGTGCCGACCTGGACGATGTCCTCCATCGGCTCGTTGCGGCTGCGGAAACGTGCCGCCGCGTAACGCACCAGGGGCAGGTTCAGCTCGATCAGGGTGTCGCGGACGTACGCCCGCTCGGCGCTGTCCGGGTCCAGCGTGGCCAGCCGCATGAAGAGGGAGCGGGAGAGCGTACGGGTGTTGAGAGCGTCGTCGTCGTGCGCGGGTGCTGCCGGTGCGGGAATCGCGGGAAGCACCTTCGAGCTGCCCAGTTCTACGGACATGCCACCCCCTTGAGGTCGCGGTCGGGTCGCTGCGGTGCCCTCGGCCCGCGGCGGAACCGAGAACTTATGCCTCCACCTGAATACCGGAGGCGACGCCACGGCAAACGCGGTTCCTGCAGAATGTCACATGTCGGCAACACGCTGTAGCGCCAAGTCGACATATCCGTGCAGGAAGGGGTCGCCCGTCCCGGTTAGGCTTCGATCCTGTTTGCGGACCGCAGTCGTGCGAAGCTCCGCGACAGTAGCCGGGACACGTGCATCTGCGACACCCCCAGCTCGGCACTGATCTGTGATTGCGTCAAGTTGCTGTAGTAACGGAGCAACAGGATCCGCTGCTCGCGCTCCGGGAGCTGGACGAGCAGATGGCGTACCAGGTCGCGGTGCTCGACGCCGGCCAGCTCCGGGTCCTCGTACCCGAGGCGGTCCAGCAGGCCCGGCAGTCCGTCGCCCTCCTGCGCGGCCTCCAGGGAGGTCGCGTGGTACGAACGGCCCGCCTCCAGGCAGGCCAGCACCTCGTCCTCGCCGATCTTGAGCCGTTCGGCGATCTCCGCGGTGGTCGGCGAGCGGCCGTGCAGCACGGTCAGGTCCTCCGTGGCGCCGTTGACCTGCACCCACAGCTCGTGGAGGCGGCGCGGCACGTGGACGGTGCGTACGTTGTCCCGGAAGTAGCGCTTGATCTCACCGACCACGGTCGGCATCGCGAAGGTGGGGAACTGGACCCCGCGCCCGGGGTCGAAGCGGTCGATGGCGTTGATCAGCCCGATCGTGCCGACCTGGACGACGTCCTCCATCGGCTCGTTACGGCTGCGGAAACGTGCCGCCGCATAGCGCACCAGCGGCAGGTTGGCCTCGATCAGGGCGGCGCGCACCCGGGCGTGCTCCGGTGTGCCGGGATCCAGGCTGGACAGCTCGGCGAACAGGACCTGTGTGAGTGCCCGCGTGTCCGCGCTCCTGCTCTCGCGGGATGGCGCCTTGGGCGCAGTTCGGGCCGTCACGGTCACGCCACCCTTCTCAGTCCATTCATCCGGCAAAAGCGGTCATAGCATCACAAGACATGTGCACTGTGTGCAAGCACCGCATAACGCCGTGTTGATCGCAGAGTTGATCGCGGAGTGGGCTGCGGAGTGGGCTGCGTGGTGGACCGCGGAGTGAGCCGCGGAGCAGGTCGTGGAGTCGGGCTCGGGGTCGAGCGCGGAGCGGGTCCCGGCGGCGGGAGTGCTCCGGTGCGGCCGGGCGGCGTAAGCCCCCGCCCCGGAAAGCGAGAAGCCCCTCACCCGTAAGGGGCGAGGGGCGGGTGCGCGGCCGGGGCCGCGGCTCAGAACTCGTAGTCGGCGATCACCCAGGTGGCGAACTCGCGCCACTGCCCGGCGGCGGCCTGATGGGCCGGGTGTTCGATATAGCGCTTGAGGGCGTCGGTGTCGGCGACGGCGGAGTTGACGGCGAAGTCGTACGCGATCGGCCGGTCCGTGATGTTCCAGGCGCACTCCCAGAACTCCAGCTCGGGGATCTGGTCGGCCAGCTCCTGGAACGCCTGCGCGCCCGCCACGACCCGCGGCTCGTCGCGTTCGACGCCCTCGTTGAGCTTGAAAAGAACCAGGTGGCGTATCACTGGACGGTCCTCCGTGCGTTCCTCGTGCGGGCCCGCGCCGTACGTCCCGTGGCACCGCCCGGCCCGGCCGGCGCCCTACGAGATCAGCTGGGTCATGAACTCGCCGACCCCGTGGGCGGCCGACGAAATGCCCTCGAACCCTATCTGCACCAGATCGGCGGCGCGTGCCGGGGACGTGATGATCGTGTACAGGACGAAGACGGCGACCACGTACAACGCGATCTTTTTCGCTTGCGCCATCCGACTGTCCCGTCTCCCCTACGGCAGCTCCCGCCCGCCCTTCCCCGGTGCCGGGCGGGGTGAGTCTAACCACTTCCGTCACACGGGTGGAGTCGGCGGCGGGAGCGGGGGTACCCGGCCGGGTTCGTGACGGGCGGTGGACCGGTCGGCGGCGGGGCGTGGTGTTGACCGGTAGCCCCGAAGAACCAGGCGATCAAGGCTTCTACGATCACTTGATCAGAACTTTAAGGACCAAAGGCCCCTGGAGCGGGGTCCTTTGCCCGGGGCCCGCACCCGGCGGCCGGAGCAGGATGGTGGTGTGCCCGGCGAATCTGGCAGGAATTCGCGGGGTACGGGACAGTGCCCCGCTGCGGGGTCCACGCCGCGGCTTCCCCCCTGACTGGCGGCGCGGACTTGGGGGCCCGGTCCACCATCGGGGGAAACGGTTTGTCCCCCCGATGCCGTTTCCCCCGACCAGACCCACGGAGCCCCGGCTCCGGGCCTCCGGGCCCGGCGCCGGGGCTTTTGCGTGGGGCGCCGGGGCCCGCGGGCCGGCCCACACGAGCCTCCTTTCCTACGGGAGTGCCCGGTGCCCGGCGCCTAGACTGGGCCCTTTCGGGGGCACGGGCCCGGCCCAGGGCGGATGGAGAGCGGCTGTGACGAGTGGCGTCGACGACGTGGCGGATCCGTCGGCCGAGGTGCTGACGGAGGCCGCGGCGACATTCGGACTGCTGGCGTCGCCCGCGCGCCTGCACATCGTCTGGGTGCTGGCGGGCGGCGAGTGTGACGTCAGCGGGCTGGCGGAACGGGTGGGCGGCGCGCTGCCCGCGGTGAGTCAGCACCTGGCGAAGCTGAAACTGGCGGGGCTGGTGCGGTCGCGGCGGGAGGGCCGCCGCGTGGTGTACCTGGTCGACGACCCCGACGTGGTGTCGATGGTGCGGTGGCTGGTGGGGCAGCTGACCGACCGGACGGGCGGGTCCGAAGGGCCGGCGGTTCCGGGACGCGTCCGTGGCCTGGGCGCCTGAGAAGGTCGTGGGCTCCGCGGCCGCGCGTACGGAGGGGGAGGCGGAGCCGGACACACACCTCGTACCACCGGAAGTACGGGCGGCGAGCGGCGCCGCCCTGCGGGACGCCCCCGGCCTGACGGCCCTGGAAACCCTGCGCCTCCTGGAGAGCGGGCCGCGCGGCCTGACCGAGGCGCAGGCCGAGGAGCGGCTGCTCCGGTACGGCGAGAACACGCTGCCCGAACGGTGGCCCGCCGGCCGGCCCTGGCGTTTCGTGCGCAGCCTGCGCGATCCGTTCACGACCGTCCTGCTGTGCCTGGCGCTGGTCTCGGCCGCCGTCGCGTCCTGGGGTACGGCGTGCGTGATCGCCGTACTGGTGGTGGTCAGCGCGGTGCTGCGGTCCAGCGGTGAGTACCGGGCCGAGCGCTCCACGGCGGCGCTGCGCGAGCTGATCGCCACGACGGCGACGGTGCGGCGGCGGGGGCCGGCGGGCGGAACCGCCCGGGAGATCCCGGTGGATCAGCTGGTGCCGGGCGATGTGATCCGGCTCGGTCCGGGCGACCTGGTCCCCGCCGATCTGCGACTGCTGCGCGCGAGCGGGCTGACGGTGCGGCAGGCCGCGCTGACGGGCGAGTCGGCGCCGGTGGCCAAGCAGCCGGTGGACGCGGGCACCGGCTCGTATGCGGGCACCGGCTCGTACGCGGGCACCGGCTCGTATGCGGGCACCGGCTCATACGCGGGCGACGGCGATCCCGCGAACGACGGCGGTCCCGCCGGCCCCAGCCTCTTCGAACGGCCCGAGCTGTGCTTCCAGGGCAGCAGCGTCGCCTCCGGAAGCGCCACCGCGGTGGTGCTGGCCACCGGTGCGGAGACGCTGTTCGGCGGTGCGTACGGGAAGTCGCGCGGGAGCGGCGCCGTCCCCGGCGGGCCGGGCACCCACCGGGTGTCCGGAGCCCGTAAACTCCCGCGCCGCCCGCGCGAGAGCGCCTTCGACCGTTCGGTGAACGGGATCTCCTGGACCCTCATCCGCTTCATGCTGCTCACCCCGCCGTTGGTGCTGATGGCCAACGCGGCGCTGCGCGGGCGCGGTCTGGAGACACTGCCGTTCGCCGTAGCGGTGGCGGTCGGGCTCACCCCCGAGATGCTGCCCGTCATCGTCACCACCGCGCTCGCCCGGGGCGCGGCGCTGCTCGCGCGCGGCGGCGAGGTGATCGTCAAGCGGCTGCCCGCGCTGCACGACCTCGGCGCGATCGACGTGCTGTGCACGGACAAGACCGGCACCCTCACCCAGGACCGCCCGGTCCTGGCCTGCTCCCTCGCCCCGGACGGGCGCCCCGCGCCCGGACCGCTGCACTGGGCGGCTGTCAACAGCCTGTGGACACTCCAGCTCGCCGAGCTGCCCACGCCGGACGCGCTCGACGAGGCGATCCTGGAGGCGGCCGAGGACGACTTCGACGAGCTGCTGGCCTACGAGGGGATCGCGGCCCTCCCGTTCGACCCGGTACGCCGTACGTCGTGCGCGGTGATCCGTACGGACGCGGCGTCGGCGGGCGGACCCGGCCCGCGGCTCGGTGTGCACACGCTCGTCGTCAAGGGCGCGCCCGAGGACGTACTGGAGCGCTGCGCCCGCGTCCGTACGGGGGGAGAGGACACCGACCTCGACGACGCGGCCCGCGCGCGCTTGGCCCGGTTCGTCGACGGCCGGACGGTGGACGGGCTGCGGCTGCTGGCCGTCGCGGTGGCCGAGCGGCCCGCCCGGCTCGGCCCGTACACCCCGGCGGATGAGCGCGGCCTGACCCTCGTCGGCTTCGTCGGCCTGCGCGACGCGCTCGCCCCGACCGCCGCCGCGGCCTGCGCGGGCCTCGCACGGCGCGGCGTCGCCGTCAAGGTCCTCACCGGCGACCACCCGGGCACCGTCACCCACGTATGCCGCGAACTCGGGCTGGACACCGGTCCTGGCGCGGTGCTCACCGCCGACCGGATCGACGGCCTCACGGACGGCGAGCTGGCCCGCCTCGCCTCCCGTACGACGGCGTTCGCGCGCTGCACGCCCGAGCACAAGGCGCGGATCGTGGGGGCGCTGCGGGCGGGGGACGGCACGGCGCGCCGTACGGCTCGTACGACTGGTACGGCTCGTACGGCCTGTACGGCCGCGGACGACCGTACGGGTACCGGCGCCCCGCCCCGTACCGTCGGTTTCCTCGGCGACGGCGTCAACGACCTCCCCGCCCTGCACGCCTGTGACGTGGGCATCGCCCCGCGCGACGCCGTGCACGTGACGCGCGAGGCGGCGGATGTCGTCCTCGCCTCGAAGGACCTGAACGCCATCGACGGCGCGATCGTCGCGGGCCGCCGCAGCAGCGCCAACATCGCCACGTACCTGCGCATCACCCTCTCCTCCAACCTCGGCAACGTCATCGCGATGCTCGGCGCCGGGCTGCTGCTGCCGTTCCTGCCGATGCTCCCGGCACAGGTCCTGGTCCAGAACCTGTGCTTCGACGCGGTCCAGCTCGCGTTCGCCTTCGACCGGCCGGGCCCGGCCGCGCTGCGCCGGCCCGCGGTGCTGCGCCCCGCCGACCTGCTCCGCTACATCACCGGATTCGGCCTGCTCAACGCCGCCGCCGACCTGGCCACGTTCGGCGTGCTGATGCTGGCGGTGCACGGCTCCGGGCACCCGGGCGGCCAGGACGCGTTCCACGCCGGGTGGTTCACGGAGAACCTGCTGACGCAGGCGCTGGTGATGTACCTGCTGCGCGCCGGACGCCACTCGGCGGAGGGCCGGGCACCCGGCCCGATCCGGGGCGCGGTGTGCGCGCTCGCCGTCATCGGCCTGCTGCTGCCGCCGTCACCGCTGGGCCCGCTGCTGGGCATGTCGGCGCTGCCGCCCCTCTATTACGGGCTGCTGGCGGCCGTACTGGTGCTGTACGGGGCCGGGCTGGCGTGGGCCAAGAGGCGGTACGACCGGCGGGTATCTCACCCGTAGGACAACCCCGAGCAGATGTTGTCGTCCGCCGATCGCGCCGAGTCGCCGATCGACGACGAGCCGGGCGAAGGGGCTGCCGAACCGGATGGGGCGGCGGCGGGGGCGGAGGATGCCATGGTCGGATCGGCCGCGTAACCGGCGCCCAGGACGACGTTGACGCCCGCGGTGGCCGTCGGCACCAGCTTCGCGTCACGGAACCGGGCGGCGACGGCCTTGGCCTCGGATTCCTTGCCCGCGCCGTACTCGACGGTGGTCGTCGCGTGATCCTGGGTACGCGCGGTCGCCGTACCGGTGACGGTGAAGCCCGCGGACTTCAGCTGCCCGGCGGCGCGGGCGGCCAGGCCGGTCTTGGTGGTGCCGTTGTAAACGGCGACGCTGATGCCCGTACCCGTACCCGCTTCTGTACCCGTACCTGTACCCGAGCCGGACGGGGACGGCGAGGGGCCCGGGGACGCCTGGGCTCCCGGCCCGCCCGCGTTCTTGCCGTCCAGCGTGCGGTCCGCCTTGATGTCCGCCCAGAGCGTGTCCGCCGCCGGGTGCACGATCGCGACGCGTTCGCCCTGGTAGCGCCACGGCAGCGTGATGAACTTGGTGTTGTGCAGGTCGATGTCCTTCAGCGACATCGCGAAGGAGAGCAGCTTGTCGGCCGAGTCCAGGCCCGGGTCGACGGTCATGGACCGGGTGGCGGCGTTGGCCAGCGGCAGCAGCGTGCCCGGGTTGAACCCCTGGTCCTTGACCTTCTTGATCAGCGAACCGACGAACGCCTGCTGCCGCTGGATACGGCCGATGTCGGAGTTGTCGCCGATCCCGTGCCGGATACGCACGTAATCGAGCGCCTGCTGACCGGATACGTTCTGCGGGCCCTTGGCGAAGATCCGCTCACCGCGGGAGTGGCGGTTCGGGTTCAGGTCGCCCTCGTAGATGTCCTTCGGCAGGCAGACCGGTACGCCGCCCACCGCGGACGTCATCTTCGAGAAGCCCTCGAAGTCGACGACGACGGTGTGGTCGACACGGACGCCGGACAGTTTCTCCACCGTGTTCTGGGTACAGGCCGGATTGCCCCGGGCGCTCCCGCCGACCGAGAAGGCCGCGTTGAACATCGCGTTGTGCTGCGGCGCGGTCCACCTGCCGTCCGGCAGCCGGCACGGGGGTATCTCCACCAGGGTGTCGCGGGGTATGGAGACCGCGACCGCATGCTTGCTGTCGCCGTATATGTGCAGCAGAAAGGCGGTGTCCGAGCGGCCCACGTCGCCGTCGCCGCCACCCAGCGAGCTGTTGCCGCCGGACCGCGAGTCCGAGCCGATGACCAGCACGTTCTGTCCGCCGGCGCCCTCCGCGGGGCGCTGCGGGCTGACGCCGTCGGCGCCGAATGTGGTGATGTTCCCGTTGAGCTTGAAGTAGAACCAGCCCGCGCCCGCGGTGATCAGTACGAGCAGCGACACGGCCACGATCCCGGCCGTACGCAGGGGCCGCCGTCTGCCCCGTACGGCCCGGTCACCGCCGCCACCGCGGCTGCTGTCCCTGGCCCGTCCGGTGCGCTCGGCCACCGCCCTGCGACTGCTTGCTGTCATGTGTGTGCACCCTCACCTGCGCGGTTCTTGCCGAAGAAGACGGTCGTTCGGGCCAGTCGGTTGTACAGTTGCGCAATGTAGCAAGTTACGAATCCGGCAAGACGGCGCGGACCGGTGACCGCCGGTGGCGCGATGGAGGGAAAGGCGGGACGACGATGCTGCGGAACGGGCTGGAGCCCTGGCACCTGCTGATCGTGGCCCTCGTGGTGATCCTGCTGTTCGGCTCGAAGAAGCTGCCGGACACGGCCCGGGCCCTGGGCAAGTCGCTGCGGATCCTCAAGAGCGAGACGAAGGCGATGAAGGACGAGGCGGACGGGACGGCCGGGACGAACGGGACGGGCGATGGCGCACGGGCGGGTCAGGTGGTGGCCGCCGACCGCGTACCCGGCGCGGCCGCTGCCCCTGGTGCGCCCACTGCCTCCGGCGCCCCCACCGCCCCCGTCTCCCCCGTAGGCGGAGACGGCCGCCACCCATAATGGTTGGCGCGCGTCGCGATCAGCGCGCCGCGCCCAGCACCAACCACGAGGGGAAACGGACCGGATGAGCACCGAGCGCAAGCATTCCGAACACGCCGTACGCGCCGTACGGGCAAAGAGCGGACGCGTCACCGCAGTTGTCGTGGCCTTGCTGCTCGGCCTGATGGGCGCGGCAGGCACCGCGGCAGCGGCGGCGCCCGCAGCGCCGGCGGTCACCCACGCCGCCCACAGCGTTCAGCAGCAGACCACCGGCACCCCGGCCGCGCAGGCGGAGGCCGCCCCGGCCTCCTTCCACCACCACGCGAAGGCCGCCTTCGGCTCCAAGGACAAGAAGGAGAAGAAGGAAAAGAAGAAGAAGGGCTTCTTCAAGAAGCTCGGCATCTTCCTCATCGTGCTGATCATCATCTTCGTCGTCATCATCATCGTGGTGATCTGGCTGATCGTGCACTTCGTACGCAAGGCGTTCCGCCGCCGCCGGAGCTGAACCCCGGCACCCGGACAGTGCAGCCCCTGCCGCGAGCAGCGAACCCGCGGCAGGGGCTGCTGCTTTTCCCGTTCTGCTGCTGAAATCCCCGCAGTCGGCCTTGGAGAACCGGAACTGGAACTGCCGTGAGGGCCCGGCCGGTTACCGGGTGTTTCCTCTGGTGGTTGCCGGGCGTCCCCCTTGGTGGCCGTGATGCCCCGCGGTGGCACAAGGAGACTCTTGCGGCCGGGCTTCGCACATCATTACGTTTTTCCTCGTCGGCGGAAACACCGCCGACGGCTCTTCTCGATTACCCGTGCCCGCTCTTCCGCGGCTCATGACGGGTATCGGAAGCAAGGGGGAAAAATGGCTGTACTGTGCAAGCCGGCGGTCGCCGTTCCGGAGAACGTCGTCACGATGGAGCAGACGCTCGAAATGGCTCGGCGTGTGCATGCGCAGAGCCCGCATCTCAACCTGGCTCTGCGGCTGATCACCAATACCGGGGTACTGAAACGGCATACCGTCCAGCCGCTTGACCGGACGCTGGCTCATCCGGGGTTCGAGCTGCGCAACAAGATATACGAGCGGGAAGCGAAGCGCCGGGTTCCGCCGGTGATCCAGCAGGCTCTCGCCAACGCGGAGACGACGGCGCGGGACATCGACGCCATTGTTTACGTTTCCTGTACCGGATTCATGATGCCGTCGATGACGGCCTGGCTGATCAACACGATGGGGTTCCGTCCGGCCACCCGGCAGATTCCCATCGCCCAGCTCGGCTGCGCGGCCGGCGGCGCGGCCATCAACCGCGCCCATGACTTCTGCGCGGCGCACCCGCAGAGCAACGTCCTCATCGTGGCGTGTGAATTCTGTTCGCTGTGTTACCAGCCTGCCGACGGAGACATCGGGTCGCTGCTCTCCGACGGCCTGTTCGGGGACGCGGTGGCGGCGGCGGTGGTCCGTGGTGAGGGCGGCACCGGAGTACGTCTCGAACGCAACGCGTCGTACCTGATCCCGGACACCGAGGACTGGATCTCCTACGACGTCAAGGAGACCGGCTTCCACTTCCGGCTCGACCGGCGGGTGCCCGGCACCATGGAGCCGCTCGCGCCGGTGCTGCGCCAGGTCGTGGGCGCGCACGCCTGGAACGCGGCGGACCTGGACTTCTACATCATCCATGCCGGTGGACCGCGCATCCTGGACGACCTGTGCAAGTACTTGGGCGTACCGTCCGAGCAATTCCGCTTCAGCCGGGCCACGCTGAGCGAATACGGGAACATAGCGAGCGCCGTGGTCCTCGACGCGCTGCGGCGCCTTTTCGAGGACGACACCATGTTCGCGGACGCCCAGGGACTGATCGCGGGCTTCGGCCCCGGAATCACCGCGGAGATGAATGTCGGCTCCTGGGTGACCGATGAGCCCGACCGTCTCGGTGCGGAACTGTCCGCGCTGCCGGAGATGGTCTCCGGCTGAGCCCGTGCACAGACCACTGACCACGCGAAGCAGGGAGGAAAAGTGACCGTGAACGGTCTCATCGTGCCCCCGGGCGGGGGAAAGCGACTGGTCGCCAAGGCGCAGGACGTCACGTTCAAGGTGACGGCGGAGCACTCGAAGTACGCGTCCACCTTCGAGGTCGTCGTGCCGCCGGGTTTCAACACCGGGGTGCACTATCACACACAGGGAGAAGAGCTCTTCTACATCCTGGACGGAGAACTCGATCTGTTGGCATTCGAGCCCCGGGAACAGTCCGGTGACTGGCTGGACTGGGAAGGGGCCGACGGGCAGCGGGTGGTGCGGGCGGGCGCCGGTGCCTTGATGTTCGTACCGCCCGGCTGCCCGCACGCCTTTGCCAATCGCACGGAGAAGCCCGTGAAGATGCTTTTCCAGTCGTCTCCGCCGGGCGACCACGAGGAGTACTTCGACAAACTGCTGGACATATTCACCGGCGGGGATCGGGTGGACGCGGAAGAAGTGGCGAGGCTCAGGGAAGAGCACGACGTGCACCAGATCACCCCGTTGTCCTACGGCTGAGCGGGGCGTCGTGCACCGTATTCTCGCGATCTCCGGGTCACTGCGCGCCGGCTCCTGCAACACCCGCCTGCTGCACGCCCTCGGTCCGCTGGCTCCCGAGGGCATGTCGATCGACGTGTTCGACGGCCTGGGGGACGTGCCGCTGTTCAACGAGGACCTCGACACGGACCCGGCGCCGCCCCCGGTCGCCCGGTTGCGGGAGGCCGTGTCGGCCGCCGACGGGCTGGTCATCGCCACGCCCGAGTACAACCATTCACTGCCGGGCGTGCTGAAGAACGCCATCGACTGGCTCTCGCGGCCGCACGGCCGCGGGGCCCTGTCCGGCAAGGGGGTGGCGGTCATGGTCGCCACGCTCGGGCGGGCGACGGGATACCGCGGCTTGAGCGACACCGTACGACTCGTCGGTTCGCTGGGAAACGTCGTGGTACCGGATCCGGAAGTGGTGATCGCTTCCGCGCCGAGCGCCCTGGAGGGATCTCCGGACGGTTCGGTGCGGCTGGTCGATGAGACGGCCGCCGGCTTGGTCCGCGTCCAGTTGGAAGTGCTCGCCGACGTACTCGCCGCGCAGGCGCACCAGAGCCTGCGGCAGGCGGTGGAACGCAACCGCGCCGCGATCGAGCGGGCACGGTTCTTCCCGTACGTGGCGCGGGCGCTGGCTGACGGCGCGACACCGGAGGCCGTGACCGAGCGGCTGTTGAGCGCCGGGCAGACCCGGGAGACGGCGGCGCGCTGGCTCGCCGAGGCCCGGGCCGCCGACGCGGCATGACCGGGCCGGGTTCCGGATACGGTCTCTTGCCGTGCTGAACCCGGGGACAAGCGGCAGACGGGTGCGACGCGCACCGCCGTGAGCTGGTGCGCGTCGCGCCCGTCCCGGTACGGACGGATGTCAGACCAGGCAGGCGGCCCTGGGCTCGGCCGCCTCCGCGGAGGCGGCCGGACCTTTCTCCCACCAGTCGGCGAATCCGACCACGAGGTGCAGCAGTTGATGGCCGGCCTTGGTTAACCGGTACCAGACGCGCACCGGAGAGCTTGCGGTGTCCACCGAGCGGTGCACGAGGCTCGCGCTTTCGAGGCGGCGCAGGACGCGGGTCAGTTGTTTGCGGTCCAGGCCCGTGCGGCGGACCAATTCCGCGTGTCCACGCGTCGCGGCCTGCAGGGCCACGAGCACGGACAGGTCCCACTTTTTGGAAATCAGGCCGATGGCGGAATTCGCCGCTTTGAGTTCCTCAGAGTTCATGGTCTTGCTTGCCCTCCTGTCGGCTAAAAAGCAACGGGATCCCCGTGGGCTGCTTGTTTTACTCCGGGCGCGCGCCTGCCTCTGGGTCAGATCATCTATCATCCGCATATGACTGGGCAAGCGGCCTTTACTCTCTTTGCGTAGTCATTGCGGTATGCAGGTAAGGATGTGCCTTTCCGGCGCGAAGCCGAGGAAGAGCTGAATATGTTGTGTTTTCAATGGACGAGACCGAGCGCGCTCCAGGCCGCCACCATGGCCGGCAGAATGGAGTCCAGTCGGTCCATCAGGCCGCCGTGCCCGGGCAGCAGGGCGCTCATGTCCTTGATGCCCAGGTCCCGTTTCACCGCGGACTCGACGAGGTCGCCTCCCACGGCCGCCAGGGCGATCAAGCCGCCGAAGAGAGCGCCCTGCCACCACTGCGTCTGCGCCACCCACCCCAGTGCGGCCACGCCGACGACGGCAGCCGCCGACAGTGAGCCGGCGAAGCCCTCCCAGCTCTTCCTGGGGCTGATGGCCGGCGCCATGGGGTGGCGGCCGAGCAGGGCCCCGGTCACATACCCGGCGGTGTCGGTGGCCACCACGCAGGCGATCACCGCCAGTACGAGCAGCGCGCCGTGCGGCTTCTGGACCAGCAGGACCGCGCAGCACGCCGGCAGGGCCAGGTAGCCGAGCAGCAGTACGGACGCCGCCGCGCTCCGCAGGTATCCGGCCGTGCCGTACGCCAGGTGCCAGGCGAGGCAGACGAGTACGGCGGCCGCGGTGACGCGTAGCAGGGCGCCTTCGCCGAAGCACCAACCGGTCCACACCATCAGCTGCGTTCCGAGGTGGACGGGCGCGAGCGCCACACGTAGGCCCGACTGCCGCAACCGGCGGCCCAGTTCGGCGACCGCCGCCAGGGCTCCTACCGCGGCCAGGACGGCGAAGGCCAGGGGGCCGGTGACCAGCGTGCCGCACACGACGGCCGCCAGCAGGATTCCGACCGCCACCGCACGGCCCACGTCCCGTCCGCCGTGCGCGGGTGTCGTGCGGCCGTCGGCGTTCGAGTGGGCGGGTACGTCCTGGCCCACGGGGGCGCGATCGTGTTCCGTAACGTTCACGTGGACTCCCGCCCGCCCTGCGGCGCGTCGCCGGAGGCCGGACGGGCTTCGCCGTTCCCGCCGCTGCCCGGGGCGCCGCTGCGCTTGCCGAGCAGTACCGCCACCGCGGCTACGGCGACGATCACCGCGACGACCCGGTAGCCGATCGCCATGGCGTCGGTGAACGCCGTGACCGCGGCGGCGTGCTGGGCGGCGCCCAGGTGCTCCGCCGCGGCCATCGCGTCCGAGGCCGAGTGCGCGTGGGGCGCGACAGGAGCCGGGAGCCGGGCAGTGAACCCGGCGGTGAGGACCGTGCCGACCACGGCGACGCCGAGGGCACTGCCGAGTTCGCGCGCGGTGCTGTTCAGCGCGGAACCCACACCGCTCTGGCTCTTGGGCAGCGCCCCCACGATTCCGCTGGACAGCGGCGGGGTGGCGAGGCCCATGCCGGATGCCATGACGAGCAGGTCGATGACGTAGATCCAGTACGGCGTGCGTGCGGTCGACAGGGACAGCAGCAGAAGCCCGGCGACGATGAGAGCCATGCCGAGCGCCACGACCCGGCGTGTCCCCCACCGCCCGGCCAGCCGGGCCGCCCGCGGCGAGACGAACTTCATGCACAGGCCCTGCGGCAGGATCGCGAGCCCGGTGGCGAGGGCGCTGAATCCCTTGGCGTACTGCAGGTACTGGGCATTGAGGTAGAAGAGGCTGAACATGCCGAGGAAGGCGGCCGCCACACCGAGCGTCCCGGTGCGGACGGCGGGCAGCCGGAACAAGCGCGGGTCGACCAAAGGGGCCTCGGCACGCAGCGCATGGCCGACGAAGGCCGCTCCGGCGAGGAGGGAGACGGCGAAGCCGGTGAGCACGGGCACCGAGGCCCAGCCCATCTCCCGCCCCTCGACCAGGCCGAACAGCAGGGCGGCGAGCGTGACGACGAGCAGCGCCGTGCCGACCGGATCGAGGCGGGCGGCATGCCGCCCGGTGGCCGGCGCGTACCGGGCCGCGAGCACCGCGAGCACGATGGCGACCGGAACGAAGAGGGCGAAGAACACCGGCCAGGAGAAGAACTGGAGCGTGCCGCCGGCCACGACGTTGCCCAGCATGCCGCCCAGGCCCGTGGCGCCCGACCAGGCGCCGACCGCCTGGCCGCGCTTGGCGGGCGGGGTCACCGCCAGCGACAGGGCGAGCGTGGCGGGCATGACCAGCGCGGCGCCCAGGCCGGAGACCGCGCGGCACGCCAGCAGGACGGGGACACTGGGCGCCAGCGCACAGCCCAGGCAGCCCAGCGCGAAGACGCCCAGCCCGGTGATGAGTACGGGCTTGCGGCCCCAGCGGTCGCCCAGCGCCCCGGCCGGTATGAGAAAGGCCGCGAAGACGAGGACGTACAGGTCCACGATCCACACGGTCTGGGTCGCCGACGGGTGCAGCGCACTGGCGGAAAGCTGCGGCAGGGCCAGATTGACGCCGGACACCATGGCCTGGACGGCCATGACGGCGGCGTTCATCAGACGCGGGACCTTGCCCTGGTCCGTGCCGCCGGGCGTCCGCCCGCCTTGCCGTCCGGTGCGGCCAGGGGCGCCGGATGCTGCACCGTGCCGCTGGCCGGAGGCTGTTGCTGCGCTGTGCGCGTTCATGTCCTTCCTTTCTCGCTGCTGGTTCGGATGACCGTAGAAATGCGGCGGGATAACTTCAAATGCAGGTGAGTGATAAATAGAATGCGCCCCGTGCATTCGAAACTGGATCTCAACTTATTGGTGGCCCTCGACGCACTGCTGGACGAGTGCTCGGTCACCGCCGCGGCCGAGCGGCTGCACGTATCGGAGCCGGCCATGAGCCGCACCCTGGGGCGCATTCGCAAAGCGGTCGGCGATCCGGTGCTGGTGCGGGCCGGACACGCCATGCAGCCGACACCGCGCGCCGTGGCGATGCGCAGCGAGGTGCGCGAGCTGGTACGGCGGGTACGGACGGTGCTGGCGCCGACGGGCGAACCGGACCTGAAATCGCTGGAACGCACCTACACCGTGACCGCCAACGACGCGATGGTCACCTCGGTCGGCGACCACCTCGTCTCCTGCGTGGAGAACGAAGCTCCCGGAGTGACCCTGCGTTTCCTCGCGGAACCGCCCGGGGACCACTCCGGGCTGCGGGAAGGCAGCACCGACCTCGAAATGGGCGTACTGGGACCGGCGGCTCCCGAGGTGCGCACGGAAGCGCTGGCGACGGACCACCACGTCCTGGTCATGCGCCCGGACCACGCCCTCGCCCAGGGCGAGGTGACGGCCGAACGGGTGGCCGCCGCACGGCACATCACGACGTCCCGGCGCGGCCGCCTGTCCGGCCCGCTCGACGAAGCGCTGGCCGGACTGGGCCTGGGCCGGCGCATCACCGTGTCCGCACCGACCTTCGCCGCCACCCTGCTGCTCCTGGTCAACCGCCACGATGTGGTGGGACTCGTGCCCTGGCGCCAATACCGGCGCAGCGTCCAGGCACTCGGCCTGGTCACCAGGGAACTCCCGCTCGACCTGCCGCCCGTGGAGCTGTCCCTGGCCTGGCACCCCCGCGACGACGCCGACCCGGCACACGCCTGGCTGCGGTCACGCGTACGGGATTCCGTACGGGCCGTGCTGTCGTGACGGCATGGGGCCGGGGCCGGACAGGGGGCACGCGGTGAACGCACGCCGGACAGGGGGCACGCGGTGACCGTACCGGGCTACACGGCGGCGCCGAACCACCGGCGCAGCGCCTCCAGCAGCGACACCTGCGGGCCGCCCCCGTCGCCGGGCGTACCGGCCCATGCGATGCACCCGTCCGGGCGCAGCAACAGAGCGCTCACGGACTGGAGTTCCGCGTACGAGGCCGCTTCCGTGCCGTCCACGTCGAGCCCCTCGGTGTCGGGCACCACCCGCACGGTGTCCACGTGCTGGGACCAGCCCACGGGGGGAGCGCCGGTGAGGTCGAGCAGCAGTCCGCGCCCACCGCGCATCAATTCCGCCACGTCCGTGGCCAGGCCCGTGTCCACGGGGCCGGATTCCTGGGGGCCGCTCTCCCGCAGCAGCAGCTTCCAGTTCGGGCACAGGGTGCCGACCAGCGGGTGCTCGTCACCCAGGGCGTAGCGCTCGTCCAGGCCGGTCAGCAGGTTCCACAGGTGCTCGTTGACGTCGTCGAAGCGCATCAGGCGGGCGAACAGCTCGCGCAGCGCGCCGGTCTGGGCGTCGGGCCGCATCAGCGCGGTCTGGGCCCGGGTGCTGTCCATGAGCCGCCGCCCGGCCGGGTGGCGCTCGGCGGCGTACGAATCCAGCAGGCCGTCCGGAGCCCAGCCCGCGACGGCGGCCCCCAGCTTCCAGCCCAGGTTGACCGCGTCCAGCAGGCCGACGTTGAGGCCCTGTGCGCCGAACGGAGGGTGGACGTGCGCGGCGTCGCCGGCCAGGAACACCCGGCCGCGCCGGTACTCGGCGGCCTGCCGGGCGTTGTCGGTGAAACGCGTCGGTGCCGTGACGGAAAGCAGCTCGACGTCGACGCCACTGGTGCGGCGCATGCTTTCCTGCATCTCGTCGAGGGTGACGGGTTCGTCCTTGGCGGCGGGCGGGCCGGTGAACTCCACGGTGAAGACACGGTTCACTCCGAGCCCGTAGGCGAGCATGCCCTGGTCGGTGCGGTGCCAGCCCAGGCGCAGGGCGGCGGGGTCGGCGAGTTCCACGACGGCCTGCCGCCCGGTGAGCGTCGCGCCGGTCCCCGCGAAGTCGATGCCGAGGAGCTTGCGTACGCTGCTGTGCCCACCGTCGCACCCCACGAGAAATGCGCAACGGGCTTCCAACCCACCGCCGGGCATGCGAATCGAGACGGTCACGCCGTCGCCGTCCTGACGTAATCCGGTCAGTTCGTGCTCGCGGCGGAAATCGACTCCCAGGCGCCGGGCGTGATCGGCCAGAATCAGTTCGAGAGCCCGCTGATTGACCGCCATACGCCGCCGCTGTGAACCTTTCACCCGCGCCGGTTCGAGGTATTCGAGACCCGCGAAGTGATTGGTCGGCCCGAGCCGTACGGCGCTCTTGGGCAACAGGGCGGGGTCCGCAACCCCCGCGGCTGCGGCCGCGGTCCTCGCAGCCTGCCGGAAGCGTTCCTGCTCCACCTCGGCGAGCTGCCCGCGCAGCCCCCGACGCTCCAGCGCCTCGACCGCCAACGGCCCGAGGACGCCCGCCTTGACCGTCGTGTCGACCTCGGAACGGCGCTCCACGAGCAGCACCGAGGCGCCCGCCGTGCGCAACTCCGCGGCGAGCAGCAACCCGACCGGCCCGCCACCGACCACCACCACGTCGAAGAAACAATCGCCCACCGCGGAAACCTCCGAGAACCGACCCGTGACACATACGGGCTCCCCTTCGGGGGTAAAGGGGAGCCTGGGTGCTGAGCAGCACCATGGGAAACGGTATGGGTGTTCTTCCGGGGGCACCAATGATTGTTCGTCATCCGATGAATGCGTGTGGCGCATCCAGTGTTCTGCCGCTGTCCCCGCGCATTTCGCAGTACGTTCGGGAGCGCGGATCGCCGGTCATTCCGCATTCCTGACCGCGTCGGTCAACGCACCCGCCCCCGCGGTTTCAGCGCCACCATGGGAAGTTCAGGCGCGGGCAACCGATCACCGTCGTACCCGCGAACCTCACCGAACCGATTCCCCGCCGCCATCCACTCCTCGCGGGCCCGGGCGATATCCGCGTGCGAACGCCCGATGAAATTCCACCACATGACGATCTCCTCCTCGAACGGCGTGCCGCCGAGCAGAACGGTCCGGGCGGGGGCGTCCGACTCGTTCGTGAGGGTCAGGCTGTCGCGGCCGGGGCAGGCGTAGCCGAGTTCGGCCGGGCGCAGCAGGGTGCCGGCCAGGCGGACGGTGCCCTGGTCGACGAGCAGGCCGTGCTCGAAGGCGGGGTCCACGGCGAGGGTGACCGTCGCACCCGGCGCGAGGACGATCTCGGCACCGAGGAGCGGGGTGAAGGTCGGCACCGGCGAGGTGACACCCGCCAGCGTGCCCAGGAACACGCTGATCCCGGCCCCGCCGTCCTGTACGGGACGGGGCACGTGGTGCTGGAAATCGGCCTGCGTGAGGCGGTGTTCCGCGGGCAGCGCCACCCACAGCTGCACCCCGTGCAGCACGGTGGTCCGCCCGGTCGACACCTCCGAGTGGCTGATCCCGCGGCCGCCCGTCATGAGGTTCAGCTCGCCCGGCCGTACGTACGCGTGGGTCCCCAGGCTGTCCCGGTGCTCGATCTCCCCGCTGAACAGCCAGCTCACCGTCTGCAGGCCGGTGTGCGGATGCGGCGCGACGTCCATGCCGCCGGTCTCGGCGACGTCGTCGGGGCCGTAGTGGTCGGCGAAGCACCAGGCGCCGATGAGGGTACGGGAGCGCTGCGGCAGCGTACGGCGCACGGTCATGGCCCGCGGGCCGCCCAGTGGCACATCACGCGGCGCGAGCACCTCGACCTCGGGCGCCCGGTCACCCGGCGCGCAGTGCAACTCGGCGGGGTTCACTTCGGTGTTGCTCATCTGGGGCGGCGCCTTCTCGGGACGGTTGCTTGCACGTTCAACATACAGCGGGAGCGTGCTCTTCGTTGCCGAGGTGCCACCCGAAGCCCGGGCCGCTTGCCGGGCGTTCGGGCACTCGTCCATGCGCCGGGCGGCCCTGACCTGGGTCGCCGCACACGCAGCCCAGGTCGGCGGATGCCTGGCGTAGCTATGCCGGGGACCGGGACCGGGACCGAAATCTGGAACCCTATGCGTCCCCGATCAAGACATGCGGCCGCTCAGACGCTGCTGGCGGCAGTGACGTCGGGTACGTGTCCCGCCGGGGCCACATCGTTGGGCCTGTGCGTCGTGGGGGCGTTTGGGGCGGTGGCCATGTCGCGGGTTTCGTCGGTCAGGTGGACACCCAGGTCCGTCAGCTCCCTCAGCCACGTCGCTGCACGGTCCCGGGCGCGGGTGGGGTCGGGTTCGTCCCTGGGAAGCATGCCGAGTCTTTCGATGGTCTTCTCGACGCGCCTGTTGTGCGGCCGGGAGTAGTCGGGCATCGGCGGGTGCTCGTAACCGCCCTGCCAGAGGATGAGGACCGCGTCGTCGTTGCGGGTGCGCACCGTGTCGAGGGTGTCGGTGACCAGCGCCCGGGCGGTCGGTTCGTCCATCCCGTGGTGCCGCCATGAGTAGTCGGCGTCGTCCGGGTCGTCGACCACCAGGCCGAACTCCCGGGCACGTTGCCAGACCGGCATGGTCTCGTCCTGGAGGGAGAAGACGCTGAGCAGGAAGTAGCCGGCGTAGTCCTCGGCGAGGAAGTTCCGGGTGCGGGCGAACTCCTCGGGGGTCTCTCCCGGGTAGCCCGCCATGAAGGAGCAGCGGTAGTCGACGGGGCTGCCGTGGAGCAGTTCGAAGGCGTTGCGGTTGTGCCGGGCGGTGACCTTTTTGTCCATGTCGCGGAGCGTTTGCTCGCTCATCGATTCGAAGCCGATGCTCAGGCTGCGGCAGTGCGCGTCGGTCAGCCGGCGCACGTCGTCGGGGGTCTTGATGGAGTTGGCCCGGCTGTACGCTTCCCAGCCCAGGTCGAGAGCCGGCAGGAGGTCGCACAGGGCGCGCAGCCGGGTGGGCGGGACGGTGAAGGTCGAGTCCATGGCCTTGATGTGGCGGGCGCCGGTCCGGTCCGCGTACCGGGCCCAGTCGCCGAAGATCTTCTCCGCGGACTTGTAGCGCCACTGGGGCGAGGCGTGCGGGAACGAACAGAATCCGCAGGCGAAGGGGCAGCCGCGCATCGACTCGTACGGGACGATCGGCGCCTTGAGGTGGAACCCCGGCGAGGGGTGGGCTTCGAGGTCGATGTAGGTCAGCGGGGTGGACGCCGGGCGTCCGGCGTCGTCGCGGGTGACGAGGTTGGGCACCTCGGTGAGGTCCTGGCGGCCCGCCACCGCCTGGAGCAGCGCGGGCAGCGCTTCTTCGGCGTCGCCGCGCAGGACGTGGGCGATCTCGGGGTGGTCGCGCAGGATCTGGGCGTACTTCAGGTTGCTGTACTGGCCGCCGACCACGAGCACGGCGGACGGCCACCTGCGGCTGATCCACGCCACGGCGTCGGCGAGTGAGCGCCGGTCCCAGATGAACGTGGTGGACAGCAGGGCGACGTCGTACTCGCCGGTGGCCTCGGCGTCCTGGCCGGCCCACACGGTGCTGGTGTCGACGTGGGTGTACTCGACGGGCAGGGCGTCGAGGATGGAGCGCAGGGTGAAGGTGGTCAGGTGGGGCGTCTCGGTCGTCCGGCGGCGCAGCAGCGGGCGCAGCCCCTGGCCGGAGGAGTAGTGCAGCCGGGAGAGGTCAAAACCCGGCAGAGCGGTGCGGTAATAGTGTGCCGCGTTGTCGGTGACGGGGTCGAAGGCGGTCCCGGCCAGGTAGCCGCTGTTCTTCACCGCCGGGCCCAGCCCCGAGACGAGGAGGATTCTCATCGGCGATCTCTCCCTGGGGCTACGACGGCGCGCTGAACTCGCGGGTGACGCGTCGCAGCCTCGATGCGGACGGCTGGGTCGTGATCATCTGGCCGCAGCCGGCGTCCACGTCCCGCGCCTTGCTCGGGATGACGTAGGCGGGCTGCCCGCAATCGTCCAGCCAGCCGGCGAACTCGACGGCCCGTTCGTCCGGTACCCGCTCGAAGGGCAGCCCCGGCACCGTGTTCCACAGCAGGAGCTTGACCGTGAACAGGTTCCGGTCCAGGAGCGCGGCCAGTTCCCGGGCGTCTTGCGGGGAGTCGTTGATGCCCTTCAGCAACAGGTAGCTGATGTCCACCCGCCGGCCGGTCTCCTGGGCGAAGGCGCGCGCCGCTTCCAGCACGTCGCCGATCGGGTACTTGCGGTTGAGGGGGACCAGGCTGGTGCGCAGGGTGTCGTTGGCCGCGTGCAGTGAGACGTACAGGTCCACCGCGGGCGCCTCGGCCGCCAGGCGCTGGATGGCCGGGACGATGCCCATGGTGGAGACGGCCACGTTGTGCACGTCCTCGCGGCCGGTCAGGTGGAGGGCGGCGTCCCGCACCGGCTCGTAGTTGAGCATCGGCTCGCCCATGCCGGCGAACACCACCCGGGTGCCGCCGCGCACGTTCTCCTCCCGGGCGGAGCGGATCACCTGGGCGCAGATCTCTTCGGCGGACAGGTTGTGCTTCATCGGTTGCAGGGCGGTGGCGCAGAACCGGCATCCGACGTTGCAGCCGGCCTGGCTGGACACGCACACCACGGCTCCGCTGGGCAGGCTCAGCGGGCGCTCGGCCGCCTGTGCGGAGGGCTGGATGAAACTGTCCGCGGTCGTACGGAACAGAACGCTTTCCACCTGATGGCCGCCGGGCAGCCGCCAGACGAATCTGACACTGCCGTCGTCGCTGGTGGTCTTCTTCTCAAGGTCCAACATGGGTGCCACCCTTTCGGCGCGGTCTCAACGGGGTTCGCCCGGTGCTGCGGGTGCGTCTTCGGGCAGCCAGGTCCGGGAGACCCCGCACTGCCGCGGCTTGGCCAGCCGCCGGCCGGACAGCACTTCCTCGTGGGTGCGGACCGGATCCTGCCGCCAGGCTTCGAGCTGGTCGAGGTCCAGCTCGGAACGGCGCCGCCACGGCAGGCCCGGGTAGTCGCAGGGCATGGAGGTGATGGTGGGTACCGGCAACCGGTCGCCGTACAGACGGCCCGCCCACAGGTCGCCGCTGTCGTCCAGCACACCGACCTGGTCGTGGTCCAGCAGGCGGCTCACCGGCAGGGCCGGTGGGACGCGCAGGCTGTTCTCCGCGCCGTTGATGTCCTGCCGGACGATCCACTCGACCAGGTCGTCCTGCCGCCGGTTGAGCGCTTCCTCGGCGAACAGCGATGTCATCACCACTGCCACCGCCACACCGCCTGCCTGCTGATAGGCCAGCAGGCCCGCCAGGCGCTGCCGTAGCTGCCCGGCGGTGTCCAGCGCGCTCACCGACACCCGCAGCTCGGCCCCGGCCTCGACCAGGCCGGACAGCGTGCCGGAATCGATCGTGCGGAAGTACTTGGTGACGAACACCGGGCACCGGCCGGACTCCCGGACCAGGCGCGCCAGCTGGTACGCCTTGGGCCAGTTCCACGAGGCGTCGCTGTTCCAGCCGTTGCGCAGGAAACGCTGGTCGTCCGGCAGGGCCCGCAGGTCCGAGCGCAGCAGGTCGGTGTCGAGCACGTTCTCGACCCGGATGCCGAAGTCGTAGCCGGCGTCGAACGAGCCGCGGGCGGCGAAGCAGCTGCCGTAACAGATCTGCGACGCGGGGAGGCACCCCAGGTAGAGGTCGGAGGTGATGCTGTCGAACGGCAGTCCGCCGTGCCGGCCCGCCCGGATCACCACGGGTTCCGGACGCCGCAGCGTCCGGCCTCTGGTCAGGACGTGGGAACTGTCCGCGATCACCTCGCGGACCTCGCGCATCACCGCTGGGGGCGAGGCGGGCATGGTGTCCGCGTCAGGAGACATCGCCGCTCACCTCCATGACCCGAGAGGCAGATCGGCCGGCCGGAAGACCGGTGACGACCTCCCCGGCGGGCACGGCGAAAATGTCCTTGGGTGCGAAAATCTTGGTCGCCTTCAGCCAGCGCCGCCCCCGGAACTCCTCCCGCCGGTGCAGCAGCTGCGCGTTGTCGTAGAGGGCGAAGTCGCCCGTGGCCCAGCGATGGGAGTAGACACGCGATGGCCGGATCATCCGGTGCACCACGGTGGCCTTCAGCTGCCGGGACTGCTCGGCGTCCAGCCCGGTGAACTCCAGCGTGTTGTCGCTGACGTAGGCACAGCGCTTCCCCGAGGCGGGGCTGACCAGCAGTGCGGGGTGTGACACCCGGATCTGGGGCGCGTTGTCGTGGTTGAAGGCCGGCTCGTAGACCGCCCGCCGCGCGGCGAGTTCCGCGACGGTCCGCTCGTCCAGCCCCATCGCGCCGACCTCGGTCGGCAGGAAGCTCGTCGCGCCCCCGGAAACGGCCGGGACGACGCAGTACAAGACCGCCAGCGTCGCCGGATTCTCGCGGTGCTGCTGGTCGGAATGCCAGTAGTCGGTGTCGGCCCCGGCGAAGCCGATGGGGTCACCGGACTCGTCCCGCAGGTTGGACAGATAGCTGATCTGCGGGAAATCCGGCGACAGGCACACCTTCCGCGAGGACTCCTCCAGCGGGCCGATACGCCGCGCCAGGGAGTGCATCTCGCGGTCGTCGAGCGACTGGCGCCGGAACACCACCAGTCCCGCCTGTTCGACCAGCCGCAGCAGATCCGTCAGCTCACCCGACGAGCAGTCCTGCAGCGCGACACCGCTGACCTGCACGCCAAGCGCGTCGGACAAGGGTTCCACTTTCATTGGGCCTCTTCCCGGGCAGGCGGAAGGCAGGGGCGACCGGCAACGGGTCGGACAGAAGGATTCGTGCCGGAGAAGCGGTCCGGGCAACGCGATGAGTCACCCTCGGCGTACGGGCCGCCGGTCGCCTTTTTAGTGGCCCGGGCCGTGGCGGACCGGGCCGACGCTCCGGCCGGGTCCGACTGGCGGCGGTGGACTTCACCCCATCACAGCAACCGGAGCACGTCACGCGGCACCGCCCGGTCTCCGATCACCCGCCCCCGTCGTCGACGCGTGGGGCGGGCGGGTCTGCTCGGGGTCACTTCGCCAGCTGGGCGTCTGCTGCCAGGGTGTCCGTTGTCGCCGTGTGGCCGAGCGTGCGGTCGAAGACGGTCAGCAGGAGATAGAGCACGCCGGCGGCGAGCATGACCCAGGCGAGCCGGTGCATGCCGCCGGTGTCGGCGCGTTGCCCGAACGACGCGGCGGTCGCGGACGAGGCGATCAGCGAGCCGATGTAGGCGAAGGTGCGCAGCAGCCCGGCCGAGGAGGCGGTGCGCTCGGGATCGGCCTGGTGGAAGAGGGAGTTCTGCAGGGCCAGGTTGTTCAGGCCCTGCGGGACACCGAAGACCAAGGAGACGAAGAGCAGCATCCACAGCGGGCTCTCCCCCGAGAGCGTCAGCATCACCAGGCAGGCGACGATCTGCCCGGCCGCACCGGCCAGCAGCTTCCCGCGCACACCCTCGCGGCGCCCGGCCATGACCGAGACGCCGACCGCGAGCAGGAACATGGGGGCCTGGGCCAGCCCGGCGTGGAAGGGCGTCAGTCCGTAGCCTTCCTCGGTCCACTGGCTGAAACCGTAGAGGAAGGCGTAGCTGACGACGTAGGCGACCAGGGCGCGCCCGTAGGTGGCCAGGAGCGGCGTGTTGCCGCGGAGTACCCGCAGGTCGATGAAGGGAGCGGGGGCCCGCAGCTCCCGCGCCGCGAACGCGGCTCCCGCTGCTGCGGCGATCACCGGCAGATACCAGTCGCGCAGGTGCGGGTTCATCAGGAAAAGCAGCAGGGAGATGAGCATGGCGGCGAACAGGCCCATGCCGGGCAGGTCGAGCTGGGTGGCCAAGCCCCCACGCCGCGGAGGCCCACCCGCGTCGGCCGGCCTGGGCAGCCGCCACCGGCTCCACAGCATGGCCGCGACGGCCAGCGGCACATTCAGCGCGAACGTCGCCCGCCAGCCACCCACCGCGATCAGCAGACCGCCCAGCAGCGGGCCGACGACGGCGACGGTCTGGTTGGCGACCGCGAGGGCGGTGAGCACCCCGCCGGGGCTCTCCCGCCCGGTGCGCTCGGCCTCGCTGCGCAGCAGCGCCATCGCGGCGGGATAGCCGGCGCAGGTACCGAACCCGAGCAGGACACGCGCGACGACCAACACGGTGAGGTCCGGCGCCAGGGTGCCGACGGCACCGGCGACGGCGACAAGACCGGTACTGAGGAGAAGGAGCCGGCGCGGCCCGAAGATGTCGATGAGCCGGCCCACGACCGGCTGCCCGAGCGAGGTGGCCAGGTAGAGGGCGGAGACCAGCCACGCGGTCTGCGAGGCCGGCGTGCCCAGGGCGTTCCCGATGGGGGCGAGCGCGACGGAGATGACCGTCGTGTTGATCGGGTTCAGTATCGAGCCCAGCAGCATCGGCGGCAGCAGCCGCCGGTCGAACCCCGGCTGCTCCGCCGCACCTTCGACGTCCGTCTTCGCACCAGTCATCAGTCAGCGCTCCCGTACGGCCACGGCCGCGACCACAGTCTGGCGTCCCCCTCCCGCGCACCCGCCCCGCAACCCGCCGACGATCCTCATCTTGCGGCCGGGCCGTCGGGGGGTTCTGTGAGGTCGGGGTCCACGGAGAGAACGGGGTAGAGGCCGGTGTTCTCAAGAGATGCGGCATCCGACCGGGCTGTACGAAACGTTTGTGCAGCGCCGTGTTGCACATGCAGCACGCAAAACACCCCCCTGATCGCGTTTCCGCAGATCAGAGGGGTGTTTACAAGCGGGAGCGGTGGGATTTGAACCCGTCAAGATGAGGCTTCTCACCTGCGGTTTTCTCGAAGAGGCGGACGAATGGGGGCGTCTGGGGCCTGTAGTGCCGGGTCCGGTCCTGCCCAATCGGGCTCCGCGCTGCACATGCAGCACGGAGGGAGCGGTGGGACAACTGGGTCGCCGCAGCCACTCGGCACTTC
The DNA here is from genome assembly GCF_000720725.1 of Streptomyces rimosus subsp. rimosus. Lineage (GTDB taxonomy): Bacteria > Actinomycetota > Actinomycetes > Streptomycetales > Streptomycetaceae > Streptomyces > Streptomyces rimosus_A. The sequence continues at coordinate 59,413 of NZ_JOCQ01000043.1, forward strand.
GCAGGTATGCGTCGCTGAGCCCCTATGGACGGCATCTGAGCCCATGCCTCAATACCGTGTGCATCAGCTCCTGCCTTTTCACTTTCCGTGGTCAATGGGCCTGCGCGGGGACCAACGAGGCCGCGACCACGATGCCTCGTGCCGGTTCCGGATAAGGCCACAAACACTGAGCGTCGTAGTTTGCACGAGGACTCACTGGGAGTCGGGGTGGCTGCCGTCGTGCCGTGCGCCGCGTTCCCGGCCGGGTGCTGAACGATGGGGCGAGCTATCGGTGCGCGGAGCCGTAGCGAGCCCACCCCTGATCGAGCAGCTCGAACCCCACCTCCATGGCCGACTCGGGATCGTCCTGACGGGCCATGAGCGGGATCTGTAGGGCGAACCGCGCGTAGAAGCGGATTTCCGCACTCGGTTCGGCGAGCCCGAACTCTTCGGTGAGCACCGCGATGAGGGCGTCCTCGTGGCGTAGCCACATCCTCTCGGCGTACTCGATGAGGGAGGGGGTGTCCTCCATGAGGGCCATGATCCGGCTCATGGGTTCGGTCTGCAGCAGGGTGATCTCGGCGAGATAGTGCGCCTTCAGTGCTTCGGAGACCGTCGTTTGCGGGGTGCGGTCTCTGACGGCCGCCACGAGCCGGTCCTGCTGCTCGTTCTCCGTGCTGAAGACCAGCGCCTCTTTGCGGGGGAAGTGCGCGAAGACCGTCTTGGGCGTCACGTCCGCCTTGTCCGCGATCTCGCGCACCGTGACCGCGTCAAACCCGCGCTCAAGGAACAGGCTGGTCGCCGCTTCCAGGATCGCCGTCCGGGTCGCTGTCTTCTTCCGCTCACGTCGCCCGACGGGCGCGTCGTTCTCCATGGCCTCGATTCTACCCCTGAGGTAATCCTATACCAAGAGTATAGATACACTCGGTATAGTAAGAGTCCGAGTGAAGCCAGTGAGGTCTCTTGGGGCCCGGTTAGGGCGCCGCCTCCGGCGGACGAATGAAGGACACGGACATGACAGAAGGCATCGACTTGATCTCGCCTCGCGACTCCGGACCTGCCGCGCCTGCTCAGCGCCGGAGCGCGGGAAGACTGCTGATCGCCGGACCGGTGATCTTCCTGCTCGCGGAGTTCACCGCCGCGATGGTGTGGACCGATCCCGCTTACAGCTACACCCATCACTTCATCAGCAACCTGGGCGTTCACGGGCCGTCGACTCTGTTCGGGCAGTACATGTACTCGCCGTTGGCCTGGGTGATGAATGCCGGCTTCTTCTTGTTCGGCCTCACGATCCTGGCGGGGATCGTCGCGTTGCGGGACCTGGCGGGGCGGGGCCGGTGGGCCACGTTGGTGCCCGCGGCGATGCTGGCCGTGGGCGGTGTCCTGCTCGCCCTGTTTCCCGGATCCGGCGAGGCGCTTGAGGACGGCTCCGGGCAGTACCACAGCACGGGCGCGTTCCTGGGCTTCGTCGGTGGAAATGTGCTGGCCATCGTGCTCGGGCGTCGCTGGCAGCGCATCGGTGTCTCCCCGCGTACGGGGCGAGCTCTCATCACGGTGGGCGTGATCGGCCTGGTGTCGATGGCCGCCTACCTCGGCCTGATCGTGAGCGCGGGCGATGACCCCGTCGGCGTCATCGGGCTGATCGAACGCGGCGCCGTCCACCCGTTCCTGATCGGACTCATCTGCGCCGGGGCGGCGATCAGTAAGCGGCGCGGCGCCAGCACGGCACCGTCTCTTCCTGCCGGCGCGCACGCAGCCGACTGACATCTGTCCCGTCGACTCCGGTCCTGTTCCGGTGCCCCTCTGCGGCCATTCCTCAAGGTCTGTGCCCGATTCCCCGTCGAATCGTCCGGGACATGGAGGCGGGCGGGTTACCGGAGGGTGGGTGGTTGGCCTGGTGCAACAGCAGGTCAGATGCGGTCTTCGGCCTCACGCTCGGATTCGGGGTCGGTGTGCCGCGCGTGTGGCAGCGCCGATTGTGCGGGACCGTTCGGCTGGTCCTCGGGGATTCGCCAAGAGGCGTACGCGAGCTGGTAGCCGTACAGGTGCTCGGAATCGTGCCCGCCGGGTGCGGCCCGGCAGCTCGCGTGCGGCGGGCTGCCCCTGTGGGATCCGTGGGACCAGGTCCCACGGAGGGGAGGGTGCGAAGGCCCGCGCCCAAGGGAGGTGGTGCCGATCCGGGGCAAGCGGAGCGCATGTGCAACACCGCTGTGCTGCATGTGCAACACGCAAAGCACCCCCCTGACCGCGTCTCCGCAGATCAGAGGGGTGTTACAAGCGGTAGCGGTGGGATTTGAACCCACGGAGGAGTTGCCCCCTCACGCGCTTTCGAGGCGCGCTCCTTCGGCCGCTCGGACACGCTACCGAGAGGAACTCTAGCCCACGGGGGCCGTAGGCCGAAATCGGTATCCGGAGGAGCGGGGGCGCAGAGGTCAGCGGGAGCGGAAGAAGGTGGTCAGGAGGGTGGCGCAGGGGGCTGCGAGGACGCCGGTGATCACTTCGGGGCGGTGGTTGAGGCGGCGGTCGCGTACGACGTCCCAGAGGGAGCCGACGGCGCCCGCCTTCTCGTCGGCCGCTCCGTATACGACGCGGTCGAGGCGGGACAGCACGATGGTGCCCGCGCACATCGTGCACGGCTCCAGGGTGACGACGAGGGTGCAGCCGGTCAGCCGCCACGAGCCGAGCGCGCGGGCGGCCTCCCGGATGGCGAGTACCTCGGCGTGGGCGGTGGGGTCACCGGTCGCCTCGCGCTCGTTGCGGCCGGTACCGATCACCGTGCCGTCCGCGGACAGCACGACGGCGCCCACCGGGACGTCACCGGTCCCGGGGGCGAGGGCGGCCTCGTCCAGCGCCTGTCGCATCGCGGCGGTCCAGGGATCGCGCAGTGGATCGGGCGCCGGGGTGTGGAGCGGCGAGGCGGGGAGGGGGCCGGGCACGGAGCCGGGCACGGGGGCGGTCATGCCCCCAGTGTCCGGGACGGGTGTTACCGCCAGCGCCCGTGGCGGGCCTTACCTCCCGTGTCCGTGACGGGTCTTGCCTTCCATGTCCTGACGGGCGATACCTCCGGTGTCCGTGACGGGCCCTACCGCACGGCCTCCAGGACGTCCGTGCAGCCGAGGGAGTCGGCGATCTCGGACAGGGCGTCGGTGTCGAGGGCGAGCAGTTCCTTCTCGCCGATGCCCAGGTCGGTCAGCAGGCCCGGATCGCCGAGCGGGCCGGACGGTGGTACGGGAACGTCGGCCGACGCGGCCGTCTCCTCGCCCCCGCCGTCCGCCGGGTCGGGCTCGCCGTCCTCCGTACCGTCCAGGTCGAGGCTGTCGAGGTCGTCCGCACCCTCCTCGTCGCGGCCGAGCAGCTCGTCGGTGAGCATCGCACCGTACGAGCTGCGGGCAGCGGCGGCGGCGTTCGAGATGAAGATCCGCGGATCGTCCTCGCCGTCCACGCGGACGACTCCGAACCACGTGCCTTCCTGCTCGATGTATGCCACCACCGTGTCGTCGTCGACCGCTGCCTCACGGGCCAGGTCGGCCAGATCGGTCAGGGTCTCCACATTGTCGAGCTCCGTGTCGCTCGCTTCCCACCCGTCTTCGGTGCGCGCGAGCAGTGCGGCGAAGTACACCGTGACTCTCCCACTGGTCATAGGCGTGCCGGGTCGGACGGGGCGACGCCTTCACGCCGCAGGTCCCCGCCCATCGGAATCGTGGCAGAAACAACGCGATTGCGCGGGGTCTTCGGCGTTGCGTCGTGCGGCCGTTCCGAGAGATGTGGCTCACGTCGGGTGGTGCGCAAGGTTCTGATGGGGCCAAAGAGGCGTTCGGCTACCAGCGGAACGTGCGCATTCTCATGGCCTGACGCATCCGGGCCGCCCGGGCGCGGCGGGGCTGGACGCGGTCGCGCAGCTCCTTGGCCTCGTTGAGATCGCGGAGGAACTGGGCGCGCCGCCGCCGGCGCGCCGCGTCGTTCTCGCCGCCGGTGGCCAGGCCGTCGGGTTCGGGAGCTTCGGGAGTTTCGGTGGGGTCGTCCCTGTGTACGGCCCCGTACGCGTCCCCGTGCGCGTTTTCGTATACGTCTTCGCTCGCGCCGCCATCGGCGCGCCCGCCACCACGGCCGGTTGCGCCGACGCGCTCGCCACCGCGACGGGTTCCGCCGACGCGTCCGCCACCGCGCCCGGACCGGCCTCCGCGTCCGCCGTCGCGGCCGGGCCCGCCGCCGCTTCCGCTCCCATTCCCGTCTGGCACGCCGTACACCGCCCTGGGACGAGGTCCATGCCCGGCGCCGGTGCGACAGACCGGGCGTTTGTGCCCACTTTCCCCCGGACCGGTGGTTCGATGCCAGCGCGGCGGAATCCGTTCCCGGCCCGCCCGGTGCCGACGGGGCGGGCGCCGGGGCTCCTGACCTCGGCTACTGTCGATGTCATGCGGATCCACGTCGTCGACCACCCGCTGGTGGCGCACAAACTCACTACCCTGCGCGACAAGCGCACCGATTCCCCGACCTTCCGGCGCCTCGCCGACGAGCTGGTCACCCTGCTCGCGTACGAGGCCACCCGCGATGTGCGGACCGAGCAGGTCGACATCGACACCCCGGTGACGGCGACCACCGGAGTGCGGCTGTCCCACCCCCGCCCGCTGGTCGTGCCGATCCTGCGCGCCGGGCTGGGCATGCTGGACGGCATGGTCCGGCTGCTGCCCACGGCCGAGGTCGGTTTCATGGGCATGGTCCGCAACGAGGAGACGTACGAGGCCCACACGTACGCCACGCGGATGCCGGACGACCTCTCCGGCCGCCAGGTGTACGTGGTGGACCCGATGCTGGCCACCGGCGGCACGCTGGTCGCGGCGATCCGGGAGCTGATCAACCGCGGCGCGGACGACGTCACCGCGATCTGTCTGCTGGCCGCGCCCGAGGGCGTCGAGGTGATGGAGCGCGAGCTGGCCGGCGCGCCGGTGACGGTCGTCACGGCGGCCGTGGACGAGCGCCTGAACGCCGACCGCTACATCGTCCCCGGCCTGGGCGACGCGGGCGACCGGATGTACGGCACGGCGGGTTAGCAAGGCTTCCAGAGCGGTTTCGGGGCGGGCCGTACCGTACGGGTCGCGGTCCCCGCCCCGGCCCCCGGATCACTTCTTGCAGTTCGGTCCCGTCTTCGACGGTGCCGTCAGCGCGGTGAGCGACTTCTGGGCGGCGGCCGGTTCGGCCAGGGCCTTGAACGTGTCGCCGATGATCAGGTCGACGTCCCCGGTCTTGCGGGTGTCCGTCTTGGACTCCGCGGCTGCGAGCTGCGTGCCCAGCACCTTCCGGGCTCCGTCGGACGCCGTCTGCGCGCCCAGGAGTACGCCCGTGCCCTTGACCTTCTTGTCGTAGGCGGGCGGGGCGTTGCCCACCTTGCCGACCTTGAAGCCGCGCTTCTTCAGCTCGTCGGCGGTCGTCTTGGCCAGGCCGGCGCGTGCCGTCGCGTTGAGGACGTTGACGGTGACGTCGGCGGGCCGGGGCAGCGGCTTGCCCGTACCGGACGATGCCGCGCCGGCCTGCTTCGCGCCGCCCGGCGGGCATTTCTCCTCGTCCTGCGCGGCCTGGGCCGTACCGCCCTTGCCGCCGAAGACATCGATGAGCTGCAGCGTGCCCCACCCGGCCAGGGCGAGGGCGCAGACGGCGGCAGTGATCAGCAGAGTGATCCGCCGGCGGTGACGGGGACGGCGCATCCGCGGATACCTGTCGCCCGTGATGCGGTACTTCTTACCGCCCATGCCGGGGGGCGTCAGCATGCTCATGTCCGCAGCGTAGTGCGGTGCACGACCCATGCCTACTAAATGATCAATGTGTGGCGGGAGACCCCACCCGAAAGGGCCAATCCGTTCCGCCGATCAGGGGGCGGGGCCGTGTCGGGCGGTCTCCGGCGGGGTGTCAGCCCAGTTCGAGGACGCGGGCGTGCAGCACCTGGCGTTGCTGGAGGGCCGCGCGTACGGCGCGGTGCAGCCCGTCTTCCAGGTAGAGGTCGCCCTGCCACTTCACGACGTGCGCGAAGAGGTCGCCGTAGAAGGTGGAGTCCTCGGCGAGCAGCGTCTCCAGGTCGAGCTGCTGCTTGGTCGTCACCAACTGGTCAAGGCGTACCGGGCGAGGGGCAACATCCGCCCACTGGCGGGTGCTCTCCCGGCCGTGGTCCGGGTACGGCCGCCCATTTCCGATGCGCTTGAAGATCACACGGAAAGCCTACCGGGCCATCGGCTCCGGGCGCAGCCATGCGGACGGAGTGCGAAGGCGACAAAGGGTGGCAATTCCGGAGCGCGGGGCCCGGGAGGCGGGTGCGGAAGCGGGGTACGGAGGGTGGCGCGCGACCCGTGCGGCCACGGTGGGCGAAGGGCGGCCGCGGACCGGGACGGGCGGGCGACGGTGGGGAAAAGTGGCGCGACGCGCCCCCGAGGACGGCCGGAAATGAGTGCTGGGCGGGTTGCGGGAGCCGGAACGGACGGGCGGGCGGGCCGTGCGGTGTTTCCCTTCGGCGCGGCAAAGAGTGCCGAATTCCGCAAAGCCCGTGGATGGTGCGGCGAGGGCGAATTCGACACGAACGAATTCGACACGAACGAGGTACCGCTCGTCGTGCCGGGCGGATACGGGCGGCGGGGGGTGGTACGGCCGCTCCCCGGTACGGGCACTCGCTGATACGGCCGCTCCCTGGTACGGCCGCTCCCTGCCCGTCAGCGGCCGGGCGCGGTGGACGGCACGGGTGCCCGGCCGGGTGTGCCCGCGCCGGAACGGTCGCGCGCGGCGGAGAGCGGTGCGGAGGACGGTGCGGAGGGCGTTGCGGCGGCTCCCTGCCGGTGCGCTTCCTTATGTGCGGAGTCCGCGGATGCCTCGCCGGTACGCGGGCCCGGGGACGGGCTGTCGCGCCGAGCGGTGGGGTTGGTGGGGTTGGCAGGGCTGGTCGGGTTGGTGAGGCCGGTGGGTGAGGGGGTGGAGACGGGGTCCGCGGTGGAGGGGCTGGAGGAAGGACGGGGCGTGGGGGCGGA
>NZ_JOCQ01000044.1 GCF_000720725.1 Streptomyces rimosus subsp. rimosus
CCCGCCCGCCGCCCCGCTTTTCCCGCCGTACGCCCCGCCGCCCGTGTGCGGGCCGAGCCGGCCGACCACCGCGGCGCGCTCCGCGGCCTGCGCCCGGGCCGCGGCCAGCGCCTGGTGGCACTCGCCGACGAAGGCGTCGAAGCCCGGCCGGTCCTCGGGCGGCACCGCGGTACGCAGCAGTGCCATGATCGCGTCGATGCCGGTCACCCGTGTGCCGTCGGGGCGCTCCAGCGCTCCCGCGCGGGCGGCGATCTCGCACTGGAAGCCGTCGGCCTCGACCGGGAGCAGGACCGGGCCGTCCGGGAGGGGCAGCCGCAGCCGGTCGCCGTCGGTCCCGCGTACCGTTCCGGCGCCGCCGCGCAGCCCGTACGCGTCCTCGCGCAGCAGCGTGCTCAGCACCCGCCGCATCAGCTCGTCCTCCGCACCGTCCTCGGCGCCGTCCTCCGGGCGGCCGAGGGGCCCGCCGGTGAGGTCCTCCGGGCCGGAACCGCGCAGCGTGTCCGGTACGCCGTCTCCTGTCACCGCCGTCACGGCACGATCTCCCAACGGTGGGCGGCCAGGAACTCCCGTACGGCCGCGTCGATACGCTCCTCGTCGCGGCCGGTGGCCCGCAGCACCCCCAGGAAGTCCCGGTTGGTGCGGTACAGCGGATGCCGCTCGCCCGCCTCGCGTAAGGGCCGGTAATCGAGCCGGACGCCGCCCGCTTCCCGTACCTCCGGCTCCGGTGCCGCCTTCAGCACCCCGGCCCGGTCGGCACACACGTACTCCATGCGCACCCGCACGCCGCGCCGCGTCTCCAGGGCCCGCGGCAGCCGCTCCCCCAGGTGGGTACGGAGGATCAGCTCGAAGAGCGGCAGGTCCAGCGCCTCGGCGAGGGCGAGGTCGCACCGGTCGCCGATGGCGCGGTAGTTGACCTCGATGATCCGGGCCCGGCCGCCCTGGTCCACGTATTCGGTGTGGCAGGCGCCGAAGCCGACGCCGAGCGCGCGCAGTTGGGCCAGTACCTGGTCCGTGCCGGGGCAGGGCGGTTCGGGGAGCAGGCGCAGCCGTTCCTCGATGAAGTGCGGCGGTGGTGAGATGTCCGTGCGGAAGGAGGCGAGCGGGTGCAGGGTGTGTCCGTCGCCGAGGGTTTCCAGGGTGCGGAGGGTGCCGTCCAGGTACTCCTCCAGGACCAGTGCGGCGCCGGGCCGCCGGGCCCGGATCTCGCGGCAGCGGGCGGCCAGTTCCGCGTCGTCCGCCACCAGGAAGACATCCTCACTGGCGACCCCTTCGCGCGGTTTGAGGACGCAGGGGTACGGGATGCCGTGGCCGACCGGGCCGTCGTCCGGCGCCAGTTCGGCGGAGCGTACGGCGTCCAGCCCTGCGGAGGCCAGGGCGCGCCGCAGCTCGGCCTTGTTCTTCGTACGGAGAGCGGCCCGCCAGTCCTTGCCGGGCAGCCCGAAGTAGTCGGCGGCCAGGGCGGCCTGGGTCTGGAGGTGGTCGCTGTTGGTGAAGACTCCGGCGGGCATCCCAACTCGGCTGGTTCTCGCGGAGGTTAGCGCGACCACGGCACGGAAGTCCTGTACGTCGCACGATACGATGTCCAGCTCGGCGGGCAGCGGACCGCCACCGCCCCGCTCGCGCGCGCAGCGCCCGTACGCCTCCCGGTGGGCGTCCGGCTGGTCGGTCAGCAGCGCCACGGACAGGCCGAGGCGGGCCGCGGCCGGCAGGAAGCCTTCCGTGACGGAGTCGGTGGGGTTGCGGGCGAGGAGGATCAGGCCCGCGCGGGCGTCGTTGGGGGGTGCGGCCTCGTTCACACGCCGAAGATTAGGTTAGGCATACCTAACTTTGTCAACTTGCGCCACAGGCCGGGCATCCCGGGGCTTAATCCGTCCTCAGGCCTTCCTTAAGCGGGCCATAAAGATCGCCGAGAACCGGCTTCCGGGCCCGAATCCGCTGCTCAGCGGGGCTAACGTGCTGATCGCACCGGCGGGATCAGGCGCTCCCGCCGGTGCGCTCCCCCCGCCCCGACGAAGGAGACCCCCACGATGACCGCTCGCCGCAAGGCCGCCGGTATCGCGCTGACCGGTATCGCCCCCCTGGTGCTCACCGCGCTCACCGCGACCCCCGCGGTCGCCCACGGCTCGATGACCGACCCGGTCAGCCGGATCTCCGCCTGCTTCGCGGAAGGCCCGGAGCACCCGAAGTCCGCGGCCTGCAAGGCGATGGTCGCGGCCGGCGGCACCCAGGCCCTGTACGACTGGAACGGCGTACGGGACGGCAACGCCGGCGGGCAGTCCAGGAAGCGCATCCCGGACGGCAAGCTGTGCAGCGCCAACAGCGCCGAGTACAAGGGGCTGGACCTGCCGCGGGCCGACTGGCCGTCCACCGGGATGCAGGCGGGGAACCACACGTTCCACTACAAGGCGACCGCCCCGCACCGCGGCTCCTTCGAGCTGTACATGACCAAGGACGGCTACGACCCCACCAAGCCGCTCAAGTGGTCCGACCTGGAGGCCAAGCCGTTCGCCAAGGTCACCAACCCGAAGCTGACGGGCGGTGACTACGTCTTCAGCGGCAAGGTGCCCGCCAAGTCGGGACGCCACCTGATCTACAGCATCTGGCAGCGCTCGGACAGCCCCGAGGCGTTCTACACGTGCTCCGACGTGGTCTTCGGCAAGGACGGCGGAGGCGGGGGCAAGGGCACCGCCCCGGCCGCCGCCGCACCGAGCGACCGGCAGATCGCGGCGGAGGCGGACAAGTCGTCCATGGACCACATGCACCATGGCTCGCACGGCGCCGCCCCGGCGGCCGGTGCCGAGGACACGGCGCGGAGCAAGGCGCAGGACGACGGCGCCGCGGGCAACGCGGCGCACCCCAACGGCGGCGCGGCCAAGGAGGTGGACCCGAAGCAGGCCGGTGACCGGCAGGCGGCCGGCAGCCACCTCGCCGAGACCGGCGGCAACAGCGCGACCGGGCCGCTGGCCATCGGTGGCGCGGCCGTCCTGGCGCTGGGCGCCTCGGTGCTGTTCACGAGCGCGCGCCGCAAGGCGGCCCGGCAGCGCGGCTGACCCCATTGCCCAACCCGCAGGGCCCTCCCCCCACATCAAGGGCCCACCCTGTCAGGCCATCCCCCACTGGCCCGCAGGGCCCGCCCCGTGAGGTCATCCCCCACTGGCCTCACGGGGCCACCCCCCACACCGGCGCCGCCGCCCCCTTCCCTTCACCTCAGGGGGCGGCGGCGCCTTCGCGCCGTCCCGCTCCCGCGCCGCACTCCCCTGTGGTGCGGCGTGGGAGCGGTCCGCGCGCGCCCGGCCGTGCTCCACCCACGTCGTGTCATCTCTCAGCGCCGCGCGCCGGGTTGGAGATTCCCGTTCCGGCGCGGGAATTCCGGGAATCCCCGGAGAGGCGCCGGAGCAGGCGTACGTACGGACTCCAGCGGGCGGGACGTGCGACCGTCCCCGTACAGGCGAACTCGGCGCGGTCCAGGCTGTCTTCCAGGGCCGCGTCGTGCAGTGGCCGGTAGGCCAGCGGCCAGCTGAGCCGGGCCGGGCCGCGGGCCCGCATCGCCAGGGTGTGCCGCAGTACCGACCGCCGCTCCCCGAGGGCGTGCGCGGTGTATTCGTGGAAGCCGTCGAAACCGCGCGGCCCGCTGAAGGCGAAGCGCACCCAGACGCCCGGGACATAGGCGGCAACCGTGTAACGGACCGGGCCGTGGCCGCCGGTGGCACCCTCACCGAGAGGGCGGTCCAGCCGCATCGGGGGCCAGTCGCGGCCCGGCCACAGCGGGTCGTCCGCGCCCGCCAGGCCGTCGATCAGGGCGCCTACGGTGCGCAGCGGCACCGGCAGTTCGCGCTCGTGCACATTGCAGATCCCCATATCCGTCCACCTCCGAGGACAGCGGGCGTCGGCAGGGCAGGCTCCGCCCGGGCCCGAAGCCCCTTTTGGAGAAGGCCCTCCAATACATTCTGGAGGGTACCCTCCAGAACATGGCCAGACCACCGCTCTTCGACATGTCCCTGCTCCTGGACGCCGCTGTCCGGCTGGCCGCCGAGGCGGGCCCGGCGGGGGTGACCATGTCCGCGGTCGCCGCGGCCGTCGGCGCGCCGAGCGGATCGGTCTACCACCGTTTCGCCGGGCGGCCCGCCCTGCTGGCCGAGGTGTGGCTGCGTACGGTCGAGCGCTTCCAGGAGGGGTACTTCGCGGCCCTCCGGTCGGCGCCGGACCCGCACGCCGCGGGCGCGGCGGCGGCCCGGCACATCGTCGCCTGGAGCCGCGCCCACCCCGAGGAAGCCGCGCTCCTGCTGTACGGTGCCCGGGACTTCGGCCGGGACGGCTGGTCCGCCGAACACGCCGAGCGGGCCGACCGGGGCCACCGGCGGGTACGGGACGCGGTCGGCGCCCTCGCGCGGGACCTGGGGGCGCACACCCCGCAGGACACCGAGCGGGTCTCCCTCGCGGTCATCGACGTACCGCTGTCCCTGGTGCGCCGCCATCTGCGCGGCGGCACCGAACTGCCCGAGCACGCCGAGGACCTGGCCGAACGGTGCACGGCCGCGCTGCTGGCGGGCTGAGGCGGGCCGTGGTCGGTGGTCTCCCGTACCACCGGAGAAGCACTACGGCCCGCGGTACGGCGACCGGCCGTACGGCCGGTCCAGCTTCGCCGCGGGCCGGGCCGCCGCCTCGCCGAAGCGCTCCCGCGCCCGGTCCACGGCGGCCTCGATGCGGCGCGCCTTGTCCTCGGCCGGGTCGAACGTCAGCTGCCGTACGGCGAGTTCGGCCCGGCACAGGTCCTCCGCCCGCAGCGCCACGGACCGTACGCGGGCCCGTTGCAGCCCGAGCGCCGCGTGCAGCGCGTACGCCGCGTCCGTCAGCGCCGGTCCGTGCGCGGTCGGTTCGGGCAGCCGCCGGGTGCGTGTCGTCGTGGAGCGGTCGGCGTAGCGGACGGTGAGGGTGAGCGCGCGGGCCGCCCGGCCGCTGCCGCGCAGCCGGGCGCCGAGGTCGTCCGCGAGCGAGAGCAGCGCGCGGCGCCGCCGGTCCGGGTCCAGTTCGTCGTGCGCGAAGCGGTGTTCGGCGCCGGTCGAGCGCGCGGCGGCGTTCGGGGTGACCGGGCTCGGGTCGAGCCCGCGGGCCTTGTCGTACACCGCCCGGCCGGTCTTCGCGCCGAGGATGCGCTGCAGGGTCGCGGGCGGCGCGGCGGCGATCCGGCCGACGCTGTCCAGCCCGTACGCGCACAGGGCGCGCGCGGTCGCCGGTCCGACGCCGTGCAGCGCGGCGGCCGGTTTGCGGTCGAGGAAGTCCGCGACGGCGTCGCCGGGGACCCGGCGCACCTCGCCGGGCGCCGCGCCCTGCGCCGCCATCCGCGCGAGCAGCGGGTTGCCCGCGATGCCGATGGTGCACCGCACCCCGTACCAGGCCAGCGCCCGCAGCCGGATCAGCTCGGCGATGCCCGCGGCGTCCCGTTCGAAGTAGCGCAGCGCTCCCCGTACGTCGGCCAGCGCGGCATCCGGCGGCAGCGCCTCGATCACCGGCGTGAACTGGCCGAGCAGCCGCAGGAGGTGGCCGTAGGTCTCCTCGCCGAGCGGAGCGTCCGGGCCGGCGTTCCCCCTTCCACCCGTACCTCCGTCCGCGCCCTCGCCCCCGGCGGGAGCACGGAACCGTACGTACAGCACCTCGGCGGGCGCGCCGGACCCGCCGCTCACTCCACTCGCCGGCGTCATCCCGCGCTCCCCGGACTGGCGTGCCACAACTTCCGTCCCGTACCGGCGCCTTCGCCCGCGGGCCGGAGGTCGGCCCAGGGGTGCAGCTCGTAGCCGGTCTCCAGCCGGATGGTGCGGCCGGCGGCCGGACCGGTTCCGGCCCCGGCAGCGGCGGCCGGAGCCTGGTCCGCCGCCCAGGTCGCCTCGGCCGCGGCCGAGCCCGCGCGGCCCGGCTCGCTGTGCACCCGGCGCGGCACCGGCTCCGGGACGGGCCGCGGGCCGGGCCCGCCGTCCGCCGTACCGGCCGGGGCCGCCGCCTGTCCCCCTTCCGCGAGGCGTGCGGTGACCGCCTCCAGGCCGCCTTCGCGCCGCAGTTCGGCCAGCTCGGCCAGGTTCCAGGCGGCGGCGCCGACCACGCTGAAGCTGCGCGGCCCGCGCCGCTGGACCGTGCCGCGTACGAGCAGCAGCCAGGAGTGGAAGACGGTGTGGGCGCACGCCTCGTGCGAATCGTCGAAGAAGGCGCAGTCGACCAGGCCCGTGCTGTCGTCGAGGGTGGTGAAGATGACCCGGCGGCCGGAGCGGATCGGCGGGGTCTGGGTGGCCGCCTTGGCCCCGGCGACCAGCACCGTCTCCCCGTGCTCCACCTCGCGCAGCCGCTTGGCCGGCACCGCCCCCAGCTCCGCGAGGAACTCCCGGTGGTCGCTCATCAGGTGCCGGGTGGTGTCCATGCCGAGGACGCCCAGCTCGGCGCTGAGCCGTTCGACGTCGCTCAGGTCGGGCAGCCCGGCCGGTTCGACCGCCTCGACGGGCGCGCCGGCGCCGTCCCCGGCGTCCAGGGGCAGCTGTCCCGCGGCCACGCCGCGCTGCTGACCGTGCAGTTCGGCCAGGTGCAGCAGCAGGTCACGGCGGTTGGCGCCGAAGGCGTCCAGCGCGCCGACGCGGGCGAGGCGTTCGGCCACCGGGCGGCTGGGGCGGGCCCGCCGCCACAGGTCGGGGAGCGAGGAGTAGGGCTGCCCCTCCTCGATGCGCCGCGCCTCGGCCTCGCTCATGCCGTGCACGTCGGACAGGGCGAGCCGCAGGCCCCAGACGGCAGGGCCGGCACCGGTCCCGGGGCCCTTCCCCGCCACCACATCAGACACCAGTTCGATTCGGTGAGCGACCGCCGACCGGTTCACGTCCAACGGCAGCACCGGCACCCCGCGCCGCCGCGCGTCCGCCAGCAGCAGCCGCTTCGGGTACATGCCCGGGTCGTGGGTGAGCAGCCCGGCGTAGAAGGCCGCCGGGTGGTGCGCCTTGAGCCAGGCGGACTGGTACGTGGGCACCGCGAAGGCGACCGCGTGCGCCTTGCAGAAACCGTACGAGCCGAACGCCTCGACGATCTCCCAGGTGCGCTCGACCACCTCGGGCGCGTATCCCCGCAGGCCGGCCCGCTCCGTGAACCAGGCCCGCACCTGCCCCTGGATCTCCGGCTTGGACAGCGCGCGCCGCTTCTCGTCCGCCTCGCCCCGGTCGCAGCCGGTCATGATCCGCAGGATCTCGATGACCTGCTCGTGGAAGACGACCACGCCGTAGGTCTCACGCAGCGGCCCCTCCAGGTCCGGGTGCGGGTAGCGGGCGGGGCTGCGGCCGTGCCGGGCCTCGATGAAGGGCCGCACCATATCGGCCGAGACCGGCCCGGGGCGGAACAGCGAGATGTCGACCACCAGGTCGTGGAAGGTGGCGGGCTGGAGCCGGCCGACCAGGTCGCGCTGGCCCGGCGACTCGATCTGGAAGCAGCCGAGCGTCTCGGTGGAGCGGATCAGGCCGTACGTGGCGGGGTCGCCGGGCGGCACCTGCGCCGGGTCGTCGAGGTCGACGGCACGGCCGGTGACCCGCCCGATCTCGGCGGTCGCGTGCGCCATCGCGGACTGCATCCGCACGCCCAGCACATCCAGCTTGAGCAGCCCCATCTCCTCCACGTCGTCCTTGTCGAACTGCGACATCGGCAGCGGGGAGCCGCCCTCGCCGTCGCGGTGCGGGATCTCGCTGCGGGTCGGCACGACGGGCGTACGGGCCAGCAGCGAGGCGTCCGAGAGCAGCACCCCGCACGGGTGCATGGCCATGCCGCGCGGCAGCGCGTCCAGCGCCTCGACCAGGTCCCACATCGGCCCGTACTTCTCCGCGTCCACACCGCGCAGCTCGGGCAGCTCGGCGAGGGCCGCACGGGCGTCCCGGGCCCGGATGTGCGGGAAGGCCTTGGCCAGCCGGTCCACCTCGGCCGGGTCCATGCCCAGCGCGGCGCCCACGTCCCGTACGGCGTGCCGGACCCGGTAGGTCTCGGGCATGGCGACGGTGGCGACCCGCTCGGTGCCGAACCGGTCGAAGATCGCGCGGTAGACCTCCAGGCGGCGCGCGGACTCCACGTCGATGTCGATGTCGGGCAGCACCGCGCGGCGCTTGGACAGGAAGCGCTCCATCAGCAGCCGCTGTTCGACCGGGTCGGCGTGGGCGATGCCCAGCAGGTGGTTGACCAGCGAGCCCGCGCCCGAGCCGCGCGCGGTGACCCGGATGCCCAGGTCCCGGGTGTCCTGGACGACCTGGGCGACGGTCAGGAAGTACGAGGCGAAGCCGTGGTGCTCGATGATGTCCAGTTCGTGGTCCATCCGCTGCCAGTACTCACGGCGGCGGTCGTAGCCGCGCAGCACCATCCCGGCGGCGCAGCGGGAGCGCAGCACCCGTCCGGCGGTGCGGCGCGCGGCGCCGACCAGGCGGGGTTCGGGGAAGTGGACGGTGCCCAGCCCGATGTCGTCCTCGGGGTCGACCCGGCACCGCGCGGCCGTCTCCTCGGTCATCTCCAGCAGCCGCCGCGCGGTGCCGGGCCCGAGGCCGGCCGCCTCGGCGACCCGTTCGGCCGTACGGGCCATCGCGGTCGCGTCCTTGAGCCACCGCTCGCCGCTGTCCCGGGCCTCCGGGCGGTGCCGGTCCACCGGCACCAGGCGGCGGGCGGAATCCAGGACGTCGGCGACCGGGCCCTGGCCGGGGTCGGCGTAGCGGACCGCGTTGGTCAGCACGGCCCGGACGCCGTGTTCGACGGCGAAGCCGAGGGTGCGGGCGGCCAGGCGCAGCGAACCGGGCCCGGTGCCGGTGCGGCCGTGGTCGACGACCTCCAGGCGCAGGGCGTCGCCGAACAGGTCGCGCCAGGGGGCGAGGAGCCGGGCGGCGCGGTCGGGGCGGCCGGCGGCCAGCGCGCGGCCGGGGTCGGAGTCCGGGCCGAGCAGGACGGTCACCGCGTCCGGCGCTCCGGCGCGCACCGCTTCCGTGAGGGCGGTCCAGGTCAGTACGGGCCGGGTGGAATCCCCCGGCAGGGTGGCCGCGTGTGCGGCCGAGACCAGGCGGCAGAGCATGGCCCAGCCGGCCGCGCCGTCCCGGGCGAGGAAGACGGCGCGGGCCGCGGACTCGTCGATGAAGGCGCCGCCGCGCACCGGGCCGCGCCGCCGGGCCGTCCCCGGGGCGGCGCCCGGCGCCGGGTGGCCGTCCACGGGCGGGGCCACCGCCAGTTCGGTGCCGAACAGCGGGCGGACGCCGGCCGAGGCCGCCGCCTTGGCGAAGCGGACGGCTCCGGCGAGGCCGTCCCGGTCGGTCAGCGCGAGGGCGTCCATGCCGCGTTCGGCGGCGCGTTCGACCAGGCGCTCCGGGTGGGCGGCGCCGTACCGCAGGGAGAAGCCCGAGGCGGTGTGCAGATGCGTGAACCGTGGCATCCGCGCCTCCTACCGCTCGTGCACCCCCTGACCTGTCCGCGTCCCCCGTCGCGTTCCCCACCATAACGCTTTTCTCGAACAGCCGTACGAAAATCGAACGGCGCCCGCCTCTCGCCCCGCCCCCGGGCCGGCTCCCGTCCCCGATCAGCCCGCCCGGCCTGCGGACTTCCGTAATGGAACGGAAGATATGGGGCAAAAGGGTTGAGACCGGAGATCCGCTCTCACGGGATCTCCGGCCCACGACGGACCGACCGGCACGACAGGGCGAGGGAGTGGCGCATGGCCACGGCGGACGACGGCACCCGCGGGATCCGGGACGAGGACAACAGCGGCAGCTTCCTCGGGGAGGTGAAGGACGCGGTCTCCGCCCGGGCCGCGCTGCTGATGATCGGCGTACTGGCCCTGACGGCCCTGTTCATCGCGTCGTACGCGGGCGCCTTCCACTCCCCCAAGCCGAAGGACGTGGCGCTCGCGGTCGTCGCCCCCCAGCAGCTGAGCGGGCAGCTGGTCGAACGGCTCGACAAGCTGCCGGGCTCCCCCCTCGACCCGCGTGCGGCCTCCTCCGAGGCGGACGCGGCGCGGCAGCTCAAGGAGCGGGACATCGACGGCGCGCTGATCGTCGACCCGCGCGGCAGCACCGACAGACTGCTGGTCGCCGGCGGGTCGGGGGCCTCGCTCGCCCAGGCCGTCGAGCAGGTGGTCACGCAGGCCGAGAAGGCGCAGAAGCGCACCGTGCAGGTCCAGGACATCGCCCCGGCGGACCGGGACGACACCCGCGGCCTGTCCTCGTTCTACCTGGTGGTCGGCTGGTGCGTGGGCGGCTATCTGTGTGCCGCGATCCTCGCGATCAGCTTCGGCGCCCGCCCCACCAACCTCAGGCGGGCGGTCATCCGGCTGGGCGCGCTCGCCGTCTACTCGGTCCTCACCGGCCTGGCCGGGGCCGTCGTCATCGGCCCGATCCTGGGGGCGCTGCCCGGCAGCCTCTACGGGCTGTGGGGCCTGGGCGCCCTGATCGTGTTCGCGGTGGGCGCCACCACCTTCGCCTTCCAGGCCATCGCCGGGATCATCGGCATCGGACTGACCATCCTGGTGGTGGTGATCGCCGGCAACCCCAGCGCGGGCGGCGCCTACCCGTACCCCCTGCTGCCGGACTTCTGGCGGGCGATCGGCCCCGCGCTGCCGCCGGGCGCGGGCACCTGGGTGTCCCGCTCCATCGCGTACTTCCACGGCAACGCGGTGACCGGCCCGCTGCTGGTGCTGTCCGCCTGGGCCGTCGCGGGCACCGTCCTGACGCTGGTCTTCGCCGCCCTCGCCAAGGGCCGGACGGCGATCAACCGCAGCGAGGTGCGGCAGTGACCGTGGTACGCCGGTGACCGGCGGCACCGGCCACCGGCGCCGCGCGCGCCTCACATGTGCGTACCGCCGTCGATCCGTATCTCCGTACCGGTGATGAACGCGCCGTCCTCGGAGGCGAGCATCGCAATGACGCCCGCGACCGTCTCCGGGGGCGCGAAGCCCTCGCCGATGGCCGGCAGCAGCTTCCCGAACAGGCTCATGTCGGCGTCCGCGGGCAGACCGGGGTCCGCGGTCATACCGGACCGTACGGAGCCCGGCGCCACGCACACCGCGCGCAGCCCCTGCTTGGCGTACTCGCTCGCGATGGCGTGCGTCATGGACTGGATGCCGCCCTTGCTGGCCGCGTACGCCGCCATGTAGGGGTGCGCGAACGCGGCGGAGGTGGAGCTGAAGTTGACCACCACCGGCGCCCGGCCCGCCAGCAGCGCGGGCAGCGCCTCGCGGATCATCAGGAAGGTGCCGGTCAGGTTGACCGCGACGATCCGGTTGAAGGCGTCCAGGGTGGTCTCGTGGGTGTGCGAGGCGCGCAGGATGCCCGCCGCGTTGACCAGGACGTCCAGCCCGCCCAGTTCCCCGACGGCGGCGGCCACGCCCGCGCGCACCGCTTCCTCGTCCGCGATGTCCAGCACCGCGGTGACGAGCCGGTCCCCGCGGCCGTCCGCCGCGGCCCGCTCGGCGGTGGCCTTCAGCCCCGCCTCGCTGATGTCGGCGGCCACCACCCGGCCGCCCTCGGCCAGCACCCGGTGGACGGTGGCCTGCCCGATGCCCGACCCGGCCCCGGTGATCAGCACGCGGCGTCCGTCGAAGCGTTCCATGTGGCTTACTCCCGCTCTCGGTGTCCGCGTCCGCCGCGGACGACACCGGCACCGTACGCCTTGGTGGCACGATGTGCCACCTCCGCGCGCTGTGCCACTTCGCCGTACGGGAGACGTAAGCTCGCCCCATGCCCACCGCACCGCGCCCCACCGCACCGACTCCCGCCGCACCGACTCCCGCGCCGCCCTCACTCACCGAGCGGCGCAAGGCGGAGACCCAGCTGGAGATCGCCCGCGCCGCGGCGGCGCTGTTCGCCGAGCGCGGCAGTGCCGTGACCGCCGACGACATCGCCCGCGCCGCCGGCGTCGCCCTGCGCACCTTCTACCGCTACTTCCGCACCAAGGAGGACGCGGTCGCGCCGCTGCTCGCCGTCGGGGTACGGCAGTGGCTCACGGAGCTGCGCCGGCTCGCCGGGGAGGCGGACGGGCCGTCCGTACGGGACGTGCTGGAGCGGGCGGCGCGGCAGGCGCTGACGCCGTCCGACGAGCGGGCCGCCGAGGCGCTGCGCTGGACGCGCGGGCTGCTGCGGGCGATGCGGGACGACCCGGCGCTGCGCTCGGTCTGGCACCGTGTGCACCACGATTCCGAGGAGGCGCTGATCCCCGTCCTCGCCGGGATGACGGACGGCGGCCCGCTGGAGGTACGACTCGCGGCGGCGGCCGCCAACACGGCGATGCGGGTCGCGGTGGAGACATGGGCCGCGGCGGACGACGGGGCGGACGCGGGGCCTGCGGCTTCCCGGGCGGAGGACCCCGCGGAGCTGGTGGCGCGCGGCATGCGCGCGCTGACGGCCGGGCTGCCGGGGCTGGACCGGCGCCGGGCGTGACGTCGGACATGGCACCGGGCATGGCACCGGGTGTGAGGCCAGGCGTGGGGCCGGGCCGGTCATGAGGCCGGACATGACACCGCCGGGCCCATGAAGGACCCGGCGGCAGTCTTACGGAATCGAGCCCCGAGCGCTTACAGCGCGCGCTCCAGACGCTCCGCCATCAGCTTCGTGAAGCGGGCCGGGTCGCTCAGCTCGCCGCCCTCGGCGAGCAGCGCCATGCCGTGCAGCAGCTCGGCCGTCCCGGCGAGGTCCGCGTCATCAGGGCGCTCGGCCTGCGCCTTGCGCAGCCCCTCGACCAGCGGGTGGCCGGGGTTGAGCTCCAGGATGCGCTTGGCCTCGGGCAGTTCCTGGCCCATGGCGCGGTACATGTTGCGCAGCGCCGGGGTCACATCGTCGGTGTCCGAGACGATGCAGGCCGGGGAGACGGTCAGGCGGGAGGACAGCCGTACCTCCTTGACCTGCTCGCCGAGACGCTCCGTCATCCAGGACAGCAGCCCCGCGAAGTCCTCCTGCCGCTGCTCCCGTTCGGCCTTGGCCTCCTCGGTCTCCTCCTCGGCGAGGTCGGCCTCGCCCTTGGCGATCGACCGCAGCGGCTTGCCGTCGAACTCGGGGACGGTCTCGACCCACACCTCGTCGACCGGGTCGGTCAGCAGCAGCACCTCGTAGCCCTTGTCCCGGAAGGCCTCCATGTGCGGCGAGTTCTCGATGGCGGTACGGGACTCGCCGGTCATGAAGTAGATGTGCTCCTGGCCCTCCTTCATACGCTCGACGTACTGCTGGAGAGTGGCCGGCTCCTCCTGGTCGCGGGTGGTGGCGAACGAGGCGATGCGCAGGATGGCGTCGCGGTTCTCGTGGTCGCTGAGCAGGCCCTCCTTGACGACGCGGCCGAACTCCCGCCAGAACGTGGCGTAGTTCTCCGGGCGCTGCGCCATCATCTCCTTGACCGTGGACAGCACCTTCTTCACCAGCCGGCGGTGCATCAGCTGGATCTGCCGGTCCTGCTGGAGGATCTCCCGGGAGACGTTCAGCGAGAGGTCCTGGGCGTCCACGACACCCTTGACGAAGCGCAGGTATTCGGGCAGCAGCGCTTCACAGTGGTCCATGATGAAAACGCGCTTCACATAGAGCTGCACGCCGCGCTTGTGCTCACGCGCGAACAGGTCCTGCGGCGCGCGGGCGGGCAGGAACAGCAGCGCCTGGTACTCGAACGTGCCCTCCGCCTGCATGCGCAGGGTTTCGAGCGGGTCGGTCCAGTCGTGGCTGATGTGCTTGTAGAGCTCGTGGTACTCCTCGTCGCTCACCTCGTCCCGGGAACGCGCCCACAGCGCCTTCATCGAGTTGAGCGTCTCGGGCTCGGGAGCCGCCTTCTCCTCCTCGGCCTCCCCCTCCTTCTGCTCGGCCGGGGCCTCGGCGGCCATCCGGACCGGCCAGGTGATGAAGTCGGAGTACCGCTTGACGATCTCCCGGATCTTCCAGCGGGAGGTGTAGTCGAAGAGCTGGTCCTCCTGGTCCACCGGCTTGAGGTGCAGCGTGACGGCCGTACCCTGCGGCGCGCCGTCGACCGGCTCGACGGTGTACGTGCCCTCGCCGGTCGACGACCAGCGGGTGCCCTCGCCCTGCCCCGCGCGCCGGGTCACCAGCGTGACCTCGTCCGCGACCATGAACGCCGCGTAGAAGCCGACGCCGAACTGCCCGATGAGACCTTCCGCGGTGGCCTCGTCCTTGGCCTGCTTCAGCTCCTGGAGGAACTTGGCGGTCCCGGAGTTGGCG
The DNA here is from genome assembly GCF_000720725.1 of Streptomyces rimosus subsp. rimosus. GTDB lineage: Bacteria > Actinomycetota > Actinomycetes > Streptomycetales > Streptomycetaceae > Streptomyces > Streptomyces rimosus_A. The sequence goes on from NZ_JOCQ01000044.1 coordinate 14,187, forward strand.
ATGGTCCCGATGAGCTGGACCACCTCGTCGTGCGACATGCCGATGCCGTTGTCGCGGACGGTGAGGGTACGGGCTTCGGGGTCGGTCTCGATGGCGATGTGCAGGTCGGAGACGTCGGCGTCGAGTGTGTCGTCGCGCAGCGCTTCGAGCCGCAGTTTGTCCAGCGCGTCGGAGGCGTTGGAGATCAGCTCGCGCAGGAAAACATCCTTGTTCGAGTAGATCGAGTGGATCATCATCTGCAGGAGCTGGCGTGCTTCTACCTGGAACTCGAACGTCTCGGTCGGCATATTCGTGGATTCCTTCTCATGTCACCAGGTGACGGGCCTTCCCGAGAACTCTAGATCAGCCGGTCCGGCCAGGGGCGTGCTTCCCGGCGGGTGCGCGGCCTGCGGCGCGTGCGGTACCGGCGCCGTCCGCCCACGACGGTTTCCTCCTCACGCCGTGAACAAGTGCTGCTGACAAGTACCGCGAAGTCACTGCAACGGGGCATACGGCACGCCGCTCGCGGGCCCGGACACGTCATGCCGTCACCACCGACAGCCGCCCAACCCCTCCCAACACCCCCCTCGGCAGCCGCACTTCGGCCATTAGCGGCGAACCCGTACGAGCCCCCTGCACCCCCTTGGGCAACAGGAGTTGGCTGCTTTTCGCCGCACGCCCGGCCCGTCCGGAACCCGGCGCCCCACATGTTCCCGCTGACCGCACGGCATTGCACACATCGCGTACCGAATCGCCCACCACTCGACTTCACGCCACCACGCTGAGTTTTCAACCAACGACTGGAAGTCACCGATCGATGTGCTTTCCTGATGCGCCTCGGCCAGACTCCTCGGTGTCCGGCATTCGAGACAACAACCGAAGGAGTGTTCGACAATGCGGTACATCACTGGAGGGATCGCGCTCGGCGCGGCGCTCGCGCTCGGCGGCCTGGCCACCACGGCCGAGGCCCAGCCCGCGACGCCGAAGAGCCTGTACGCGCCCTCCGAGTTGGTGCTCACCGTCGGGTACGGGGACACCGCCGCGACGGCCTCCATCCAGCGCGCGGTGTCGCTGAGCTGTAGCTCTGCCGGGACCGGTACGCACCCCATGGCGCGCGCCGCCTGTGCCGAACTCCGGACCGCGAACGGTGACTTCAACAAGATCACCAAGGCCGCCTCGGACCGTATGTGCACCAAGGAGTACAACCCCGTCGTGGTGACGGCGAACGGCGTCTGGCAGGGCCGCCGCGTCGCGTACGAGCACACCTTCGCCAACCCCTGCGCACTGGAGGGCGGCAAGGGCCTGGTCTTCGAGTTCTGACCGGGTGGTGATCCACTGAGCGGTCCGGCCGTCGCGGCCTCCCGGCCGTACCGCGCACCGGCCCCCGGACATCCGCAGGGATGTCCGGGGGCCGTCCCCGTTCCGACATGACGTGCCCCCACGACGTCTCCCCCGACGGGCCGTCAACGCACCGCGGCCGTCCGCGCGGCCCGGGCCCGGCGGGCCACCCCCAGCGCGACGACCAGCCCGAGGGCCAGTGCGAACGCCAGCAGCAGGCCCTTGACCGGCTCCTCGGCGAAACGGGTCCCGCCCACCGCGCCGATCACCGTGCTCGTCACCGCCCACAGGCTCGCGCCGACGGCGTCCAGCAGGACGAACCGCCGCACCGGGAAGCGCAGCGCTCCCGTGGACAGGCCCGCCGCCACCCGCCCACCAGGCAGGAAGCGCGCCGCCACCACCAGGGAGGTCGCGTGCCGTTCGACCGCGGCACAGGCCCAGGCGTAGCGACTTCGGCCGCGTTCCCCACGCAGCAGGCGCGCGGTCAGCCGGGGGCCGCCCCACCGACCGACCGCATGGCTCAGGCAGTCCCCGCACAGCGCGCCGGCCGCCGCCACCGCCGCGAGCGCGGCGAGCCGCGGCAGGTCGCCGCCGAGCAGCACCGCCACCATCACCACGGTGGTCTCGCTCGGCATGAACGGCAGCAGCGCGTCCAGTCCGGCCATCCCGAAGACGATCGCCCACAGCCACGGCGAGTCCAGCTGCGCCCGCAGCAGCTCCACCACCTGGTTCAGCACCTCACCCATGGGCGGGCGGCTCCCCCGCGCGGATGACGTGCTGGGCCCGCTCGGCCAGAACGCGCCGGTCCCCGGCGGGCTCCAGCGGCGGGTGGACGGTCACCCGTACGGTGAGCCCGCCGGCCGTGGCCACCCGGTGCAGCGATCTGCCGAACCCCTCGTCGCCGAGGAAGGCCGCCACCGTGCTCGGCGCGCCGTGCTGGGCGTACGCAACCGTCACCGGCCGTACGGGAGCGCCCGCGTCGACCGCCGCCTGGAAGGTCGCCCGCCGGAACCGGCCGGCCGCCGCCGAGCACCAGGTCGTGCCCTGCGGGAAGACCAGCACGGAACGCCCTTCGCGCAGCAGCCCCGCCAGGTCCGCCACCACGTGCGGCAGGGCGCGCAGGCCCTCCCGGTCGATGAACCGGGTGCCCGCCTTCCTGGCGAGCGGCCCCACCAGCGGCCACCCGCCTATCTCCCGCTTGGCCAGCACCGTCACCGGCTCCACGGCCAGCAGCGTCAGCACGTCCAGCCAGGAGATGTGGTCGGCGACGATCAGCGTCCCCGGACCGCCCGGGGGGCCCGGCACGCCGAGCGGTCCGCCGTGGCCACCGGCCGCCCCGGGCACGGTGACCTCCACCCGTACCCCCAGCGCCCGCAGCACCGCCGCGGCCCGGAGCCGCATGGTCCGCCGGTCGGCGAGTCGCTCCCCCGCGGCGGCACCCGCGGCCAGCGCCATGGCCAGCGCGGCGTAGCGGCCGGCGAGGCGCGGCGCGGTCACCCGCGGGGCGGTGTGCCGGGCGCAGCGCGGGGTGCAGGCCGAGGCGGCGGCCCACGCGTTCACCGGGATTCCCCGAGGAAGAAGCGGCGGTAGCGGTCGTCGAGCCGCTCCATGTCCAGGAGGACGAAGAAGTCCGCGACGCCGAACTCCGGGTCGTGGGCCGGGGCTCCGCACATCCAGGCGCCGATGCGCAGGTAGCCGCGCAGCAGCGGGGGCAGCCGCGCGTAGCCCGGCCCGCCCGCACGCTCCGCGCCCGGCGCGCCGGCCGGTGGCGCTGCCGCGTCGGGCGGCCCGGGTATCCACGGCCGCCGCGGGTGGACCCGCAGTTCGGGCGGCGACGCGTGCCGGGTGGAGCCGAGCAGCCAGGCGTCGGCGGCGGCGCGCCCGCCGTCGTCGAGCGGTACGGAGGCGCAGCCGGCCAGGTAGCGGTGTCCGGACAGCGTGACGTAGCGCGCGAGCGCCGCCCACATCTGGTTGACGACCGCCCCGGAGCGGTGGCCGGGGTGGACGCACGAGCGGCCCGCCTCGACCGTCTCCGCCCGCAGGCCGTGCAGGGCGCGCAGGTCGAACTCGGTCGCCGCGTAGGAGCGTTCGGTACGGCCGGGCGGGAGCAGGCGGTAGGTGCCGACCACGTCGCCGGTGGACGTCTCGGTGACGATGAGGTGGTCCGCCAGGTCGTCGAAGTCGTCCATGTCGTGTCCCGGCAGGGGCGTATGGAGCCTGGCGCCCATCTCCTCGGCGAAGACCGCGTACCGCAGCCGCTGCGCGGCCCGGATCCGGGCGGGCGTATCGGCGAGGGAGGCGACGTAGGCGGGGCGGCTGTCCACCGGTGCGGCGGCTCTGACGGCAGCCGGAGCCGTGGTCGGCGCGGGGAAGGGTGGGGCGGTCGGCAGCATGGCGGGGTCCTGTCCTCGTGCGGGAACCGGTCGCCTACGACGCTAGGAATCCCGCCCCGCCCGCACATTGCCCGAAAGGCATCCGCGACCCCCGACTTTCGTCGGGCCCCCCGTGGTCCATCGGATGAACTCCACGGGCCGGTCCGCGGTCCGCGCTGCCGCCCCGCCCCCTCCACGGGGCGGCAGCGCGGACGCCCTCACGCCGCCTGCCGGAACAGCACGGCGCTCGGCTCACCGGCACCTGCCGGAATCTTTTCGGCCACCGGGCTGATGCATCATTAGAGCCAGCCGCAACGGGCTTGGCAAATCCGTTCCGGCAGCCGAACGGGAAAAGCCGGTACGGCAATTCGGCAACGCGCTCCCGACTTCCTGAAGTCGTCACGGCCCGCACCACAAAAAAGGGATAATATTGGACATTTAGCAGCCGTTTCCCCGAAAGACGGCATCCCTGAGAGGTGCCTCACACCTCCTTGGAATGGGCGGGTCACATGACTTTCCCGTCAACATTTCAACGGTCCGTACCGGCAACGTGAAAACGATTCCCCGGAGCCTGCCGACCGCCCGGCGCGACGCCCCCCACTCGCCGCCGCACCACTACCCGGCCGGTGGAACCAGGCCGCCGGCATTTACACAGACTTCTTTCCTATTCTTTTGCCACCCGCGTCCGGAAAACAGAAACGGCCCCCGGCAGCAATTGCTTCCGGGGACCGTTCCGTTACGGAATGACGGTGCCTGCCGCGTCGGCGTCAGCCGAGGGCGGCATCAGCCGATCTGTGCGCCGACCGCCTTCAGGGCCGCCGGGACCGGCTGGAAGTAGGTCTCGCCGCCCGAGGAGCAGTTGCCGCTGCCGCCCGAGGTCAGACCCACCGCCGCATCGCCGTCGTACAGCGCGCCGCCGCTGTCGCCGGGCTCGGCGCAGACATCGGTCTGGATCAGCCCTTCGACCGTGCCTTCCTGGTAGTTGACGCTGGCGTTCAGCGCCTTGACCGTGCCGTCGTGCACCTGGGTGGTGCTGCCACTGCGCGTGACCTTCTCGCCGACGGTGGCCTCGGCCGCCTTGGTGATCTTCTGCGGGCTGCCGCCGTAGGTGTTCACCTCGCTCGGGTGGGCGGTGTCCGCGGTGTACTTGGCGATGGCGTAGTCGTTGCCCGGGAACTTGGAGTCCTCGGTACTGGCGATCTCCTGGCCGCCCTGCTTGTCGGACCAGGACTTGACGGCGTTGCCGCAGTGGCCGGCCGTGAGGAAGTACGGCTGGCCGCCCTTGGTGACGTTGAAGCCGAGCGAGCAGCGCGAGCTGCTCCCCCAGATCGCGTCGCCGCCGGCGATGAACGGGGAGAACTTCCCCTTGCTGCGGCGCAGCTCGGCCTTGCTGCCGAGGTCCTTGACGACCTTGTCGAGTTTGTCCAGCCGCGCGCCCGAGACCGTGCGGTCGGCGGTGACGACGACCTTGTTGGCCCGCGGGTCCATGGCCCAGGCCGTACCGGGGATGGTGGCCCGCTGCTTGAGCGTCGCCCGGGCCGCGTCGAGCTGGGCGAGGCTGTGCCGGACCATTCTGGCCTCGGCGCCCTTGGCCCGTACGGCGTCGGCCGCCTTCCGGTCGACGACGTTGACCACCAGCTTCTTGGCCGCCGCGTCGTAGTACGAGCCGGCCGCGTGGCCGCTGAGCTGGGACGCGAGTGCGGTGGCCGCGGCGGGCGTCAGCTGCTTCACGGCCGGGCCGTCCGCCGCGTTGGCGCTGGCCAGGGAGAGGGTGGCAGTGGTCGCGAGGGCCAGGGCTCCCGCGCCGGCCAGGACCGCGCGCCGCTGAGGAATCCGTCGGTGCTTCAACTCAATGCCTTCCGTGGGGGGATGGGCCGCGGTGTGTGGGGGGCCGCGTGCCCGGAGGGTGTTGAGGAACAGACACGGAACGGGAGTTGCCTGCGCAGCCTGCCGCAGGAAGTCGCGTCCATGCCAATGCGCGGTTTCGAGTATTCCGATTAACGGTGCTCGCGCACAAGACCGAGATCCGGTCTGGAGAACGGGCAGCGATCAACCGGCCGTTCGCGCGGAGTTCCGATATCCGCGCACGTCGTTTCCCTGTGCGGACACCAAACGAACACTTTGGAGTGGCCGGAACCGGCCTCGGACGCCGTCCGTACCTGTCCGAAAATCGACGGTCCCGGCCGGACTTCGCCCACGGGGACCGGCACGACGCACGGAAGATTCACCCCGCAGGGAGACTTGCTTCGCACACCAGGACAGTTCTCCGCCTCCCGGGCCTCCGCTCCCGCATCAGGGAAGCTGCTCCGCCTCCGGCAACTCCTCCAGACCGGTGACCGCTTCGGCGCGCGGCACGGCTTCCGGCCGGGCGTCCTGCACGTCTTCCGGCCGGACTTCCTGCCGGGCGTCCGGCTCCTGCCGGACATCCGGCCGCGCTTCCTGTACGGCGGCGGGCTCCCGCCTCTCATACGCCTCCGTCTGCGCCTGCGCCTGGAGGCCGGAGCGCTCCAGGAAACGCAGCAGCTCGACCGGGAACGGCAGGACGAGCGTGGAGTTCTTCTCCGCGGCGACCGCCACGACGGTCTGAAGCAGGCGCAGTTGCAGGGCGGCGGGCTGGTCGGACATCGCCTGCGCCGCCTCGGCCAGCTTCTTGGACGCCTGGAGTTCGGCGTCGGCGTTGATGACCCGGGCCCGCCGGTCGCGGGTGGCCTCCGCCTGGCGCGCCATCGACCGCTTCATGGTCTCCGGCAGCGACACGTCCTTGATCTCCACCCGGTCGATCTGCACGCCCCAGCCCAGCGCCGGACTGTCGATCATCACTTCCAGCCCCTGGTTGAGCTTCTCCCGGTTGGAGAGCAGGTCGTCCAGGTCGCTCTTGCCGATGATGGAGCGCAGCGAGGTCTGGGCGACCTGGGAGACCGCGAAGCGGTAGTCCTCGACCTTGACGACCGCGTCGGCGGCGTCCACGACCTTGAAGTAGACCACCGCGTCCACCCGGACCGTCACGTTGTCGTGGGTGATGCCCTCCTGGGCGGGCACCGGCATCGTGACGATCTGCATGTTGACCTTGCGCATCCGGTCGACGGCCGGAACGATCATGGTGAAGCCGGGCCCGCGCGCGGGCGAGGTCAGCTTCCCCAGGCGCAGGACGACGCCCCGTTCGTACTGCTTGACCACCCGCGCGGCCGCCATCACGTACACCGCGCCCGCCGAGGCCAGCGAGATCCCGGCTATCACGAGTTCCTCGACCATCACGGCCCCCTGCCGTCCGATCTGCCCGCGCACCCGCGTCCGGATCGTGCGCCCTCACCACGGTATGACCGGCCCGTGGAACGGTCGAGGGTCCGTGTCGGCCGTACGCCGCGCGGCCACCGGCGAGGCCCCCGGCCGCGGGTGCGGTCGGGGGCCCGGAATGCTGCCGGCTGCGTGGGGGCGGGTCAGTAGATGCTGACCCCGTACGCGCTGATCGCTTCGGTGACGGGCTGGAAGTAGGTCGTGCCGCCGGAGCGGCAGTTGCCGCTGCCGCCGGAGGTCAGGCCGAGCGCCGTGCTGCCGGCGTAGAGCGGGCCGCCGCTGTCGCCGGGCTCGGCGCAGACGGTGGTCTTGATCATGCCGTACACGACGTCGCCGTTGCCGTAGTTGACGGTGGCGTTCAGGCCGGTGACCTTGCCGCTGTGGGTTCCGGTGGTCGAACCGCGGCGGGTGACCGTCTGGCCGACGGTCGCGTTGCCGGCCTTGGTGATGTCCTGGCCGCCGACCGTGCCTTCGTGCGAGACGCTGCTGTTGCTGTAGCGCACCAGGCCGTAGTCGTTGCCCGGGAAGCTGGAACCGGCGGTCGGGCCGATGCTCGTGCTGTGCGAGGAGTTGGTGTACCAGGGCGGGTTGCCGTCGGTGCAGTGGCCGGCCGTCAGGAAGTAGTACGTGCTGCCCTTCTTGACGTTGAAGCCGAGGGAGCAGCGCCAGCTCGGCGCGTAGATGGCGTCGCCACCGGAGATCAGCTTGCGCAGCACGCCGGGGATGCGCTCGACCTTCAGCGCACCGGCGTTGACGCCCGCGGTCTGCTTGATCCTGTCGAGCTGGGCCGGGGTCACCCGGCTGTCGGCCTGGACGACGACCCGGTGGGTCTTCGGGTCCACGGCCCAGGCGGTGCCCGCGACGTCCGCGGAGCGTACGGCGTCGCTGACGGCGGCGAGCTGGGAGGCGCTGAACGTCGCGGGTGCCGCGGACGGTGCGGGCTCGCCCGCGTGGGCGGTGGGCAGGGTCATGGCGCCGATCGCGGCCAGCCCGGACGCCACGGCGATCAGCCGGCCGCGTCTGGCCGCGCCGCTTCGGGGGGTAGTGCGCTCGTGTCTCACTGCTACCTCCGAGGGGATCGGAAGGACCCGCCTGTGGGCAGGTCCGTACGGCACCGCCCGGCGGGCACGCGGGACTCCGCACGTCCCGTTCGCGCATGCCCCGGACAGCGCTGCTCGGGAGTTTCGAGGGCCGGGACCGCGGGCGCAAGGGTGGCTTTCGGACGCCCGCACGGTGGCCGTTCACACGCCCGCCCCGGCAGCAACGGACGCTGCCGGGGCGGAGGTTGACCCCCTCGGTCGGTACTGGGACGGCTCAGCCCGGGATGCGGTTCCGCTCCCCGGCGCGCAGTGCGAAGGGCAGGGTGTTGCCGGGCGGCGGGAAGGGGCAGATGAAGTGGTCGGCGAAGGCGCAGGGCGGCAGCAGGGTGCGGTTGAGGTCCACCGGTACGGTGCCGTCCGCCACCGGGGCCGGGGTCCGCAGGAAGCGGAAGCGGTAGCTGTCCGTGCCGCTGGTGGCGTCGGCGAGGACGGCCCACAGCGAGCCGTCCGCCTCGACGGCGACCTGAAGCGTGTGCTCGTCGCCGTCCAGCGTGAAGGCCAGTTCGCCACCGAGGCCGAGCCCCCGCCGCTGCCCGTCGGCGTTGGCCACCTCGACCGTGCGCCCCGTGCGGTACGGCCGGAAGAGTCCGGGCCGCACCCAGCTCTCGTCGTACGGGAAGACGTCGATGCCGCCGAAGGTGCGGCGGGCCTCGGAGCCGGGGTCGAAGACGCGGACGGCCCACTGCCCCTCCCGGTGCAGCACCGGCAGCCGCCGGCCGTCGTGCGCGACCCGGGCCGCCGCGGGGCTGCCGTCCGCGCCGAGCCGTACGGTGCCGTCGAGCGGGGCCCCGTCGACGGTGAGCCCGTCGTCGGCGGCTGCGCGCAGGACCACCGCCGCGCCGTCCGTGCTCCAGTGGCCCGGTACGCCGTCGAGCCGGCCGTCCGGGGAATCGGCGAGCCAGTGCGTGCCTGTCAGCGCGAGCGGACCGTACGGCCGGGCAACCTCGGCGGCGCGCTCGTTGTGCCAGGCCCTCCAGTCCTGCTCCGCCTGCGTGCCGGTGCTGCTGGTGGTGGTGCTCATGGCGTCAACCCTTTCCTGCGGGACGTACCGGTTCCGGCAGCCCCAGATGAGAGCGCAGCGTGGCGCCCTCGTATTCCGTACGGAGAACGCCGCGCTCCTGGAGCAGCGGCACCACCCGGTCCACAAAGCCGTCCAGGCCGTCGGGGGTCAGGTGCGGTATGAGGATGAAGCCGTCGGCGGCGCGGCCGGCCACGAAGGCGGCCATCTCCTCGGCGACGGCCGCGGGCGTGCCGACGAAGGACTGCCGCCCGGTCGTCTCGATCACGGTCTCCCGGATCGACAGGCCCTTGGCCTCGGACAGCGCCCGCCAGCGGTCGGCGACCGCCTTCGGATCGCCGATCCTGACGCGGCCCTGGGCCAGCTGGGAGTCCGGGTCCGGGTCGAAGTCCGGCAGCGGCCCGTCCGGGTCGTACGCGGACAGGTCCACGCCCCAGACCTGTTCCAGGGCGACCAGCGCGTTCTGCGGCGAGACCTGCTGCCGGCGGATCGTGGCGGCCCGTTCCTGGGCGTCGGCCGCGGTGTCGCCGAGGACGAAGGTGACACCCGGCATGATCTTGAGGGAGTCGGCGTCCCGGCCGTGCACGGCCAGCCGCGCCTTCACATCGGCGTAGAACTCCTGGCCCGCCTCCAGGGTGCTGTGCCGCGTGAAGACCACGTCGGCGGTGGCTGCGGCGAAGTCGCGGCCCTCGGCGGAGTCCCCGGCCTGGATGATGACGGGGTGGCCCTGCGGGCTGCGCGGCAGGGTGAACTCGCCCCGGACGCTGAAGTGCGGCCCCTGGTGCGCGACCGGCCGCGCGGTGCCGCCCGTCGGCCAGGAGTCCCACAGCGCGCGGGTCGTGGCGACGAACTCGGCGGCCCGTACGTAGCGGTCGGCGCGGTCGAGGAAGCCGCCGCGGCGGAAGTTCTCGCCGGTGAACGCGTCCGAGGTGGTGACGACGTTCCAGGCGGCACGGCCCCCGCTGAGGTGGTCCAGGCTGGCCAGCCGCCGGGCGAGTTCGTACGGCTCGTTGAAGGTGGCGCTGACGGTGGCGGCCAGGCCCAGCCGGTCGGTGACCGCCGCCAGCGCGCTCAGCACGGTGATCGCCTCCGGGCGCCCCATGACGTCGAGGTCGTGGATCCGCCCCTTGTGCTCGCGCAGCCGCAGCCCCTCGGCGAGGAAGAAGAAGTCGAAGCGCCCGCGTTCGGCGGTGCGGGCCAGGTGCTCGAAGGAGGCGAAGTCGATCTGGGACGCGGCGCGGGCGTCCGTCCACACGGTGGTGTTGTTGACGCCGGGGAAGTGGGCCGCCAGGTGCATGCGCCGAAGGGGCGGCGCGGCGGACGGGGCGCGGGACGGTGCGGTGGTCGTGGTCACGGTGCGACCTTCCGGGCGGCGGCGTAGCGGTTGGCCGGGCGCGGCAGGCCGAGGTGCTCGCGCAGGGTCGCGCCCGGGTAGAAGCGGCGGAGCAGGCAGCGGTGCTGGAGTACCGGGACGGTGCCGTCGACGAGCCGGGCGAGGTCGCGCTCCGGGTCGGCGGGCCGCAGGTGGAAGCCGTCGCTCACACCGTCCGCGTGCCAGTCGCCGATCAGGTCGGCGAGCCCGACGGCGTCACCGGAGCAGTACAGCTCGACGGGCAGCGAGACGAGCACCCGCAGCCGGTCGGGGTCGCGGCCCAGGGCCCGGGTGCGTTCGCGCAGGTCGGCGCGGGCGTCACCGGCGGTGGCGGGGTCCTCGGCCCGTACGAGGGCCACGTCCGCGTGCGCCGCGGCCACCTCCCGGGCGGCCCGCGCGCTCGCGTCGACCACGACGACGGGGCGGCCCTGGGGCGGCCGGGGCGTGATGGCGGGGCCGCGCACGGAGAAGGACGAGCCGCGGAAGTCGACGTGGTGCAGCTTGTCGCGGTCGACGAACCGGCCGGTGGCCGCGTCACGGATCTCCGCGTCGTCCTCCCAGCTGTCCCACAGCCGGGCCGCCACGTCGGCGACCTCGCCGGCCTCCCGCCACAGCGCGTCGGCGGGCGCGGCGTCCCGGCGGCCGAAGAGCCGGGCCTCGGCGCGGGACCGGGACACCTCCACCGTCCAGCCCGCCCGGCCGCGGCTGACCCAGTCCAGGGTGTTGACCGCGGTCGAGACGTGGAACGGCTCGGTGTGGGTGGTGGTGACGGCCGGCACCAGGCCGACGCGCCCGGTCGCGGGCGCGACCCGGGCCAGTACGGCGAGCGCGTCGGGCCCCGGCCGGGCGAAGGAGTCGCCGAGCGTGACGAAGTCCAGGGTGCCGCGCTCGGCGAGCCGGGCCAGCCGGACGTAGTGCTCCGGGTCGTACGCCTGCGGTCCGCGGCGGGCCCTGCGGGCCGGGCCGTCGAGCGCGAAGGCGAGGTGGAGGGGGCGCAGAGCGCACGGGGATGCGGGCATGTGGGGGCCTTTCGTCGCTGGTCGCGGACTGCTGACGAGACTTCTGGGGAAGCGCGGGCAAGGCTCCTGCGGGCCGCCGGCGGAACTTCTCACCGCGGTGCGCCCCGCTCCGGTACGGCGTGCTCGCGCAGGAACCGGAGCAGGGCGCGCGCGGTGGCGTCGTTCTGCCGGAAGGCGGGCGCGTTCGTACGGGGCCGGGCGAAGGCGCCGGAAGCGCGGGCATCGGTGTACGGGCCGAGCGCGAAGCGGCGCGGGTGCGGCCGGCCGGCGCGGTCGAGCACCCGGCCGTCGCGGGGATCGACGGCGAGCAGGCCGGTGTGGGTGGAGGCGGCGCCGTCGTCGTACAGACCGCGCAACAGGGCGTCCTTCGTACCCGTCACGGTCGGCTCCGGGAGCCGCGCCTCCACCAGCGCGCGGGCCTCGGCCAGCACGCCCGGCGCGCTGCTGCCGCGGGCCCGGAACACCCCGCGCTCCGGGTCGGCGGTGACGGTGAGTCCGGCACCGAGGAAGCGCACCACACCGGCCCGGGACAGCGCGAGCAGCTGCCGTAGCCGCGGCCCCGGCGGCCCGGAGGCCAGGTAGCTGAAGAAGCCGTGCCACCAGGGGCCGTGGTCCCCGAGGCGGGTGAGCTGGCCGTATACGGACAGCAGGGCGAGGAAGACCGCCAGGTCGGGGCTGTGCGTGGGGTCGTGGCGGCGGGCGAGGTCGGCCTCGATGTAGGAGCGTAAGCCGTCTTGGAGGGCGTCCGCGTCCCGGTAGCGGACGTCCGCGAGGGGCCGGTCCAGGGCGGCCAGGTCGAGATGGTCCGCCGGATCGGGTACGGCGGCGGCGATCAGCTCCCGCTGTTCGGCGCTGAGCGGCTCGGCGGCGGCGTACTTCTCCTCGAACGCGGTCCAGTCGGCGCGGACGCGCTCCGGGTGGGCGGTGAAGAGGCGGTGGTAGTGGGCGAAGCCCAGTTCCTTGTCGATGAGCGGCCAGGCGTCGCGCCGGAAGTCGAAGCCGTCCGGGCGGGCGAGCAGCGCGTCGACCTGTGCGGGACCGAAGAAGCGGGGCAGTGGGGGCCGTTCGCCCTGCCAGGTGTAGCCGAGCTTGGCGTGGTACGGGATGCCGCGCCGCGAACCGACGTACAGCACCGGCTCCTTGCCGGACGGCCGGTACACCGGCCCGCCGTCCGGGCCCGGTGCGTACGAACCGCCGCGCCCTTCGGTGAGCAGCACCATCAGGTCCACGAAGGCCAGCCCTAAGCCGCGCACGATCACCGGCTCGCCGGGGCCCAGCCCGGCCAGGTCCGTGTCTGCCGTGAAGCCCGCCGGTAGATAGGCCAGTTGGTGGTCCGCCGCGAAGGCGGTCAGCGCGCGCTGTTCCGGCGGCGGCTGGGCGTCGAGGTGGCCGAGGGCGAGGACGACGAGGTCGGCGACGAGCGGTGTGGGGCTGCCCTCCAGCCACACCTGCTGCCGTCCGTCGCGCGGGCCCGCGACACGTACCGCGCGGCGGCGGTGCACGTGGACGGTGACGCCGGGCGGCAGCGCGGCCACCACGTGCTCGTACACCCACTCCAGGTAGGCGCTCTGCACCTGCCGCCCGGCGAAGCCCTGCGGCCCTAACCCGGCGATGTCGGGAAGCAGTTCGCGGCCCACGGAGATCTCACCCATACGTACCAGGGCGGCCCACTCGGCGAGCGAGGGCCCGGCCCGTACCGGCCCCTCCTGCTCGACCGATGCGTCGGTGAACATCGTGACGTCCTCGGCCATGGAGTTCATCCACAGCAGCGGGGACTGGTCGCGGCGCCAGACGCGTCCGCCGCCGGGCGGGTAGGGGTCGACCAGGTGCAGGTCGAGCGGGGCGGTGCCGTACAGCTCGGGGGCGTTGGCGGCGAGACGTTCGACCAGGCCGGTGCCGCGCGGGCCCGCGCCGACGAGCACGACGGCGGGTCTCACCGGGCACCGGTCCGGCGCCGCGCGGAGGGGGCCGGGGGAAGCGGGAGACGGTGCGGGGGGCGCGGGGACGGCGGGGCGTCCGCCGCGCGGTGGTTCGCAGGCATGCGTGAAGGCTCCGTGGATGCGGTGATCCCACTGGGGGAGGTGAACGCCTTCACACACCGGCCGGGGCCGGGAACAGGCCGCGCCCCTCAGCGCAGCCGGACCTTGAGGTTAAGCGGCGAACGGCCCCGCGTGTCAAGGCTGTCCGGATCGTGAGCAGCGCGTCTCATGACGGTTGACGGAAAACCGGATGCCTGTTCCACTTGGCCGCATGGACTCATGGCAGCGGCTGGTCACCCGCGACCACATCGACTTCGGTCGTGTGTGGTCGTCCTCCTGTTGAGCTGACGCCCTGCCCCGGCCCGCCGGCCTTTCCGGCCGGGCCCGCGGCGCGCCGCCTTCCCTCCGCCGCGCCTTCACACACCCGCGCCCGCCGGCGCACCCTCCCCTCGCAGCACCGCCGCACCCTCCGGGCCGCCACGGCCCGGAGACCAAGATTGTCGATAAATCTCTTCCCATCGCGGCCTGCCCCGGCAGACCGGTCAACACCGCGCCTCCGGCAAGCGGCCGACCGGGTTCATCCGGCCCCTCGTACGGGGTCGGCCGGGGCGTCGTTCGCGCACGAACCGTTCGCATTCCGTCCGGTTTGCAGCGGGAAACGACCGGGTACCGGTCCGGCACTGGACGTTCCGACACTCGATGTGACAGCCTTCACACGGTCAGTTTCCGCGACTCCCCCCGGTTCTGACGCCATGCCACCCTCTTTGCACCAGATGTGTCACGAACCCCCCGTGCGGCGGCTATCCACTTGGCAGAGCATCCGCATCATGGACGACGATAGAGGTGCGGACACACGGACCGCGGGTGAGAGGAGGCGTCAATGGGATCGGTACGCAAGGCAAGCGCCTGGCTGGGCCTCGTCGACGACAACGATGACGAGCGCTACTACGACGACGACTACGCCGAGGGGTCCGAGCCCGGCAGCACCGGGAGCAACCCCTGGGTGACCGACCCGCGCGTCCAGGTCGCCGAGGAGAGCGCCCAGGACCAGGGCACCCGCATCGCCACCGTCACCCCGGACGGCTTCCGGGACGCCCGCGGCATCGGGGAGCTGTTCCGCGAGGGCATCCCCGTCATCGTCAACCTGACCGCCATGGAGTCCGCCGACGCCAAGCGGGTGGTGGACTTCGCGGCCGGGCTGACGTTCGGGCTGCGCGGCTCCATCGAGCGGGTCGCCACCCGGGTCTTCCTGCTCACCCCGGCCGACTACCGGATCCTCAACGGTGAGCCCGGCCGGCGCCGCGGCGAGGGCGGCTTCTTCAACCAGAGCTGACCCGGGGGCCCGGTCCGGCCCACCGGGCCGGCGGGCGCCGTGCAGCCCGCCGGCCCCGGCCGGCCCCGCTCACCGGAACGCGTCGAGCCCGGTGAGCGCCTTGCCCAGCACGAGCTGGTGCATCTCGACGGTGCCCTCGTAGGTGAGCACCGATTCCAGGTTCGTCGCGTGCCGCATGACGGGGTACTCCAGCGAGATCCCGTTCGCGCCCAGGATCGTCCGGGCCGTCCGGCAGATCTCGATCGCTTCCCGTACGTTGTTGAGCTTGCCGAAGCTGATCTGCTCCGGCCGCAGCCGCCCCGCGTCGAAGCGCTGCCCCAGGTGGTGGGCGAGCAGCAGGCCCTTGTGCAGTTCCACGGCCATGTCGGCCAGCTTGGCCTGGGTGAGCTGGAAGCCGCCGATGGGCCGGCCGAACTGCTCGCGGGTACGGGCGTAGTCCAGCGCCGCCTCGAAGCTGGCCCGCGCGGCGCCCATCGAGCCCCACACGATCCCGTACCGGGCGTGGCCCAGGCAGCGCAGCGGGCCGCCCAGCCCCTTGGCGCCGGGCAGCACCGCGTCGGCCGGCAGCCGCACCCCGTCCAGGACGAGTTCACTGGTGACCGAGGCACGCAGCGACCACTTATGGGTGATCTCGGGCGCGGAGAAGCCGGGGGTGCCGGCCGGGACGAGGAAGCCGCGGATGCCGTCGTCGGTCTGCGCCCAGACCACCGCGACCCCGGCCACCGACCCGTTGGTGATCCACATCTTGCGGCCGGTCAGCACCCAGTCGGTGCCGTCCCGCTTGGCGTGGGTGCGCATGTTGCCCGGGTCGGAGCCGTGGTCCGGCTCGGTCAGGCCGAAGCAGCCGATGACCTCGCCGGACGCCATGTCCGGCAGCCAGCGCTGCTTCTGCTCCTCGGAGCCGAAGCGCCAGATCGCGTACATGGCGAGCGAGCCCTGTACGGAGACCAGCGAGCGGATGCCGGAGTCGGCCGCCTCCAGCTCCAGGCAGGCCAGGCCGTACTGGACGTGCGAGGCGCCCGCGCAGCCGTAGCCGCTCAGCGCCATGCCCAGGGCGCCGAGGGAGCCCAGTTCGCGGGCGAGCTCCCGGATGCCGGGCAGCTCGCCGCGCTCGTACCACTCGGCGATGTGCGGCAGCACCCGGTCGCCGGCCCAGCGGCGGACGGTCTCGCGGACCGCCCGGTCCTCGTCGGAGAGCAGGTCGTCGATGCCCAGCGGGTCGGCCGGGTCGAAGGGCGGGAGCTGCGGGGACGGGGGTGCGGACATGGCGGGGCCTCCGGTGGCTGCGCGAACCCGAAAACTAGCGGTGTTAGTTATCCGGTTCCGACGGTACGGCCGCCCGCGGCGCGGCGGCAAGGGCCACCGCCGCACGGGAACGCCCCGGTCAGCGCCGTACGCCTGCGCCGTACGGGAGGACGGCCCCGGTCAGCGCCGTACGCGCCGGTACGCCCGCGCCGCTCACCGTCCGGTGTTCGCGGGCGCGGGCTCCGCGTCGCGGTGCGCGTCCCCGTCGGTCCGGTCCCCCGCGTCCGCCGCTCGGCGCGGCAGCCGCAGCGCGATCAGCGCGCCGACCAGCAGCAGCACGGCGCTGGTGACGAGCGTGACGTGCAGCCCGTGCACGAAGGAGCCCTGCGCGGCGTCGCGCAGGACGGACCGGGCCGGGCCGCCGAGCGTCGAGGCGACCTTGTACGCCTCCCCCAGGGAGTGCGCGGCCGAACCGGCGGCACTCTCCGGGACACCGGCCACATGGGACAGCCCCGGGGCGTAGGCGGCGTTCATGACACTGCCGAGCAGGGCCACGCCGATGCCGGCGCCGAGCTGGTACGAGGTCTCGCCGATGGCCGCCGCGCCGCCCGCCTGGTCGGCGGGGGCCTCGCTGAGCATCGACTCGTAGGCGCCGAAGAGCGTGCTCTGGAAGCCGAAGCCGAGCAGCACGAAGCCCAGGACGAGCAGCCAGGGGCGGTCCGTCTCGTCCATCGCGGTCAGGCAGAGCACCGCCGCCGCGGTGAGCACGAAGCCCAGCGAGACCATCGCCTTGGGTCCGACGGCCTGGAGGACCTTCGAACCGGTCAGCCCGGCGGCCATCGCCGAGAAGACCAGCGGCAGCATCCGCAGCCCGGTCTCCAGCGGGCTCAGGCCCAGCACGAGCTGGAGGTACTGCACCGCTATCAGCTGGAGCCCGACGAGGGCGAGCATCGCCAGCACGATGCAGCCCACGGAGGTGCCGAAGGCCGGGCGGGCGAACAGCCGCATGTCGATCAGCGGGTGCGCGCGCCTGCGCTGGCGCCGTACGAAGACGATCAGCAGCACGGTGCCGAGCAGGATCGAACCCAGCGTGGTCGGGCCGATCAGCGCCTCGCCGCTGCCGATGCGCTTGACGCCGAGGACGACGCCGAGCACGCCGAGCGCCGCGACGACCGCGCCGACGGTGTCCCAGGGCCCGTTGCGCTCGCCCCGGGACTCCGGCAGCAGCCAGCGGCCTATCAGGGCCATGACCGCCATCATCGGGATGTTGATCAGGAAGACCGAGCCCCACCAGAAGTTCTCGACGAGGAAGCCGCCGAGGACCGGGCCCACCGCGGCGCCCACCGCGGCCACCGCGCTCCACACGCCGATCGCGACCGCCCGTTCACGCCGGTCGGGAAAAACCTGGCGCAGGATGGACAGCGTGGCCGGCATGATCATCGCGCCGCCGATGCCGAGCAGCGCGCGGGCGGTCATCAGGATCTGCGGGTTGGGGGCCAGCGCGGCGGCGGCCGAGGCCGCGCCGAACAGGCCGTAGCCCATGAGCAGGATGCGGCGGCGGCCCACCCGGTCGCCGAGCGTGCCGAAGAGGATGAGCAGGGACGCCGCGATCAGCGGGTAGATGTCCACGATCCACAGCAGTTCCACCGGCCCCGGGCGCAGGTCCTCGGTGACCGAGGGCACCGCCACGTACAGGATGGTGGTGTCCAGCGCGACGAACAGCAGGCTGACGCAGAGCACGACCAGAACGGTCCAGCGGCCCGCGCCGACGCCTCCAAGCCGGGGAACACCCGCCGTCCGCTCGTCGCCGGACGTGGTCGTCCCGGACATTCGCGTACCTCCTGTCATGCTCTCGCGGCCGCGTGCCGGGGCGCGAAGGCGCTCCGGCAGAACCGGCGGCACGGGCGAGTTGAGACGTCAGACTACGCGAGTCGCGTGACGTGACGCGTGGCTCACCCCACGATGAGACGCTCATCGCAGGGCCCGGCGGTTCCCATACCCGCTGACGGGCGGCGGGTACCGGCCGCGGGATAATCGACCGGATGAACGATCTTGCCCCCTTTCGCGCCCCGGCGCCGACCGGCCACGGCGGCGGCCGCCCCGTGCGCGCCGCGCTGCGCCGGGCCGCCCCGGCACTGCTGGCGTACGCCGCGATCCGGGCGCTGGGGGTGCTCGTCCTGGCCGCCTGGTCCGCGGCGCACGGCAAGAGCTGGCACACCCTGCTCACCGCCCGCTGGGACTCCCTCTGGTACACCCGCGTCGCGGAGCAGGGCTACGGCTACAGCGTCCAGCTGGCCAACGGGGACGTGCATTCCAACCTGGCGTTCTTCCCGCTGCTGCCGTGGCTGGAGCGGGGTCTGTCCGCGCTGACGCCGCTGTCGGCCGCCGATGCCGGGCTGGCGGTGTCCTGGCTCGCGTCGCTCGCCGCGGCCTGGGCGCTGTACCTGACCGGCGAGCGGCTGCACGGGCCGCGGGCCGGGGTCGCGCTGGCCGCGCTGTGGGCGGCGCTGCCGGTGGGGATCGTGCAGTCGATGGCGTATTCGGAGTCGCTGTTCACCGCGCTCGCGGCGTGGGGCGTGTACTGCGTACTGACCGGCCGGTGGGTGACCGCGGGAGTGCTGGCCTCGCTGGCGGGGCTGACCCGGCCGGTGGGGGCCGCGGTGGTCGCGGCGGTGTGGCTCACCGCCGCGGTGACACTGTGGCGGGACCGCCCGGCCGGCGGGGCTCCGCGGTGGGGCCGCCACCGGCGGATGCTCCTCGGCGTGCTGCTGGCACCGCTGGGCTGGTGCGGCTATTTCCTGTGGGTGGCCGCGGAGCGGGGCAGCCTCACCGCGTATCTGGACGTCCAGGGCGGCTGGGGCAACGGCTTCGACGGGGGCAGGGCCTTCGCCGCGTTCCTGTGGGACCTCGGCTTTCCGGCGGGCCTCGGACTGCTGGCCGGGGTCGCGCTGGTGGTCTGGCTGTACGTGCTGGGCGCGCGCCGCGGGCAGCCGCTGCCGCTGCTCGTCTACGGCGGCACCGTCCTGCTGCTGGCGCTCACCGCCAAGGGGTACTTCGGGTCCAAGCCGCGGCTGATGATGCCGGCCTACCCGCTGCTGCTGCCGCTCGCCGCCGGGCTGGCGCGGTGGCGTCCGGCGGCGGCCTGGACGGTTACGGCCCTGGTCAGCGCGGGGTCGGCGGTGTACGGGGCGGTGTGGCTGAACGGTTCGGGGCCGCCCTGAGCCCGTCGGCCGCCCCCGCGCCGAACGGAACATTCCCCTCCGGGAACGGCCTCCCGGGGAAACGCACCGCGACACCCGCACGAATCGGCGATAAACTTCTCCGGCGAATTGGAAAGGGCTCACCCGGAGCGACTTCCGGGAGCGTCCCGAGAGGTAATCGGACGCCCCTGGAATTCCTTCGGAAAACCACTGTCCAAAGTCGCGTTTGAGACAGATTGCACATCACATCGTCATTACAAAGCTCACAGTTCGACCGGGCACCGACATCACACGCGGTAACGTCGATTGAGTGCGTACCGATGACAAGCTCGACCAGATGGAGGAGCGCCCGGCCGATCGCCCACCGTCACGTATGACCCGGACCCGCTGGTGGCTGTTCGGGGGCACGCTCGCGGTGTACGTGGCGATCGTGGTCGGCGTGCTCGCCACCTCATGGCTGGTCACGTTCGACTGGCAGGCCATGCTCTTCCGGCCTTACAAGCAGTGGCCGGAGATCCACGCCTTCCTCGACTACTTCGTCGTGCTCGGCCAGCGCGGCCCCACCGCGGTTGCCGTGGCGGCCTGGCTGGGCTGGCGCTGCTGGCGGACGAAGAACCTCCACCCGCTGCTGGTGCTGGGCACCTCGCTGCTGCTGCTCAACATCACCGCGGGCGCCGCCAAGCTCGGCATGGGCCGGCTCGGCCCGCACTACGCGACCACCATCGGCGCCAACGAGATGTGGCTCGGCGGCGATATATTTCCTTCGGGCCACACCGCGAACGCCGTGGTCACCTGGGGTGTCCTGGCCTACCTGGCGACCACGCCGCTGCGCCGCCGGGCACTGTCGGTGATCGCCGCGCTCGGCGCCCTGGGCGTGGGCATGACCACGGTCTACCTCGGTACCCACTGGGTCAGCGATGTGCTGCTCGGCTGGGCCGCCGGGCTCCTGGTCCTCCTCGCGCTGCCCTGGTTCGAGCCCGCGGTGGAGTGGGCCGAGGCCCGGCTGACGGCCCTGTGGATACGGCTGCGGACCGGCCGGCCGCGCGTCCCCGCGCCGCTCGCCCCGGTGGCCGCCCGCTCCGGGCTGTCCGCGCCGCGCCCCGCCCCCGAGGACGAGGTGCTCGTACGGGAAGCCGCCGGCCCCGCCCGCACCGGCACCGCCACGCGCACCGCGGACGCCCGGCCGCACCACCCGCCGCGCCCGCACACGGTCCGCTCGGAGCGCACCCCGGTCACCCCGACCGGCCCCCGGCGCCCGCCGCACGCCGACCGCGCACCGCGCACCGCGCCGCTGGCCCCGGCGCCGGCCCGCGGCCGTACCGGCGGCAGCTGAACCGCGACCAGACCCGCGGGGACGGTACGCACAGCCTCTCCCCCGCGGCCGACGGCCCCGGCCGCTCCTCCTCGGAGCGCCGGGGCCGTCGGCCTTTCCCACGGCTGGCGCCGCGGCGGTTCAGCCCTTCCAGCTGCGGGTCACGACGTCGTCCTTGACCTCGAAGTTCAGGCGGCCGCCCAGGTACTCCATGGTGATGATCGTGCCCGGCGCCAGGGAACGGACGGTGCTCCAGCCGCGCTCGCGGGCGCGCTCCTCGGCGGTCCGCCGCGCCAGCCCGACATAGGTCTCGGGGTCGTCGTCGGGTTCGAACGGGGACTTCGGTACGGGTGCCATGGCAGCCACCGTAGGCGCCCGCCGACGGCGGTGGAAGGGCCGGGGTGCCACGCCCCGGTACCCGGCCGGTCCTGCGTTCGTCACACTTCTGTCACAGGACCACGGCGCGTGTCCGGTTCGGTTTCCGTCACCCGAACGAGCCCGGCACTGCACCAACCGGGTGGGAATCCAGGTCGGCCGGATTCCGGCCTTGATCGTCGTCCGGAGACCGCCGCGGCACGCCTGCCGAGCGGCCGGAATTAATTCCCCGTCAGTCTCCGTTTATTCCTTCGATTTCCCGCCGTCCGGCGTCCGGAAATCGGTCGGCGGCACGCCGCCCACGCATATTTCACGGGCATGACGGCCGACGGCGGGTTTGGGTCCACCGCCGCGCGGTACTCGCTGTTGCCGAGGAGCCCCATGGGAGACAACACAGCGAAGACACCGGACAGAAGCAACAACGACCGAGCGGCGTCCGCCCGCCCCAGCGCACCGGAACTCCTGCGGTCGGCCCGGGAACAGCTCGCCGAGCTGACGGGTCTGACCCCCGAGACGGTCTCCCGGTTCGAACGGACCGAGGACGGCTGGGTCCTGGAGACCGAGGTGCTGGAGCTCGCCCGGGTCCCCGAGACGATGAGCCTCATGGCGTTGTACGAGGTCTCGCTCGACCCGGACGGCATGCTCACGGGCTACCGGCGCGTCAGCCGCTATGAGCGCGCGAGAGGAAGACCACAGACATGACCGTTGTCCCGGCACAACAGCAGTCCGGGGGCGGGGGTGGCACCAGTGGCCTCTACGACGTCCTGGAGCTGATCCTCGACCGCGGCCTGGTGATCGACGCGTTCGTCCGCGTCTCACTGGTCGGCATCGAGATCCTCAAGATCGATGTCCGGGTGGTGGTGGCCAGCGTCGACACCTACCTGCGGTTCGCCGAAGCCTGCAACCGGCTCGACCTGGAGACCGGCGCCAACAAGAGCCCCGGCCTGCCCGACGTGGTCGGCCAGGTCACCGAGTCCGGCGCCAAGGGCAAGTCCAAGGGCGCGCTCTCGGGCGCGGCCGAGACCTTCGCCGAGGCGATCGGTCAGGGGCGGGACAAGGCAGAGGCCGAAGGTGAGCCGCAGCGCAGGCCGCGGCGCACCGCCTCCCGCAAGAAGGAGGAGAGCGAGTGAGCACGTACGTCTACGGCATCGCCCGCGCCGGCCACCCGGAACCGGAGCAGGAGATCCTGGGCATCGGCGATCCGCCGCGCCCGGTCCGCGTCGTCCGCGGCGGGGACCTGGCGGCCATCGTCAGCGACTGCCCCGACCGGCTCCGGCCCAAGCGCCGTGACCTGCTGGCCCACCAGCACGTACTGACCGAGGCGGGAGCGGACGGAGCGGTGCTGCCGCTGCGGTTCGGCTCGCTGTCGGACAGTGACGAGGCGGTCCAGGAGGTGCTGGCCGAGCACGCCGAGCACTACAAGGCACAGCTGGACGACCTCAACGGCCGGGTCGAGTACAACGTGAAGGCCGCGCACCGCGAAGAGGACGTGCTGCGCCGGGTCCTGGTGGAGGAGCCCGAGATCCGGGCCCTCAACGAGGCCAACCAGGCGTCCGGCGGCGGTGCCTACCAGGACAAGCTCCGGCTCGGCGAGCTGATCGCCAACGCCGTGCGGGCCCGCGAGGTGGGCGACGCGCACACGGTGGAGACGGCGCTCACGCCGCGGGCCGAGCAGTCCCGGCCCGGGCCCGAGGGCGCCGGCTGGCTGGTCAACCTGTCCTTCCTGATGCGGCGCGAGGACGCGGCCGCGTTCCTGGAGGCCGCCGACCGGCTCGGCTCCGACCACCCCCACCTGGAACTGCTCGTCAACGGACCGCTGCCGCCGTACAGCTTCGTACGGCCGCTGGAGTCCGCCGCGGCGGAGTGACCGGTGGGCCTGCTCAAGGAACTGCTGCTGCTCCCGGCCGCTCCCGTGCGCGGGACCGGCTGGGTGTTGCGGCAGGTCCTCACCGAGGCGGAGCGGCAGTACTACGACCCGTCCGTGGTCCAGCGCGAACTGCGCGAACTGTCCGAGCGGCTGGACCGCGGGGAGATCGACGAGGCCGAGTTCGACCGGCGCGAGGACGCGCTGCTGGACCGGCTGGAGGAGCTGCGGCAGCGCTCCTCCGGGGCCTAGCCGCCCGCCCCGCCGCACCCATGCGCAACAGACATTGAGGAGAACCCCGAGATGAAGAACCGGCCGGCACTGGTGCTGGCCGTCGCCGGAGGCTATCTGCTCGGCCGTACGAAAAAGGCCAAGCTCGCCATCGGTATCGGCAGCATGGTCCTGGGCAAGCGCCTGAACCTCAGCCCGCAGCAACTGGTCTCCCTGGTCAGCGACCAGATAGCGGCCAACCCGCAGCTCAAGGAGTTGCGTGAGCAGCTGCGCGGCGACCTGAAGGGGGTGGGCAAGGCGGCGACCGGCGCGCTGGTCACCAAGCGCCTCGACTCCCTGGCGGACAGCCTGCACGAACGGACCCTGAACGTACGCGACCAGCTCGACGCGGGCGAGGCCGGCGGCAAGGCCGCGGACACCGTGCGCGGGGCGACCGGCGGCGGACGCAGCCGTGACGAGGCGCCCGAGGACGCCGAAGAGGAGGAGACCGCCGAGGACCGCGGCGGCTCGCGGAAGTCCGCGGGCGGGGAAGGACGGAGCGCCGCCAAGAAGACCGGCACCCGCTCTTCGAAGACGGGCACATCCGGCACGAAGACCGCTTCCGACAGGCGCAAGCGGCCCGCGAAGCAGACCGCCGCCGCCCCGAAGAAGACCGCGTCGGCCGCGAAGAAGACGGCCCGGTCCGCCACCCGCCGCAGCGGGGGTGAGGACCGTGGCTGAGTCGAGGTCCGGCGGCCCGGTGGCCGCCGTCAAGGAGAGCGTGGCGGGCAACCCGGCCGTCGACCGCCTCAAGGAAGAAGCCGTCTCGTTCGCCGCGGCGCAGGCCCAGCGGCTGCTGGTGGCCACCGGCAAGCGGCTCGGCGAGGCCACCACCCGGCTCACGGACGTGGCGGAGGGCCGCAGCGACAGCCTGGTCGGCCCGGTGCTCAAGGACACGCTCAAGGGCGCGGTCAAGAACACCCTCAAGGACGGCGCCAAGAACACCGTCAAGGGCGCCGTCGGCAAGCTGACCGGCAAGCGCAAGGGCGGCGGCGGCAAGGGCAAGTTCGTGACGATCAGCGAGGACGTCGACGTCGGCGTACCGGTCCGCGAGGCGTACAACCAGTGGACGCAGTTCCAGGAGTTCAGCACCTTCGCCAAGGGGGTGCAGGGGGTGGAGTCCGCCGACGACACCGACTCCAACTGGCGCGCGAAGATCTTCTGGTCCACCCGCAGCTGGAAGGCGCACACCACCGAGCAGATCCCGGACGAGCGCATCACCTGGACCTCGGAGGGCGCCAAGGGCACGCTCAAGGGCGTGGTCACCTTCCACGAGCTGGCCGAGAGCCTCACCCGGGTGCTGCTGGTCATCGAGTACTACCCGAAGGGCCTGTTCGAGAAGACCGGCAACATCTGGCGGGCGCAGGGCCGCCGGGCGCGCCTCGACCTCAAGAACTTCCGCCGCTTCGTGATGATGCGGGGCGAGGCCACCGGCGAGTGGCGCGGTGAGATCCGCGACGGCGAGGTCGTCGTCAGCCACGACGAGGCCCTGGAGCGCGAGGAGGAGGACCGCGAGGAGCGGGACACCGAGGGCGCGGACAAGCCGTCCGAGGACTCCTACGAGGAGGGGTCCGGCGATGCCCGCGACACCGACGACGCCGAGGGCGAGGAGCCGGAGGCCGAGGACGCGTACGAGGACGAGGACGAGGACGCCGAGGACGAGCCCGAGGACGCGTACGACGACGAGGAGGACGCCGAGGAGGACGCGTACGAGGAGGAGCCCTCCGACTCCGCTGCCGAGGAGGAGGACGAGCGCGAGCCGGAGCCGGCCCGATGAGTTCCCAGGTCCCCTCCCCCTACGGCTCCTCCAACGGCGGTGCCAACCTCGCCGACATCCTCGAACGCGTCCTGGACAAGGGCGTGGTGATCGCCGGTGACATCCGCATCAACCTGCTCGACATCGAGCTGCTCACGATCAAGCTGCGGCTGATCGTGGCCTCGGTGGAGCGGGCGGAGGAGATGGGCATCGACTGGTGGCGCGACGACCCGTCGCTGTCCTCCGGCGCCCGGCGCCGGGAACTCGCCCGGGAGAACGAGCGGCTGCGCGAGCGGATCGCCGCCCTGGAGGAGCAGGAGCCGCGAGAGGAGATCACTTGAGCACGCACGGCGCCGAGCTGATGTACACCTACGCCGTCGCACGGGCCGGCTGCCGTCCGCCGGACGGGCTGCTCGGCGTCGCGGACGCACCCGTGGAGACCGTCGCGGAGGGCGCGCTGGCCGCCCTGGTCTCCCGGGTGCCGGCCGCGGACTTCGACGAGGAGGCGCTGCGCGCGCACCTGGAGGACATGGCGTGGCTGGAGCGGACCGCCCGCGCGCACCGCAGCGTGGTGGACACCGCCGCCGCGGAGTTCTGCGTGCTGCCGCTGCGCCTGGTGACCGTCCACCGCGACGCGCGCGGGGTGCGGCAGGTGCTGGCGCAGCGCGCCGAGGAGTTCCTGAGCGCGCTGGTGAGCCTGGACGGCCGGATGGAGTGGGGTGTCAAGGCGTACGTCGAGGACCCCGGCACCGCCAAACCGTCCGTGCCCGCGAGCGGTTCGGCGCGTCAGGCGCCGGCCGACGGCTCGGGGCGCGACTTCCTGCGCCGGCGGCTCGCCCACCGGCAGGCCCAGGAGCAGAGCCAGCGGCGCGCCGACGAGCTGGCCCGCGCCGCCCACGAGGCACTGGACAAGATCGCCGAGCGCAGCCGGCTGCACCGCCCCCAGGACCCCCGGCTGTCCGGCGTCAGCGGGCGCAATGTGCTCAACGGCGCATATCTGATCCCCCGCGACCAGGCCGGGGCGTTCGCGGGCCTGGTGGGCGAGCTGGCGGACCGCAGCCCCGGCGTACGGATCGAGCTGACCGGGCCGTGGGCCCCGTACTCCTTCACGCAGGCGCCGCAGCCTTCGGACCCGGGCGGGGACACCGGGGCGGGCGGTGCCGGATGACCGCGCCGGTGCCCGCCTCCGAGCCGGGCCATCCGCTGGCCGACCGGCAGATCGCGCTGGTCGACCTGCTGGACCGGCTGCTGGCGGGCGGCGCGGTCATCGCGGGCGATCTCACGCTGCGCATCGCCGAGGTGGACCTCGTCCGCATCGATCTGCGGGCCCTGATCAGCTCGGTCAACGCCAACGTCCCGTCGCCCTTCGACGATCTGGGGCCGGATGCCGAGGAGGAGGTGGCGCCGTGACCCGGCGCGTCGAACTGGACGAGGACACCGTGGAGCGCGACCTGGTGCGGCTCGTGCTGACGGTGGTGGAACTGCTGCACCAGCTCATGGAGCGGCAGGCGCTGCGCCGCGTCGACCAGGGCGATCTGTCCGAGGACCAGGAGGAGCGGATCGGTCTGACGCTGATGCTGCTGGAGCGGCGGATGGGCGAGCTGTGCGAGCGCTACGGCATCGGCAAGGACGAACTCAATCTGGACCTGGGCCCGTTGGGGCCGCTGCTGCCCAGGGAGTGAGAACCGCGGCGCGCGACGTCCGGGGGCCGCAATGATCCGGCCGGGCTGTGTACGCCCCCTCGCGTGACGCGGGGCGGGCGGCCATCATGGCCGCCAGAGCCCGAGCACGTCCCTTACCGGCTCAGCCGGTTGCTTCTTGGCGAACGAGGTGGCGCAGATGGGTACGGACACCGTGGCGGCGAGCCCGGAACCGGTACGGGCCCGACGGCCCGGCGCAGTGCTGGTGGACTGGCTGACCACCACCGACCACAAGAAGATCGGCCATCTCTACCTGATCACCTCGTTCGGCTTCTTCCTGGTCGGCGGTCTGCTGGCGCTGCTGATGCGGGCCGAACTGGCCCGCCCGGGGCTGCAGATCCTGACGAACGAGGACTTCAACCAGGCGTTCACGATGCACGGCACGATCATGCTGCTGCTGTTCGCCACCCCGGCCTTCGCGGGCTTCGCCAACGAGATCATGCCGCTGCAGATCGGCTCGCCGGACGTGGCGTTCCCACGGCTGAACATGCTCTCGTACTGGCTGTTCCTCTTCGGCGGCCTGATCGTGCTGGCCAGCCTGCTGACGCCGACGGGCGGCGCGGAGTTCGGCTGGACCGCCTACGCGCCGCTGAATTCGCTGGGCCGCTCCCCCGGCATCGGCGCCGACATGTGGATCATGGGCCTGGCGCTGTCCGGCTTCGGCACCATCCTCGGTTCGGTCAACTTCCTCACCACCATCATCGGGATGCGCGCGCCGGGCATGACGATGTTCCGGATGCCGGTCTTCACCTGGAACGTGCTGTTCACCTCGATCCTCGTGCTGATCGCCTTCCCGGTGCTGGCCGCCTCGCTGCTGGCGCTGGAGGCGGACCGGCGCTTCGGCTCGGTGGTCTTCGAGGCCCAGTGGGGCGGATCGCTGCTGTGGCAGCACCTGTTCTGGTTCTTCGGGCATCCCGAGGTCTACATCATCGCGCTGCCGTTCTTCGGCATCATCACCGAGATCATCCCGGTCTTCTCGCGGAAGCCCATCTTCGGTTACGTCATGCTGATCGGCGCGACGATGGCGATCACCGGGCTGTCGGTGGTGGTGTGGGCGCACCACATGTTCGCCACCGGCGCGGTGCTGCTGCCGTTCTTCTCGTTCATGTCGTTTTTGATCGCGGTGCCGACGGGGGTGAAGTTCTTCAACTGGATCGGCACGATGTGGCACGGCTCGCTGTCCTTCGAGACGCCGATGCTGTGGGCCGTCGGCTTCCTGGCGAGCTTCCTGTTCGGCGGGCTGACCGGCGTGATCCTGGCCTCGCCGCCGCTGGACTTCCAGGTCACCGACTCGTACTTCGTCGTCGCCCACTTCCACTACGTCGTCTTCGGCACGGTCGTCTTCGCGATGTTCGCCGGCTTCTACTTCTGGTGGCCGAAGTTCACCGGGAAGATGCTCGACGAGCGGCTGGGCAAGCTGCACTTCTGGACGCTGTTCGTGGGCTTCCACACCACCTTCCTCGTCCAGCACTGGCTGGGCGTGGCGGGGATGCCGCGCCGCATCCCCGACTACCTGGCGGCCGACGGCTTCACCGCGCTGAACACCCTCTCGACCGTCGGCGCCTTCCTGCTGGGCCTGTCCACGCTGCCGTTCCTCTACAACGTGTGGCGGACCACGAAGTACGGCACGAAGGCCGAGACGGACGATCCCTGGGGCTTCGGCCGGTCGCTGGAGTGGGCGACCTCCTGTCCCCCGCCGCGCCACAACTTCCTGACCATTCCGCGCATCCGCTCGGAGTCGCCCGCCTTCGACCTGCACCACCCGGAGATCGTCCGGCTCACTCCGCCGGACGCGCCGGTGCCGGAACGCTCCGCCGGGGAGCCGGAGCCGGGTTCAGCGCCCGGGTCAGCCGGTCCCTGATCTCCTCGATCCGCCCGGCCAGTCCGGGCGGTTCGCGGACCTCGAAGTCGAAGCCCATCAGGACGATGTGAATGACCAGTACGTCCAGGCTGTGCGCGCCGGTGCGCAGCAGGCAGCGGTGGTCGTCGAGCGGTTCGATGACGCCGTCGGCCGGGGTGATGCGCCGGCCGGCCTCCTCGGCGGAGGCGTGCAGCACGATGGCCGCCTGCTCGGTGTAGGCCCGGGTGGACACGCCCTGTGAGACGTAGGCGGCGAGGTCGTCGGCCGGGCCCTGCCGTGGGGTGAACCGCGGGCCGTGCGGCGGGGTGGGGGTGATGCGGTCGGCGCGGAACGTCCGCCAGTCCGCGCGGTCCACGTCCCAGGCGACGAGGTACCAGCGGCGCTGCGCGGACACCAGGCGGTGCGGCTCGACGGTGCGGCGGCTGGCCGTACCGTCGTGCGCCGCGTAGTCGAAGCGCAGCCGCTCGCTGTCGCGGCAGGCGTTGGCCAGTTCGGTGAGGGTGGCGGCGTCGACCCGGGGTCCGTCCGCGGTGCCGAACATGGGGACGGTGAAGGCGGTCAGGGCGCTGACGCGGCGGCGCAGCCGGTTCGGCAGTACCTGTTCCAGCTTGGCCAGGGCCCGTACGGAGGTCTCCTCGATGCCCTCGACGCCGCCGACGGCCGCGGTGCGCAGCCCGACGGCGACTGCCACCGCCTCCTCGTCGTCGAGGAGCAGCGGTGGCAGATCGGCGCCCGCGCCCAGTTGATAGCCCCCGGCGGTGCCGGGGGCCGAGTGGACGGGGTAGCCCAGTTCGCGCAGGCGGTCCACATCACGGCGGACGGTGCGCGGGGTCACGCCGAGCCGGTCGGCGAGATCCGCGCCCGTCCACGCGCGGTGTGCCTGCAGCAGGGAGAGCAGGCGGAGCAGTCGTGCCGAGGTCTCCAACATGCCGGGCAGTCTGGCATCCCATGCGGACAGCTACGGTCCGTATGTCATCGGGTCACCACCTGTACCAGCGGGTACGTCCGCCGCCCGCGCTCGTCGTACGGAACAGGAAGCCGAGCAGCCACACGACCAGCACCGCGACGGCGACCCACCACAGGGCCTTGAGCGCGAAACCCGCGCCGAACAGGATCAAAGCCAGAAGCAGTACCAAAAGAACAGGAACCATGTGATTCGCACCTCCGCTGCTCCGAGTGCCCCCGGCGCGGGGTGTTATTCCCCCTGGCTTGACGAACCTCGGTCAACAGCCGGTGCTGTCCGGCCCGTCCGGCCGGTCGCCGGTGACCCGGATCGTCAGATCGTTGTCGAGCGTGTAGTACGGCCCGATGCGCAGCTGTCCGGCGGGGCAGCCGACGGGCAGCGCCGGATGGACGAAGATCGCCTTCTTCTCCGGTACGTCGTCCAGCAGCCGGGCGATGCGGACCGGCTCGGCGCCCTCGGCCGCGCGCAGCCACAGGTCCCAGCGCTCGTTGTCGCCTCCCCAGCGCTCCGCGAGCGGCACGTACGGCAGCGTGAAGGTGAATTCGGGGCCGTCGCCGGTGAGCGGGACGGTGACGACGGGGCCCGCTTCATCCGCTTCATCCGCTTCCGGGGCGCCCCCGCGGAGCCTGGCCTCGGCGCACGCGCCCGGCCCGAGGACGGCGCCGTACAGCCGGCCGGTGACCGTCGTGCCGCCGGCGTCCACGACGATGTCCGCGGCCTCCGCGTGCGGTCCCCGCAGCCAGCTGCGCAGCGCGAGGCTGCCGGACCGGGTGGTGTACGGGATGCGCACGCCCAGCCGGCCGATACCGGCCAGCGGGCGGCGGTCGACCAGCGAGCGCAGGTCGTTGTCGCCGGGCAGCAGCCGCTGCGGGTCACGGCCGTCGCCGAGGTCCGCGTAAACGTTCCAGCGCCCTTCGGGCAGGGCAACGGTGCTGGGCAGGACGGCGCGCAGCCGTCCGGAGCCGTTCGGGCCGAGCGGCAGCCGCAGCTCCTCGTGGGCCGCGCTGCAGTCGCCGCGCGGGCGCAGCACGAGCGCCGCGCTCCAGACCGGGCGGGTGCCCTGGGGCGCGGTGATGTCGAAGGTCAGGCCCCCGGCGGAGTCCGCGATGCAGTCGGCGCGCAGCGGCTGCGCGGCCGGGGCCGCTTCGCCGGCGCCGTGCTCGGCCGCCGTGGCGTCCGGGGCCGCGGGACCGGCGGCCGGGGCTTCGGTGATCACGGGAGCGACGGCTTCGGTACCGGCCGGACCGGCGCCCGTCGCGGGCAGTTGCGTCGACGCGTTCATACCGTCCGCACCCCTCTCACAGCGGCTCGCGCCGCGTCCTTGGTTGCGTACGCCCCGTGCCCCGGAGCCGGGTTGTACGTCGTCCGGTTCGTCCCCCCGATGCCGTCGGCGTGGTGAAACAGGAATGAGCTGTGCATCTGTCCTGCGTTCCGTCCCCGTGTCCTTCGGTCGTCGGCGGACGCGTCCGGTTCGTCCGACCCTTGAACGGGTAGACCACGGGCCTCGGTTCCGGGTTGAGGGCTTTCGCCAACTTGTTCCGAAAGAGTTAGGACATCGGTAGCGACATCACGGAACTTTCCTGCATCACTGATCGTCGTATCCGTGCCGTGCCGCGCCGTGCTGTAACGCCACAAGCTAGGCGGTCACGGGGCGTCCCGTCACGAGGTGTGCAGCCTTCAACTTGGCACGCTGTGCCGTGCGATACCGACACGCCGGACCGCGGGTACCGGCCGGGCACTCAGGGCCGGTAGGGCAACTGCGGCACGGTGAAGCAGGTGGTGTCCATGTCGCCCTGGGTGACCCAGCCGCCCCTGCCGCCGCGCGCTCCGTCCCGCCAGCGGGCGACCGACAGACAGGTGCGGTCGGTGGCCGGCGGCTCGGGCCGCGGCCGGAACGAGGCGGGAAGCAGCAGGCCACGGGCGGTGTAGGGCGCGCCGTCGGCGACGAAGCGCTCCACGCACGCGCGGGTGAGCCGCGCCCCGCACGAGCGCGCCGCGTCGGCGAACCACATCGCCGCCGCCCAGCCCTCCAGCTGCCACTGCGACAGCGGCCCGCCCTTGGCGTAGCGGGCCATTCCGGAACGGAATTCCCGTACCGCCGCGCTGCCCGGCCCGCTCCCCTGATCGTCGTAGTTGCGGCTGGCACCCGTGGCCCACAGAGCGTTGCGGCAGCCCGGCGAGTCCTTGTAGTCCTTGGCAACCACATCCGACCAATTCTGCACATTCGTGACTTTCGCAGTGGGCCGGACGCCCGCCGCGTCCATCGCCTCGCACAGCCGCGCGTTGCCGTGTGTGTCCAGCGCGTCGAAGACCAGGTCGGCGCCCCGGTCGCGCAGCCCGGCGGCGACCGCGGGGAAGTTGGGCAGCGCGAAGTCGACCTGCTCGGTGGTCACGTCGTACCCCTCGGCCTCCAGGCCGCGCACGATCAGCCGGGCGTACGCGGCGGAGGCCGCCTGGTTGTAGGAGACGACGGCGGCGCTGCGGGCCTTCTGGACGCGCTTGAAGTAGCGGTAGACCTCCGTGCCGCCGTAGAGCGTGCCGCCCCAGCCCGGAGCCTTCCCGTCCCGCGGCGCCTGGCTGCCGTAGATCCCGTACAGGTGCGGATACGTGTCGTACGCGGCGCCGACCGGCTGCCCACCGATGTCGGGGACGCCGGCGGCGGAGACCCGCGGTGCGCCCGCGTAGTCCAGCGCGGTGGTCGCCACCAGCGCGAACACCTTCTTGTCGGTGAGCAGTTCGCGCACGCACTCGTTGTTGCCGACGCCGCTGCCCCCGTCGTCGCAGGTGACCGGGCGCACCGGCCGCCCGTTGACGCCGCCCCCGCGGTTGAGCGCGGCGAAGTAGGCCAGCGCGCCGTCCCGCGGTCCGGTGAACGCCTCGCCGCCCACCGGGCTCGTCGTGCTGGTGATGATCCCGACGGTGACCGGCTCGCGCGCCGCGCCGGTCGCGGGCGCGCTCCGGCGGTTCTCGAAGGCGCTCTCCGGGAGCCTGCTGCCGCAGGCCGCGGTCAGCGCGAGCAGTAGCGCCGACGCGGCGGCACCGGCCGCCTCAGCAGCCCGGCGCGCTCGCATTGCCGCTCATGCCCACCAGCGCGCACAGCGTCTTGAGGGAGACCTTCCACACCTTGTCCTGGTAGACGGAGACGCCTTTGGCGTTCGGCAGCGCGGTGGCCTTCTTGAGGGTGAGGCTGTACGTCACATCGGCCTCGGTCGCCGAGGTGAACCGTACGGCGGACACCTGCGCCCCGACCTGCCGGCCCCGCTGGTCGCCGTTGAACGCCTCCAGCAGCAGCTGGAGCTGCTCGCCGTTCTGGAGGTACTTCGCCTTCTCGGCGTTGGACGAGTTCGGGTCGAAGAACTTCCGCCAGTTCTCCTTGATCTCCCGCTCGGCGGCGGCCGGGTCGGCCGGGGCGTTGCCCGTCGGTGTGCCCGTACGGGACTGCCCCGAGCCGGAGGCCGCGCCGCTGGGCGCCGGCTGCCCGCCGTCGTCGGCGTCCCCGCACCCCGCGGTCCCGGTCGCCACCAGCAGCACCGCCGCCACCAGCGCCGGAACCCGCCGCGCGGAGCCCCCACGGAACGTCATGTACACCACCGCCTGTCGTCGCGACCGCCCGGAGCCGGTCTGGCACAAGCCTTCAAGGTGCTGTTCCCACAGGGCATAGTGGCGCTATTCGCCGAAAGTCGCGAGGGGGCGTGATGCGCAACGCGCGGACACGGTCCGGCGCGCGCCTGGTGCCGTGGGGCGGCTGGGCGGCGCTGGCGGGCGGGGCGGTGCTGTGCGCGGTCGGCTGGTACGGCGTCTCCGGCGAGCGGTTCGCCGAGCGCCAGATCCCGTTCCTGGCGTCCTGCTCGATCCCGGGCGCCGCGCTGATCGTCGCGGGCGCGGTGCTGGTGGCGCGGGGCGACCAGGGACTGGCGGCGGCCCGGGTCGAGGAGCTGTACGGGCTGCTGGTCGCGTACGGGGCCGACGGGACACCGCCCGGCGCGCACGGCCCCGCGGCCGCGCGGGAAGCCGTACCGGACGACACCGGTCCACCGCTCGCCGTACCCGGCGGAACGCTCCTGCACCGGCCCGGCTGCCCGCTCGTGGCAGGCCGCCCGGACGCCCGGCCCGTGGGCGAGCCGCCGGAAGCGGGGCCCGCGGCAACGCTGACGTCCTGTCCCGTCTGTGAGCCCGGCGGCGCGCGGCGGTGAGCTCGCTCTCGTACGACCTCACCCTGGCGGGCCTCGCGGTGGGCAGCGCCGCCGCGCTCACCGGCATCGGACTGATCGTCACCTACCGGGCCACCGGCGTGCTGAACTTCGCGCACGGCGCCGTCGCCATGGTGTGCGCCTATGTCCTGCGGCAACTGGCGGCCTGGCACTGGCCGCTGCCGCTCGCCGCCGCCGTCACCCTCCTCCTCGTCGCGCCCGGCATCGGCCTCGCGCTGGACCGGGCCGTCTTCCGCCCGCTGGCCGTCAGCGGTGCGGGCCCGGCCCGCACCCTGGTCGCCTCGCTCGGCGTCTTCGTCCTCCTGGTCGGCGGGGCGGGCCTGTTGTGGGGGCCGGGGGCGCGCGCGGACGCGCCCGCGCTGCTGCCCGACGACCCCTGGGTCCAGCTCGGCACCGCCGTCACACTGGCCGCCGGGGTCGCCGCCGTCACCCGCTGGTCCCGCTTCGGGCGCGAGCTGCGCGCCGTCGTCGACAACCGGCCGCTCGCCGTCCTCGGCGGCATCGACGCCGACCGGGTCGCCGCCGCCGGCTGGGCCTTCGGCTCCTTCACCGCCGGGCTGACCGGCATCCTGCTGGCCCCGCTGCTGCGCCTGGACCCGTACGGGCTGCCGCTGCTGGTCATGGAGGTGATGGCGGTCGCGGTGGCCGCCGGGCTGCGCAGCCTGCCGGTGGCGGTGGCCGTGGCGCTGGGCATCGGCGTCGCGCAGAGCCAGCTCACCCGGCTGCACCCGGGCGGCAGCCTGGAGCCCCTGGTGCAGGCCGTGGGCGCCAATCTGTTCGTGGTGGCGCTGCTCGTCGCGGCCCCGGCCCTGCGCGGGCTCGGCTCCGCCCGCACCCCGGCCGCGTCCGACGGCACCGGCGCCGCCCTGCGCACCGGCCCGCTGCCCGACCACGACGGCCGCGCCTGGCTGGTCTGCGGCATCCTCTTCCTGCTGCCCCTCGGCTTCGCGGGCGGCGACCTGCGCACCGCCGTGCAGGTACCGGCGCTCGGCGTGGTGCTGCTCTCCCTGGTCGTGGTCACCGGGCGCGGCGGCCAGATCTCGCTGGGGCAGGCCGCGTACGCCGGGCTGGGCGCCCTGTTCACCGCGCTGCTCGCGGCCGGCCGCTTCCCGGGCGTACCGGCCGTCCCCGGACTGCTCGCACTGCTGCTGGCCGTCCTGCTGACCGCGCCGCTCGGCCTGCTCACCGGGCGGCCCGCGCTGCGGGGGCACGGCCTGGCAACAGCCCTGGCCACCCTGGCCTTCGGCGTCGCGGTCAGCCGGTTCGTCTTCGACCAGCCGTACGCCACCGCCGGCCTCACCCTGGACCGCCCCGCCGGCTTCGCCGCCGACCGCGCGTACTACGTCCTGGAACTGGTGCTGCTGGGCCTGGCGCTGCTCGCCGTGGCGGCGCTGCGCCGCGGTCGCACGGGGCGCGCGCTGGCCGCGATGCGCGATCACGAGCCAGGGGCGGCTGCTGCCGGAGTGCCCGTACCGGCACTCAAACTGGCCGCCTTCGTGGTGGGCGCCGCGCTGGCCGCGCTGGGCGGCGGCATGCTCGGCATGGCGCTGCGCGCTTTCGACGCCGCGTCCTACGACCCGGTGCGCGGCCTGCTGTGGTTCGCGGCCGTGGTCGTCCTCGGCGCCGACAGCCTGCTGGGCGCGCTCACCGCCGCGGTCCTGCTGGTCGGCCTGGACGCGGGGGCCGCGGGCGGTGCCGCCGCCGCGGTGATCGGCGTGCTCGCCGTACTCGCCGGCCGCCTCCCGCACGGCCCGTACGCGGCCCTGCGCGGCACCGCGGCCCGCCTGTTCGCGGCCCCGGAGGTGCGGCTGACTCCACTGGGCGCGGAGATGCGGGAGCGGTTGGCGGTGGTGCGGGGCCCGGTACGTACGGGGACCGAGGGCCGTACGCCCCGTACCCGTACGTCCGAAAGCCCCCCGCCGGCCGTACGCCGACCGCGCCCCCGCCCCGCGCCTCCACCGCTCTCCCCCACCCCCGCCGGCCGCCTCACCGCCCGCGCCGTCCGGGCCCGCTACGACGGCTTCACCGCTGTGGACGGGGTGGACCTGACCGTCGCACCCGGCCGGATCACCGCGCTCATCGGGCCCAACGGCGCGGGCAAGAGCACCCTGTTCCACTGTCTGTGCGGCACCCTGCGCCCGGCCGGCGGGCGGGTGCTGCTCGACGGGGCCGACATCACCCGCAGGTCCGCCCACGCGCGAGCCCGCCTCGGACTGGCCCGGACCTTCCAGCAGCTCGCCGTGTTCGAGGGGCTGAGCGTGGCCGAGAACGTGCGGGTGGGTGCCGAGCAGAGCGGCGTGCTCGATCCGGCCGCCGCCACCGCGCGTGCGCTGGATCTGCTCTCCCTCGACGGGCCGCTGCGTTCCGCGCCCGTCGCCGGGCTGGACACCGGCACGCTGCGCCGCGTCGAGCTGGCGCGCGCCGTCGCGGGCCGTCCGCGCACCCTGCTGCTGGACGAGCCCGCGGCGGGTCTGGACAGCGCGGAGGTCGCGGCGCTGGCCGACGTGCTGCGTACCCTGGCGGCGGACGGCACGGCGCTGCTGGTCGTCGAGCACGACCTGGACCTCGTCGCCGGACTGGCCGACACGGTGTACGCGATGGCGGCGGGCCGGATCGTGGCCCGCGGCCCCGCACGCCAAGTCTTGGCGGAGCCGAGCAGATCAGAGGGGCTGGCCGAGCCGAGCAGATCAGAGGGGCCGGCGGAGCCGAGCAGACCAGCGGGGCTGCCGGAGCCGGGCGCGTGAGCGTCGAGGTCGCTCTGTGCGCGGCCCGGGTCCGCTACGGCTCACTGGAGGCCCTGCACGGTGTCGACCTGCTCGTCCCCGCCGCCCGCGTCACGGTGCTGCTCGGGCGCAACGGCTCGGGCCGCACCACGGCCCTGCGCGCGCTGGCGGGCACCGTGCCGCTCACCGCAGGACGCGTCATGTGGCGCGGTACGGACATCACCCGGGTCCCCGCCCACACCCGTGCGCGCCGCGGGCTGACCCTGGTGCCCGACCGCAGCGCGGTGTTCGGTTCGCTGTCCGTCGCCGAACAGCTCGGTCTCGCCGCGCCGAACGGAGTCATCGGCCCGGCACTGGACGCCTACCCGCCGCTGCGCGCGCTCCTCGGCCGCCGGGCGGGCACGCTGTCCGGCGGCGAGCAGCGGATGCTCGCCGTGGCGCGCGCGCTGGTCGGCACCGCCCGGCTGCTCCTCCTCGACGAGCCCACGCAGGGCATGTCGCCGGAGACCACAGCACGTACGTACGCGCTGTTCGGCGACCTGGCGGCCGCCGGGCGCACCGTCCTGGTCGCCGAGCAAGCGCTACCGCCCGGCCTGTGCCGGGCGGCCACCATCGCGTACGTCCTGCGGCGCGGCGGCGTCGCCTTCAGCGGCGAGCCGGCCGAGGCCGCCCGCTTCCCGGGACCCGGCGGTCCGGAGTCCTCACCCCGGCGGTGACCCGCCGGGCGCCAGGCTCCGCTTGCCGAGTCCGTACCGCTTGGCGCAGTACGGCCAGGCCGCCCAGCCCTGCACGCGCTGCACGCGGCGGGCGACGGCGATCTGCTGCTCGCGGGTGGCGAGGTCGGCGCGCGGCGCGTAGGCCAGGCCGCCGTGCTCCTTCCAGGTCGACTGCCGGAACTGCAGTCCGCCGAAGTAGGTGTTTCCGGAGTTCTTGCGCCAGTCGCCGCCGCTCTCGCACTCGGCGATGCAGTTCCACACTCCCCGGGACAGGGAGCAGCCGGCCGGGGACGGCAGGTGCTGCTCCGTGTCCCGCGCTTGCGCGCCGGAGGGCACGCACAGCAGGACGACGGCCGGTACGAGGGACAGGACGGCCGCTCTGAGGCGGCCTGCTTTCGCGAGACGCTTGAGCTTCAGCGAGCGAAAAGTACGGGACATCGGCTCACGCTAGGCAGGGGTCCGGGCGTGTCGCCTCCGCCGCGCCTCCAACGGTGTGACGCCCCACCCGGCCGGTGGACGACCGGATGGGGCGTTCGGCCTACCCGGGGACGGGGAGCCGGCCCGTGCCGGTTCCCGCGGGCGCCCGCGGGAACCGGGCCGCGTCCCCCACGGCTCAAACGCTGAGCCGCTGCCCCGGGACGATCAGGTGCGGGTTGCCGCCGATGGCGGCCCGGTTCGCCGCGTACAGCCGTTGCCAGCCCGTGTTGTGCGCGGCGGCGATGGAGCTGAGCGTGTCGCCCGGGCGCACCGTGTACCCGCCGCCGGAAGCGGCCCGGATGCGGCCGCGGTCGGCGTGCCCGCCGGTACCGCGCGCCTGCTTGCCGACCTTGGCGCGCACGTCCCGGCGGACGTCCTTGCGCACGTGCCGCTGGGCGCCGCTCCGGTCCGACCGGTGTGCCTTCGGCGCCTTGGGGGCGCTGCCGTGAGCACCGGCGCGGGCGGCGCAGGTGGGCCAGGCGCCCCAGCCCTGGTTGGCCTGGACCCGGGAGGCCACGGCGATCTGCTGGGCGCGGCTGGCCTGGGCGGCGGTCGGCGCGTAGGCCCCGCCGCCGTGCGCGCGCCAGGTGCTGTGGGTGAACTGCAGGCCACCCGAGAAGCCGTTGCCGGTGTTGATGTGCCAGTTGCCGCCGCTCTCGCAGCGGGCGATGCGGTCCCACACTCCGGCGTCCGCCGCCTGCGCCGGACCGGCGGTGGCGGCCACCAGCGCGAGCGGGGCGATCAGTGCCGCCCCGGCCAGCGCGGCGATGTCACGACGTATGACGCCCTTCGTGAAAGGCATGGAATCCCTCTCCACGGCCCCGGGTCTCCCCCGGGTGTCGCGGCGCCGGCGCGTCGGGCGCCCGCGGTCCGCGGCACCCCGCCCGCCGCGGGGTGGTGCTGAATGGTGCTCGGTGGTGCTGCGTGCGGTGCATCCGGTGCCACACGACGCGGCTCTCGTGCCGTGCCGTGCCCGGCGTACCGGCCGTGGTGCGGACCGGTGGTGGAAGCGGACGGCGGGCGTCCCCGGGTGGTGCTCGGTGCACACGGCCGGAGAATGTAGGAAGGCTGACGCCCCGTTATCAACCACGCCGCCGTCCCGCCTGGCCAGTCGGGCGTTACCGGAGGTATCGGCCAATTTCGGCCACCCACTTGATTCCCCGATTTCCGCATATATCCGCCAGCCACTCCGGCGATCTGTGACCCAGTTCACCGCCGGAACTTCCGTGTCCCCCGCAGCGGATGGCAGGGAGTGAGCGGTTCCGGGCCGCATCTCACGCTGCGCTTCGAACGGTTCGGTTCCGCACCCGGCCGCGCGTGACCCCGGCCACAGATCGCCCGTTGTCCAGGTACGAGCCGGGGACCGCCCGGCAAGCCCGCGCAACGATCGAGGAGCCATCCGTGCCGCGCATGCTCGACGTCAGTGACGACGTACGCGCCGAGATCGGTGACGAAGAAGCCGACCGCCTGCTGGCCGGTGGCAACGCCCCCGGCAACTACGACTGCACCTCCTGCCGCACCCCCGGCGACAGCGACCAGGAGCGCACCAGCACCGTCCTGTTCGTGGGCGAGGAGACCGCGGTGCTCGCCTTCGCGCACGCGTCGTGCATCCCCTCGCAGGTCGTGCCGGTCTCCGAGGAGCAGCTGCAGGGCGCGGTGCGCTCCATCACCGGCGCGGACGGCGGCCCCGACGGGGCGCAGGCGGCGCCCTCGGGCCGCGCGCCCGCCACCCCGTTCGCCGCGCTCCCGGGCGAGCCCCGGCAGGCGACACTCGGTGTCACCTGCGGGCTGGTCCTGGTCGAGAACGACCTGCGGCCGGCGCTGGTCGTCGAGCCCGCCGGCGCCATCGCCCGCCCCGGCTCCACCGAACCGGGCGACGCGTTCCTCCCGCTGCTCCTGGAGCACGGCTTCGCCCCGGTCACGGACATGTCCGTCATGCCCGCGACCAACCCGGGCTGGTCCGTACTGCTGGCCGCCGGGCGGCTGCACGCCATCCTGCAGCCGGGCAGCGACGGCGGCCAGCCCGTCTCCTGGTGGCAGGCGCATCAGCCGCTGCCCGTCTCGGAGGGCTGGCGCACCGCCGCCGGCAAGGCGCAGACCGTGCTGGTGTACGCGGCGCCGGTCGGCGCCATCGGCCACCAGCCGCGTGAGGACCTGATGCGCGAGGCCATGGAGAAGGCCACCGCCGAGGGCAAGCTGGTGGCCGCCGTGCTGCCGCTGGCGGGCACCTGACGCACAAGCCCGCGGTCTCCTGGTGGACGACCGCGCCGGAAGGCCGCCCCGCGCCGTGCTCACATCGAGCGGCGCGGGGCGGCCTTCGGTGCGGGCGGGCGCCGACCGTGAGCCGGTCGCGCGCTCCCGCCGATCAGCCGATTCTTCACCAAGGCCGCATCCAGGGAGCATCCGGGTCGTTGGCACAGACGTGCATCCATACGACCCGTCCACCCGCGTCCCGTATCCCTACCAAATCCCCGGCATGCGCCCGTCGCACGACGCGACCACGGCGACCGTGACGGCCCCCCACGCCGCCCCCGCCTCGGCCACGCCGATCTACGACTCGCTGTACGCCGAGTACCGCCGCTCCTTCCGGGCGCTGCCGGGGGACCGTACGGGCGAGGAAGGGCTGAGCGCCGAGGCGATGCGGAGCATCTGGGGCCGTACGACCACCGCGACCGGTCACCTCCCGTCGCCCGGTCACTGGGAGCCCGCCTCCCGCCAGCCGTACCACGGCCACCCGCAGCACGCGGGCGGCCCCGTGCGGAACCACTTCCCCCCGGCGCTGCCGCCGGCCCCCCGCGAGTACCGGCCGCACGGGCACTGACCGGTCCGAACGGCGGGCGTGGCCGTACGCCCGTACGCCCGTACGCGAAAACGGTGGCGGGGCGGCCCGGGAGCCGCCCCGCCACCGTTCACCGCCGATCTGCCGGCGATTACTTCTTCTTGCTGCGCTTCTCGCGCACCCGCACCGAGATGTGGATCGGCGTCCCCTCGAAGCCGAACTCCTCGCGCAGCCGGCGCTCGACGAAGCGGCGGTAGCCGGCCTCCAGGAAGCCGGAGGCGAAGAGCACGAAGCGCGGCGGCTTGGTGCCCGCCTGGGTGCCGAAGAGGATGCGCGGCTGCTTGCCGCCCCGGATGGGGTGCGGGTGGGCGGCGACGATCTCACCGAGGAAGGCGTTCAGCCGGCCGGTGGGCACCCGGGTCTCCCAGCCCTCGATCGCCGTCTCGATCGCCGGGACGAGCTTGTCCATGTGGCGGCCGGTGCGCGCCGAGACGTTGACCCGCATCGCCCACGGGATCTGCACGAGGTCCCGCTCGATCTCCCGCTCCAGGTAGAAGCGGCGCTCCTCGTCGAGCTGGTCCCACTTGTTGTACGCGATGACCAGCGCGCGGCCCGCCTCCACGGCCATCGTGATGATCCGCTGGTCCTGGACGCTGATGGACTCGCTCGCGTCGATCAGGACGATCGCGACCTCGGCCTTCTCCACGGCGGCCGCGGTGCGCAGCGAGGCGTAGTAGTCGGCGCCCGCCTGGAGGTGGACACGCTTGCGAATGCCCGCGGTGTCCACGAACTTCCAGGTCTTGCCGCCCAGCTCGATCAGCTCGTCGACCGGGTCGCGGGTGGTGCCCGCCATCTCGTTGACGACCACCCGCTCCTCGCCGGCGAGCTTGTTCAGCAGCGAGGACTTGCCGACGTTCGGGCGGCCGATCAGCGCGATCCGGCGCGGCCCGCCGAGCGGGGTGCCGAAGAGCTGCTCGGGCGCCTCGGGCAGCGCTTCGAGGGCGGCGTCGAGCATGTCGCCGGTGCCACGGCCGTGCAGTGCGGAGATCGGGTGCGGCTCGCCCAGGCCCAGCGACCACAGCATGGCGGCGTCGGCCTCGCCGGACGGCCCGTCCACCTTGTTGGCGACCAGCACGACCGGCTTGCCGGCCCGGCGCAGCAGCTTGACCACGGCCTCGTCGGTGTCGGTGGCGCCGACCTTGGCGTCCACCACGAAGACCACCGCGTCGGCGGCCTCGATCGCGAACTCGGCCTGGGCGGCCACCGACGCGTCGATGCCGAGGACGTCCTGCTCCCAGCCGCCGGTGTCGACGACCTTGAAGCGGCGGCCGTTCCACTCCGCCTCGTAGGTGACCCGGTCCCGGGTGACGCCCGGCTTGTCCTCGACGACCGCCTCGCGGCGGCCGATCATGCGGTTCACCAGGGTCGACTTGCCGACATTGGGGCGGCCGACGACGGCGAGGACGGGCAGCGGGCCGTGCCCGGCCGCGGCGATGTCGCCCTCGACCTCCTCCAGGTCGAAGCCCTCCTGCGCGGCGAGCTCCATGAACTCCGTGTACTCGGCGTCACCAAGCGCACCGTGCTCGTCGCCGGTGGGGATCTGGTCGTTCATGAAGTCCGTTCCTCGTTCTCCGTCAACGGCGCCCGCTCGTGCGCGGGCGCCCTACAAGTCTCGTTCAGTGCCCGGTCAGGCGCCTGGCCTGGGCAAGGTGAGCGGTCAGCCGCTCCTGTATCCGTACGGTCGCCGCGTCCAGCGCCGTACGGGTGCGCCGGCCGCTGCCGTCGCCGGCCGCGAACGCGTCGCCGAAGACCACGTCCACGCGGCTGCGCAGCGGCGGTACCGCCTTTATGGCCCGGCTACGGCGCTCCGCGCTGCCCAGCACGGCCACCGGCACCACGGGGGCGCCGGAGCGCACCGCGAAGTACGCCAGCCCGGCGCGCAGCGAGGCGAAGTCGCCCTCGCCCCGGGTGCCCTCCGGGAAGATCCCCAGCACACCGTCGTTCTCCAGCACGGCCAGCGCGTCGGTGACGGCCTTGCGGTCGGTGCCGGAGCGGTCCACCTTCAGCTGGCCGATGCCGAGCAGGAAGGGGTCCAACGGGCCGACGAATGCTTCCTTCTTGATCAGGAAGTGCACCGGCCGGGGCGCGGTGCCCATCAGCATCGGGCCGTCCAGGCCGTGGGTGTGGTTGACCGCGAGGATCACCGGCCCGGTGGCCGGAACCCGCCAGGCGCCCAGCACCCGGGGCTTCCAGAGCCCGTACATCAGGCCGATGCCGATCCGCCGCCCGACCGCGGCGCCGGCCGCGCTGGGCGTCCGGTCCCCGGCCGCGGCCTGTCCGCTGCGCGTCACCGCGCCGCCTTCGCGGCCATCGCCGCCTCGGTGAGCGTGACCACGCACTCCACGACCTGGTCCAGCGTGAGGTCGGTCG
This sequence comes from Streptomyces rimosus subsp. rimosus, assembly GCF_000720725.1. Lineage (GTDB taxonomy): Bacteria > Actinomycetota > Actinomycetes > Streptomycetales > Streptomycetaceae > Streptomyces > Streptomyces rimosus_A. The sequence continues at coordinate 56,874 of NZ_JOCQ01000044.1, forward strand.
TGTCCACCTCGACCGCGTCGTCCGCCTTGGCCAGCGGCGAGGCCTTCCGGGAGGAGTCCGCCGCGTCCCGCTTGGCCAGCGCGGCCTGGGTGGCCGCCAGGTCGGCGGCGTCCTTGCCGGTCAGCTCGCCGCTGCGGCGGGCCGCGCGGGCCTCCGGCGACGCGGTGAGGAAGATCTTCAGGTCGGCGTCGGGCAGCACGGTGCTGCCGATGTCCCGGCCCTCGACCACGATGCCGTGCGGGGCCGCGGCGGCGATCTCGCGCTGCAGCTCGGTGATGCGGGTCCGTACCTCGGGGACGGCGCTGACGGCGCTGACCGCCGAGGTGACCTGCTGGGTACGGATCGGGCCCGCGGCGTCCAGCCCGTCCACCGTGATGGTGGGCGCGGCCGGGTCGGTACCGGAGACGATCACGGGCTTGGCCGAGGCGTCCGCCACGGCGACGGCGTCGTTCACGTCGACGCCGTTGTTCAGCATCCACCAGGTGATCGCGCGGTACTGGGCACCGGTGTCCAGGTAGCCCAGCCCGAGCCCCGCGGCGACGGCCTTGGAAGTGCTGGACTTCCCCGTGCCTGCGGGGCCGTCGATGGCGACAATCACTGCGGCCGGGGCGGTCCGGGCGGGGGTTTCCACGGTGTCGGGCACCTTCCTCGATCACGGGGCGGGACGGGGGCCGCCGCACGGGGCCCCGCACAAGGTTACTGGCAAGCAGGGGCGCCCCGTGCAGCCCGTACGCCCCTGCCCGGGAGCGCGGGCGGCCGGCCCTACCGCCGTATCGACCAGCCCCGCTCGCGCAGCTCCGCGGCGAGCACCGGCGCCGCCTGCGGCTCGACCATGAGCTGGATGAAGCCCGCCTGCTGGCCGGTGGCGTGCTCGATCCGTACGTCCTCGATGTTGACCGCGGCCCGGCCGGCGTCCGCGAAGATCCGGGCCAGTTCGCCTGGCTGGTCGCCGATGTGCACCGAGACGATCTCGTACGCGGCCGGTGCCGCGCCGTGCTTGCCCGGCACCCGCTCGCGGCCCGCGTTGCCGCGCAGCAGCACGTCCTCGACTCCGCGGGCGCCCGCGGCGCGCGCCTCGTCGTCGGCCGCCTCCAGCGCGCGCAGCGCCGCCACCGTGCGCTCCAGGTCGGCCGAGACCTCGCTGAGCACGTCGGCGACCGGGCCGGGGTTGGCGGAGAGGATCTCCATCCACATGCGGGGCGCGGAAGCGGCGATCCGGGTCACGTCCCGGATGCCCTGCCCGCACAGCCGTACGGCGGTCTCGTCGGCGCCCTGGAGGCGGGCGGCGACCAGGCTGGAGACCAGCTGGGGCGTGTGCGAGACCAGGGCGACGGCCCGGTCGTGCGCGTCCGCCTCCATGACGACGGGCACCGCGCGGCACAGCGCCACCAGCTCCAGGGCCAGGTTGAGCACCTCGGTGTCGCCGCCCTCGGCAGGGGTGAGGACCCAGGGCCGGCCCTCGAAGAGGTCGTCGGTCGCGGCGAGCGGCCCGGAGCGCTCCTTGCCCGCCATGGGGTGGGTGCCGAGGTACGCCGACAGGTCGCAGCCCATCGCCTCCAGCTCGCGGCGCGGGCCGCCCTTGACGCTGGCCACGTCGAGGTAGGCGCGGGCGGCGCCGCGCCGGATCGCGGCGGCCAGCGTCGGCGCGACGTGGGCGGGCGGCACGGCGGCCACGGCCAGGTCGACCGGGCCCGGCGGCTCCTCGGCCGTGCCGGCGCCGAGCGCGGCGGCGGTCTCGGCCTGCGCCGGGTCGTGATCGGCCAGGTACACCTGGATGCCGCGGGACTGCAGCGCCAGCGCGATGGAGGTGCCGATCAGGCCGGTGCCGATGACGAGCGCGGTCCTCACTGGGCGATGTCCTTCCGCAGGGCACCGGCGGCACCGAGGTAGACATGCGCGATCTCGGCCTTGGTGCGCCCGGTCTCGACGTGCGCCAGGACGCGCACCACGCGCGGCATGGCGCCCGCGATCTCCAGCTCCTGCGCGCAGATCAGCGGTACGTCGGTGATGCCGAGCTGCCGGGCGGCCACCGCGGGGAAGTCGCTGTGCAGGTCGGGGGTGGCGGTGAACCACACGCTGATCAGGTCGTCCGCGACCAGGCCGTTGCGCTCCAGGACGGCGGTCAGCAGCGCGGACACCTGCTCGTGCATGTGCCCCGCTTCGTCGCGTTCCAGTTGCACGGCTCCGCGCACCGCTCGTACCGCCACGTCACCGCTCCCCTGGGTTCCACCTGCGGCGATCGCCGCCGATTCCTGCGCGCAAGCCTAGCCAGATCCCGGCCCCGAGCACGAAGCCGACCGGTCCGCGAGACACGGACCGGCCGGTGGTGGAACGCGGGCGCCTGCCCTCAGGGCCGTCCGACGGCCCGGGGGCGCCGGGCGACGAGGTCCTGGAACGCCGGGTCCTGCGGGATCTCGCCGTCGGGCGTCAGCCGGTCCACGGCCTGCGGCAGCGCGTGCGCGAGCTGCTCCGCCGCCTCCTGGGCGCTGACGCCGTTCTCGTCCGCTATCCGCCGCAGGGTCTCGCCGGGCAGCGCCTTCTCGACCTGCTCGGGGGTGACCGGTTCGTTGGCGCCGCGGCCCACCCAGGAGTGCGCCTGCCGACCCAGCTCTCCTTGCAGGAGCTTGCCGAGCACGACCTGTATGCCGCCACGGCCGCCGGGACCGCCTCCGTGGCCGGGGCCGCCGTGCCCTCCCGGGCCGGTGCCGCCGAGCGCCCCCAGCAGCGATCCGACGAGGCTTCCTCCCGCGCCGCCCTGGCCGCCGCCGGGCAGCCCGCCCATCAGTCTCCCGAGGTCTGGTGATCTCGTCATGTCCGTGCTGCCTTTCCGCGCATTACCGGCATTACTGGCAATTTCGATGAGGACCGCGCGACGAGTGACTTCATTCCAACGTACCGACGCCCGGGGTTTCCGCCACCCGAAACCGGCTGGCGCAGACCTCTCCCACCAGCCACAATCCCCCTCATGCCGACCTCCGCCGCAGACCACGCCCTGGTCACCGGCCACACCGTCTACGCGTGCGTCATGGGCTCGCGCGCCTTCGGGCTCGCCACCGACGCCAGCGACACCGACCGGCGCGGGATCTACCTCGCGCCCACCCCGCTGTTCTGGCGCTTCGAGAAGCCGCCGACGCACGTCGAGGGGCCGCGCGAGGAGGAGTTCTCCTGGGAGCTGGAGCGGTTCTGCGAGCTGGCGCTGCGCGCCAACCCGAACATCCTGGAGTGCCTGCACTCCCCGTTCGTCGAGCACGCCGACGCCACCGGCCGCGAACTGCTCGCGCTGCGCGGCGCGTTCCTCTCCCGCGAGGTGCACCGCACCTTCACCGGCTACGCGGCCGGCCAGCGCAAGAAGCTGGAGGCGGACGTACGGCAGCACGGCGCGCCCCGCTGGAAACACGCCATGCATCTGCTGCGGCTCCTGCGGACGGCCCGCGACCTGCTGCGTACGGGCGTGCTCACGCTGGACGTCGGCGAGGCGCGCGAGGACCTCCTCGCCGTCAAACGCGGCGAGGTCCCCTGGCCCGAGGTCGAGCGCCGCATGGCCGTACTGGCCGAGCAGGCCACGGCGGCCGAGCCCGGCTCCCCGCTGCCGCCGGAGCCGGACCGCCGCCGCGTCGAGGACTTCCTGTTCCGCACCCGGCGCGCGTCAGCGCTCCGCTGCGCCGAGGCGGGCGCGCACGAGGAGGTCGTGTAGCGCGTCGTGGCCGCCGGGAGCGTCCGGCAGCGCGGAGGCGGCCTGCGCCGCGTCCAGCCGGCCGTGCAGCTCCGCCACGTCCGCCCGCAACCGCTCCGGGTCCACCAGCTCGGCGGCGGACCCGTGCTCCGCCTCGGCCTTGGCCGCGATCAGCTCCGGTACGTACGAGGGCGCCGGCATCAGCCCGGCCAACGTGGGCAGATGGGCCAGCACCTGCCCACTGCCCATCAGGTGAATGCCGGTCAGCAGCACCCGCAGCGTGTACAGCAGCGGCTTCAGCTCCCCGGTCTTCTCGAAGAGGCGCCACTGCGTGTTGGCGAAGCCCCGGTAGTGGTGGGCGTGGTGGCCGGTGAGGACCGCGGGCGCCAGCGCGACCAGTTCCTCGTGCAGCGCGCTCGTGCGCACCACCAGCGGCGAGAGCAGCTGTTCCAGCACATAGCCGTTGCGCCGCAGCATCAGCCGCGCGAACTTGCGCAGGTCGTGGGTGACGAGGTCGACTTCGACGCCGTCCCGGTCCGCCATCCAGGAGCGGGTCTCGTCCGGCTCCCGCAGCCCGACCAGCGCGGCGGCGGGCAGCAGGTGCGCCCCGCGCAGGTCCACGTCCGAGTCGCGGGACGGGAAGCCGTACAGATGCGCGCCGGAGACCGTCGCGAAGACCAGCGGGTCGCCCTCCCCCGCCGTCACCTCACCCAGATCCAGATCGGGTAGCCCGGCCGCCCGCAGCACCGCAGCGTCCCGCCGCGTCCCGTCAGACATCCCACACCTTCCCCAGTGCCAGCAGCTCGTCGCGGTACTCGATACGGCCCGCCCACTCCTCGGGCCACGCCCCGGCGCCCAGGCGGGCGCCCGCGAAGGCCCCGGTGAGGCAGGCGATCGAGTCCGAGTCGCCGGACGAGCAGGCGGCGCGGCGCAGCGCGGTCAGCGGCTCGTCGGGGAAGAGCAGGAAGCACAGCAGTCCGGTGGCGAGCGCCTCTTCGGCGATCCAGCCGGCGCCGGTTGCCAGGCAGGGGTCGGGCTCCGGGTCGGGGGCGCGCAGCGCGGCGTCCAGCCGGTCCAGCACGCCGAGGCAGTCGTCCCAGCCGCGCGCGATGAAGTGCTCCGGGGACGGGTCCTGGGCGTATCGCCACAGGTCACCCAGCCAGTCGGCCCGGTAGACCGTACGGCTCCCGACCGCGTACGAACGCAGCAGACCGCTCAGCTCCTCCGGCCGCGCGCCCTCCGCGAGCACGTGCACGGCGTACGCGGTGAGATCGCTGGCGGCCAGCGCGGTCGGGTGCCCGTGCGTGAGCGCGGACTGGAGTTGCGCAGCACCGGAACGCTGCTCCTGGCTCAGCCCCGACACCAGCCCCACAGGAGCCACCCGCATGTTCGCGCCGCACCCCTTCGAACCGACTTGGGCGGCCTCCACCCACGGCCGCGCGGGGTCGCTGAGCAGCTGACACGCCCGGAGGCAGGTGTTGCCGGGCGCCCGGTTGTTGTCCGGCGAGCGCCACCACTCGACGAACTTCTCCCGTACGGGCGGGACCAGGTGCGCGGCGTCCAGCCGGCCGACGCCGCCCGCGCTCGCCGCAGCCTTACGCAGGGCGAGCCCGAGGGCGATCGTCATCTGCGTGTCGTCGGTCACATACGCGGGCGCCGGCAGCGCCATCTCCCGCCACGGCCCGCACTGGGCCAGGATCGCGGACACATCCAGGAACTCGGTCGGATACCCGAGCGCGTCACCGAGCGCGAGCCCGATGAGCGAACCGGTAGCGGCGGACGCCATAAAAAGAACCACCCCTTAATCGTCACAGTGACAATAAGAGGTGGTCCCGCGGCCCCGCAAGGCCGGCACCGAGCGCCGGCGCTTACAGATCGACCTCCCGCATCAACATCCCGACCTCGGTGTTCGTCATCCGGCGCAGCCAGCCGGACTTCTGGTCGCCCAGCGAGATCGGCCCGAAGCTCGTCCGCACCAGCTTGTCGACCGGGAAGCCCGCCTCGGCCAGCATCCGGCGCACGATGTGCTTGCGGCCCTCGTGGAGGGTCACCTCGACCAGGTAGTTCTTGCCGGTCTGCTGCACCACGCGGAAGTGGTCGGCGCGCGCGTAGCCGTCCTCCAGCTGGATGCCGTCCTTCAGCTGCTTGCCCAGGTCGCGCGGGAGCGGGCCCTGGATCGCGGCCAGGTAGGTCTTCTTCACGCCGTAGCGCGGGTGGGTCAGCCGGTGGGCCAGCTCACCGTGGTTGGTGAGCAGGATGATGCCCTCGGTCTCGGTGTCCAGCCGGCCCACGTGGAACAGCCGCGTCTCGCGGTTGGTCACGTAGTCGCCCAGGCACTGCCGCCCGTCCGGGTCCTCCATGGTCGAGACCACACCGGCCGGCTTGTTCAGCGCGAAGAAGAGGTACGACTGCGTGGCGACCGTCAGGCCGTCCACCTTGACCTCGTCCTTCTCCGGGTCCACGCGCACGCCCTGCTCGGTGACGATCTGCCCGTTGACCTCGACGCGCGCCTGGTCGATCAGCTCCTCGCACGCCCGGCGCGAGCCCATGCCGGCCCGGGCCAGCACCTTCTGCAGGCGCTCACCCTCCTGGTCGCCGAACGTCTTCGGCGTCTTGATCTGCGGCTTGTTGTGACGCGCGCGGTTGCGCTCCTCGACCTGCGCGTCGTACTCACGCGGCCGCGCCGGAGCCTGCCCGCGGCCACGCTGCTGCGGGCCCTTGCCGCCCGGCTTGCCGCCGCCCTTCGGGCTCGTACGGGGGCCACCCTTGGCGCCGCCGCGGGCCGCCGCGCCGCGGCCCTTGCGCTCGCCGCCGCGCTCCGGGGCGCCGCCGCCGGAACCGCCGCGGCCCGCGCCCTCGCCCACGTCGTAGCGGCGCTCCTCGGGACGGGGCCGGCCGGCGCGCTGCTGCTTCTCGTCCTTCTTGTTGCCCGCACCCCGGTAGTTGCCCCTACCGGCGTCCCTGTTGTTCCTGCCGCTGCTTCGCATCAATGATCCGTCTGAGAGTCGTCGCCGCTGTCGTCTACGTCGAACGACAGAACACCTTCCCGGGAGTCGCCCTCGACCGCCTCCGCCTCCGGGAGGAAGGGAGCGAGCTCCGGGAGCTCGTCCAGGCCGCGCAGGCCCATCCGCTCCAGAAAGTAGTTCGTCGTCCTGTACAGGATCGCACCTGTTTCGGGTTCCGTCCCCGTCTCCTCCACCAGACCCCGCTGGAGGAGGGTGCGCATCACGCCGTCACAGTTCACACCACGTACGGCCGAGACACGGGAACGGCTGACCGGCTGACGGTACGCGACCACGGCCAGAGTCTCCAGCGCGGCCTGCGTCAGCCGGGCCTGCTGCCCGTCCAGCACGAAGCTCTCCACGGCGTCCGCGTAGGCCGCCCGGCTGTAGAACCGCCAGCCCCCCGCCACCAGCCGAAGATCGAACCCGCGCCCCTGCCGCGTGTACTCCTCCGACAGCTCCCGCAGGGCGAGCGCCACGGCGCGGCGGGGCCGCTGGAGCACCCTGGCCAGGTGTTCCTCGGTCGCGGGCTCGTCCACGACCATGAGCACCGCCTCCAGCGCGGGCCCGAGATCCAGCTCATCGAGACCCAGCGCGCCTACGGGGCCTGCGGCCCCGGACGGTTCCGAGTTCTGGACCGGGTCGACGTTCCGGACCGGGTCGACCTCGACCGGGTCCTCCTCCACGCCGCTCACCCTGGCTGCACCTCCGCCATCTCATCCTCACTCCCACCGGCCCGCGCGTCCCGCTGCCCCGCCTCACGGTCGAACTCGTCCGTGACCACCGGTTCGGCCTCCGTCCCGCCCGTCCAGCGGACCGTCAGCGCCCCCAGTGCCTGATCCTGGTCCAGCTCCACCACCCGCTCCCGGTACAGCTCCAGCAGCGCCAGGAACCGCGCGACGACGGTGAGCGTGTCGGGCGCGTCCGCCGTCAGCTCCGCGAAACCGGCCGTACCGGCCGCACGCAACCGCGCCACCAGCACCTCGGCCTGCTCCCGTACGCTCACCAGCGGCGCGTGGATGTGGTCCACGTACACCTGCGGCCGCGCCTTGGGCTGCATGGCCTTCACGGCCAGCCTGGCGAACCCCTCGGCCCCGATGCTGATCACGACCTCGGGCAGCAGCTCGGCGTGGTGCGGCTCCAATCCGACGGTACGGGGGTAGCGGCGCCCCTCGTCCTCCAGGCGCCCGCTGAAGATATCCGCGATGCGCTTGTACGCCCGGTACTGCAGCAGCCGCGCGAACAACAGGTCACGCGCCTCCAGCAACGCGAGATCCGCCTCGTCCTCCACCTCGGCCACCGGCAGCAGCCGGGCCGCCTTCAGATCCAGCAAGGTCGCCGCCACGACCAGGAACTCGGTGGTCTGGTCGAGGTCCCAGTCCGGCCCCATGGCCCGGATGTGCGCCATGAACTCGTCCGTCACCTTGGACAGGGCGACCTCGGTGACGTCCATCTTGTGCTTGGAAATCAACTGAAGCAGCAGATCGAACGGCCCCTCGAAGTTCTCCAGCCGAACAGTGAACTTCCCGTCCCCGGCCTCACCGTCCGCGACTGACGGGGCGTGGTCTTCGGTGGTGGGCATCGTGATCCAGGGGGAGGTTCGGGTTCGACCGTAAAGCGTAGCCCTCCCGGGGGTGACCGGATGTCGGGGCGCGCCCCGGCTGTTTTGCGGTTTGCGTGGTGGGGGTGCGCGTCTGGCGCGGTCGGTCCGGTGGGTGGGGGCTCGGGGCCACACAGGGGTCACTCTCCCCCAGCCTCCGGCCGGGGGGACCCCCACGTTGCCGGGGACGCGACCTTGTGTTCATTCGCGGCCGGGGCCTCGGTCGCCTGCGGGGAGACCCCTGTATGTCCCCGAGCCGCTCCGTTTGCGGCTATCCCGCCGCCGTGGCTGCGGTCCCACAAACGACACAAGCGGCGGCTCACGCGCGACGCGGAGGCGCCCCCGGCCTGCGCCTATACGTGCGCGAGCTTGACCACAGGGTGGGCGCGCACCAAGGCTCTTTTCCCTCCCCCCACCGGCCCGCACTCGCCCAACCGGCCGGAGGGGGCGTGTAGGGGGCCATCCCCGCAGGCAGCCGGGTGCCCTCGGTTCACTATCAACCCTTGGAGGCCCCGCAACCGCCGAACAAGAATGCTCGCATCCCCACGGGACTCCAGGTCCGCCAGAACCACCGCCACCGCCTCCCGCACGATCCGCCCACGATCGACCGCAAGCCCGTGCTCGCCCCGCAGGACCAGCCGCGCGTGCTCCAGATCCATCAGCTCCTCGGCGGAGACGTACACCGTGATCTTCTCGTCGTGCCGCTCACGCCCGCTGGGACGGCGGTTCGCGCCACGCCCCCGGCGGCGGGCCGGAGCCGTACCGTCGGCCGCCGTGTCAGCGGCCTCCTGCCGACGACGCCCCTTCGGGGCAGGGGCGACAGGGGCAGCCGCCTCCGCACCGCGGTCACGCCCACCGTGTTCGGCCGGCGCCGAGCCGTCCGGCTCGCCCCGCCGCGGGTTCGTATCCTCGCCCGGCGAGGACTCCGCGGGCCCGCCCGGCGCGGGGACACGCGGCGCATCACCGTTGACGCCCCCCGGCCCGCCCCCATTCGCCGCGGCCGGCCCATTGGCCTTGCGGGGCGCCGGGGACTGCAGCCCCGACCCCCCGGTCGTACGGAACAATTCGTCGGCTCCGGGCAGACTCACTCGGCGTGACACCGGGCGAGCACCTCCCTGGCCAGCTGACGGTAGGCGGCGGCGCCGACGGAGTTGGACGCGTACGTGGTGATGGGTTCGCCCGCGACGGTGGTCTCGGGGAAGCGCACGGTACGGCCGATGACGGTGTGGTAGACGTGGTCGTCGAACGCCTCGACGACGCGCGCCAGGACCTCCCGGCTGTGCACGGTCCGCGAGTCGTACATCGTCGCCAGGATGCCGTCGAGTTCCAGGTCGGGGTTGAGCCGCTCCTGGACCTTCTCGATCGTCTCGGTGAGCAGCGCCACACCGCGCAGCGCGAAGAACTCGCATTCCAGCGGGACGATGACCTTGTGAGCCGCCGTCAGCGCGTTGACGGTCAGCAGGCCGAGGGACGGCTGACAGTCGATGACGATGTAGTCGTAGTCGGCCATCAGCGGCTTCAGCGCACGCTGGAGCGTCGACTCGCGCGCGACCTCGCTGACCAGCTGGACCTCGGCGGCTGACAAATCGATATTGCTGGGGAGCAGGTCCATGTTCGGGACCGCGGTCTTCAGCAGCACCTCGTCGGCCGACATGCCCCGCTCCATGAGCAGGTTGTAGACCGTCAGGTCCAGTTCCATCGGGTTGACGCCGAGCCCGACGGACAGCGCGCCCTGCGGGTCGAAGTCGACGAGCAGCACCCGCCGTCCGTATTCGGCGAGGGCCGCGCCCAGATTGATGGTCGAGGTGGTCTTTCCCACCCCGCCCTTCTGGTTGCACATCGCGATGATTTTGGCGGGGCCGTGGTCCGTCAACGGTCCTGGAATCGGGAAGTAGGGAAGCGGGCGCCCCGTGGGGCCGACGCGCTCGCGGCGCTGCCGGGCGGCGTCCGGCGCGAGCGTGGCCGCGTATTCGGGGTCCGGCTCGTACTCCGCGTCCGGGTCGTAGAAGTGCCCCTCGGGCAGGTCGTCGTAGTCGGCGAGCCGGGTGGGTTCGGAGCCACCCCGGTCGCCGGCCATGGCGTTCACGTGATGGCCGTCCATGCTCTGGTGGGCTGTCGTCGTGGTGCTCTGTTGGGTCGCGAAGGTGTGGACAGCGACGGAGCCGACAGCCTGGAGCCCCGAGGGACCCTGGCCCCGTGCAACCGCTCCTGGTCGACCACCTCCGGGAGTAAATGTCGACTCATTCACAAGTCGTCTTACCTCCTTGGATGTGACCAGGAAACTTATCGATAGGTCAGCGTGGCACTATGCCGACGGTTGGCGACTCTATGGCGTGTCGGGCGTTCGCAGCAACACAATCCGCCGGACCCGGCCCGATGTGTCGGCAATCGAACATGCCGATGTCAAGGGTGCAAGCAGCACAAGCGCAAGGTTTCGCGGGTGTGCGAATCGGTTAAACGGTTACGTTCTCGGCGAGTTGAGGACCGCCCGTGCGGTTTCGGGCGTGCGGCGTGTCGGCGAACGGCCGCGGCCGGGCCTTGAGGACAAGGCCCGGCCGGCAGTGCGTCATTGACGCGCGCTATTGACGTCTCAGCCGAGGAGCGTGGTCAGGTCGGTGGCCTCCAGGCCGTGCGCCTCGGCGACCGGGCCGTAGACGACCTTGCCGTCGTGGGTGTTCAGACCCTTGGCGAGGGCGGCGTCACGGCGCAGCGCCTCGACCCAGCCGTTGTTGGCCAGCGAGACGATGTACGGCAGCGTGGCGTTGGTCAGCGCGTAGGTGGAGGTGCTGGGCACCGCGCCGGGCATGTTGGCCACGCAGTAGAAGACCGAGTTGTGGACCTGGAAGGTCGGCTCGGCGTGGGTGGTGGGACGGGAGTCCTCGAAGCAGCCGCCCTGGTCGATGGCGATGTCGACAAGGACACTTCCGGGCTTCATCTTGGCGACCAGCTCGTTGGTGACCAGCTTCGGGGCCTTGGCGCCCGGGATGAGCACCGCGCCCACGACGAGGTCGGCCTCGACGACGGCCTTCTCCAGCTCGTAGGCGTTGGAGACGATCGTCTGCACCTTGGTGCCGAAGATCCGGTCGGCCTCGCGCAGCTTGTTGATGTCCTTGTCGAGCAGGGTGACGTGGAAGCCGAGGCCCACGGCGATCTGCACGGCGTTCCAGCCGGAGACGCCGCCGCCGATGACGACGGCCTTGCCCGCGGCCACGCCCGGCACACCGCCCGGCAGCACGCCGCGGCCGCCGGCCTGGCGCATCAGGTGGTACGCGCCGACCTGCGGGGCGATGCGGCCCGCGACCTCGGACATCGGGGCGAGCAGCGGCAGCTGGCGGCCCGCGGTCTCCACCGTCTCGTAGGCGATGGCGGTGGTACCGGACTCCAGGAGGGCGTCGGTGCACTCGCGGGAGGCGGCCAGGTGCAGGTAGGTGAAGAGCGTCTGGTCCTTGCGCAGGCGGTGGTACTCCTCCGCGATCGGCTCCTTGACCTTCAGCAGCAGGTCGGCGGTGGCCCAGACCTCATCGGCGGTGCCGAGGATCTCGGCGCCGGCCGAGACGTACTCCTCGTTCGGGATGGCCGAGCCGAGGCCGGCGTCCTTCTCGATGAAGACCTGGTGGCCGTGGCGGACCAGCTCGTGCACACCGGCAGGCGTGATCGCCACCCGGAACTCGTTGTTCTTGACCTCGCGGGGGATGCCGACCTTCACGTCGATCACGGTCCTTGTAAGAGAGCTTGCAGGAAAAATCCATGCATGCGAGGCATGCCGGGACTGACCGCGGTGTCCGCGGCCTGGCCAGTCTATTTAAGGATTCTCTGTTGTCTAGCCTTGCAAAGCATCAATTACTGAGAGGAGCACCACCGATTTCGTAGGTCACTGTGGGTGATCTGAGAGGAGACGTTCCCCTATCCCCCGATGCAGCCGTGCGGTGGCCGGGTCGCCGAGCCGGTCGAGGGTGTCCGCGATCCGCAGCTGGAGGGCCGCCTCCAGGCGGCCGTCCCGGGCCTCTGCGGCCAGGGAGAGGGCCGCGGTGCAGGTCCGCAGCGATTCCTCGGGCCGTCCGGCGTACTCCTGCACCCGCGCCACCTCCCCCAGCGCGCGCGCCTGGCCCGCCACATCGCCCAGCCGCCGGTACGCGCCGTAGGCGGCCCGCCATTCCTTGAGTGCGGCACCCCACCGGGCCGCGTAGGTGTGCACCGCGCCGATCCGGCCGTGCAGTCGCGCCCCGTCCGCGTTCTCGCCCCGGGTCAGGCGCAGCTCCAGCGCGCGCCCGTACCAGTCGGCGGCCCGCTGCCAGTCCCCCAGCTCCGTGTAGGTGCCGCCCAGCGACTCCAGTGCCCGTACGGTCGCGATGGGATCCCTGACCTCGCGCGCGGCGCTCAGCGCACCCCGGTAGCGGGCCATCGCGTCCGTGGTCCGCCCGGCCTGCGCGTCGAGGTCGCCGAGGTTGAGCAGCGCGGCGGCCTGCTCCCGCGCCAGCCCGCGCCGCTCGGCGACCTCCAGGACGAGACCGTGCAGCCCGTAGAGATCGGGTGCGGCGGCCTCGGCGCCCTGGTGGGCGATGAGCGTACGGACGATCGCGGCCATCAGCCGCCGGTCCAGCGTGTCCAGCTCGCCTTCCTCGACGGCGATCCGGGCTGCCTCCAGCAGGGCGGGCCGGCGGCTGCGCAGCCAGGCGGCGGCGGACGCGGAAGAGGCGAAGCGCAGTGAGCGCGGCAGCCCGGCGACCTTCTGCCGGGCCGGGGACCCGGCGGGCTCCCCGAGCGCCCGGCAGGACTGGAGCAGCCGTACGGTGCGCTCCAGCATCCGCGCGCGGGCGAGCTGGATCTCCGCGGGCCGTTCCTTCGCGTCGAGCGCGGCGCGCACCAGCGGTGCCAGGCAGCCGGGCAGCCCGTACTGTGCCTGGAGCCCGGCGCTCCCGGCGTACCCGGAGCCGTGCCCCCGCGGGTCGGGTTCCGCGGCTTCCGCGCCTGCTTCCGGAAGGGGCCGCATCAGCCCCCGGGCGGCGAAGTCCCGCAGGGCCGCCTCGGCGGCGGCGACCGAGCAGCCGGCGAGGGCGGAGGCGATGTGCGCGTCCGCCACACCGGCCGGGGCGAGGGCAAGCAGCCGTAGCGTACGGGCCGCGACCGGCGGCAGGGAGTCGTACACGAGGCGGAAAGCGCGGGCCAGAGGCCGTCCGCCGGCCGGTTCGCCGGTCTGTTCCGGCACCTCGCGCAGCGCCTGGAGCAGGTCGGCGACGGAGGATTTGGGCCGTTCGGCGAGCCAGCCGCCCGCCAGCACCAGCGCGGCGGGCCGGCCGCCGCACTCCTCGGCGACGGCGTCGGCGGAGCGCGGGTCGACGGTGATGCGGGTGGGGCCCGCGTACCGGCTGAGCAGGGCGACGGCGGACGCGTTGTCCAGGCCGCCCAGGGTGCACGGCCGGACGTCCGTGATGCCGGTGAGCGGGCCTTCGGAGACCGCGACGACCAGGCAGCCGGCGGCGTCCGGCAGCAGCGGTTCGACCTGCTCGGCACCGGCCGCGTCGTCCAGCAGCAGCAGTGCGCGGCGCTCGGCGAGGGCCGCGCGCAGCGCCTCGGTCAGCTCGTCCTCGGCGGCGCCGGGCTGGACCGGGGCGCCGAGTTCGGTGAGCAGGTCGCGGGCGACGAGGTCGAGGGGTACGGGGACGCCGCCGGGGGTGGTCAGGGCGACGCGCAGTACTCCGTCGGGGTAGTCGTCGGCGAGTTGCCGGGCCAGTTCGGCGGCGAGGGCGCTGCGTCCGGAGCCGGGCCGCCCGGCGATCAGCAGGACGCGGCTGCGGGCGCCCCGGCGGCCGGAGAGGGTGTCCAGGCCGGTACGGGCGATGTCGGCGCGCAGCGCCTTCAGTTCGCGGCGGCGGCCGATGAAGCCGCCGGGCGCGGTGGCGGCGGGCGGCACGGTCCGGCGGGCGGGCGGGCGGCGGGTGCCCGGGCGGTCGGCGGCGCGCCCGCCGTCGGCCGCGTCCGCGCCGTCCGCGTCCGGCCC
>NZ_JOCQ01000045.1 GCF_000720725.1 Streptomyces rimosus subsp. rimosus
TCCGGCGTGATTGCCGGTGGACGGGGTATCAACATATCTGGCGTTGACTTTTGGCACGCTGTTGAGTTCTCAAGGAACGGACGCTTCCTTCGGTCCCGTATCACCGGGCCCTCCGGGCGCTTCCCTTCGGTGTTCCACCACTCTATCAGGCCGTTTCGGGCTTTCGATCCACCGTCTTTTCCGCAATGGACATGCAGAAACGCGGTCGAAAATCTCGATCAGTTCTGATGGAGTGCCGCCTCCGTCCGTGCCGCGAAGTGATCGCGTTCTGTCGAACCGGGGCAGGTGTCAGACAGTACAGGGCCGTGCCGGAGGGGGCAAATCGAACCCCGGGGGCCGCTGTTCCGGGGGCGGTGTTGCGCGTGCGGAACCCTCACTTCTTATGACTTACGCTCTGATCGGCACGCCGTCCAGGACAGGTAGTGACGGCGGCCTGATACATCTCCACCCCTGGGAGGACTCCCATGACCACCGTGACGTCCCCGCTTGCTGGACGCGCCATCGGACTCGCGGCCGTGCCCGACCCGGTGTTCTCCGGCGCGATGGTGGGTCCCGGTACCGCCATCGACCCGGTACGTGAGCCGTCCGAGGCCGTTTCGCCCGTCGACGGTGTCGTTGTCTCGCTGCACCCGCACGCGTTCGTCGTCGTCGACGGCGAGGGCCACGGCGTACTGACGCACCTCGGTATCGACACCGTGCAGCTGAACGGCGAGGGCTTCGAGCTGCTCGTCAACAAGGGCGACACCGTCACCCGCGGCCAGGCCGTCGTGCGCTGGAACCCCGCCGCCGTCGAAGAGGCCGGCAAGTCGCCGGTCTGCCCGGTCGTCGCGCTGGAGGCCACCGCCGACTCGCTCGGCGACGTGGTCGAGGACGGCGAAGTGAAGGCCGGCGAGCAGCTCTTCAGCTGGCAGTGACCCGCCGCCGTCCTTGACGGCACGTACGACATCCACCGCGGCGGCAGTGAGCCGCCGCACCAACCGGAGACGGGTGAAATGGAGACAACGCTGCGAGGCGTCGGCGTGAGCCACGGTGTGGCGATCGGCGAGGTGCGGCACATGGGCACGGCGGTCCTGGAGCCGCCGGCCAAGCAGATTCCGGCCGAGGAGGCGGAGCGCGAACAGGGGCGTGCCCGCAAGGCCGTGGAGGCTGTGGCTGCCGACCTGATCGCGCGGGGCAACCTGGCGGGCGGCGAGGCCCAGGCCGTGCTGGAGGCCCAGGCCATGATGGCCCAGGACCCCGAGCTGATGGCCGACGTCGAGCGGCGTATCGCCGTGGGCAGCACCGCCGAGCGCGGTGTGTACGACGCGTTCGCCGCCTACCGGGCGCTGCTGGCGGGTGCCGGTGAGTACCTGGCCGGGCGGGTCGCCGACCTGGACGACGTGCGCAACCGCATCGTCGCGCGCCTGCTGGGCGTGCCGATGCCGGGCGTGCCGGACAGCGACGAGCCGTACGTACTGATCGCGCGGGACCTGGCGCCTGCCGACACGGCGCTGCTGGATCCGACGCTGGTGCTCGGATTCGTGACCGAGGAGGGCGGGCCGACCAGCCACAGCGCGATCCTCGCGCGGGCGCTGGGGGTGCCGGCCGTGGTCGCGCTGCCGGGCGCGGGCGAGCTGGTCGAGGGCACCGTCGTCGCCGTCGACGGCAGCACCGGCGAGATCTTCGTGAACCCGAGCGCCGACAAGCGCGCGGAGCTGGAGCGGGCCGCCGAGGCCCGCAAGGCCGCGCTGGCCGCCTCGACCGGTCCGGGCGCCACCTCGGACGGGCACAAGGTGCCGCTGCTGGCGAACGTCGGCGGTCCCTCGGACGTGCCGGCGGCCGTGGAGGCGGGTGCCGAGGGCGTCGGGCTGTTCCGTACGGAGTTCCTCTTCCTGGACGACAGCAAGAAGGCGCCGTCGCAGGAGAAGCAGGCCGAGGCGTACCGCAAGGTGCTGGAGGCCTTCCCCGAGGGCCGGGTCGTGGTGCGCGTCCTGGACGCGGGCGCGGACAAGCCGCTGGACTTCCTGACGCCGGGCGACGAGCCGAACCCGGCACTGGGCGTGCGCGGTCTGCGGACTCTGCTGGACCACCCCGAGGTGCTCCGTACGCAGCTGGCCGCGCTGGCCGAGGCCGCCGCCGGGCTGCCGGTCTACCTTGAGGTCATGGCCCCGATGGTGGCCGACCGGACCGACGCGAAGGCGTTCGCGGACGCGTGCCGCGAGGCCGGGCTGCAGGCGAAGTTCGGCGCGATGGTGGAGATTCCGTCCGCCGCGCTGCGCGCCCGGTCGATCCTTCAGGAGGTCGAGTTCCTGTCGCTGGGGACCAACGACCTGGCGCAGTACACCTTCGCCGCCGACCGTCAGGTCGGTGCCGTCTCGCGGCTCCAGGATCCGTGGCAGCCGGCGCTGCTCGACCTGGTGGCGGTCTCGGCCGAGGCCGCGAAGGCCGAGGGCAAGAGCTGTGGTGTCTGTGGCGAGGCGGCCTCCGATCCGCTGCTGGCGTGTGTGCTGACGGGTCTGGGCGTGACGAGCCTGTCCATGGGCGCGGCGTCGATTCCGTATGTGCGCGCGCAGCTGGCCAAGCACACGCTGGCGCAGTGCGAGCGTGCGGCCGCCGCGGCGCGGGCCGCGGACACCGCCGAGGACGCGCGCGCCGCCGCGCAGGCGGTGCTTTCCGGGGAGTGATCGCCGGACCGCCGTGACACGGTCGAGCTGGTACGGACGGCCGTCCCGCCTTTGTGGCGGGGCGGCCGTCCGGCGTTTTCGGCGTGGTGCCGGGAGCCGTCCGCTCCTCCCCCGCGGCTCCCGTCACCGGTGGCCGTGGTGGTCGTGGCCTTCCGTCGGTGGCGGGTCGGGCAGGGTGAGCCCCGCGTGGTAGTCGACGCCGTGCTCGGGCGGGACCGGTTCGCCCGAGTCTGCGTCGGTGCAGTACGCCGTGAAGACCTCGGCGGCACTGAGCGGGTGCAGCCAGGTGTCGCGCAGGATCCAGCCGCGGACCGCGTCCCGGTCGTCGGTCCCGGTCGTACGCGACACGATGCCGCCGGGGCTGCGCAGGGCGATGCCGACGGCGAGGACCGTGCAGAAGAGCAGCGTCGCGGCCTCGGACAGCTCCGTCCGTCCCTCCTCGTCGGAGGCGACGTGCAGGACGGCGAGGAGCGCGGCGCCGCTCGCGGGGACGCTGCACACCAGGTGGTGGGTGCCGTCGCCGAGCGCGTCCAGCAGTGCGGTGACCGCGCGGGAGGCGCGGGCGAAGGCGGCGCGGGCCAGGTCCTCGCCGCAGTCGGCGCAGGCGCCGGTGCGGGCGAGGAGAGCCGTGGCGCGCTCCCAGGTCGCCTGGCGCTCCGCCTCGTCGATGAGCAGGGGCAGCAGGCGGGACAGGGATTCACCGTGATACGGCAAGGTGGCACCCGTACAGGCCAGTTCGGCCGTGTAGCGGGAGCGGCTGTCGGGGCGGTCGGGGTCCAGGTCGGCGTCCGTGCAGAACGTCTCGTAGGCGACCGGGTCGAAGAGGGTGACGGTGGTGTGGATGCCCTGGGCGGCCAGGGAGCGCAGCAGGGTCTCCATCTGCTGGAGGTAGGCGGTGTGGTCGTCGAACGGGAAGGTGCGGTAGCGGCGCATGGCCGCGAAGTCCTGCGCGTCCGCCAGGACGGCGGCGGTGCTGGGGACTTCGCGGCGCAGCATGCGGCGCGCGGCGGGGCCGCTCGGGTCGGCGGGTGCGGTGTGTCGGGACGGTGGTGCCATGACTCCCCCTCGGTCGGTGCGTGCGGCTCGCTCCACGAGCTGCACTGGTGACTGAGAGTAGTCGGGGGGTCTGACAACGGCCGTCCGGGACGGCCCGCGCGGCTACTTCTCCCGGCCCGCGGGGCCTTCCGCCCGCTCCGCCGCGATCCGCTCGTAGAACCGCAGCAGCTCGATGTCGTCCACCGACCCCGGGTTGACCGCCTTCTCCAGCGGTGTGCCCTGCAGAAGCCGCTTGACCGGGACCTCGATGCGCTTGCCGGTGAGGGTGTGGGGTACGCCGGGTGCCTCGATGATCTCGTCGGGGACGTGCCGCGGGGAGCACTGTTCACGCAGGGTGCGCTTGACGCGGTCGCGCAGCGCGTCGTCCAGGACGGCGCCGGGCGCGAGGTGGACGAAGAGCGGCATCCAGTAGCCGCCGTCGGGCAGTTCGAGGCCGATGACGAGGGATTCGCGGATCTCGGGGAGGCGTTCGACGGCCTCGTAGATGTCGGCGGAGCCCATCCGTACGCCCTGGCGGTTGAGGGTGGAGTCGGAGCGGCCGTGGATGACGACCGAACCGCGCGAGGTGAGGGTGATCCAGTCGCCGTGCCGCCAGACACCGGGGTAGGTGTCGAAGTAACTGTCGTGGTAGCGGGTGCCGTCGGGGTCGTTCCAGAAGCGGACGGGCATGGACGGCATGGGGTTGGTGACGACGAGTTCGCCGACCTCGTCGACGAGCGGCTTGCCGTGCGGGTCCCAGGCCTGGAGGTCGGTGCCGAGGCAGGGGGCCTGGAGTTCGCCGATGTGGACGGGCAGGGTCGGTGCGGCGCCGGCGAAGCAGCTGCACACGTCCGTACCGCCGCTGACGGAGGCGATCCACAGGTCGGCGGCCACCTCGTCGTGCAGCCAGCGGAAGCCGTCGGGCGGCAGGGGGGAGCCCGTCGTGGCGACGCACTTGACGGCGGAGAGGTCGAGGTCGCGGCCGGGGTGCACGCCGGCCTTGCGGCAGGCCATCACGTACGCGGCGGAGGTGCCGAAGAGGGTGGTGCCGGTGCGTTCGGCGATGCGCCACTGGGCAGCGGTGTCCGGGTGGCCGGGGCTGCCGTCGTACAGGACGATCGTGGCGCCCACGAGGAGGCCGGAGACGAGGAAGTTCCACATCATCCAGCCGGTGGAGGTGTACCAGAAGAAGCGGTCCTCGGGGCCGAGGTCGCAGTGCAGGCCGGTCTGCTTGAGGTGTTCCAGGAGGATGCCGCCCTGGGACTGGACGATGGCCTTGGGCAGTCCGGTGGTGCCGGAGGAGTACAGGACCCACAGGGGGTGGTCGAAGGGGACCTGTTCGAAGACCGGCTCGGTGGCGGCGGAGGTCAGTTCGGCCCATTCCAGGGCGCCTTCGGGGGCGGGGGTGCCGAGGAGCGGGATGTGGACGACGGCCCGGAGGGTGGGCAGTTCGCGGCGGAGTTCGGCGACGGTGTCGCGGCGGTCGTGTTCCTTGCCGCCGTAGCGGTAGCCGTCGACCGTGAACAGGACGACCGGCTCGACCTGCTGGAAGCGGTCCAGGACGCTGCGGGCGCCGAAGTCGGGCGCGCAGGAGGTCCACACCGCGCCGACGGCGGCGGTGGCCAGGAGGGCGATGACGGCCTGCGGGACGTTGGGCAGGTAGCCGCTGACGCGGTCGCCGGGCCGTACGCCGAGGCGGCGTAGTTCGGCGGCGAGGGAGCCGACCTGGGCGCGCAGCGCGGACCAGGTGACGGTGGCCGGTTCGTGGGTCTCGTCCACGTACAGCAGGGCGGGCGCGTCCGCGCGGGCCGGGTCCTCGGCGGCGCGCAGGGCGTGTTCCGCGTAGTTGAGGGTGGCGCCGGGGAACCAGCGGGCGCCGGGCATCGCGCGGTCGGCGAGCACCGTCTCGTACGGGGTGGTGAAGCGGACGTCGAACCAGTCGGCGACGGCCTGCCAGAAACGGGACAGTTCGGACACCGACCAGTGGTGCAGCGCGGCGTAGTCCGCGACCGGGTCGCCGGAGGCGCGCGCGGGGGCACCGTGCCGGGTGGCCGCCCAGTCGTGGAAGCGGGTGAGCCGGGCGCCGGCGATGCGGTCCGGGCCGGGCTGCCAGAGGGGTTCCGGCTGCGGGACGGACTGCGGTGCGGTGGTCATGATCGGCTCCCGGCTGTACGCGGCGTTGCGTGGACGCGGTGTGGGCGTGCGGTACGCGGTGTGCGTGGTCCCCGTACGGCCGGAGGATCACCCCGGCGCAGCGCGGGGGCGCGTGCGTGTGACACGGCTGGGCAGGACGATGCCACGTGATCGACTTGTGCGCCAGGGTCGGCCGCACATTCGGGGGCGGCGGCGGGCGGAGCCGGACGCGCCCCGGCGGCCGGCGCGCGCGGCGCGGGCGGCACCGGTGTGCCGTGGGTGGGCTCCCGGTTCTTCCCGGGTGAACGGGAGTTGAACGACGCCCTCACGCCGCACCGGCGATGGCAGGCTGAGCAGCATGGACGGGCATGATCAGGTGCGGTCGGTGCGGTGGGACAGGGTGGCCGGCGCGGTCCGGGCCCTCGGGTCGGTACGGGGACTGCGGACGTGGCGGTGGGCGTGGCGGCGGCGCCGGGCGGACGCGCTGGGGCTGCCGCGCCGCGGCCCGGAGCGGGCGCGGGTGCCGGGCGCGGCGGTGCGCGCGGAGCCGCAGCCGGGCGGCGGGGTGATCCATTTCGCGCGCTCGTCGCTGCGGGTGCGGGTGGCCTCGGGCGGCGCGGTGTTCTGCGGCTGGGACGGCGCGGCGCCGGAGCCGTCGTACGCGCTGGCCGGCGCGTGCCCGGAGCCGGACGCGCGGGCGGTGCTGGAGCCCGATACGGAGGGCGGCTGGCGGGTGGTGGCGGAGCGGGTGACGGTGACGGTGTCGCGGCACGGCGCGGTGGACGTCCGGACGCCGGGCGGTGTGGTGCTGCGGCGCGACCTGCCGCCGCGCTGGTGGGACCGGGTGCCCGGGGAGGAAGGTGACGTACCGGGCGACGGGAGCGGCGTACCGGGCGAGCGGGCCGGGGACTCGCGGTGGGTGCAGCGTTCGGAGGTGGCGGCCGACGCACGGTTCTTCGGGCTGGGCGGCCGGTCGGCCGGACCGCGCCTTCGCGCGGGCACGTACCGGATGTGGAACACCGACCCGGGCGGCGCGTTCGTGCCGGGCGACGATCCGCTGTCCGTCACGATGCCGGTGCAGTTGGTGGTTGCGGACGCCGGTACGCACCTGGTCTTCCACGACAACTCCTGGGACGGCGCGGTGACGCTGCGCGAGGGTGTGGAGGGGGCCGGGTCCGGGCACGACCGGCCGGGCTGTGCCGAGCTGCGGATGGACGGCGGCCCGTTGCGCTACTGGATCCTGGTCGGCACACCGGCCCGTGTCCTGCAGGGCTGGACGGCGCTGACCGGCGCGCCCGCGCTGCCGCCCGCGTGGGCGCTGGGCCCGCAGCACGCCCGGTGGGGTTTCGGCAGCCAGGCGGAGGTGCGGCGGGTGATCAGCGGCTATCAGGAGCGCGGGCTGCCGCTGTCCGCCGTCCACCTGGACATCGACCACTTCGACGGCCACCGCGTCTTCACCGTGGACCGTACGGCGTTCCCCGACCTCCCCGGTCTGGCGCGCGAGCTGCGCGCGGAGGGCGTGCGGCTGGTGTCGATCGTCGATCCGGGGGTGAAGGCGGAGCCCGGCAACGCGGTGTACGAGGGCGGGGCGGCGGCCGACGCGTACGTACGGGACGCGCGGGGCCGGGAGGTGCGCGGGGTGGTGTGGCCGGGCGAGGCGGTGTTCCCCGACTTCACGGACGCGCGGGTGCGCAAGTGGTGGGGCGGTCTGTACGCGGAGCGGGTGGCGCAGGGCTTCTCCGGGATGTGGCACGACATGAACGAGCCGGTGTCCTTCGCGGCGTTCGGCGATCCGTCGCTGCCGCGCTCGGCGCGGCACGCGCTGGAGGGCCGGGGCGGCGACCACCGGGAGGCGCACAACGTCTACGGGCTGGCGATGGCGCGCGCCGGTTATGACGGGCTGCTGGAGCAGCGTCCCGAGGAGCGGCCGTTCCTGTTCTCGCGCTCCGGGTGGGTGGGCATGCAGCGGTACGGGGGCACGTGGTCGGGTGATGTGGCGACCGGCTGGCCGGGGCTGCGGGCGTCGCTGTCGCTGGTGCTGGGGATGGGCCTGTGCGGCGTGCCGTACAGCGGTCCGGATGTCGGCGGGTTCTCCGGGGTGCCGTCGCCGGAGCTGTATCTGCGGTGGTTCCAGATGGCCGCGTACCTGCCGCTGTTCCGTACGCACTCGGCGATGTCCGCGGGGAGACGGGAGCCGTGGGAGTACGGGGCCGAGGTACTGGAGCACGCGCGGGCGGCGCTCCTGGAACGGGCCCGGCTGCTGCCGTACTTCGTGACGCTGGCGCATGTGGCGCGGCTGTCGGGGGCGCCGTACGTCCGTCCGGTGTGGTGGCACGCGCCGCGCGACCGCAAGCTGCGCGACTGCGAGGACGCGTTCCTGCTGGGGGACGCGCTGCTGGTGGCGCCCGTGCTGGGGCCCGGGGTGGCGCGGCGGGCGGTGCGGCTGCCGCGCGGCCGCTGGTACGACACGGCGAGCGGGCGCGCGTACGACGGGCCGGGGCAGGTGCTGGTGGACGCCCCGCTGTCGCGGATCCCGGTGCTGGCGCGCGCCGGTGCGGTCCTGCCGGTGGCGGGCGCGGACGGTGCCACGGAGCTGGAGGTGTGGGCGCCGAAGCCCGGCCGGAACGGCGGCGGCCTGGTCGTACCGGACGCCGGTGACGGCTGGCAGCGGCCGGAGGTCGAGCGCTTCGAGACGCGGCTGGAGGACGGGCGGGTGGTGGTCGAGCGGCAGGGCGGCGGTGAGGTGGGTTATCGCGTACGGGTACGCGGGACGGCCGACGGCACCGCATAGGCGGCTGCTCATCCATTGATTGACCATTGGTTGACCCTTGGTTGACCCGTCCGCGGTTACGTAGATTGGTGCGTTCGCATAGCGGAACCGGCGTACGGCGGGAAGGACGGGACGATGGCCGACGGCGACGGCGAGGGCCGGGGAATTCTGGCGATCGCGGACCTGGTGACGCCGATGGCGGTGCGGGTCGCGGCGACGCTGCGGGTGGCCGATCACCTGGCGGACGGTGCACGGACCGCGCGGGAACTGGCCGTGGCCACCGGGGCCGACGCCGAAGTGCTGGAGCGGATCCTGCGGCACCTGGTGACGGTCGAGGTGTTCAGCCGGGACACCCAGGGGCGGTACGGGCTGCTGCCGCGCGGCGAGGAACTGCGCGACGGCCACCCGTCCGGCGCGCGGCGCCTGCTCGACGCGAAGAGCGCCATCGGCCGCGCGGATCTCGCGTTCGTGGCGCTGCTGCATTCCGTACGGACGGGAAAGGCGGCCTTCCCGCAGCAGTACGGCCGCTCCTTCTGGGAGGACCTGCGAGCGGCCCCGGAGCGGAGCGCCGACTACGACGCGCAGATGGGCGTCGACGTGACGGCGTGGGCCAAGGCCGTCGTGCCGGCCTACGACTGGGGCGCGCTGGGGCGGATCGTCGATGTCGGCGGTGGCAACGGCACGCTGCTGACGGCGCTGCTCACCGCGTATCCCGGGATGCGGGGCACCGTGTTCGACCAGCCGGAGACCGTACGGGCAGCCCGCGCCACGCTGGCGGCGGCCGGGCTGGCGGACCGCGGGGACACCATGGCGGGCGACTTCTTCGAGGCGCTGCCCTCCGGCGCGGACGGCTACGTGCTGTCCGCGGTCCTGCACGACTGGGACGACGACGCGGCGCGCACGATCCTGCGCCGGTGCGCCGAAGCGGCGGGGACGCGGGGCCGAGTACTGGTGGTGGAACGGGTCGGCGCGGACGGCGAGTCGGTGCACACGGGCATGGACCTGCGGATGCTCGTCTACTTCGGCGCGCGGGAGCGCGGGGTCGCGGAGCTGACGGAGCTGGCCGCCGGGGCCGGGCTGCGGGTGGCCGGGGTGCATCAGGCGGGTGATCTGGCGGTGGTGGAGATGGTGGCCGCGTAGCGGTCGCTACATGACGGCCACTCCTTGACGGCCACTCCTTGACGATCGCTCGCTGACGGTCGCAGCCCGAACGGGCCGTCCGGCCGGGTCCCTTACGCGCCGCGCGGTGCCGGTGGTAGACGGGTGGCATGCCGAGACTCGTTGCCGCGCTGCGCGGCCTCGCCGTGACCGCAGCCGCCGTCGCCCTGACCACCGCCGCCGTTCCGGAGGCCGCCGGCACCGTGCCGAAGGCCGATGCCGCCGTGCGCGGCGATACGCAGACGGCGCCGCCGGAGTTCGTGGCACTGCGCGACGTCGACCCGACGATCCGCCAGGAAATGCGCTACTTCACGCCGCACAACTTCATGGGGGTACGGGTGACCGGCTACCGCCAGCCCCTGTGCATCCTGACCCGGGACGCCGCCCGCGCTCTCCACCGGGCCCAGGTCTCCTTCCTCCGCCGCGGCTACACGCTCAAGGTGTACGACTGCTACCGGCCGCAGCGCGCCGTGAACCACTTCGTGGACTGGGCGAAGGACCTGAAGGACCAGCGGATGAAGGGCGAGTTCTATCCCCGGATCGACAAGTCGACCCTCTTCCGGGACGGCTACATCGCCGAGAAGTCCGGACACAGCCGCGGCAGCACCGTCGATTTGACGCTGGTCCGGCTGCCGGGCCCACCCACCCGCCCGTACATCCCGGGCGAGCCCCTGCGGAAGTGCTACGCGCCTAAGGCGGAACGCTTCCCCGACAACTCGCTCGACATGGGAACCGGCTTCGACTGCTTCGACACTCTGGCGCACACCCTCGACCCCCGGGTGCAGGGCCGACAGCTCGCGAACCGGTTGCTGTTGAAGCAGGGTCTGGAGCGCGCAGGCTTCGTCAACTACGACAAGGAGTGGTGGCACTACACGTTCACGCCGGAGACGTTTCCGGAGACGTATTTCGACTTTCCGGTGTCCCGGCGAGCGCTGGACGGAGGGCACTGAGCGGTAGGCCGCACGCAGAGCGGAGCCGGGGCGCGGAACCACCCCCGTGGATCCCGCGCCCCGGCCCCGCATGAGTGGACGCCGTGCGGGCTGCTCCGGTTCAGCCGGAATCGGGGGGAAAGGCATGATCCTTTCCCTTTGACGGGGGCGGGCGGGGTTCCTTGGGGCCGGTGGGGCGTGGCACGCTCCTGACGGGGCGTCAGTTCGGTCCTTGCGCCCGCTTGTTGCCGGGAGGTGCTCGTGGCACGTACACGCAAGCCGGTGGTACCGGGGTGGTTCACCGGAGACGGAGACGGAAGCGAAGGCACGGAAGACTTTCGGCTGCTGGGGACCCGGTGTGGTGCTTGTGGGGCGGTCTTCTTCCCGCGGGTGGATTCCTTCTGCCGTAATCCGGGCTGTGCCGGTACGGAGCCGGCAGAGGTGCCGCTGTCGCGGCGCGGCACGGTGTGGTCGTACACGGACGGGAGGTACCGGCCGCCGCCGCCCTACGTCTCGGACCCGGAGGTGCCGTGGCAGCCGTACACCCTGGTGGCGGTGGAGCTGGCGGCGGAGCGGATGGTCGTGCTGGGGCAGGCGGCGCCGGGGGTGACGGTCGCGGATCTGCGGGTGGGGATGCTGGTCGAGGTGGTTCCCGGGGTGCTCGGGGAGGATGCGGAGACGGTGTGGACCACGTGGTGGTGGCGGCCGGTGCCGCATGACGGCAGGGGGCAGGCGTGACCGGTGATGTCGCGGTGCTCGGGGTGGGGCTGCACGCCTGGGGCAAGTGGGGCCGCAGCTTCGTCGAGTACGGGACGGTGGCGGCGCGGGCGGCGCTCGCCGACGCGGGCCTGGAGTGGGGTGAGGTGCGGTCGGTTGTCGGCGCCGATACCGTGCGCGGCGGCTATCCCGGCTACGTGGCGGGCGCGACGTTCGCGCGGGCGCTGGGCTGGCAGGGGGCTCGGGTGACGAGTGTTTACGCGGCCTGCGCGTCCGGGGCGCAGGCCATCGCCGCGGCGCGGGCGCAGATCCTCGCGGGCCTTGCGGACGTGGTGCTGGTGGTGGGCGCGGACGCGGCACCCAAGGGCTTCTTCGCGCCGGCGGGCGGCGACCGGCCCGACGACCCGGACTGGCTGCGCTTCCGGCTGCTGGGCGCCACCAATCCCGCGTATTTCGGGCTGTACGCGCGGCGCCGGATGGCTCTGTACGGGGACACAACGGACGACTTCGCCCAGGTCAAGGTGAAGAACGCGGCGGCGGGGGCGGCCAATCCGTATGCGCGCTACCGCAAGCCGGTGACGGCGGCGGAGGTCGCCGCG
Source organism: Streptomyces rimosus subsp. rimosus (assembly GCF_000720725.1). Taxonomy (GTDB): domain Bacteria; phylum Actinomycetota; class Actinomycetes; order Streptomycetales; family Streptomycetaceae; genus Streptomyces; species Streptomyces rimosus_A. The sequence continues at coordinate 12,005 of NZ_JOCQ01000045.1, forward strand.
TCACCCGTGGTCGCCGACCCGCTGCGGCTGCTGGACATCTGCGCCACGTCGGACGGCGGGGCGGCGCTGGTGCTGTGCGGCCTGGAGTACGCGCGTCGTCGCGGCGTGGCCGATCCCGTACGTATCCGGGCGGTTTCCACCGTGACGCCGCGCTATCCCCGTACGGATCTGGATCTGCCGGACATCGCGACCGATTCGGCCGCCGCCGTCCCGGAGCCGCCGGTCGCCTTCCGGCCCTCCATCGCCCGCGCCGCCTATGAGGAGGCGGGGCTCGGGCCGGACGATCTGTCACTGGCGGAGGTGTACGACCTGTCCACCGCGCTGGAGCTCCAGTGGTACGAGGATCTGGGGCTGTGTGCCGAGGGCGAGGGGGCGAAGTTGCTGCGGGACGGGACCACGGCGCTCGGCGGGCGGCTGCCGGTGAATCCGAGCGGCGGGCTGGCGTCCTTCGGGGAGGCGGTGCCCGCGCAGGCGATCGCGCAGGTCTGCGAGCTGGCCCGGCAGCTGCGCGGGCAGGCCGGGGCGCGGCAGGTGCCGGGGGCGCGGACGGGGATCGCGGTGAATCAGGGGCTGTTCGGGCATGGCTCGGCGGTGATCGCGGTGCGGTGAGGACGGCCCCCGCGACGCGCGGGCGCGGGCGGCCGTTCGAGCGCGCCGGAAGCGTGCGTGAACAGTGCGTGAATCGCGCTCCGCCGGTGTTTCCGGTGGGCATGCTGCTGCCGTGCCTGCCTGGACGGACCAGCTCCGATTCGCCTTCCAGCCCGTCGTGAACCTGGCGACCGGTTCGGTCGCCGCCCTGGAGATACTCGCCCGCCCCGAGCGCGGCGACGTGCTGACGGCGGCCCGCCGGTCCGCCGACGTGGACGCCGAACTGGCCGGGCTCGGCGTGCGGGCGGCCGCACAGCAGGAGACGCTGCTGCCGCTGCACGTCAACGTGTTCGCGGCGACGCTCGCCGAGCAGCCGGGGCTGACCGCGCTGCGCAAGGCCGTACAGGACGTGGGCCGCCGCCCGTGGGAGATCACGGTGGACGTCGGCGGGCCGTTCACCCACGTACCGCGGCGGGCGCTGCTGGACGCGGTGGCGGGGCTGCGGCAGGACGGCTACCGCATCTGCGCGGACGGGGTCGGCGACGGTGATCTGCCACTGCGGCTGCTCGGGGACCTCGGCCCCGACCTGGTGAAGCTGGACGCCTCGCTGTGCGCGGAGCCGGACGGCGACCGAGGCGGGCGGGCCGCCGTGGCGGCGATGCGGCAGCTGTGCGAGGTGCTGGGGAGCCTGCTGGCGGTGGAGGGGGTGGAGACGGAGCGCCAGTACGCGGCGGTGCGGGCGGCGGGCGCGCAGCTCGCGCAGGGGTTCCTGTTCGCGCCGCCCGCGCGGCGTCCGGCGGCCGATGTCTTCCTGCCGGAGCCGTCCGACGGGTACGGGCCCGTGGCGAGTGGTTACGCGGGCGGCGCCGGGGCGCTCCAGCCGCCGGCCGGGCCACCGGTCACGCAGTTCCTGCAGCCCGCCGCGCTGCTGCCGATGTCCGCCTCGGCGGGCGCGGTGCGCAGCCATCTGACGGGTTTCCCGGGGGTTTCCGGTGTGCTGCTGGTGGACCCGGACGGCGTTCCCGTACGGGCCATCGACCGCGACCGGTTCCTGCTGTCGCTGTCCGGCCGCTACGGGCACGCGCTGTACGCCGACCGCCCGGCGCTGCGGCTGGCGGACCGGCCGCGGACGGTGGGCGCCGACGCCACCGCCTGGGAGGTGCTGGACGTGGTGACGGACGGCGACCGGGACCGGACCGGGGACGATGTGGCTGTGGTGGACGAGCAGGGCCGGTGCGTGGGGGTGGTGCACCTGGCCGACATCCTGCGGGCGCTGGCCGAGAGCCGGGTGGAGGAGGCGGCGCGGCTCAATCCGCTGACCCGGCTGCCCGGTTCGGACGCGGTGAACGCGGAGGTGGACCGGCGGGTCGCGGGCGGCCGGGCGTTCGCCTTGAGCTGGCTGGACGTGGACGGGTTCAAGCAGGTCAACGACGGGGCCGGGTTCGCGGCCGGGGACGCGCTGATCCGCGCCGTGGGCCAGGCGCTGGCGCGTACGGCGGCGGAGCTGCCCTCGGCGCGGGTGGGGCACATCGGCGGTGACGACTTCCTGGTGCTGGCCGGTCCCGAGGAGCTGGAGCCGTTCGCGGCGGCGGTGCTGGACGTGCCGTGGTCGGCGGGCGGGCTGCCGGTGACGCTGTCGCTGGCGACGGTGGTGTGCGCGCCGGGCAGTGTGAGCGGCCACGGGCCGGCCGCGGCGGCCCTGGCGCCGCTGAAGAAGGCGGCCAAGTCGCTGACGGGGGGCGAGCAGTTGGGTTCTGGGGCGGCCCGGCACACCGGGGTACGAGGTGCGCCGGGGACGGCGGCGCGGCGACTGACGTCCTCCGCTCCCGGCCACCTTGACGCCCCGTCACCTGCGGTGAACACTTCCGGGTGTCCGCCGGAACACCGCCGCAGCCGGGCTCCCCGGCCGCGTGGCAGCGCTCCGCGCTGCCCGACTCCCCATGGGCGGCTCCGGCGCACCGGCACGCTCGACGCGGACGCCGCGCGGGGCACGGCGGCCGAGCGCCCGCCGGCTCCCCGTGGCACGGGAAGTACGCACCCTGCACGGAGGACCGGGGGCCGCGCCCCCGGGCCGGGGACAAGGAGCCAGCCATGTATTCCAACGGGGACATCTTCGTCGGCGAGGTCATCGGGACGGCCCTGCTGATCCTCTTCGGCGCCGGCGTGTGCGCCGCCGTCACCCTGCACCACTCCAAGGCGCGGGCGGCGGGCTGGGTGGTCATCGCGTTCGGGTGGGGCTTCGGCGTGCTCGCCGGGGCCTACACGGCGGCGCCGCTGTCCGGCGGGCACCTGAACCCGGCGGTGACGCTGGGCTCGGCGGTCGCGGGCGGTACGGACTGGTCGAAGGTGCCGCTGTACATGGCGGCGCAGATGGTGGGCGCGCTGCTCGGCGCCGTACTCGCGTGGGCGCTGTACTACGCGCAGTTCGCGGCCAACGCGGAGGCGGACAAGGCGCAGCCCACGCTGGGGATCTTCTCGACCGCTCCGGAGGTCCGCAACCCGGCCGCCAACCTGGTCACCGAGACCATCGCCACCATGGGGCTGGTGCTGCCGCTGCTGTTCTTCGGCCAGAACCAGGGCATCGGGATCGGGCAGGTGCCGGGCGCGGACGTGGGCGTCTACGGGTCCGGCATCAACGTCCTGCTCGTCGCACTGCTGGTGGTGGGCATCGGCCTGTCGCTGGGCGGGCCCACCGGCTACGCCATCAACCCGGCCCGCGACCTGGGGCCGCGCATCGCCCACGCACTGCTACCCATCCCCAACAAGGGCACCTCCGACTGGTCCTACGCCTGGATTCCGGTGGCCGGCCCGCTGCTCGGCGCGGTGCTCTCCGGCCTGGTGTTCAACGCGGTCTTCTGACCGGCCACGGCAGGCGGCCCGGACCGGCAACGAGGAGTCAGGAAGTCAGGAGAGGCACATGACGGACGGCACCGCGCAGAAGTACGTCGCCGCGATCGACCAGGGCACGACCTCCAGCCGCTGCATCATCTTCAACCAGGACGGCGCGATCGTCGCCGTCGACCAGCGCGAGCACCGGCAGATCTTTCCCAAGCCCGGGTGGGTGGAGCACGACGCCGAGGAGATCTGGGCGAAGGTGCAGGCGGTGGTGGCGGGCGCGCTCGCCAAGGCGGGGCTGCGCGCCGACCAGCTCGCCGCGCTCGGCATCACCAACCAGCGTGAGACGACGGTGCTGTGGGACCGTGCCACCGGCAGGCCGGTGCACAACGCCATCGTCTGGCAGGACACCCGTACCGCGCGGCTCTGCCACGAGCTGGGCGGCACGGACGGCCAGGACCGCTTCCGCGCGGCCACCGGGCTGCCGCTGGCCAGCTACTTCTCCGGGCCCAAGGCGGCCTGGCTGCTGGACAGCGTGCCGGGGCTGCGGGCACGGGCCGAGGCCGGGGAGATCGCCTTCGGGACGATCGACTCGTGGCTGATCTGGAAGCTGACGGGCGGTACGGACGGCGGGGTGCACGTCACCGACGTGACCAACGCCGGGCGCACGATGCTGATGAACCTGCACACGCTCCAGTGGGACACCTCGATCCTGTCCGCGATGCGGGTGCCGGAGGCGGTCCTGCCGGAGATCCGGTCCTCGGCGGAGGTGTACGGGACGGCGGTGGGCCAGCTGAACGGGGTGCCGGTGGCCGCGGCGCTGGGCGACCAGCAGGCGGCGGTGTTCGGGCAGACCTGTTACCGGGTCGGCGAGGCCAAGAACACGTACGGCACCGGATCGTTCCTGCTGCTGAACACCGGGCAGCGGCCGGTGCCCTCCAAGAGCGGGCTGCTGACGACGCTGGGCTACCAGCTCGGCGGGGAGGCCCCGGTCTACTGCCTGGAGGGCTCGATCGCCATCACCGGGGCGCTGGTGCAGTGGTTCCGGGACCAGCTGGGCATCATCGGTTCGGCGGACGAGATCGAGGACCTGGCGGCGCAGGTCCCCGACAACGGCGGCGCGTACATCGTCCCGGCGTTCTCCGGCCTGTTCGCGCCGTACTGGCGCTCCGACGCGCGCGGCGTGATCACCGGCCTGACCGGCTACGTCACCAAGGCCCACCTGGCGCGCGCGGTACTGGAGGCCACCAGCTGGCAGACGCGCGAGGTGGTGGACGCCATGTACCAGGACTCCGGTGTGCAGATCACCGCGCTGAAGGTGGACGGCGGCATGACCGTCAACAACCTGCTGATGCAGCACCAGGCGGACGTGCTGGGCGTGCCGGTGATCCGGCCGGTGGTCTCGGAGACGACCTGCCTGGGCGCGGCGTACGCGGCGGGCCTGGCCACCGGCGTGTGGCAGGACCTGGACGAGCTGACGGCCCACTGGAAGCGCGACACGGAGTGGACGCCGCGGATGGACGGCCCGACGCGGGAGCGCGAGTACGGCAACTGGCGCAAGGCGGTGGAGCGGAGCTTCGGGTGGCACGAGGGGGGAGCCGGGAACGAGTAGCGGTCCTGTCCCCCGGCGGTGGGTGCCCGGCAGCGGCTGCCGGGCACCCACCGGTCAGTAGGCGCGCGCCACGACGGCGACGTTGCCCGGCTGGTCGTCGCTCTCGGGGACCGAGCCGTCCGCGGCGACCAGGCACCGTACGGACACGCCCCGCTCGGCCAGCTTCGCTTCGCCTTCCGGGCCCAGTGCGGACCAGGGAATGCGCGCCCAGCCGGTGCGTGCCGCCTCCACGGCCTCCTCGACCGTGGCCACCTCGGCGGTGCGTTCCTCGCGGCGCGCGCGGGACTGCTTGAGCAGCAGCGCCTGCTCGGCCTCAAGCACCTCGGGCAGGAGCACGGGCAGCGCCTCGATCGCGGTCGGCTCCTTGCTTCCCCCGGCGCGGCGGACCAGTACGGCGGTGCCGTTCTCCAGGTCGCGCGGTCCGACCTCGATCCGTACAGGCACGCCTTTGAGTTCCCAGTTGACCGCGCGGCGGCCGAACGGCGTGTCGGTGCGGTCGTCGACGTGGACGCGGACCCCCGCGGCCTTCAGCCGCTCGCCGATCCGGCGCACCTCGGCCAGGACCTGTTCGTCGTCCCTGATGGCGACGACCACCGCCTGCACCGCGGCCAGGCGCGGCGGGACGCGCAGGCCGTCGTCGTCCCCGTGCGCCATCACCAGCGCGCCGACCATCCGTGTCGTGGAGCCCCAGGAGGTCTGCCAGACGTACTCCTGCCGCCCCTCACGCGTGAGGAACCGCGTGCCGAAGGCCTTGGCGAAGTTCTGGCCGAGTTCGTGGCTGGTGGCGAGCTGGAGGGCTTTTCCGTCACCCATCATGCCTTCCAGGGTGAGCGTGTTGACCGCGCCGGCGAAGCGCTCCCGGGCCGTCTTGCGTCCCGGTACGGCGTCCATGGCCAGGACGTTCTCCATGAAGTCGGCATACACGTTCCGGTGGATGTGCGCGGCGTAGTCCCGGGCGTCCTCATAGGTGGCGTGCGCGGTGTGGCCCTCCTGCCACAGGAACTCCGTCGTGCGCAGGAACACCCGGGGCCGCAGTTCCCAGCGCACCACGTTCGCCCACTGGTTGATCAGCAGGGGCAGGTCGCGGTGGCTCTGCACCCATCGGGAGAAGGAGTCGTTGACGATCGTCTCGGAGGTGGGCCGCACGACGACGGGCTCCTCCAGCTCCTTGCCGCCGGCGTGGGTGACGACGGCCAGCTCGGGCGCGAAGCCCTCGACGTGTTCGGCCTCCTTCGTCAGGTAGGACTGCGGGATGAGAAGCGGGAAGTACGCGTTCCGGGCGCCCGCTTCCTTGATCCGGGCGTCCATCTCCTGCTGCATCCGCTCCCACAGGCCGTAGCCGTACGGTCGGACGACCATGGTGCCGCGCACCGGGCCGTTGTCGGCCAGCTCCGCCTTGGTGATCAGCTCCTGGTACCAGCGGGGGAAGTCGTCCGCCCGGGGCGTGAGAACGGGTGCTTTCGCCATGGCGCGCAGGGTAGGGCGCGGGACGGTTCGGCTGCGACCGGATTACGTCCGGCCGGGAGTCCCCGGATCACCGGGCGGCGGGCCACGCAGGCGTACGGCCCGCGACCCCGGGCGGCGGGGTCACGGGCCGTGCCCGCGTGCGGCGGCCGCGCTACGGAAGGGCCGGCTCGCGTTGGCGGGTGGTGAGGTGCATCGCGTGTTCCACCACGGCGATCAGTACGTCGCGGACGGAGTCCTTCGCCCGGGCGTCGCAGAGCATCACCGGTACCTCGGCGTCCAGGTCGAGCGCTTCGCGCACCGTTTCCGCGGGGTAGCGTTCGGCGCCGTCGAAGCAGTTGACGGCGACCATGAACGCGATGCCGCGGCGTTCGAAGTAGTCGATGGCGGCGAAGGAGTCGGCCAGGCGGCGGGTGTCGGCCAGCACGACCGCGCCGAGCGCGCCGCGGGCCAGCTCGTCCCACAGGAACCAGAAGCGGTCCTGGCCCGGCGTGCCGAACAGGTAGAGCACCAGGTCCTCGCGGAGCGTGATGCGTCCGAAGTCCATGGCGACGGTGGTGGTCCGCTTGCCCTCCACGCCCACCAGGTCGTCGACCGGGCGGCCCGCCTCGGTCAGCCGTTCCTCGGTGCGCAGCGGCTTGATCTCACTGACCGCGCCCACCGCGGTCGTCTTGCCCACCCCGAAGCCGCCCGCCACCAGGATCTTGAGGGTGACGGGGTCGGGGGCGTCGTGCTTGCGGCGTCGTTCAGAGCGCCCGAAGACCATGGCCGTCTTCTCCCGGTTCGCCGCTGGTGCTGATCTGTCGCATTGTTCGGTCCTTGCCGTTCGTGGGTCCGTGCGGCCCGCCCGTGGCCGGGCCGGCGGCGCGTCCGCCGCCGGGTGCCGTCACAGCGCCCGCAGTCCGTCGATCACCTCGCGCAGGATCTTCTCGTCGGGCAGCTCGGCCGGTGGCACGGGCCGGCTCACATGGACCAGCTCCGCGTCCAGCAGATCGCCGATGAGCACCCGTACGACGCCGAGCGGCAGGTCGAGTTCGGCGGCCAGCTCCGCGACGGACAGCGGCGCGTCGCGGCACAGGCCGACGATGTCCACGTGCTCCGGCGACAGGGTCTGGTCGTCGAGGGGCTCCTCCTGCCGGTCCTCGGCGATCACCAGCGCGATCAGGTCGAGCCGCTCCTCGGCCTCGGTGCTGGTCCGCCCGCGGGTCATCGCGTAGGGGCGCACCACCGGGCCCGCGTCGTCGTCGTACCAACTGGTGTCCGGCCGCCCGGTCCGGGCCGGGCCGTCCGTGGTCATGGCGTCACCGTGCCGTCATCCTCCGGTCAGCCGCCGGCGGGCTGCCCGGCCCGGGGCGCGGTGCCCAGGTGGGCGCCCACCCGCTTGACGAGCAGCGTCATCTCGTACGCGACGAGCCCCACGTCCGAGTCGGCGTCGGCGAGGACGGCCAGACAGCTGCCGTCGCCCGCCGCGCTGACGAACAGGAACGCTTCCTCCAGTTCGACCAGCGTCTGCCGCACCCGGCCCGCCTCGAAGTGCCGGCCCACGCCCTTGGCGAGGCTGTGGAAGCCGGAGGCGACCGCCGCGAGGTGTTCGGCGTCCTCCCGCGTGAGGTCCTGGGACGCGCCGGTGGCCAGGCCGTCGCTGGAGAGGATGAGCGCCTTGCGGATGCTGCCCACCCGGTCGACCAGTTCGTCGAGGAGCCAGTTCAGCTCGCCCGACCCCTGCGGGCCGCCCTTCGACTCGGCACTGGCCGCTGCTGCCTTCGGTGCGGTCATCGACCGTCCCCTCCCGATGTGGTTCCTGGTGCTGTGCCCGGGCTGCCGTCCCGCCCGTCGTCCTCGCCGTTGTCGCGCCGGCCGCGCTGCCAGCCGCGCTGGAGCGAGGCCATCCGGGCGCGCACGTCCTCGGCGTCCCGGTCGTCGGCGGGGCCGGCCGGCCCGCCGGGCTCGTCCTGTGCGACGGGCTCCGCCTTGAGCTGGGGGGCGAGGCTGGCCTGCCGTACGCGGCGGGGCAGTCCGCCCGCCGTCGTCGCGGGCGGGCCGGCCGGGGCGCGGCCCGCGTCCGTCGTCGTACCGGTGTCCATGTCCGCATCCGTGTCGCCGTCGGTTTCCGCGTCGGAGCGTACGTCGGCACGTGCTGTCGCGTCGACCGGCCTGCCATGGTCGGAGACCAGCACGGGCGGGCGGTGGCGGCGCGGCAGCGGCGCGGGTCCGTCGCCGGCCGGTGCCTGGTCGCGGGTCTGCTGGTGCTGTTCCGGGGCGCCGGGGGACGGTACGGGGGCGACCGGCGCGGGGCCGTCGCGGCGGGGCCGGCCCGTGCCGCTGTCGGCGCCCGGTTCGCGGTCGGTGCCGCGTGCGGTGCCACGCAGGCTCCGCCGGCCGGTCCGGCCGCGGAAGACGCTGTCCTCGTCGGTGGCATCGGAGTCCGTCCGCTGTACGCGCTCGGCGGAGGGCAGCGGAGGCTCCAGTTCGACGGGCCCGTCGATGACCCCCGGAAGGCGGCCGTCCGGTTCGGGCAGCGGCACGGGCACCTGGGCCAGCGCGGCCAGCTTGCCGCCGGGCGCCTCGATCTCCCCGGTGCGGCGGCCGTCGATGCGCCGGCTGCCGGTGTCCTGGCCGTCCTCGCGCTCGCCCTCGGTCAGCAGGCCGGAGGGGATGAAGACGACGGCGGTGGTGCCGCCGTACGGGGAGGGCTGGAGCGAGACCCGCACGCCCTGGCGCTGGGCGAGGCGGCTGACCACGAACAGGCCGAGCCGGTCGGTGTCGGACAGCTCGAACTCGGGGGTCTCGGCGAGCCGCAGGTTGGCGTCGAGCAGGATGTCGGGGGCCATGCCCAGGCCCCGGTCGTGGATCTCCAGGGTGAAGCCGTTGGAGACCCGCTCGCCGACCACCTGGACCGCGGTGTGCGGGGGCGAGAAGACGGTGGCGTTCTCCAGGAGTTCGGCGATCAGGTGGGTGAGGTCGGAGACGGCGGGGCCCTGGACGGCCAGCCGCGGCAGCCGGCGCACCTCGATGCGCTCGTAGTCCTCGACCTCGGCGACCGCGGCCCGCACCACGTCCATGAGCTGGATGGGCTTGCGCCACTGCCGTGAGGGGGCGGCGCCGGAGAGGATCACCAGGCCCTCGGCGTGCCGGCGCATGCGGGTGGTGAGGTGGTCCAGGCGGAACAGGTCGGCCAGCTCGTCGGCGTTCTCGGTACGCCGTTCCATGGCGTCCAGCAGGGTCAGCTGGCGGTGCAGCAGGACCTGGCTGCGGCGGGCGAGGTTGACGAAGACCTCGGAGACGCCGCGGCGCATGTCGGCCTGTTTGACGGCGGCCTCGACGGCGGCCCGCTGCAGGGTGTTGAGCGCCTGGCCGACCTGCTCGGTCTCGCTCTGGCCGAACTCCAGGCGCGGCGCCTCGGTCTCCACGTCGACCTGTTCGCCCGCGGCCAGGCGGCGCATGACGCTGGGCAGCCGGACGCCGGAGACCTCGTGGGCGGCCTTGCGCAGCCGGATCAGGTCGCGGACGTGCTTGCTGCCGATGCGGACGGAGACGATGACCGAGACCAGCAGGGCGACGAAGCCGAGGACGCCCGCGATGCCGGCCTTGAGCAGCACGCCCGTGGCGACCGGCTCGACGCGTTCCTTGTAGCGGTCGCCGGCCTCCCGGCCCATGCGCTGGAGGTCGCCGAGGACCTTGCCCGCGGCGGCGTCCCAGCGTTCGGCGTTGACGGCGCGGGCGGCGGCGGTCGGTCCGGCAGCGATGACGCGGTCCTCGTAGGAGGTCAGTTCGGCGCCGGGCGCGGAGCGCCAGTAGTCGGCGAAGGTGCTGCGCTCCTCGCCGGGCAGCAGGGGCAGGCTGGTGTCGTAGAGCACGCGGCGCTCGGCGACCCGGTCGGAGAAGGCGCGCAGGTCCTTCTTGTCCATGGTGCCGGAGACGATCGCCGCGGACATCAGCGCGTCCTCGCGGGCGACCGCCTCGCGGGCGCGGGTGACGTTGACCAGGGCGCGGCCCTGCTTGTCCATCTCCACGTTCTCCAGCGCGTGCAGCGCCGCGAGGAATTCGTAGTTGGGGTCGACGAGGTCGTTGTACGCCTCGAACGCCGCGTCGCGGGAGATGGTGTTGTCCTCGATCTGGGCGCGCAGCGGGGACAGCCGGTTCAGGCTGCGGACGATGTCGTCCATCCGGGCGCCGGCGATGCCGTCGAGGTCGTCGCGCACGTCCGGGTTGTCGGCGTTGTCGCGCAGCTTGGCGACGACCTTGTCGGTCTCGCGGGTGCGCTCGCGCAGGGCGGCCGCGGAGTTGGCCCCGCGCCGGTCGGCCAGGTAGAGCAGGCTCTGCCGGCGCTCCCGCTGGAGTGCCTGGACGGCGTCCTCGGCCGGGTAGCCGAGTTTGGCGACGACGTTGCCCACGCCGAGCAGCTGGTCGGCCTCGCGCCCGGTCAGATACGTGGCGAAGGCCCACATCGCCGTGAGGGACACCAGCGGCACCAACAGCAGCGCTGCGATCTTCCGAGTGATCGTCTTCCCTCGAAAGCTGCGCATGGCCTCCCCTACGTCAACCCCGGCGCACGGGGATGGTGTTCCGTCAACAAACGGCGCGAGCCTACTACTGACGAGGGACCTGACCGAAGTCTTGTCCGGACACCGGATCCGCAGGTCAGGGGCGGATCGTCCGCAGTTGTCGGCTGATTCCCGGACAACCCGCCCGCACATGTGGCCTCGAACACCTCCCCCGCGCACGCGAGTGCGCCGGAGCGGTTGGCCGAAAATCTCTTGGGCCGGGAACCGGGCGGCCTTCCCGTTCGTGACCATGGTGGGTGGTGGTGTCGGCACGGGTGTGGCGCGGGCGCGCGGCCGGCAGACATGTGTCGGGTGGAAGCCGGGCAGGCACCTGGTGTGACAAGCGGGGACATGCGGGTACATGCGGGTACGGGGAGAGTGACGCCGACGATGGATCACGAGGACGGTGGCGCTTACCCGATCGGCAGGCGCCCGTTGTGGGTGGAGGAGCCGGCGGCAAGGCGCCGGATGCCCGATCCGGTCCGTACGGCCGCGGTGCGCGCCGTCATCATCGCGTCGGTGACCCTCATTCAGGCCATGGTGGCGTTCTTCTGCGCGATGGCCGGTGCCTGGTTCGCCTTCCCCGCGGTGCTCAGCACGGTCGCGAGTACGGTCGTGGCGACCTGGGCGGTGCTGGACGTGTGGGTCACACGCCAGGTGTGGGTCCAGCGCAACGGCGTCCGCTCGCAGCCGAGCAGTACGGCCAGGAGGCTGCGCCGGGAGCGCCGGCAGGCGCGGCGGGCGTCCCGGAAGGCCCACGATCCCCGGGAGGGCCCGTCGCGAGTCGGCGGCGCAGCCGCATGAACGGCCGCGGGCGGTCGACGGCGAACGCCGCCGTGGTGCGCCCGTCCCGTTCGCAGACGGCCAGGAAGCTGCGCTCTCCGGGGTCGCCCTCGACGATGCGTACGGCGTCCCGCGGCCCGGGCCGGCCGGCGAGCTGAAGGCGTACGCCGTACTGGTCCGACCAGAAGTACGGCGGCGCCTCGTGCCGCGCGACGGTGCTGCCCGCGAGCAGGTTGCGCACGGCGGTGGCGGGCTGTTCGGTGGCGCCCGTCCAGTGTTCGGTGCGCACGCCCGCGCAGCGGGCCACATCGCCCGCGGCGACCACCTGCGGCACAGAGGTCATACCGCCCGCGTCGCACACCACCCCATCGTCCAGGGGCAGCCCGGATCCGGTCAGCCAGTCGGCGGCGGGGCGCACTCCGATCCCGACGATCACGAGGTCCGCGTCCAGCAGCCGCCCGTCGGCCAGTTCCACGGCCCGGACGCGGCCCGTGCCGTCGTCGCGCAGCCCGGCGACGCCGGTGCCGCACAGCAGCCGCACCCCGTGGCCGGCGTGCAGGTCCGCGCAGATCCGCGCGAGGTCCGGGCCGAGCTGGGGCACCAGCGGCAGCGGCGCGGCCTCGACCACCGTCACCGGCAGGCCGAGCGCGGCGCAGGACGAGGCGGCCTCGGCGCCGATGAAGCCGCCGCCGATGACGACCACGCGGGGCGTGCCGTCGTGCAGGGCGGTGCGCAGCGCGTGGGCGTCGTCGTAGGTGCGCAGTACGTGCACGCCCGCGAGCGGCGGCCCCGGCAGCGTGCGCGGGACGGCTCCGGTGGCGATGACGACGCCGTCGGTGCGCAGGGGGCGGACCGTACGGCCGTCGTCCACCGTGACCGTGCGGGCCGCGGTGTCCAGTGCGGTGGCCCGGGTGCCGAGGTGCCATTCGGCGGCGAGGGCGTCCTCCTCGTCCTGGTCGCACAGCCGGAGGTCTTCCAACTCCATGGCTGCGGGCGGGCGTTGGGTGAGAAAGCTTTTGGACAGCGGCGGCCGGTCGTACGGGCGGTGGCGCTCGGCGCCGACGATGACCAGCCGGCCGTCGAACCCCTCGCCGCGCAGCGCCCGCGCCGCGTACAGCCCGGCCAGGGAGGCGCCGACGACGGTGACGGTCCTCATGCGTAGGCGTCTTCCCGTACGGCGGTCCCCCGCGCGGCGGGCCGGACATGGATCATGCCGTCCGCCTCGGTGACCTCGTGGGTGCGCACGGGGCGGCGGGCCGGGAGGCAGCTGGGCCTGCCGGTACGCAGGTCGAACAGGGCGGCGTGCAGCGGGCATTCCACCTGGCAGCCCTCCACCCAGCCCTCGGAGAGCGAGGCGTCCTGGTGGCTGCACCGGTCGTCGAGGGCGTAGAGGACGCCTTCGCTGCGGAAGACGGCAATGGCGGGTGTGGTGGCGTCGATCTCGATCCGTACGGCCCCGCCCTCGGGCAGGTCCTCGGTGCGGCAGACGGGAATCATCTGGCCCCCTCAGCGCTGATCGGTATCATGGCGTTCTGAATAACGCATCGCGTAGCGCATTGCGCAACAGAATCCAGTCCGGGGAGTGTGCCGTCAAGGGGCCGCCGACGCTTCTTGGCCGGGCCCCGCCGACGTGCCCCGCGGGGCCAACGGGTGGTGACGCCAGAACCATGCCGAAGACGAGCGAGGCGGCCGACGACCGGTCCGAGGAGAAGCGGGGAGCGGCCGGATCCGTGCAGTCCGTGGACCGCGCGGTGAGCGTCCTGGAGATCCTGGCCCGCCTCGGCGAGGCCGGAGTCACCGAGATCGCCGAGGAGTTGGGGGTGCACAAGTCCACCGCCTTCCGCATCCTGGGCGTCCTGGAGCACCGCGGGCTCGTGGAGCAGGAGCACGAGCGCGGCAAGTACTACCTGGGCGCGGGGGTGCTGCGGCTGGCCGGCGCCGCCGCCATCCGGCTGGACATCTCCCAGGAGGGCCAGCCGGTGTGCCGGGCGCTCGCCGACGACACCGGGGAGACCGCCAACATCGCCGTCCTGGACGGGGACGCGGCGGTCAACATCATGCAGGCGCGCGGCGCGGCGGCGGTCACCGCGTACAACTGGCTGGGCCGCCGTACGCCCCTGCACGCCACCGCGAGCGGCAAGGTCCTGCTCGCGCACCTGCCGCGGGAGCGCCGCGAGCGCCTGATCGAGCGCAAACCGGCCCGCTTCACGCCGAACACCCTGACCGTGCCGGGCGAGCTGCGCCGGCAGCTGACCGCCGCGGCCGAGCAGGGTTACGCCTGTTCCTGCGAGGAGCTGGAGGTCGGGCTGAACGCGGTGGCGGCGCCGGTGCGGGCCCACGACGGCGCGGTGATCGGCGCGATCGGCGTGTCCGGACCGGCGTACCGGATGGCGCAGGCGCTGCTTCCGGACCTGGCCGGGCGGGCGGTGAAGGCGGCTGCCGAGCTGTCCCGCCGGATGGGTTTCGCGGGCTGAGGGCCCGGCCGGGCGCCCGCCGCCCGGCCGGGTTTCGGACCCGGGCTCCGCGGCCACCCGGTCCCCCCTTGACGGATCGCTCACGGACTTCCAGCATGTCTCTCATGGCGCAACGTAGCGCGCCATCAGCAACACAGGGGATTCCCAAGGGCGTTGTTCCGTCTCCCGCGGCTCCCTGCGCCTCCCCCGTTTCCCCTTCCGTACCGTGCGGTCGCCTGCCTCCCGCCGGTCCCGTACGTCGCGCCATCCCCCATAACGGCATCCGTGCCGGCTCCACGCACCCGCCCTGCCCCCGGCAGGCGCTGTTTAGGAGTGAGTCATGCCGCACGAAGCACGCGCCGTCGTCGCCGCCAAGAAGGGCGCGCCCGTCGAGGTGCTGCCGATCCTCGTCCCCGATCCCGGACCGGGGGAAGTCCTCGTCACCGTGCAGGCCTGCGGGGTGTGCCACACCGATCTGCACTACCGCGAGGGCGCGGTCGGCGAGGACTTCCCCTATCTGCTCGGCCACGAGGCCGCCGGTGTCGTCGAGGCCACCGGCCCCGGCGTCACCGGCCTCGTGCCGGGCGACTATGTGGTGCTCGCCTGGCGGGCGCCCTGTGGCCGGTGCCGCTCCTGCCGCCGCGGCCGCCCCTGGTACTGCTTCGACTCGCAGACCGCCGCCCGTCCCATGACCCTGCTGGACGGCACCGCCCTGACCCCGGCGCTGGGCATCGGCGCCTTCGCCGACAAGACCCTGGTCGCCGCCGGGCAGGCGGTCAAGGCCGACCCGGCGGCCCGCCCCGAGGCCGCGGGCCTGATCGGCTGCGGGGTGATGGCCGGGTACGGGGCCGCGGTGCACACCGGGGGCGTGGGCAGCGGCGACACCGTGGCGGTGATCGGCTGCGGCGGGGTGGGCAGCGCCGCCATCGCGGGGGCCTCCCGGGCCGGGGCGCGCCGGGTGATCGCCGTGGACATCGACGACGGCAAGCTGGACGCCGCCGAGCGCTTCGGCGCCACCGACACCGTCAACTCCCGCGGCACCGACCCCGTCGAGGCGGTGCGCGCGCTGACCGGCGGGCACGGCGCGGATGTCGTGATCGACGCGGTGGGCCGCCCGGAGACGTTCCGGCAGGGCTTCTACATGCGGGACCTGGCGGGCACCCTGGTTCAGGTCGGCGTGCCCGAGCCGGACCACCACATCGAACTGCCGCTGCTCGACGTGTTCGCACGCGGCGGTTCCCTGAAGTCGTCCTGGTACGGCGACTGCCTGCCCAGCCGGGACTTCCCGGTCCTGATCGACCTCCATCTGAGCGGCAAGCTCAACCTGGACGCGTTCGTCTCCGAGACCGTCCGGCTGGAGGACGTGGAGGAGGCGTTCGCGCGGATGCGGCGCGGAGAGGTGCTGCGTTCGGTGGTGGTCCTGTGACCGGCTCCGGCGGCCCGGCACGGCGCCGCATCGTGATCGTCGGCGCGGGCATCGTCGGCTGTGCGCTCGCCGACGAGCTGACCGCGCGCGGCGCCCGGGACGTCACCGTGCTGGAGCAGGGCCCGCTGCACGCCCCCGGCGGCTCCACCTCGCACGCGCCCGGCCTGGTCTTCCGTACCAACGTCTCCAAAACGCTGAGCGACTTCGCCATGTACACCGTCGAGAAGTTCACCGCGCTCACCGAGGACGGCCGGCCGTGCTTCGACGCCGTGGGCGGGCTGGAGATCGCCACCACCGGGGAGCAGTGGGCCGAACTGCACCGCAAGGCCGGGCTGGCCGCCTCCTGGGGCATCGAGGGCGAGCTGATCGACGCGCGCCGGTGCGCCCGGCTGTGGCCGATGCTGGACGCCGCGAAGGTGCTGGGCGGGTTCCACACCCCCGGTGACGGGCTGGCCAGGGCGCTGCCCGCGGCCCGCGCGCAGACCGCACGGGCGCGGGACCGGGGCGCCCGCTTCCTGGAGCGGCACACCGTCACGGGCATCGAGCGCGACGCGGACCGGGTGACGGCGGTCGCCACCGACCGGGGCACCTTCCCCGCGGACGTGGTGGTCTCGGCGGCGGGCTTCTGGGGCCCGGTGATCGGGGCGATGGCGGGCGTGTCCGTACCGCTGCTGCCGCTGGCCCACCAGTACGCGAAGACCTCCGCGCTCGCCGGTCCGGACGGCCGGCGGCCGATCCTGCGCTTCCAGGAACGTGACCTGTACTTCCGCGAACATACGGAAGACGGCGTCGGCCGGATCGGCATCGGCTCGTACGCCCACCGCCCGATGCCCGTCGACCCAACCGCGGTGCCCGCCTTCGACGACGCGCCCGTCATGCCCTCCTCCCTCCCCTTCACCCCCGACGACTTCGCCCCGAGCTGGGAGGACAGCCGCCGGCTGCTGCCCGCCCTCGGGGAGGCGCGGATCGAGGAGGGCTTCAACGGGGTCTTCTCCTTCACCCCCGACGGCATGCCGCTGCTCGGCGAGGTGCCCGGGCTGCGCGGGTTCTGGCTGGCCGAGGCGGTGTGGGTGACCCACTCGGCGGGCGTGGCCAAGGCGGTGGCCGAATGGCTCACCGAGGGGCGGCCCGCCACCGACGTGCACGAGTGCGCCATCGCCCGCTTCGAGGAGGCCCAGCTCTCCCCCGCCTATGTCACCGAGCGCGGCAAGCAGCAGTTCGCCGAGGTCTACGACGTGATCCATCCGCTCCAGCCGCTGTGCCGCCCGCGCCCGCTGCGCGTGAGCCCCTTTTACGAGCGGCAGCGGGAGCTGGGCGCATACTTCCTCGAAGGCGCGGGCTGGGAGCGTCCGCAGTGGTACGAGGCCAACGCGCCGCTGACGGACGGCATCCCGCTGCCCGAGCGGGACGCCTGGTCCGCACGTCACTGGTCACCCATCGCCGCGGCCGAGGCGCACACCACCCGCGAGCGGGTCGCGCTGTACGACATGACGCCGCTGCGGCGCCTGGAGGTCAGCGGGCCGGGCGCCCTGGACTTCCTCCAGTACCTGACCACCAACCAGCTCGCGAAGAAGCCGGGCTCGGTGACGTACACGCTGCTGCTGGACGATGCGGGCGGCGTCCGCAGCGATCTGACCGTGGCCCGGCTGGGGGCCGACCGCTTCCAGGTCGGCATCAACAGCGGAATGGATCTCGACCACCTGACCCGGCGCGCCCCCGACGGCGTGCAGGTCCGCGACATCACGCCCGGCACCTGCTGCATCGGTGTCTGGGGCCCGCGCGCCCGCCATCTCGTGCAGCCGCTGACCCGCACCGACTTCGGGCACCGCGCGTTCGGCTACTTCAAGGCGCGGCAGGCGTTCCTCGGCGAGGTGCCGGTGACCGCACTGCGGCTGTCGTACGTCGGCGAGCTGGGCTGGGAGCTGTACACGAGCGCGGATCTGGGCCTGCGCCTGTGGGACACGCTCTGGGCGGCCGGGCAGCGGTACGGCGTGGTCGCGGCCGGGCGCGGCGCGTTCGACAGCCTCCGCCTGGAGAAGGGCTACCGGGCCTGGGGCCGGGACATGACCACCGAGCACGACCCGTACGAAGCGGGTCTGGGCTGGGCCGTCCGGATGGACAAGGGCGACTTCGTGGGGCGCGCGGCCCTGGAGGGACGGTCGGCGGACACCGTTCGGCGCAGGCTGGTGTGTCTGACGCTGGACGATCCGGCGGCGGTGGTGCTGGGCAAGGAGCCGGTGTTCGTGGACGGCGTGCCCGCCGGTTATGTGACCAGCGCCGCCTATGGCTGCTCCGTCGGGCGGACGGTCGCCTACGCGTGGCTGCCCGCGCGGGCCGCGGTACCCGGGACCGCCGTGCACATCGAGTACTTCGGGGAGAAGGCCGCGGCGACGGTGGCCGCGGAGCCGCTGTTCGACCCCGCGATGGAACGTATCCGCAGATGACCGTCCACAGGCAGTCCGTCGCCCGCAGCCCGTCGGGTGTCCCCGCCGACCCGGGAGGTCCGCTTGTCCCCCACCCATGACGTGATCGTGCTGGGCCTCGGCGGCATGGGCAGCGCCGCGGCCCACCACCTGGCCGCGCGCGGCGCCCGCGTGCTGGGCCTGGAGAAGTTCGGGCCGGTGCACACGCACGGCTCCAGCCACGGCGGCTCGCGCATCACGCGGCAGTCCTATTTCGAGGATCCGGCGTACGTACCGCTGCTGCTGCGCGCCTACGAGCTGTACGAAGAACTGGAGCGCGCCACCGGGCGGCGGATCGCCACGCTGTGCGGCGGGGTGATGCTCGGGCGGCCGGACAGCCGTACCGTCGCCGGGTCGCTGCGCTCCGCCCGCACCTGGGACCTGCCCCACGAGATGCTGGACGCGCGGGAGGTACGCCGCCGCTTCCCGACGCTGACGCCGGGCGCCGACGAGGTCGCGCTGTACGAGGCGCGCGCCGGGTTCCTGCGCCCGGAGAACACCGTGGCCGCGCAGCTCCAGCTCGCCACCCAGGGCGGCGCCGACCTGCGCTTCCAGGAACCGGTCACCCGGTGGGAGGCGCTGCCGGGTGGCCGGGGCGTGCGGGTGCACACGCCTGAAGACGCCTATACGGCGGGCCAGTTGGTGATCTGTCCGGGCGCCTGGGCGCCGGAGCTGCTGGACGGTCTCGGGGTGTCGTTCTCCGTTGAGCGCCAGATCATGCACTGGTTCGAGCCCACGGGCGGCACGGGTCCGTACGTCCCGGAGCGGCACCCCATCTACATCTGGGAGGACGCCGACGGCGTACAGATTTACGGCTTCCCCGCGATCGACGGGCCCGGGGGTGGCGCGAAGGTGGCGTTCTTCCGCAGGGGAACCGTCTGTACGCCGGAGACCATCGACCGGGCCGTCCACGAGGACGAGGTACGGGCGATGGCGGGGCAGGCGGCCCGGCTGCTGCCGTCGCTGCCCGGCCGCCACCTGAAATCCGTCACCTGTATGTACACCAACACCCCCGACGAGCACTTCGTCCTCGCGCGGCACCCCGCGCACCCCGACACCGTGACCGTGGCCTGCGGCTTCTCCGGACACGGCTTCAAGTTCGTGCCGGTGGTCGGCGAGATCCTCGCCGACCTGGCGCTGAGCGGCGACACCGCGCACCCGGTCGGCCTGTTCGCACCCGAGCGCCTGCTCGCTGCCGCCCCGGCCACCACCCCCTCTCCCGCCCCGTCCGCCCCAGGAGGCGTCCGATGACCCTCGCCCCCGAGACCGCCGGAGCCACCGGAACCGCCCCGGCCGCCAGCCTCGCCGCCACCCTGCCCGGCGCCTTCTACACCGACCCCGGGACATTCCGCCAGGAACAGCGGCACATCTTCGAATCGCTGTGGTGCTGCGCGGTGCGCGCCGCCGACCTGCCGCGGCCGGGCGCGTTCCGTACGGTCCAGGTCGGCCGGGAGAGCGTACTGGTGGTCCGCGACCGGCGCGGCGGCTTCGGCGCGTACCTCAACGTGTGCCGCCACCGGGGAGCCCGGCTGTGCACCGAGGAGTCCGGCGAGGTGCGGCGCAACCTCCAGTGCCCGTACCACGCCTGGACCTACGACCTGGACGGGCGCCTGGTCGCCGCGCCCAACCTGCAACGGATGCCGGACGTGGACCGCGCCGAGCGCGGGCTGCTGCCGGTCCGGCTGCGCGAGTGGCTGGGCTATGTGTGGGTGTGCCTGGCCGACGAGCCGCCGTCGTTCGAGGAGACGGTGATCGGCGCGGTCAGCGAGCGGCTGGGCGGGACGGAGGCGATCGGGCGGTACGGGATCGACGGACTGGAACTCGGACGGCGCGTCACCTACGACGTGCGCGCCAACTGGAAGCTGATCGTCGAGAACTTCATGGAGTGCTACCACTGCGCCACCATCCACCCCGAACTGACCGACGTGCTCCCGGAGTTCACGGACGGGTTCGCCGCGCAGTACTACGTGGGGCACGGCGCGGCGTTCGCGGACGAGGCCGAGGGGTTCACCGTGGACGGCAGCGGCGGCTTCGCCCGCATCGCGGGCATCGAGGAGAGCCAGGACCGCCGCTATTACGCCGTCACCGTGCGCCCGCAGGTCTTCCTCAACCTCGTGCCGGACCATGTCATCGTGCACCGGATGTTCCCGCTGGCCGCGGACCGCACCGTCGTGGAGTGCGACTGGCTCTACGCTCCCGAGGTGATCGCCTCGGGGGCCGACCTGTCGCGGTCGGTGGAACTTTTCCACCGGGTCAACACGCAGGACTTCGCGGCCTGCGAGCGGACCCAGCCCGCGATGGACTCGCGGGCCTACCGGGCCGGCGGGGTGCTCGTCCCCAGCGAGCACCACATCGCCGGCTTCCACCGGTGGGTCATCCGGCTGCTGCCGGGGGGTCCTGAGGCTCCGGGTTCTCCTGAGGCTCCGGGTTCTCCTGAGGCTCCGGGTTCTCCTGAGGCTCGGGGTGTCCCTGAGGTTCCTGGGGCACCGGCCGGTCCTCCTGCCGCTCGTCCTCGGGACGGCGGTACATCCGCGTCGCCGTGATCTGCCCGTGCACCGGCTCCGACTCCGGGTCCTGCTGCGGCAGACCGGGTCGCAGATGCTCCTCGACGCTGATGTACTTCAGCCCGGCCCGCAGGTCCGCGTCGTTGCGCAGCCGGATGACCAGCGGGAACTCGGCGAGTGCGGTGGTGTCGAAGAGGCCGGTGGTGTAGAGCAGCTGGACGCCCAGCGCGTCGGCGACGGCGCGCTGGAGCTCCAGCAGGTACGTCGCGTTCGCGCGGCCGATCGGGTTGTCCAGGAACAGCGTGCCGGCGTGCCGCTGCTTGTCGCGGCCTCGGTCGTTGCTGCGCAGCGCGGCCATGGTGCAGTACAGGGCGATGGCCGCGGTCAGCAGCTGGCCGCCGGAGAACACGTCGCCCATCTGGCCGACCGGGACGCGCTCGGCGCGCAGCACCGCGTCCGGCTTGAGGATCTCCACCGCCACGCCGCGCGGCTGGAGCGCCGCGCTGACACCGCGCAGCAGCAGGGACATGCCGTCCCGGCGCAGGTCGCTGTTCTTCTTGACCGCCGAGCGGGTGGCCTCGTCGATCACCTCGCCCAGCCGCTCGGTGAGCGTGGCCTGATCCGGGTCGTCGAAGCGGATGCGCAGGAACTCCTGCCCGGACCACTCCCCCAGGCCGCCGGGCAGCTGGGAGAGCCGCTGGGCGGAGCGGAGCGTCGCCAGCGACGACTCGACCAGGCCGCGCAGCCGGTCCACGATGCTGTCGCGGTTGCGCTCCAGCTGCTCCAGCTCGTCGGTGAGCACCCGCAGGCGGGGCGCGAAGGCGTCGGCCCACTTGGCGGCGTGGTCGGGCAGCGCCGCCGCGGGCAGTTCCCGGATCTGCTGGCGGGCGGGCGTGCGGACCTGCTCGTACTTGGTGGAGTTGGCGTGGCGTACGAGCACGTCGCTGGCCTCGCGCACCGCGGCCTCGGCCGCCGACAGGTCGCTCGCGCAGCCGCGCAGCGAACGGCGAGACTCGGCCGCGGCCTGCCGCGCGTCCTCCAGGCGCCCGGCATACGGCTCGGGGCGCTCGCCCTCGTCCTCCTGGGTGTCGCGCAGCAGGTCGCGCAGCATGGCGGCGATCTCGTCGAAGCCGGAGGCGGCGTCCTCGGCGGCGCGGTGGGCGCGCAGCAGCTCGGTGTGGGTGGCGCGGGCGGTTTCCAACGCATCGTCGGCGGTGGCCAGTTCGGCGTTGGCGGTGCGCAGCAGTTCCTTGGCGCGGTCCGCGTCGGCGGGGATCATGTCCTCGGGCAGCTCGGTGTGCGCCTCGCCGTCGGCCGGGGCGAGCCGCTCGGCCTCGCCGCGCAGGCGGCCGAGCTGTTCACTGGCGGCCGAGGCACGCGACTCCAGCCGGGAGACCAGGGCCTCGGCGCGGGCGGCGGCGGCCTGCCGGGACGGTCCGTCGGCGGCGTCCGGGCTCTCCAGGAGCTGTTCGGCGCGGGTGCGGACCTTGTTGGTGAGACGGTTCAGCTCGGCCAGGGCGGCGCTCTCGTCGCCTTCCGCGCGGGCCTGTTCGGCGCGCAGGTCGGCGCCGACGCCCACCTTCTCGTAGACCTGGGAGGCGGCGCGGTACGCCTCACGGAGCGCGGGCAGGGAGGCGGTCGCGGGCTCGGTGCCGTCCTCGCCGATGTCGTCCGGCACGCCCGCGATCTCGGCGCGCTCGGCGCGCAGCGCGTGGGCCGTGCGCCGGGCGTCGTCGGCGGCGCGCTGGGCGGTGCGGCGGTCCTCGTCCGCGGCCCGCGCCCGGTCCACGCACCCCTCGGCGCGTGCCTCCAACTCGGCGCTCTCATCGGCCAGTTCACGCAACCGGACCTGCCAGTTGGCGCGCTCGCGCAGCCGGTGGGCGAGCCCGGCGAGGGCGTCGGCGACCCGGCGGGCGCGCTGCGCGGCCTCCTGCCGCTGATCGCGCACGCGCGCGGCCTCGGCGGCCTCCTCGTCGGCCTCGGCCCGTACCGTACGCACCTCGGCCAGCTCGGCGGCGGCGGTGTCGGCGGCCGTACGGGCTTCCTCGGCAGCGGTGGCCAGTTCGGCGAGGCGGCCGGGCGGGCAGCCCGTACGCCAGGAGGAGAGGCGGGCGGCCAGGGCGCGGTCACCGGCCAGCCGGGCGGCCAGCGCGCGGATCTCCTCGTCCCGCTCTATGGCACGCGCACGCAGCGCCTGGCGCTCCTCGTCGGCGGCGGACTCGTCGTGCATGGCCGGGTTCGGCGGGACGAGGAAGACGCCGCTGTCCTGGGCGTCCGGCGCGGGGGTGGGCGCGAGCAGGGCCGCGGCGGTGCCGACGGCGACGGTGGAGCGCGGCAGCAGCGCGGCCTGGGCGAGCACGTCGCGGGCCCGTGCGTGGGTCTCCGGGTCCGTGATGATGACGCCGTCGACCAGCTCGGGGCGGGCGGCCAGCACTCGGGTGTGGTCGGCGGGGTCGACCGACTGGGCCAGGTAGCGCCAGCCGGGCAGCGCGGGGACGCCGTGCTCGCCCAGATACTCGACGGCGGCGAGCACGTCGGGGCCGGGCGGCAGCAGGCCGCCGTCGCCCAGCGCGCCGAGGATACGGGCGTCGTCCGCGGCGGCGGTGCGCAGGTCGAAGAGCTGGCGCTCGGCGGAGGCCACGCTCTCGTCGAGCAGGTCGCGCAGGTCGTCGGCGTTCCGGTCGAGTTCTTCGGCGGTCAGGGGGCCCTCGGAGGCGGGGCGGCGGACGCGGTGGGGTTCCTCCGGGGAGTCCGCGGGCTGCCCCGTACGGGGTCCGGGCACGCCCGCCTTGGCGGGCGCCTGCGGCAGTCCCAGCAGGTCGGCGAGCCGCTGCTCGGCGCCGATCGACTCGGCGGCTTGGCGCTCGGCCTCGTACGCCCGCTCGGCGGCCTGGGCGGCGTCCTCGGCGCGGGCCGCGGCCAGTTCGGCGGCGGCGAGCCGGGTGGCGGCCTCCCGAGCCCGGTCGGCGGCGCCGGCCGCGGCCTCGCGCGCCGCGTCCCAGCCCTCGACCGTGGACTTCTCTGCGTCCGACGCGGCCAGCGCGGCGCGCGCCGGGTCGGCGTCCGGCGCCGAGTCGTCGAGCCAGCCGGCCTTCACGGCCTCGGCGGTCTCCTGCTCGACCTCGGCGAGCCGCTGCTTGAGGTGTTCGGCCTCGCTGCGGGCGCGCTGGGCGTGGGTGGCGGCGGCGGTGGCGTCGCGGTGCGCGGTGTCGCTGGTCTCCTGGAGGGCGGCCGAGCGCTCCTCCTGCTCGTTGGCGATGCCCTCGCTGACGTCGGCGGCGGCCTGGAGGGCGCGCACCAGTTCACCGGCGGCCTTCGACCGGGCGGCGAGCGCGGGCGCGGCGTCCCGCTCGGCCTCGCGGATCGCGGCGGCGACACGGGTGGCCCGGTCGGCGGCGGCGCGGTGGCGCAGCACGGTCTCGGCGGCCTGCCAGGCGGAGTGCAGCGTACGGGCGTCGTTCAGCTCGCGGCGCTGGGCGGCGGCGCCCTTCTCGGCGGCGGCCAGCGCCAGCGACGCATGCCGGTAGGCGATCTCGGCGGAGATCAGCGCACGGCGCTCGCGGACCCGCTCGGCGTCGGTGACCGCGTGCGCGGCGGTGGCGACCTGCTCGGCGAACTCGGCGGCCCGGCCGCGCTCCTCGGTGCCGCGGGCGTGCAGCCGCTGGGCGAGCGTACGGGTGCGGCGCTCGGCGCCCGCGTGCACGTCACGGGCGGTCTCGCGCTGCTCGGCGGCGTCCGCGATACGGGACAGCAGGTCCAGCGAGCCGGCGGTGAAGTCGCGCTCGGCGGTCAGTTCGGCGCGGCGGCCCAGCTTGTGCGCGAAGCCGTGCACGAGGTCGGCGAGGCCGTCGGTGTCGCGGGTGTCGGTGACCGCGCGCAGCAGCAGGTCGGTGAAGTCGGAGTCGTTCTTGACCGCGAAGAGGCCGGCCGCCTCACCCTCGTCGGCATTCATCTCCCGCTGGTAGCGGAAGAGTTCGGGGTCCAGGCCCAGTTCGCCGAGGTGCTCGTTCCACCGCTCGTGGATCTCGACCCAGGAGACGTCCAGGTTGGGGTAGTTCTTGCCGGCCTCGACCAGGGCGTCCCGGAAGCCCTTCATCGTACGGCGGCGGCCCCGGGCCCCGGAGTGGCCCTCGGCCTGCTCGCCGCGCGGGCGGACGACGGTGGCCTCGGCGACCGGCAGCGAGTCCAGGCTCATGCCGGGACCCGGCCGGAAGCTGTACCACGCCTCGGCGAACTTGCGCGGATCGTTGGAGACCTGCCGGCCGCGCCACTCGCTGACCTTGCCGACCACGATGGACTCGCCGGTGAGGGTGTGCTGCCACTCCAGGGCGACATGGCCGCAGTCGTCGGCGAGCAGGAACTTGCGCAGCACGCCGGAGCTGGCGCCGCCGAGGGTGTTGCGGTGGCCCGGCAGCATCACCGAGAAGATCAGCTTGAGCAGGACGGACTTGCCGCCGCCGTTCTCCAGGAAGAGGACGCCGGCGGGGGCGGGCCGGCGCGGCGGGCCGACCGGCTCGTCCTCGAAGAAGTCCGCCTGCGCGGGCGCCGGGTCGGGCACCGGCGCGCCGACTCCCCGCAGGTCCAGCACGGTGTCGGCATAGCGCGCACCGGCGGGCCCGATGGAGTAGAGGCGGACCCGGGACAGCTCGTACATGGCGGCGGACTCTCGTTGTGTGGGCGGACGGTGGTCGGTGGACGGGAGATCTGTGGGGCCGGGGCCGGTGCGCCCGGCCCCGGGCGGTCAGGAGGAGTGGAAGGGCAGGCCCGCGTCGGAGACCAGCTCCAGGTCGTCGGTGTCCTCGGCGGGCAGCAGGGTGGCGCTGCCGTCGCCGACGGGGACCACGCCCAGCTCCAGCAGTTCGGCCATGGCGGCGCTGCCCGCCATGTCGCGCACCTGGAGCTGGTAGCGGGCGGTGGTGCGGTAGGCGCCGCCGGCGTCGTCGCCGGTGCGCTGGAGGAAGCCGGAGTCGACGAGGAAGGCGACGGCCTTGGCGATGATGCCGGTGGTCGAACCGGCGAGCCGCCGCGCGTCCTTGGTGGCGCCGGTCGCGCTGCGCCGCGCGTACGTGCGCCAGGCGGCCTCCAGGCCGGGCGCGTCGGTGACCGGGTCGGTGTTCTCGCCCTGCTCCTCGGCACGCTCCTCCAGGCGGCGGCACGCCTGCCGGACGAAGGCGTCCACGCCGTTGACGGTGATGCGGCCGATGTAGCCGTCGTCGGCGAGGTCCTCGGGGCGGGGGAAGGCCAGCGCGGCGACGGCCAGGTGGGCCAGGCCGTGCAGGAAGCGGTCGGCGGAGTCGGCGGAGGCGCGGCGGGCGTAGTCGCCCATCCGTACGGCGAAGACGGAGTCCTCGTCGGCGGTGACGGCCATGCCGGCGCGCGGGGACACCTCCAGGACGACCAGTCCGAGGCCGGTCGCGACGGCGTCGGCCAGGCGCGCGAACGCGGGCTCGTCACGGTACCTGCGGAGCAGTTCGCCGTACTCGGCGTCGCGGGCGGGCAGCAGCTTGGGCTGGAGGCCGAAGGAGACCAGCCGGGCGGCGTCCGCGGCGTCGGCCGGTGTCACGGGCGCGGGGCCCGCGGGCTCGGCCGGGGCCGGGCCGGGCGCGGACCAGGACGGGTGGTCCGCCCCGCCGGTCAGGTCTCCCTGTGCCGGGTCCTCGGCGCCGGCCCCGGCGCCGGTTCCGTACTCACTCACGCCCGTACCTCCATGCGAACTTCCTTGTGACGCCCTGTTGTTGACGCCGTGTGCGCGCCCCGACCGGCCGGCATCAGGCCACCTCCGAGCGGTCCGCGGCCATGCCCGCCGCGTCCAGCAGGGCCTTGCCGACGATCAGGTCGGCGCCGCCGAACTCATGGTCGTCGAGCACGGTGCCGTCGTCGACGGCGAAGAGCAGGTGCTGTTCGCCCTGGCGGTAGGCGGTGCCGACCGGGGGGCTGGCCGCGTGCACCGCCAGCAGGGCGACCAGATACGGCAGGACGGGATCGCTGCGGCGGGCCTCGGCCAGCAGGCCGGAGAGCCGGCGCGGCGCGTCGGCGGGCAGGTCCAGCAGGGCCTGGGCGGCCTCCAGCTGCTCCTCGGAGAAGCGGCTGTCGTCCGGGGTGGCGATCAGGTCGGGCTCGGGCATCTCGGCACCGAGGTGCTCACGCTCGACGGGCGGCTGGAACAGCAGGCCGACGAGGTCGCCGAGCCGTACGGAGGTGCCCGTACGGAAGCCGGTGCCGCGCGCGAAGAAGGCGTCGGTGACCCGGATCGCCTGCTCGACGGGCAGCGGCAGGACCGGGGCGACCAACTGGCCGTACAGGTCGAGGCCGGAGCGCCCGGCGGGCGGCGCGAACGCCTGGCGGTCCTGCTCCGCGCGGAAGAGCGGGCCCGCCTCCAGGAGCCGGGACTGGAGCTGGGTGTGCCGGCGGATGCAGTCCTTGACGATGTCGACCAGCTCGGCGGCGCGGCGCTTGTTCTCCGGGTCCTCGGCCTCGTCGCGGGCCCTGCGGATGTTGGTGAGGATGGCGTTCTCGTGGCGGTAGCGCTCGGCGACGTGGTCGAGGGCTTCGGCGATCATGTCGGGGACGGCGCGCAGCCAGTCCACCGCGCGGACGTTGCGGCGGGTGGCGTCGAGGGTGCGGCGCAGCGTCTCGGCATACTGCACGGTGCGGTAGCGGGCCTGCTCGGCGGCGAGCTGGGCGTCCGCCAGCCGCCCGCGGCTGATCAGCACCTCCAGCTTGACCTCGGCGGCGATCTGGGCGCTCGTCACGTCCGTGTCCAGCGCGCCGACCAGGACGTTGACGGCCTCGTCGGTGGTACGGAGGTAGACACCGCCGCCGGGCCCCGGGACCTCCTCGATGAGCTTGAAGTCGTAGTCGCGGCGGACGTACTCGCCCTCGGGGCCGAAGGTGCCGTACACGGCGCGGAAGCCGCGGTCGACGCTGCCGACGTTGATGAGGTTCTCCAGCACCCAGCGGGCGACGCGTTCGTGCTCGGCGGCGGGGCGGCGCGGGGTCTGCGCGGCGACGCGCGGCAGCAGGCGGGCCACTATCTGCTCGTGGTCGGCGCCGGTGTCGAAATCCATGTGCAGCGTGACCAGGTCGATGGCGGCGAGCGCCACCTCCGCCATCGCGTACACCCCGTACTCGCCGGCGAGGTTGGCCTTGCGCGTGTCCAGGTCGTGCAGCGGGGCCGTGCACGCGAGGGCGCGCAGCCGGCGGGCCAGGCCCTCGTCGGCGGCCGGGCCCGGCGCGGGCCGGGCGCCGCCTTCGGGCCGGGCCACGCCGTTGAGCTGGGACGCAGCGGTCCCCGGGGCAGGAAAAGTCACGTCGCACAGAGTAGGCGCTCACACTGACAACGGACGAAACGGCACGGGCCCCGGCGTCAGTGCGTGGCGCCGCCGACGACCTTGATGTCCGTATTTGTACGCGCGGCGGTGGCGGCGATCACACGCAGCCCCTCGGCGACGGCGCTCACCGGGAGTGAGGGCAGCGACCGGCCGGTGACCTGTCCGGGGGCGTACGGGACGTGCACGAAGCCGCCGCGCAGCGCGGGCCGCTCGGTGGCGATCAGGTGCATCAGGTCGTAGAAGACGTGGTTGCAGACGAAGGTGCCGGCGGTGTTGGAGACGGAGGCGGGCAGCCCCGCCTCACGCACGGCGGCCACACACGCCTTGACCGGCAGCGCCGCGAAGTAGGCGGCCGGGCCGCCGGGGACGACCGGCTCGTCGATGGGCTGGGCGCCGGAGACGTCGGGGATGCGGGCGTCGTCGATGTTGACGGCGACCCGTTCCACGGTCAGGTCGGGTCGCCCGCCCGCCTGCCCGACGCACAGCACCAGGTCGGGGTCGTGCGCCGCGACGGCCTCGCGGAGCGCGGTGCGCGAGCGCCCGTAGACGCAGGGCAGTTCGACGGCGGTGATCTCCAGCCCGTCGGGCGGGGACGCGGCGGCGTCGCGCACCGCCTCCCAGGAGGGGTTGGTGCGCTCGCCGTCGAAGGGCTCGAATCCGGTGAGCAGGACGCGCGTCGTCCGGGTCATGGCGTTCCCTGTGGTTCGTGGACGCACGCGGCACCTTCCGGTGCGCGCGTGGTCCGTGTCGTGCGGTGGGCGTGGTCGGAAGGCGGCCTCGGAAAGCGGACTCGGAAGGCGCCCTCAGAAGGCGAACAGGGCCATGACCACGATGTTGCAGCCGAGCAGGATGCCGGCGGTGGGGAGTTGGGCCTTGATCGGGCCGTACTGGTCCTTCAGTTCCAGCAGGGCCGCCGGGACGATGTTGAAGTTGGCCGCCATCGGGGTCACCAGCGTGCCGCAGAACCCGGCGAGCATGCCGATGGCCAGGACGGCGGGCGCGCTGCCGTGGAAGTGCTCGATGAGCACCGGCCAGCCGACGGCCGCGGTCATCACCGGGAAGGCGGCGAACGCATTGCCCATGATCACGGTGAACAGGGCCATGCCGACGCAGTAGACGATGACCGCGATGTACAGGGAGTCCTTGGGCAGGACCGAGGTGGACACCTTGCCGACCTGGGTGCCGACGCCGGAGAGCTGGAAGATGGTGCCGAGGGTGGCGAGCAGCTGCGGCAGCAGCATCGCCCAGCCCATCGCCTCCAGCATGGAGCGTCCGGCCTGCACGGGCACCGATATCCGCTTCTCGCGCAGCATGATCATGCCGACGACGAGGGCGACGACGGCGCCGATGCCGAGCCCGAGGATGGTCTCGCTGCCCTCCTGGAGGATCGGCTCACCGCCGATCGAGAGCTTCTTGACGACGACCGCGCACAGCAGCGCGACGACCGGGATGGCCAGCGCGGGCACGAACAGCTTGTTGCCCATCTTCAGGGCGCTCGCCTCGCGCTGTTCGGGCGTGGTGGTGCGCGGCGTACCGCGTCCGGTGAACCCGAAGCCGGCCAGCACGATCATGACCAGCACGGCCGCGCCCAGCGGCTCGGCGGGGGCCTTCTTCTCGACCACCCAGCTGCTGTAGATGAAGCCGGCGCCGAGCAGGCCCCAGAAGGCGGTGGTGCCGATGCGCTTGGGGTTGCTGCGGTCGGTGAGCATCTGGGAGGCCATCACCAGGAAGCTCAGACCGACGAGCCAGTAGAACCACTCTGCCTTGATCACTTGGCTGCTCCCTCGGCGACGGGCCCGATGTTGGCGGCGACCAGTTCGCGTTCCAGGTACCGGTCCAGGCGCAGCAGCCGCCAGCCGTGCACGGCCAGGGCGCACAGCGCGGTGGGAATGGCCCACAGCGCCAGGTGCAGCGGCTCCAGGTGGGTGTTGTACGTGGTGTTGACGAAGCTGGTGATCAGCAGGATCGAGCCGACCGCGAGGAAGACGTCCTCGCCGAAGAAGAGCCCCACGTTGTCCGCGCTGGCGGAGAACGAGCGGACCTTCTCGCGGGACTTCTCGGTCAGCCGCCCGTGCTTGCGCTCGGCGGCGCCCTCGGCCATCGGCACGGCCAGCGGGCGCACGGTCTGCGCGTGCCCGAAGACGTGGGTCAGGCCGACGGCCGCGCCGATCTGGCGCATCCCCAGGTACAGCGCGAGGAAGCGGCCGGTGGTGAGCTTGGCGAAGCGGGCGATCAGCCGGCGGGCCTGCTCCTGGAGGCCGTAGCGCTCCAGGAGGCCGATCACCGGCAGGGTGATCGCGAAGATCGTCACCGCCCGGCTGCTCGCGAAGCCGGAGCCGAAGGCCGCCAGGACCTCCTGCGGCGACAGGCCGCCGAGCAGGCCGGTGACGATGCCCGCCACGCCCACGACCAGCAGGGCATTGCGTTTGGTGGCGAAGCCGACCACGACCACGAGCACGCCGAGAAGCACGATCATGGGTCCGCCTTCCGCATACGGGACCTCACGCGGACCGTGAGGAGGATGCGAGGAGGCTAGGTTATTGTTCAACGATCCGACAAGGGGTTGACAGGAGCGAAATGCGAGCGCTCCGAGCGCCCTATCGAGCGGCGATGCGCTGGGCGTACGCCCCCGACAGCTGGGCCCGCGAGTCCTCCAGATAAGACTCCAGCAGCCGCTCCGCGTCGGCCGCGTCGCCGGCCTGGAGCGCTTCGATGATCTGCCGGTTGCGGGTCAGGTACGGCGCGTGGAAGCGGCGCGGATCGTCCATCACGTGGAAGACCAGCCGCAGTTCCGCGAGCACGCCGCGCATCAGCTCGTCCATCCGCGGGCTGCCCGCCAGCCCCACCACCGCCTGGTGGAAGCGCAGATTGGCGGTGCCCAGGTCGCGCCAGGCGCGCTCCTCGAAGGCGGCCTCGCCGGCCAGCACGGCGGCCTCCATCGCGCCCACCGGGTGCGGCGGCTCGCCCAGGCTGCGGACCGCGGCGCACTCCACGAGCGTACGGACGCGGTAGATGTCGTCCAGGTCGGCCACCGTCACGATGCGCACGAAGACCCCGCGGTTGAGCTGGTGCACCAGCAGGCGTTCGTGGGTGAGCAGCCGGAACGCCTCGCGCAGGGTGTTGCGGGAGACCCCCAGGGCCCCGCCGATGCTCTCCTCGGACAGCCGCGCGCCGGGCGGGAAGTAGCCCTCGGTGATGCGGTCCCGGAGAATGTCGGCGACCCGCTCCGCGGTGCTGGAGCGCCCCAGCAGCACCCGGTCCCCCGCCAGCTCCGAGACCTCGGCGAGCCGCCGCTGATCGTCCTTCGCCGCCTTGCCCGCCATCGCCGTCCCCGCTCTCCGCCCCGGTGCGCACCCCGTGTGCCGTGAGCGGCAGTCAATCCCAGATGGCAGAACGAGACAACACACCTCTTGTCGGATCGTTGAACAATCGCCTACGTTGGCCCCATCACCGGTCGGCCCTGGTGCCCTCAGGGGGAGAGCCACTACGGATGAGGGCCGACCGGTCCCGCAGCCAGTGACCCGCCGCCGGTGCGCCAGCCCGCGCGGCCTCCCGGAACGGACGTACGACTTACATGAGCGACCCGGTGACCGCCCCCCTCGTCGACCTCAACGCCGACCTCGGGGAAGGCTTCGGACGCTGGCAGCTCACCGACGACGAGGCGCTGCTGTCCGTCGTCACCAGCGCCAACGTGGCCTGCGGCTTCCACGCCGGGGACCCGAGCACCATGCGCCGGGTCTGCGAGCTGGCCGCCGAGCGCGGCGTCGTCGTCGGCGCCCAGGTCTCCTACCGCGACCTGGCGGGCTTCGGACGGCGCGCCATGGACGTACCGCCGCGCGAGCTGGCCGACGAGATCGCGTACCAGATCGGCGCGCTGGAGGTCTTCGCGCGCGCCGCCGGGACCCGGGTCGGCTACGTGAAGCCGCACGGCGCGCTCTACAACCGCTGTGTGCACGACGAGGCGCAGTCCGCCGCCGTCCTGGAGGGCGTACGCACCGCCGGCACCCCCCTGCCCATCCTCGGCCTGCCCGGCTCCCAGCTGCACGCGGCGGCCCGCCGCGTCGGCCTGCCGGTCATCGGCGAGGCGTTCGCCGACCGCGCCTACACGCCCGAGGGGACGCTGGTCTCGCGCCGCGAACCGGGCGCCGTTGTCCACGACCCCGACGAGGTCGTCAAGCGCGCGCTGGGCATGGCGACGGAGGGCACAGTGACGGCCATCGACGGCAGCACCGTAAGCGTCGAAGCGCGCTCCCTGTGCCTGCACGGCGACACCCCCGGCGCCGCCGACCTCGCCCGGCGGGTGCGCGACGAGCTGACCGCGGCCGGTGTGCGGATCGGCAGCTTCGCGTGAGCACCGGCAACGGCGCCGCCCGTACCCGGCTGCCGCTGCGCCCGCTGCCGGTCGGCGACCACGGGCTGCTGGTCGAACTGGACGACGCGACGGCCGTCGAGGCGTTCCACGCCGAGCTGCTGCGCCGCGCCGCCGCCGGCACCCTGCCCGCGGTCCGCGAGATCGTCCCGGCCGCGCGCACGGTCCTGCTCGACGGCCTGGCCGACCCCGGACGGCTGGCCGCCGAACTGCCCGGCTGGGACATCCCGCCGGCCGCCTCCGACGACCGCCCGGCCATCGACATCCCGGTCCGCTACGACGGCCCGGACCTCGCCGATGTGGCCGCCCTGTGGGACACCACTCCGGAGGACGTGGTGCGCATCCACTCCGGTACGGAGTTCCACGTGGCCTTCTGCGGGTTCGCCCCCGGCTTCGGCTATCTGACGGGGCTGCCCGAGCGCCACCACGTGCCGCGTCGGGCCACACCGCGCACCAAGGTCCCGGTCGGCTCGGTCGCGCTGGCCGGCCCGTACACCGGCGTCTACCCGCGCTCCTCCCCCGGCGGCTGGCAGCTCATCGGCACCAGCGACGTCGAGCTGTGGGACCCGGACCGCGAACCGGCGGCGCTCTTCACCCCTGGAACGCGCGTCCGCTTCGTACCGGTTACGGCGGAAACATCCACGGAATCGCCCCGGGAGGCACGATGACCGACCGCGCCTTCTGCGTCGTCCGCGCCGGAGCCCTGACCACCGTCCAGGACCTGGGCCGCGCCGGACACGCCCACCTCGGCGTGCCGCGCGCGGGCGCCCTGGACGAGCCCGCCCACCGGCTGGCCAACCGCCTCGTGGGCAACCCCGAAACGGCCGCGACCCTGGAGACGACCCTGACCGGCTGTGCCGTACGGGTCCGCACGGCCACCGTCGTCGCGGTGACCGGAGCCCCGTGCTCCGTCACGGTGGACGGCCGCCCCGCCCCCTGGGGCGCGCCGGTCGCCGTCCCGGCGGGCGCGGTGCTGGACGCCGGTCCCGCCACCGCCGGTCTCCGCTCGTACCTCGCCTTCGCCGGCGGTGTCGCGGCGGAGCCGGTCCTCGGCAGCCGCGCCGCCGACCTGCTGTCCGGGCTCGGGCCCGCGCCGCTGTCCGATGGCGGCGTGCTGCCGCTCGGCGACCCGTACGGCCCGCCCGCGCGCGTGGACGCCGTCGTACGCGCGGGCCTGCCGGCCGCGGAACTGGTGCTGCCGTGCGTCCTGGGGCCGCGCGACGACTGGTTCACCGAGGCGGGGCTGCGCACGCTGGCCACCGGGCGCTTCCGGGTGTCCTCGGCGAGCAACCGCATCGGACTGCGCATGGAGGGCCCGCCCCTGGAGCGCGCGAAGGACGGCGAACTGCCCAGCGAGGGCATGCCGTTGGGCGCCCTCCAGGTGCCGCCGAACGGGCTGCCGGTGCTGTTCCTCAACGACCATCCGACGACCGGCGGTTACCCGGTCGTCGGAGTGGTACCGGAGCGGTTCCTCGCCGCGGCGGCCCAGGCGACGCCCGGGACACCGGTGCGGATCGTGCCGCGCCCCGCACGCTCCTTCGGGCAGGGCTGAGCCGGACGCCTCCCCGTAGTCGCCTGAACCCCCCGGCTTGGCCTCGGACGATGTGGACGGGACGGCCGCCGGTGTGCGGCACTGCGGCGGCACGGTGGGCGTCGGCCCGCTGGACGCCGGTGAGGCGGGCCGGACGGCCATCGGCTCCGATCCGCCGGGCGCGGTGCTCGGCATCCGGCAGGCGGCGGAGCATCTGGGCAGGGCGTTGGCCGGCGTACCTGGGCGGTGGCGAGGAACGAGCTGGTGACGCGGGAGTCGGGCACGCGCTGCCGCCCGAGCGGGGATCGCACTGGATGACGTACTTCGAGGTGGCGGACGTGGACGAGGCGGTGGAGCGGGTCGCCGACCTCGGCGGTCACGCCGTCCAGGCCACCCGGGACGGCGCGCGGGGCCGGGTGGCGACGGCGGCGGATCCCCAAGGGGCGCAGAGCGCGCCGGTGGCGTCGGCGCCCTCGTGACCACGCGGTCCGCCGTCACCGACCAGGCGACATCAGGTGCGGGGAAAGCTCCGGCCCCGCTCAGCCGCTCACCACACCGAGCAGGCCCCGGACCGTCTCCGCCATCTCCTCCCGGCCCTGGGCGACGTAGGGGCGGGGGTCGGTCAGGTCGGGGCGCTCCGCCAGCGCCTCGCGGACCGCGCCGGTGAACGCGACGTTGAGAGCGGTACCGATGTTGATCTTCACGATGCCCGCCTGAACGGCTTGGCGCAGATCGTCGTCGCCGACGCCCGACGAACCGTGCAGCACCAGGGGTACGGGCACGGCATCCCGCAGACGTTCGATGAGCGCGTGGTCCAGGGTCGCGGAGCGTTCGGTCATCGCGTGGCTGCTGCCGACGGCGACGGCCAGGGCGTCCACGCCGGTGTCCGCGACATAGCGCGCCGCCTCCTGCGGGTCGGTCCGCACCCCGGCCGCGTGGGCGCTCGCGGGAGCGTCGGGCTTGCCGCCCACATAGCCGAGTTCGGCCTCCAGCCACAGGCCCGCGCCGTGCGCCCACCGGGCCGCGGCGCGGGTGGCGGCGAGGTTCTCGGCGTACGGCTGCGCCCCGGCGTCGAACATCGCGGAGGAGAACCCCGCGTCGGCCGCCGTGCGCAGCAGCCGCATGTCCGTCACGTGGTCCATGTGCAGTGCGACGTCGACGTCACAGGCCTTGCCGACCTC
The DNA here is from genome assembly GCF_000720725.1 of Streptomyces rimosus subsp. rimosus. Taxonomy (GTDB): domain Bacteria; phylum Actinomycetota; class Actinomycetes; order Streptomycetales; family Streptomycetaceae; genus Streptomyces; species Streptomyces rimosus_A. The sequence continues at coordinate 47,088 of NZ_JOCQ01000045.1, forward strand.
GGCCGCGGCCCGCGCGATCGGCTCGACCCGGCCGCCGTGGAACCGTACGGCGTTCTCGCTGATCTGCAGGATCACCCCCGGGGCGCCCGCGGCGGCCGCGCCGGCGGCGATCGCCTCGGCGTGCTCCAGCGTGATCACGTTGAACGCCGCGACGGCCCGGCCTGCGGCGGCGGCCTTCGAGACGAGTTCGCGCGTGGGAACCAGGGGCATGAAGGTGTCCCCTCGCTTTCCTGTCGGTTCGGTGGGTACGGGCCGGTGTCGGCCCGTACCGCTACGTGGTTCGGCCGGTGCCGCTACGTAGTTCGGCCGGTACCGCTACGTGGTTCGGCCGGTACGGATATGCGGGCGATCAGGACTTCTGCGGGACCGGACGCACGTCCGCACCGTCGTCCGCCGCGCCCGGGGCCACGGAGTTCTCGCCGCTCTTCTCGTCGCTGTAGACCATCAGGGTCGAGCCCGCGAGGGCCAGCACGATGCCGAGGGCGCCCCACACGTTCGGGAGCGTCCGGTAGACCGCCAGGGACAGCACGATGGTCAGCACCGGGGCCAGCGCGTTGGTGACGGGGGCGACGACCGTGGCCTTGCCCCGGCTGAACGCCATGACCAGGAACAACGCGCCGACCGCGTTGAGGACCTGCGTCACCGCGGTGAGTGCCGGCGCCTGCCACGGAGCGTCGGACGGGAAATCGCCCATCGTCACGAACGCCACCGGAACCAGCAGCAGTCCGCTGATGGTCATCCAGCCGAAGGTCGTCGCGTCGTTGACCCCGACCACCGCGGCCTTGCGCATGCAGAACGCCTGCACGCCCCAGGCGACACAGACCAGGATGGCCATCAGCAGCCACGGGCCGTGCGCGTTCGAGTCGTCCTGGCCGCTGGGAATGCTGAGCAGCACGATCGCCGCCAGCGCCGCGACGACACCCACCAGGGCGAGCCGGTTGATCCGCTCCCGCAGCAGCGCCATCGCCATGACGACGGTGACCACCGGGGAGAGCGACACCAGGGGGAAGATCAGGTACGCCGGGCCGTTGGCGAGCGCGTGGAACAGCAGGAGTTGGCCGCCGGCGCCGGTCAGTCCCGCGATCAGTCCGTACACGGCGGCGATCGGCCGGCGGTCGAACGTGTTGCCGCGCAGCGCGAAGTACGCGGGTATGAGCATCGTGAAGGCCCAGATGATGTAGATCATCTCGTTGGGGTAGTCGTACCTGCTGTTCGGCTCGCTGGAGAAGGCGCCCCACACACCCCAGAACAGGACCAGCAGTGACGCGTACAGAATCCAGCTCTTCGTGCCTCTGTTCATCGGTCTTCCTCTCTTGAGGCAGAGATCCCGGAGGCCATGCGCAGCGCGTCGAGCGCGGACCGGTCGAGCGGGGTTCCGGCGATTTTTGCCGCGTACAGGGCGGCACCTACGACGGGCTCGTACAGAGGATGTCGCAGGTCGTAGTGGGTGAAACGACTCTTCAGTCCGGTGGCGAACGCCTCCAGAACCGCGTCCGCGCCGAAGGTGCCGCCCGAGTAGGAGACCGGTACGGTCTCGTCCGGGCCGAACTCCAGCCGCTCGCGGGTGACGTCGACGAGCAGGGCGAGTTCCCGGCCGGCCTCGGCGAGGATCGCCGAGGCGGTCTCGTCGCCCAGACCGGCCGCCTCGGCCACCGAGCGGCTGAGCGCGGCAATCCGGCCGCGGTCGCCCTGCCACTGGGTATGGACGACGTCGATCACGTCGAGGTCGGACGCGAGATCCAGGTGGCGCCGGAACACCTCGGCCAGGGGGCCCTCGGGGAGCCGTCCGTCGCTCATCCGCGTGAAGGCGTTGAGGCCGCGGACCGCGATCCAGTGCGCCGATCCCTCATCGCCGAACATCTCGCTCCAGCCACCGACGCGCACGCCCCGGCCCAGCCGCTCGCCGTAGGTCATGGAGCCGGTGCCGCTGATGACGTTGATGCCGTCGACCGCGCCCAGTGAACCGGCCCAGCCGCAGACCATGTCGTTGTCGCAGGCGTAGCGGTCGTGTCCGAGCACGGCCCGCGGGGTCGCGTTCAGGACGGGCAGATCGCGGGCCGCCTCCCCGTAACCGGGCAGGCCGAAAAAGGCGTACTCGATGCCGGCGGGGGTCAGCCCGGCCGCCGCACAGACGGCGTCGACGCCTTCCCCCAGCACACGCTCGACGAGCTCGATGCCGTGGGAGAAGTAGTACGAACTTGCCGCCTGCGCTCGCGCCACGACTTGTCCGCCTCGGTCGACCAGGCAGAAGGCGGTTTTCGTACCGCCACCGTCGACACCTAGGAACATCGTTGTACCTCCGTCAGGCGCCGTGGATCCGCGCCGTTGATGCCTTTGATCAGTTGTGCAAGGAGTGCAGGGTCACGCCCTGCACGACGCGGTTGACCTCACCCGAGGGGAACGGGTTGTCGGCCCGCAGGCCCCGGGCCTGGGAGGCGCGCAGGGCGATGAGCTGGGCGTACACCACAGCGGACAGCGCCAGGGCGACGTCCTCGACGCCGTCGAGACCCGGCAGCGGCCAGGCGTCGTTGCCGTCCGCTTCCGTGACGGGGCCCGCGGAGACCGTGACGACGCTGCCGGCGGGAAGATTTCCGCGCAGCTCCGCGGAGATGTCCTGGTCGTACTTGCGGGTGTAGGGGTCGTTCGACATGTACACCACGACGGCCGAACGGTCGTTGAGCACCGCCTTGGGACCGTGCCGGAATCCCAGCGAGGTCTCCGAGACGGCCATGAGCCTCCCACCGGTGAGTTCGAGCACCTTCAGCGCCGACTCCTCGGCGAGGCCCTTCAGCGGGCCGCTGCCCAGGAAGACGATGCGCTCGGGCACGCGGTCCACGAGGGCGCCGACGGTGCGGTCCACGGCGTCGCTCTCGCAGATCGACTCGGCCGCCTCGGCCAGGCGTTCGGCGACCCCGTCGTAGGCGCTGCCGCCGAGGGCGAGCAGTGCCGCGAGCGTCATGCACGTGAAGCTCGACGTCATGGCGAAACCACGGTCGTTGGACGCGGCCGGCATCAGCAGCACGTGGGACTTCGGCAGCTTCGCGTGCTCGCGGGCCAGGCGGCCCTGCTCGTTGCAGGTGATCACGAGGTGGTGCACCTCGGAGAGGACCTGGTCGGCCAGGGCGGTGGCGGCCACGGACTCCGGGCTGTCACCCGAGCGCGCGAAGGAAACCAGCAGCGTGGGAACGTCCTCGGCGAGAGCGCCGCGGGGATCGGCGACGAGGTCCGTGGTGGGGACCGCGTCGACGCGGCGTCCCAGGCGCCGGGCCAGGGCGGGCTGGAGCACCTGGCCGGCGAACGCTGAGGTGCCGGCACCGGTGAGTACGACGCGCAGGTCACCGCGGGCGACGAGCGGACGCACGAAGGCGTCCAGCGACTCCCTGGAGGCCGCGACGATCCGGTCGACCTCCCGCCACAGGGCGGGCTGCTGGGCGATCTCGCGGACGGTGTGGGCGGCGCCGTCGTCCAGGGACGGGGTGCCGGAGGGCGTGGTCACACGTGCTCCATCAGGTGGGGGTGGGAGGCGCGGTCGTAGTCGCGCAGAACGTCGCGGACGTGGTCCACGGCCAGGTCGCGCGGCCGGGCGGCGAGCTCGCCGTGGCGGACGCGGGCGTACTGGACCGGGAGGTGGGCGCTGAGCAGCGGCAGGGGGATGTCCACGGCCGAGAGGTTGTCCATCAGCCGGGCCTGGGCCTTTTCGATCTCAGGGTCGGGCCAGTAGTAACGCATCCGGTCGCTGTAGCTGTAGCGGCGTGCGAGGCGCTGCTCGGCAGCGCTGCCCGGGTGGTAGCCCTCCCACTTGGCGGGCTCGGCGAGCATCCGCTCCTCGACGACCTCGGGAAGGTGTGACCGCTCGGCGGCCGGGACCAGCTCGTCCTCGATCGCGGCGAGGGCGAACAGCGCCTCGCGCAGGGCGAAGGTCAGTCCGGGGCCCACCTTGAGGACCGCCCAGTGGTCCTCGACCAGCGCGGTGAGCGCCTCGGCGGTCTGGTAGTCGGTCGAGTGGGCCTCGTAGACCATGGTGGGCTCGTCGTCGAGGACCTTGCGCAGCTCCTCGGTCAGCTCGCGCCGGTAGTCGACGACCTGCACATGGTCGAACTCGACGGCCGGCTGGACCACGAGGGCCATGACGCGCGGCCAGACCTCGTCGATGCCGTGCTGGGCGAACGCCTTGCGGTGCTGCTCCAGAGTGGTGCGCGCCGCCTCGGGCGTGGTCGGGAGGAGCGCGTCGAGCGTCTCGTGCGCGCCGCCGGGTGTGGGCACCTCGGTACCGATCACGTACCGGATCCGCTCGGCCCGCTCGGGGCCGGCCGTCTCCTCGGCCACCCGGATCAGCCGTGCGGCGCGTTCGGCGACCACGTCGTCGGTCAGCGGTACGGGGTCATCGGCGCAGGCGAAGCTGCAGTCCAGGTGGATCTTGGTGAAGTCCGCCGCCACGTAGGCGGCGACCAGGGCGTCGGCCCGCTCCATCGCCTCGTCGGGCGTCAGGGACTGCCACCGGTTCGGTCCGAGGTGGTCGCCGCCGAGAATCACGCGGTCCAGTGGCAGACCGCTTTCGGCGGCGATGCCGTACACGAGGTCGCGGAAGTCCGCGGGCCGCATGCCCGTGTAACCGCCGTACTGGTCGACCTGGTTCGAGGTCGCCTCCACCAGTACATGACCGCCGGTCTCCCGTGCCTGCACCACGGCCGCCTCGATGACCAGCGGATGAGCCGAACACACCGAGGTGATGCCCTGCGGCTGTCCGGCCTTCTGACGCCGGACCACCTCGCTCAACGGGCTCTGCATTGCCAACCCCTTACTCAACGTGTATCTCAAGCCGATCCGCCGTCACGGCCTGCGGCTCACGCCGGACGGTACTGGTCTTATTTGGGGTCGTCAATAGTCTTATTCTGGTATGCAACTGGTATTGCATAGCCGAACCGGCAGATCCGCGGCGACCCTCCAAGTCCGGTCGGCGATCGCTCAAATCTGGCTGGTCACCGTTTACGTCTGATTGGTGATGGAGGCCCGGAACCGGTAGCGGTCCCCCCGGTAGACCTGGACGGTCAGTTCGATCGGGCGTGATTCCTGATTCGACGTCAGCTGGGTCGCGACGAGCATCGGCATGGTCTCCCCGATCTCGAACAGCTCGATCTCCCGTGGCGTCGGGTGGCGGGCCTCGACCGAATAGTCGGCGATGCGGGGCAGCTGCGGCGGGTCGGCGGCGCGCAGGGTGGCGTAGAGCGAGGCCGTGTTGAAGTCGGTCTCGGCCAGGGCGGGGCAGGGCGCCAACGGAAGCCGGTTGTGCTCAAGCACGACGAGCAGACCGTCGAGGAAGCGCAGTCGATGGAGGTCGAAGAGGTCGGCGCCCGGAGCGATCCGGAGCTGCTCGGCCTCGGACACCGTGGCCGGGCGAACGGTGGCGGAGAGCACCTTGCCGGCCGTCGTCAAGCCGTTGGCCTGCGCATAGTCGGCGAACCCCTGGACCTGCGGGGCCGCCGAGGTGGCCGTCGTCGTCGCCTCGGGGAGAAGACCGAGCTCGGCGACGAACCACCCGCGCGACGATGACGGCCGCACGATGCCGCGCGATTCCAATTGCGCAAGGGCCGCTCGCAGCGTCACGCGCGACACGGCGTACCGGTCGACCAGAGCCCGCTCGGAGGGCAGCCGGTCACCGCGGCGGGCGCCGGCGGCGCGCAGGTCGTCGAGCAACTGCGTGGCTGTGCGCTCGTACAGCGGGAGGACGTCGTCCCCGAACAGGCCTCTGGGCATTGACGTTTTCGCATCTGCCATACCAGAAGCATACCAATCCGATCGACGGCGCCAATCCTTGTCCAGGAGGCCCGCCCGTTGACATGCCACTCGAATACCACTTACGTTCTCGAAGCAGGCCACCCGATGATGAAGAAGTCGCCCGTGAGCAACCTTCCGTTTCGCCGCGCCTCGGGCACCCGCCGGTGATCCAGGCAGCGTTGTCGCAGCTCACCGAGGATGCCCGCCCGCTACCGCCGGAGGCGACCTCGCACTGGGATGCCCGTTCGGGCGATACGCCGTCCCCCGACCCCAGCCGACCCTCTGCAAAACCGGTAGTAGACCAGGCATCGACCAGCCTTACGGACGGTCGCTTCGTCGCGAGCGTGCGGCTCGACTCTGACGATCCACGACGACGGACAAAAGGCGGCTGCCCCAGTCGGGCACGCACGACCGAAAGAGAGTTCGACATGACGGACATGAACCGGCGAAGCGTACTGAAGGTGGCGCTGGGGGGTGCCGGCCTGGCCGCCTTCCCCGCCGTGGCCATGGGCGCCTCACCCGCGGCCGCCGCACCGAACTCGGATCCTGACCTCGTCGGAGTCGGCGACACCTCCATCACCCTGGAGTTCGACGACCAACTGCGCAGCCGGGTGGCGCTCAAGGGCGTCGGCCTCACCCGCTTCGACGCCGGCGAAGCCCTGCTGGTGGGCGGTAAGGCCATCGAGGCGTTCGCCTACCGCGGGCACCGGACCCACGGCACCCGGCACCCCCGCCACGGCGCGGGCGTCCGGGTGACGATCGAGGGCACGTCCAGGGAAGGCGTACAGAAGACGGTCGTGCTGACCTCCTTCGAGCGTCTTACCGGCATGATCGTGATGAAGGTGACCTACACCAACAGGTCCTCCACCGCGCTGAAGGTGACCGGGTGGCGCAACGGAGCCCACGAACTCCTGGAGGCTCCCGGCGGCTTCTACACCTTCTCCGGTACCACGTACACGGACCGCCGCGACTGGGTGATGCCGGTGAAGGACGGCTATGTCCAGGAGAACTCGCTGGGGATGGACTCCTCCGACTACGGCGGCGGCACCCCGCTGGCGACCGTCTGGCGCCGGGGCGCGGGCCTCTCCGTCGGACATGTCGAGCCCGTGGCGACGGTCCTGCGCATGCCGGTCCGCAAGACGGACGCCGGAGCGAGCATCGCCATCCAGGACGACACCGCCCGCACCCTGAGGCCGGGCCGCCGGCTCAGCACCGACACCACGTTTCTGACCGCCCTCCCGGGCGACCACTTCGTGCCGCTCCAGCGGTACCGCGACTACATGAGCGACATCGGCCAGCGCGCCCCCAAGGTCCCCGCCTCGGCCTTCGAGCCCATCTGGTGTGCCTGGGGCTACGAGCGCGGCTTCGCCACCGAGCAGGTCACCGCAGCACTGCCGAAGGCGCACGAGGTCGGCCTGCGCTGGGCCGCGCTCGACGACGGCTGGCAGACCAACGAGGGCGACTGGGACATCAACACGGCGAAGTTCCCGCGCGGCGAAGCGGACATGCGGGCCTTCACCAAGAAGATACGGGACGCCGGTCTGCGGCCACGCCTGTGGTGGGCCCCGCTGGCGGCGGACCCCGACAGCAACCTGTTCCGGGACCGGCCCGACATGCTGCTGCTGGACCGCGACGGCAACAAGCAGGACGTCACCTGGTGGGACGCCTACACCCTCTGTCCGGCCTACCGGCCGACGGTGGACTACTTCGTCGAGCAGGCGAAGAGGTTCATCGGCGACTGGGGTTACGAGGGGCTCAAGATCGACGGCCAGCACCTCAACAGCGTCGCGCCCTGCTACAACCCGAAGCACCGGCACGCCCGCCCCGAGGAATCCACCGAGGGCGTGGCCCTGTTCTGGAAGGCGATCCACGAAGCCGCGCACGAGGCGAACCCCGACGCCCTCGTCGAGCTCTGCCCCTGCGGCACCGCCTTCGCCTTCCACAACCTGCCCTACGTCGACCAGTACCCCAGCTCGGACCCGGAGTCCTCCTACCAGGTCCGGAGCAAGGGCAAGTCGATGAAGGCGCTGATGGGCGCGGGCAGCAGCTACGCCGGCGACCACGTCGAACTGAGCGACGGCGGGAACGACTTCGCGTCCTCCTACGGCATCGGAGCCGTCCTGTCGACCAAGTTCACCCTCCCCGGAACCGGAGCCCCGGACAAGGCGACCGACCTCACCCCGGAGAAGGAGGTCCTCTGGCGCAAGTGGGTGTCCCTGTACGAGAAGAACATGCTGTCCACCGGCGAGTACCGCGGTGAGCTGTACGACATCGGCTTCGACAAGCCCGAGGCGCATGTCGTGGCCAAGAAGCGCACCCTCCACTACGCCTTCTACGCCGACAAGTGGGACGGGACGGTCGAGCTGCGCGGTCTGGGCCGCACGCGGTACCGCCTGACCGACCCGTTCACCGGCAAGTCACTCGGCACCGCCACTGCTCAGCACAACACCGTGAAGCTGTCCTTCGAGCGGTTCCAGCTCATCGTGGCCGAGCCCATCGGCTGATCAGCCGGAGGGGGCCGGGCGGCCGGGGCAACACTCCTGACCATGCGAGTGGCGCGCCACAGGCTTGCCGGGCCCCCGCTTCTCCACCTGTACGGCGTCCGACTACCTGAGCCGCGGCAGACCATCGAGTGCCCTGGTAACGAAGCAGTACTAGGAGACGTCCGGCTCCCCGTACCCTCCACCCCCCGGCGTCCGGATCACCAGTACGTCCCCGGCGTCGATCTCCGCCACGTCGCACCCCTGGAGCGCTTCCTCCGTGCCGTCCGCCCTGCGGACCAGATTGGCGCCGGTCGCGCCCGGTCCGCCGCCCGCCATGCCGTACGGCGGCACCCGCCGGTGGCCGGTCAGCAGCGCCACCGTGACCGGCTCCAGGAATCGCAGCCGCCGTTCGGCGCCCCTGCCGCCGCGCCAGCGCCCGCGTCCGCCGCTGTCCTCCCGTACGGCGAAGCTCTCGACCCGTACGGGGTAGCGCCACTCCAGCACCTCGGGGTCGGTCAGCCGGGAGTTGGTCATGTGGGTCTGCACGGCGTCCGCGCCGTCGAAGCCGTCGCCCGCGCCCGAGCCGCTGGCGACCGTCTCGTAGTACTGCACGCGGTCGTTGCCGAAGGTGAGGTTGTTCATCGTGCCCGAGCCCTCGGCCTGTACGCCCAGCGCGGCGTAGAGCGCGCCGGTGACCGCCTGCGAGGTCTCCACGTTGCCCGCGACGGTGGCCGCGGGGAATGCGGGCGCCAGCATCGAGCCGGGCGGGATGCGGACCTCCACCGGCTTCAGGCAGCCGCTGTTGAGCGGGATGTCCTCGGCGACGAGCGTGCGGAAGACATAGAGCACCGCGGCCATCACCACCGAGCTGGGCGCGTTGGCGTTTCCGGGCAGCTGCGGCGAGGTCCCGGCGAAGTCCAGCACCGCGCTGCGCGCTTCCCGGTCCACGGTGAGCGCGACCTGGATCACCGCGCCGCCGTCCGTCTCGTAGCGGTACGCGCCGTCCTCCAGGCGCGCGATGATGCGGCGCACCGATTCCTCGGCGTTGTCCTGGACGTGCCCCATGTAGGCGCGCACCACGTCCAGCCCGAACTCGGCGATCATCTTGCGCAGCTCGCGGATGCCCTTCTCGTTGGCGGCGATCTGGGCGCGCAGGTCGGCGATGTTGGCGTCCGGGGCCCGCGAGGGGTACGGCCCGGCGGCGAGCAGGGCGCGCGTCTCCTCCTCGCGCAGCGTCCCGTCCCGTACCAGCAGCCAGTTGTCGAAGAGGACGCCCTCCTCCTGGATGGTGCGGCTGAAGGCGGGCATGGAGCCCGGGGTGATGCCGCCGATCTCGGCGTGGTGGCCGCGCGAGGCGACCAGGAACAGCAGCTCCCGCCCGGCGTCGTCGAAAACCGGGGTGACGACGGTGACGTCCGGCAGGTGCGTACCGCCGTGGTACGGGTCGTTGACCGCGTACACATCACCCGGCCGCATGTCACCGGCGCCGCGCCGCCGCTTCAGCACCTCCTTGATGGACTCCCCCATCGACCCGAGATGCACGGGAATGTGCGGGGCGTTGGCGATGAGGTTGCCCTCGTGGTCGAAAAGGGCACAGGAGAAGTCCAGCCGCTCCTTGATGTTGACCGAGTGGGCGGTGTTCTCCAGGCGCACGCCCATCTGCTCGGCGATGGCCATGAAGAGGCTGTTGAAGACCTCCAGCATGACCGGGTCGGCGTCGGTGCCGACCGCCGCGCCGCCCGCGCGCGGCCGGGCCCGGGTCAGCAGCAGGTGGCCGCGCTCCCCGGCGCGCGCCTGCCAGCCCGGGTCGAGGACCGTCGTCGCGTCGTCCTCGGCGATGATCGCGGGACCGGTGAGCGTATCGCCGGGGCGCAGGTCGTCGCGGGTGTACAGCGCGGTGTCCTGCCAGCGCCCCTGCGCGAACATCCGGACCCGCGCGACCGGTGCCAGCTCCCCGGCCCGCTCCCCCGTCGGCAGCTCGTGCCCGGCCGTGCCGCCCGGCGCGCCCACCGCCTCGACCGAGACCGCCTCGGCGATCAGCGGCTTGTCCATCGTGAAGGCGTAGCGCGCGCGGTGCGCCTCGACGAACTCCGCGGCCATCGCCCGCGGCGTGTCCAGCGCCACGGCGAGGGCGGAGTCCGTGCCCGCGTAGCGCAGCATGACGCGGGCCCGGGTGGTGATGCTCTCCTCCGGCACGCCGTCGGCGAGCAGGTCGCGGTGTGTGCGGCCGGCGAGCAGGTCGCACACACCGTGCACCTCCGCGACGGCCCCGGCGTCCGACTCCGGGTCGATCTCCACCTCGACGGCCTGCTCGCGCATCGCCGTCGCGTCGGCGACCCCGATGCCGTACGCGGACAGCACACCGGCCAGCGGCGGTACGACGACCGTGCCGATGCCCAGTGCGTCGGCGACCGCGCAGGCGTGCTGGCCGCCCGCGCCGCCGAAGCTGGTGAGGACGTAGCGCGTGACGTCGTAACCGCGCTGTACGGAGATCTTCTTGACCGCGTTGGCCATGTTCAGCACGGCAATGTCCAGGAAGCCGGCCGCGACTTCCTCGGGGCCGCGCCGGTCGCCGGTGGCCTCGGCCGCCTCCTCGGCCAGCCGGACGAAACGCTCCCGTACCGTCGCGTCGTCCAGCGGCCGGTCGCCGTCCGGGCCGAACACCGCGGGGAAATGGGCGGGCTGGACGCGGCCGAGCATCACGTTGGCGTCGGTGACGGTCAGCGGGCCGCCGCGCCGGTAGCAGGCGGGTCCCGGCACCGCGCCGGCCGAGTCGGGGCCCACCCGGTAGCGCCGTCCGTCGAAGTGCAGTACGGAGCCGCCGCCCGCCGCGACGGTGTGGATGTTCATCATGGGCGCCCGCATCCGTACGCCCGCGACCTCGCTGCCGAAGATCCGCTCGAAGGAGCCCGCGTAGTGCGAGACGTCGGTGGAGGTGCCGCCCATGTCGAAGCCGATCACCCGGTCGTAGCCGTCGTCCGCCTCGGCGGAGGAGCGGGCCATGCCGACCACGCCGCCCGCGGGCCCGGACAGCACCGCGTCCTTGCCGCGGAAGTGCGCGGCCTCCCGCAGCCCGCCGTTGGACTGCATGAACATCAGCCGTACGCCCGGCAGTTGGCCCGCGATGTCGTCCACGTACCGGCCGAGGATCGGCGAGAGATAGGCGTCCACCACCGTGGTGTCGCCGCGCGGCACCAGCTTCATCAGCGGGCTGACCTCATGGGAGCAGCTGACCTGCGTGAAGCCCGCCTCCTTCGCGAGGGCGGCCACGGCCTTCTCGTGATCCGCGTGGCGGTAGCCGTGCATGAGCACCACCGCCGCGCTGCGCAGCCCGTCCGCGTACGCCCGGGCCAGCGCCGCCCGCACCGCGTCCGTCTCCAGCGGCCGCACCACAGCGCCCCGCGCGTCCACCCGCTCCGGGACCTCGATCACCCGCTCGTACAGCGCCCCGGGCAGCACGATGCGCCGGTCGAAGATCCGCGGCCGGTTCTGGTAGGCGATGCGCAGCGCGTCCCGGAAGCCCTCGGTGGTCACCAGCACGGTCGGCTCGCCCGTGCGCTCCAGCAGGGCGTTGGTCGCCACGGTCGTACCCATCTTGACCACGGCGATCCGCTCGGCGGGGACCGGTGCGCCGGGCGCCAGGCCCAGCATCATCCGGATGCCCGCCACGGCGGCGTCCTCGTCGGCGCCCGGGCGGTGCGAAAGCAGTTTGCCGGTGACCAGTCTTCCGTCGGGCCGCCGGCCCACCACATCCGTGAACGTGCCGCCCCGGTCGATCCAGAACTCCCAACGACCTGTCATACCGCCATTGTGGCAGCGGACTTGGCGGGACCGGCGATTTCCGCCCGGCCGCGCGCCCGGCCCGGACCGACGCGGCGGGCCCCGGCCCCGGTGGGGACCCCGGCGCAATTCACTTCATCGCCTTTACGCCCCCTTGACCATCCGCGGAAACGTCACTTCGACGGTGTTTCCATCATTCCGTACTAATTCCATAATTACCTCTCTGACCTGCGGTGATTCCTCAAAAGAGTGCTGCTGCCCGGAATCCTTTTACTAGCTCTTGGTTTCCTGGGACCGTCGATCCCACGACACCCCAACGGCTCGCGACCGGCGAGTCCGGGAGGCGGGAGAAGCATGCAGTACGGCAGCGCTCTGCGCGAGGCGGTCCGATCGCCTCGTACGACACCGCTCATCGGCATCTACGACATGTATTCGGCTTCCATCGCGGCACAGCACTACGACGGGATGTTCGTCTCCGGATTCGGCTTCGCCGCGTCCCATTACGGCCTGCCCGACATCGGGTTCATCGCCTGGCCGGACATGGTGCAGTTCGTGGAACGGCTGCGCCTGGCCTTTCCGGCCCACCACCTGCTCGTGGACATCGACGACGGCTACGTGGACCACGAGGTCGCCTGTCACGTCGTCCAGCGCCTGGAGCGCTGCGGCGCCTCCGGAGTGATCCTGGAGGACCAGCGCAGACCGCGCCGGTGCGGTCACGCCGAAGGCAAGCTGATCCTCCCCCTGGAGGACTACCTCGACAAACTGAACATGGTGCTCGCCAGCCGCAAGGACCTGGTCGTGGTGGCGCGTACGGACGCCACGGAGGAGGCGGAGATCGTCCGGCGGGCGGCGGCGCTCGCCGAGACCGACGCGGACGTGGTCCTCGTGGACGGGGTGCGCAGCGTGGCGTGGATCGAACGGATCCGGTCCGTGGTGGGCGGCAAACCCCTGCTGTTCAACCAGATCGCGGGCGGCAAATCCCCCCGCCTCTCGCTCACCGAACTGACCGAACTCGGCGTGGACGTGGCGATCTACAGCACCCCGTGCCTGTTCGCCGCGCACGGCGCCGTCGACGGCGCGCTGGCCGACCTCAAGGCGGCCGACGGGCGGCTGCCCGACACGGGCAGCGGCGGCAGCGTCGAACTGAGGGCGGCCACCGAGCTGTTGGAGCGCAACATCAGCAGGCGGCGGGCACCCCGCGAACCGGCTCCCATCTGAGACGAGGCTCTCGTATGGCACCGAACCCCTCTCGGGGCGGCGCCGGGCGGCTCCGGGACCGTGTGCAGCGGTCCCGGGCCGCGCGCCCGTCCACACCGGCCGTCGCCGTCGCGGTGGTCACGGGCGTGCTGTGGGGCGGCGCCGCCGCCCAGGCCGCCCCGCAGTCCCCACCGCTCCCGCCGCACACACCCCAGCCGTGCGCGTCCTCCGACAGCCAGGAAGAACCGCCGGCGCCGCCCCGCGGCAGCACGTCCGTCGGCCTGCTGGTGATCGACAACTCCTCGGCGGACTCCTGGCTGGAGGTCGACCGGACGCTCAACACCCTGCTCGCCGGCAAGGGCACGGCGGGCAGCGACCACGACGGTGGCGGCGGCGCCATCGACGTACGGACCCGGGACGCGAACGGCCCCGGCGCCGACCCGGCGCGCGTCGGGCACCCGCCCTGGCAGACCGGTGACGATGAGTGAGACGGCGGGGGACTCCCGTCCGGGCCGCCTGAAACGGGCGGCCCGGACGGAGCGGGCGGGCCGGCCGAGGCGGACGCACCGACCGAGGCGGGCGGACCGGCTGCGGCGCGCGGCCGACCCGTACGTCGCCGCCCTCCTCGGGACGGTCCTGCTCGCCACCCTGCTGCCCGCGACCGGACGGGGCGCCGAGGCCGCCGGGGCCGCCGCCGACCTCGCCATCGGGCTCCTGTTCTTCCTCTACGGGGCGCGGCTGTCCACCCGGGAGGCGGTGCGCGGGCTGCGGCAGTGGCGGCTGCACCTGCTGACCGGGGCGAGCACCTTCGTCCTGTTCCCGCTGCTCGGCCTGGCGGCCGGCGGCCTCGTCCCGTTCCTCCTCACCGACCGGCTGTACGTGGGGCTGCTCTTCCTGTGCGTGGTCCCTTCCACTGTCCAGTCCTCGATCGCCCTGACCTCCACGGCCCGGGGCAACGTCCCGGCCGCCATCTGCGCCGGCACGTACTCCAGCCTGGCCGGGATGGCTGCCACCCCGCTGCTCGCGGCCTGGCTGATCGGCTCCGCCCTCAGCTTCTCGGCGGCCGGGCTGGTCTCGATCGCCACCCAGCTCCTGCTGCCGTTCGCCGCCGGGCAGGTGCTGCGCTGCTGGGTTGGCGGCTTCCTCGCCCGGCACCGCAAACCGCTCGGTCTCCTGGACCGCGCCTCGATCCTGCTCGTCGTCTACACCGCGTTCAGCAAGGGCATGGTCCAGGGCATCTGGCACCAGGTCACACCCGCCCGGCTGCTGGCCCTGCTGCTCCTGGCGGCGGGCCTGCTGGGCACGGCGCTCGTCACGACCTCGTTCGCCGCGCGCCGGCTGGGGTTCTGCCGGGAGGACCGGATCACCATCGTCTTCTGCGGCTCGAACAAGAGCCTGGCCACCGGACTGCCCATGGCGGCGGTGCTGTTCGGCGGCGCGGCGGGCCTGGTCGTCCTGCCGCTGATGCTCTACCACCAACTCCAGCTGACGGTCTGCGCGTTCATCGCCGCCCGCTGGGCCCGACGGCCGGCGGACCCGGCCGTACCGGAACCGTCCCCGCGGCTTCCGCTCCGTCCGGCCGGCCCGGAGGAATCACCGGGCTGACGGCGGGCGGCACGGGCTCCGCCGCCGCGTCGTGCGCCGCGAGGAAGGCCGCGACCGCGGGCTGCCAGCCGTACCCCTCGGCGCGCTGCCGGGCCGCCGCCCGGCGGTGCGCCTCGGGCCGGGCGAGGACGCGCAGCACCGCGTCGGCGTACGAAGCGCCGTCGTCGAGCGCGGTGTCGCCGCCGGGCCCGACCAGGCCGGCGAGGGCCGACGCGGCGCCGGCGACGACCGGGGTGCCGCATGCCAGTGCCTCCAACGCCGCCAGGCCGAACGTTTCCGCCGGTCCGGGCGCCAGCGCCACGTCCGCGGCGGCCTGGAGGGCGGCGAGCTCGGCCGGATCGGCGAGGTGCCCGAGGAACACCACGGGCAGCCGCTCGGCCCGTGCGCGGGCGGCCAGACGGGGCCGCAGCGGCCCGTCCCCGGCCACCACCAGCGCCGCGTCCACACCCCGCCACCGCAGCTCCGCCAGGGCCTCCAGCGCGCGTCCCGGCCGCTTCTCCGGCGAGAGCCGCGAGCACAGCAGCAGGAGCACATCGGCACCGCCCGCGCATCGCCGCCGCAACTGCGAGCTGCGCAGGCCTGGGTGACGTTTCGTCAGGTCCACGCCGAGCGGGGCACGTACGACGTTGCGCGCGCCGAGCCGGGTGAACTCGGCCGCCGCCCACTCCGTCGTGCAGACCACCCGGCTGTACGCGTGCGCGGTCCGGCGGTTGGCCCGGTCGGCGGCGGAGCGCGCCGGTCCGCGCGGCACGCCCCAGGCCCGCAGCACCCCGTCCACACTCTCGTGGGACACCATCACCGCCGGGACACGGGCCCGCCGCGCCCACTCGCCGGTCCACCGCAGCGTCGTACGGTCCGAGACCTCCAGGCGGTCGGGGGCCAGCGCCTCCAGGACGCGCCGTACGCGGCGCCGGTCGGCCAGCACGCGGTAGCCGCCCGTCCCGGGCAGGACCGGGCCGGGCAGGGTGATCACGCGGCCGTGGTCGGTGCTCTCGTCGCGTACGCAAGGGCCGGGGACGATCAGGACCGGTTCGTGGCCCGCGGCGCGGTACCCGGCGCCCAGGGCGCGCAGAGCGGTGCGCAGCCCGCCCGACTCCGGGGTCACGAAGTTCGCGAGCCGTACGATGCGCAGCCCGGCGCCGGTGTACTGGGCCTGGTCGGGGACGTGGATCGCGGAGGTGCCCGGCCGCGCCGTCATACGGTCACCGCCGTCCGGCGCGTGAGCACGTCCTCGTAGTGGCCCAGCAACTCGTCACCGACCACGTCCCATGTGCGGTGCTCGACCGCCGCACGGCCGGCCGCGCCCAGCCGAGCGCGGGCGGCCGGATTCCCGGCCAGCCGCTCGACGGCGTCCCGCACCGCCTCCCCGTCGCCCGGCGGCACCAGCAGGCCCGTGCGGCCGTGCTCGACGAGGTCCAGCGGGCCGCCCGCGGCCGGGGCCACGACGGGCACCCCGGCCGCCATCGCCTCCTGGAGGGTCTGACAGAAGGTGTCGTAACGACCGGTATGGACAAAGATGTCCAGCGACGCCATGAGGCGGGCCAGCTCGTCGCCGGTGCGGCGCCCGAGGAAGCGCACGCCGGGCAGGGCGGTGCGCAGGCCGGGGGCGCTGGGCCCGTCCCCGATCACCACGGTCCGTACGCCGGGCAGCCGCGAGACCGGGGCCAGCAGGCGCACCTCCTTCTCCGGCGCGAGCCGCCCGACGTACCCGACCAGCAGGTCCCGGCCCGCGGCGAGCGAACTGCGCAGCACCTCGTCGCGCCGGGCGGGGTGGAAGCGCGCGGAGTCCACACCGCGCGGCCACAGCCGCAGCCTGGGTACGTCATGCGCGGCGAGGTCGTGCAGGGCGGAGCTGGACGGCGCCAGGGTGCGGTCGGCGGCGGCGTGCACGGCCCGCAGGCGCCGCCAGGCGGCGGCGCTGCCGGTGCCCAGGTAGGCGCGGGCGAAGCGGGCGAGATCGGTCTGGTAGACGGCGACGACGGGCACGCCGCGCCGCGCGGCGGCCGTCATACCGCGCGCGCCGAGGACGAAGGGACTGGCCAGGTGCACGACGTCCGGGCCGTGCGCGTCCAGTGCGGCGGCCAGCCGGCGGCCGGGCAGCGCCAGCCGGACCTGCGGATAGCCCGGCAGCGGCACCGAGGGGACGCGGACCACCGGGCAGGGGCCGCCCCGCCCGCCGTCCGGCGCCCCGTCGGCCCCGAGCGGGGCGACGACGAGCAGGTCGTGTCCGCGCCGCACCAGGTGCCGGGCGGTTTCCAGGGCGCAGTGGGCGACGCCGTTGACGTCGGGCGGGAAGGACTCGGTGACGATGACAACACGCATAGGCCTTTTGTCGGCCCACCGGGCATGGCCCCGGCCACGTGGATCTGTCCAGCCGGGGAACGTCCCATGAGCGTTGGCGCCCGCGCCGGGACGGCGCCCCCCGGCGGCACCCCCGCGGGCCGGCGGCGCCCCTCAGACCGCCGGCGCGTCCGGCCCGAACCGGGCCCGTACCGCCGTCTGCACCTCGGCCTCCTCGGCCGGATCGGCGGCCAGCCGGCGCAGCTGCTCCACGACCCGGTCGTCACCGGTCGCCGCGTGGCGGGCGGCCAGCTCCCTGGTCGTCTCCTCGCAGTCCCACAGGCACTCGACGGCGAAGCCCGCCGGGAAGCCGGGGTCGGTGACGGCCAGCGCGGCAGCGGCGCGGCCTCTGAGGTGGGACGAGGAGGTCTCGCGGTATATATGGCGCAATACGGGCGCCGCGCAGGCCACGCCCAGTCGGCCCGCCCCGTCGACCAGCTCCCACAGTCCGTCCGCGTCCGGGCCCTCCATGCGGACCGTACGGCGCAGCGCGGCCAGGACCAGGTCGGCGTCGGGGCGCCCGCCGCGGCGGGCCAGCAT
>NZ_JOCQ01000046.1 GCF_000720725.1 Streptomyces rimosus subsp. rimosus
GGGGGCTACTTCGGGGAGGGGGTGGGGAAGGGGTGACGGCGTAGGAGGCGGTGGCTTCGGGCGCGCTATATTCCTTGTCCCCCCCACGCGATGATCACGACCTGAACCAGTGAGGGGACCCGTGCGCAGAACAGCGCCTGCCACCGCCTTCGTCCTGACCGTGTGCCTGGCCATTGCAGGCTGCGGGAATTCCTCCGCGCCGCAGCCGTCCCCCGGCAAGGCGGACGGCAGCGCTCCGTCCGCCCGTGACGAGTCACCTGCGAAGCCCGCGAAACCCGCGGCCATCGGCGCTGAACAGCCCTGGACGGGTACGCGGTTCGCCGAGGCAGGAACGGAAGAGAAGATCTCCGCGACCGCGACCGCGTTGAGCTATACGCAGCCCGTCACCGGTATCACCCCACCAGGAGACGGTCTGGGCCTTCCGAAGGGGGCCATTTGGGCGCAGGTGGAGGCCAAGGTCTGCAACAAGGGCACGGCTCCGTTCACCACCAGTCAGTCCCCCTGGAAACTGTCCTTCGCGGACGGCAGCCAGGTGAAGGTCACCGGCCTCAACGGGGGCGACCTCCCCAAGCCCGAGTTTCCCAGCGACGACACCACGGTCATGGTCGGCCGTTGCGTCAGCGGGAAAATTCCCTTCGCCATCGCGGGCGACAAGCGTCCGGAGCTGATCATCTTCGAGCCCGAAGGGCTGAGGTCTCCGCTTCTGTGGAGGGTGCCGGGGAAATAGGGAAGCGATACGTCCGCCGCGCCTCTTCCTTGTGGCGGCCACCCTGGACCGGCTCGACACAGGAGCTGGGGTTCGGACCGGGCTGAATGGTTGCGGCTGGAGCAAGTGGCGTCGCGCTCCTGCTCGTAAATCCCCGTGCCGGAGCATCCGCTCACGCATTGCACACCCATGGTGCCTCCGCCTCGCCCGGTGCAGCCCGCGAGGCTTCTGAGATGAATTTGGCTGGCGTGCAGGTGTGTGACAGAGCATCGTGCTGGGGTGAACGAATTCGTCTGCGCCGAGCATGATGACCGCTGGATCCTGGGCCTGCGGGGGTTGACTGTCACCAAGATCTGCGTCGATCACCAGTTGTCGTTTCTGATGGGAACGGATTTCCGGGTGGTCCTGGAGGGCCCTTGCCGACTCTCCCACGGGGCCGCCGGAGGAAAGGGCCCGCATGCCGTGCTGGTTCCGGAACGGCAGGATGTAGCTGATGCGCTGGCTCTGTTCGGGGCCGAGGTCGTGTCGGCTGTGGCCTTCAAGACAGGTTCACTGCGGCTGGTCTTCGACAACGGGCTGCACCTTGATTGTCAGGCCGACTCTTCCTTTGAAGCCTGGCAATTGACAGGGCCGGAAGGCCGACGTTTCGTCTCGCTGCCGGGAGGTGAACTCGCGGTGTGGACCGGCGCAGAGGAGAGGAGGTGAGGTGGTGATCAGGGAGCGGGGCCGAATTGCCGCGTACCGAACCGATAAGGCCGACGAGCGGCGCGGATGATCACCGTCAGCTCCGGCGAGGCTGGTGACGGCTGACTCTGCCCCGGATGTGCAACCCATGGCTTTCGGTGTCGCGGCCCTTCCCACGCAGGGATTCTTGGGGAGGTGGGGTGAGGGCGAGGGAACAGGCACCCCGCTCTCACCCCGCCTCCCCACCCGGAACGATCTGCAGCTTGCGGCCCGTGCCCAGTTCGAAAGTCTGCAGTGCCTCGGCGTACTGGTCCAGGCCGAAGCGGTGGGTGATCATCTTTTCGCAGTCGATGATGCCCTTGCCCAGCATCTCGACCGCCCGGCCGTAGGTGTGCAGGATCGCCATGCTGCCGACGATGCGGATCTCGTCGTTGTAGATGCGGAACGGTGAGAACCGGGCCGTCTCCTGGTCGGGGGCGCAGCCGAACTGCTGGAACGTGCCGCCGCGGATCGGGCGGGTCAGGCCGTCCTCGATGGCCCGTACGTTGCCGGTGCAGTCGGTGACCACCTGCCAGCCCAGTGGGTGGTCGGCGGTCAGCGCGTCCGCGCTGGTGGCGACGGCGTCGGCGCCCAGTTCCCGGGCGACCGCCAGCCGGTCCTCGTTGATGTCGACCACCGAGACCGAGGCGGCGCCCGCGCGCTGCGCCACCTGGAGGTAGAGGAGGCCCATCGTGCCCGCGCCGTAGATCAGGAAGTGGTCGCCCAGTTTGGGGCCGACGAGGTCGAAGCCGCGCAGGATGGTGGACAGCGGCTCGATCAGCGGGGCGTGGCGGAGGTCGACGGTTTCCGGGAGGCGGTAGCAGTTGCCGGCCGGGACCCGGACGTACTCGGCGGCGGCGCCGTCCATCGTGATGCCGATGGTGCCCCACTTCTCGCAGAGGTTGCCGTGGCCGATGGAACAGAAGTGGCAGGTGCCGCAGTAGACGGCCGGGTCGGCGGCGACCGCGTCGCCCTCGGCGAAGCCGGTCACCGCGGAGCCCACCGCCACGACCTCGCCGGAGAACTCGTGCCCGGGGACGACCGGGTACCGCGTCGGCCCGAACTCGCCCGCCAGCATGTGCACATCGGTGCCGCACAGCCCGGCGGCGGTGACCTTGAGGACCACGTCGCCGGGGCCGGGCACCGGGTCGGGGAGCCGGCTGACGGACAGTTTGTTCGGCTCCTCGATGACAACTGCGCGCATGGTCGTTACCGCCTTTCGGAGGAGGGGAGGAGGGGAGAGGGCGGGGGCTCAGGCCGCAGGCACGCCCGGGGACGTCAGGTTGCGCGACTCGACCTGCTTGATCTTCTCCACCTTGGGTGCCGAACCGCCCCCGGCGAAGTCCGAGACCAGCCAGTGTTCCAGGCACACCAGGGCGGCCTCGACGCCCATCGTGCGGCTGCCGAAGCAGGCGATCTGCGCGTCGTTGGACTTGCGGGCGCGCTCCGCGCTGTAGCTGTCCGGGATCTGGGCGGCCCGGATGCCGGGCACCTTGTTGGCGGCGATGGCCATGCCGATGCCGGTGCCGCAGACCAGGACGGCGCGTTCGTGCTCGCCGCGCGCGACGCTGCGCGCCACCCGCTCCGCGACGTCCGGGTAGTCCTCGCCGTCCGCGGCGCTCAGGTCGGTGACCTGGTGGCCGCGTTCGGTGAGGTACGCGGCCATCGCGTCCTTCATGGCGATCGCGGCGTCGTCGGCGCCGAGGGCGATGCGGTACGTGTCCTGCACGGTGGACTCCCTAGGGGCTAAGGGGAAGCGGGGCGGGGGCGGTGGCCGCGGCGACTTCTTCGAGGACCCGGCGCAGGTTGGCGGTGTCGTGCGCCAGGCGGCCCAGGAACAGGCCGTCCACGCTGCCGGCCAGCCGGCCGAAGGTGCCGGGTCCAGCGGTACCGCCGTAGATGACCCGGCCTCGGACGTCGTGGTCGCGCAGGCAGGTGCCGATGGCCGAGGCCACCGTCCGTACGTGCTGTGCGGGCGCCGGTTCGCGGGCGCCGATGGCCCAGACCGGCTCGTAGGCGACGATCACCTCGCTGCCGGGTCCGGTGCCGCCGAGGGCTGCCCGTACCTGGGTCAGCGTCTCTTCGACGGCCCGCTCGGGGCCGGCGTCGTGGCGCTCGCCCGCGCAGATGACGGGCACCAGCCCGGCACGGGTGGCGGCGCCCGCCTTGGCGGCCACGGTCGCGTCCGTCTCGCCGAAGTGCCGGCGCCGCTCGGCGTGGCCGACCTCGACGTAGCGTGCGCCGGTCTCGGCGAGCATGCCCGCGGACACTTCGCCGGTCCATGCGCCGGTCTCGGCCCAGTGCACGTCCTGGGCGCCGTACGCGATACCCGTACCGGCCAGCAGTTCCCGGGCGTCGGTCAGGGCGGGGAAGGCCGGCAGGACGAACAGGTCGACGGGGCAAGGCAGTTCCGCCAGCGCGTCCTGGAGCGCGGCCACGTCCGCGAGCCACTTCCTGGTCGCGGCCAGGCCGAAGTAGAGCTTCAGCGATACGCCGACGACCGGGCGGCGGCCCGCTCCCGGGGGCCCGAGGGCCCCGGAGGGCCGGGCCGCCGCCGACGTCGCGTTCTCAGGGATCACGTCGTTCATGATGCTTCAAACAAAAGCACATGTGAAGTTCTCAGATCAAGACGTTATGTTCCCCAGGTTTGCGAGATTTCTGTGGTGTGTGGGAGTGGGGTGAGAAAGGGGCGTCAGGCCAGCGGCTTGGACAGGACGGCCTTGCGGTGGCTGAACGTCTCGATCGAGTACCGGCCGTGGTAGCGCCCCATCCCGCTCTCGCCGACGCCGCCGAACGGCAGGTCGGAGACGGTCAGATGGGCCACCGGCAGGCCGAAGCCGAGGCCGCCCGAGGAGGTCTCCCCGGTCAGCCGCCGCCGGGTCTGCGCGGACTCCGTGAAGGCGTACAGCGCCAGCGGCTTGTCCCGGTCGTTGATGAAATCGATGGCCTCGTCCAGGTCCGCCACCTCGACGATGGGCAGGATCGGGCCGAAGATCTCCTCGCCCATCACCGGCGCGTCCGGCGCCACCCCGCCGAGCACGGTCGGCGCGATGTACTTGCGGTCCCGGTCGTGCGTACCGCCCGCGACGGTGCGGCCCGAGCCGAGCAGTCCGGTCAGCCGGTCGAAGTGCCGCTCGTTGATGATCCGGCCGTAGTTCGGCGCGGCGGCCGGGTCGTCGCCGAAGAGCGCGGTGACGGCGCGCGCGAGGGCGGGCTCCAGGCGGGCGGCCGTCTCCGGGTCGGTCAGGACGTAGTCGGGCGCCACGCAGGTCTGGCCCGCGTTCAGGAACTTGCCGGCCACGAGGCGAGCGGCGACCGCGTCCGGGTCCGTGCCGCGGTCCACGAAGGCGGGCGACTTGCCGCCCAGCTCCAGGGTGACCGGGGTCAGGTGCTTGGCCGCCGCGTTCATCACGATCCGGCCGACGGTGCCGTTGCCGGTGTAGAAGATGTGGTCGAAACGCTGCTCCAGCAGGGCCGTCGTCTCCGGTACGGCGCCCTCCACCACGGCGACGGCGTCCGTGTCCAGGAAGCGGGGCAGCAGGCGGGCCACCGCGGCGGAGGTCGCGGGCGCCAGCTCGCTGGGCTTGGCGACCACGCAGTTGCCGGACGCCAGCGCACCGACCATCGGGGCCAGCAGCAGTTGCAGGGGGTAGTTCCAGGGGGCGATGACCAGGACGACGCCCAGCGGGTCGTACACCGTCCAGGCTTCCGCGCCGTCGAGGTGCGGCGGTACCGGTGCGGGCTCGGGCCGCAGCCACTCCTCCAGGTGGGACAGGGTGTGGTCGATCTCCCGCAGCGTGAAGTCGATCTCCGTGCGGTACGCCTCGGCCTCGCCCTTGCCCAGGTCCGCGCGCAGGGCGGCGGCGAAGTCCGGACCGTGCTCGGTGAGCATCGCGCGCAGCTGCCGCAGCTGGTCGGTGCGCCACTCCAGGGGCTTGGTGCGGCCGGTGCGGAAGGTGGCGCGCAGCCGTGCGGCCACGGCGGCCGGCTGCTCGGGGGTGCTGCTGGTCATGGTGTCTCCGATGCGTACGGGGTGGTGCGGGGCGGACGGGCCCGGGGGCGGGTGCCTCGACCGGAGCGGGCCGCCCGGCGTCGCTTGACAAGGTCAAGGAGTCGCCTTCCATGTAAATGCCAACAATTGCCTAAGTCAAGTAAGCCGCTATCCTGGCCGGGTGTCCGACACCACCCCGCCCACCCCCGACGACCTCGTGGAACCGTTCGCCCGCACGGTTCGCGGCTACTACGACGACCTCGCTGCCGCCGCTCTCCGGCACGGCCTGAGCACCGCGCAGGCCCGCGCGCTCATCGCCCTGGAGGAGCCGCTGTCGATGAGCGCGCTCGCCGGGCACCTGGTCTGCGACGCCTCGAACGCGACCCGGCTCATCGCCCGCATGGGGGAGCGCGGACTCGTACGGCGCGATGCCGCGCCGCGGGACCGGCGCAGCAAGGTGGTCACCGCCACCGAGGAGGGCCGGGCGCTCGCCCGTCGCGTACGCGCCGATATGCGCGCGGTGCACGACGCGCTCCAGGCCCTCACGCCCGAGGAACGCACCGCTCTGCTCCCGCTGCTGGAACGCCTCGGCACGCTTCTGGACCGCTGAGGCCGCGGCAAGATCCTGAAGCCGTGCTCCAGGACGGCCCCGGAGGGGTACACCCCGTCGGGATCCCGCTAAAGTCGGATGAATACCCGCTGGTGAATGGGCCGGTGCGGGTGCTTCGGGGCTGCGTGCCCCGGGGTTCGGGGGCCGCGTGCCCCACGGTCGGGGGCCGGGCGCCCCATGGTCGGGGCCGGGGTGCCCCAGGGGAGGACGTAGATCCGCATGAGTCGCCGCTCCAACGGATTAGTGGCCGTCTGGGCCGAGGCGCAGCGTCAGCAGCAGCGCCGGCAGGAGGCCCAGCGGCGGGCCGGTGAACAGGCCCGCCGCGACCAGGAGCGGCAGCAGCGCGACACCGAGCGCGCCATGGCCCGGATGCAGCGCGAACGGCAGACCGCGTACCGCCAGCAGCGCGAGGCCGACGCCCGCCGCCGCACCGAGGAACTGGAAGCCCGCATGGCCGAGCTGTCCGGCCTGCTGGCCGACGGCTGCCGGGCTCCCGCCTTCACGCCCGCCGCGCTGCGCCGCCCCGAGCGCGTCGAGCCGTTCGCGCCCGGCCGGCTGGCCGTTCCCGTACCGATGCCCGACCCCGCCGCCTACCAGCCGCAGGCCGGCGGCTGGGGCCTCGGCGGCGGCCGCCGCGCGCAGGAGGATGCCCGCGCGCGCTACGAGCACGACTGGCACGCCGCGCAGGCCGCCGAGGCGCAGCGGCTGCGCCAACTGGAGGACTACCGGCGGCAGTACGACCAGTGGGCCGCCGGGCAGCTGGCAGAGGTCAGGAGCCACAACGCCGCCGTCGAGGACCTGCTGAGGGGCCTGCGCGACGGCGACCCCGAAGCGGTGGTGGAGTACTTCTCCGCCGCGCTGTACGCCGCCACCGGCCGCCCGCAGGGCTTCCCGCGCCGCGTCCGCGCCGCCTACGACCCGGCCGCGCGCCAGCTCGTACTGGACTGGGAGCTGCCCGGCTTCGACATCGTGCCCGAGGCCAAGGCCGTGCGGTACATGTACGCGGCCGACCAGGACAAGGACGTCGCCCGGCCGGTCACCCAGCGGCGCACGGCCTACCGCGACGTGCTCGCCCAGTCCGTACTGCTCGTGCTGCACGACCTGTTCGCGGCGGACGCCTCCGGCACGCTCGACTCGGTGACGGTCAACGGCTTCGTGGACGACGTGGACCCGGCCACCGGCCGTCCCGCACAGATCTTCCTGGCCACCGTCAGCGCGCCCCGCACCGCGTTCCAGCAGCTGCACCTGGCGCAGGTCAGTGCGGTGGAATGCCTCACCGACGGGCTGCGCGGGCAGCTGTCGGCGCGCCCCGACCAGCGGGCCGCGGTCCGTCCGGCGCGGCAGCCGGGCGACGTGGGCGGCGGTGTGGTCACGCACGGCGGTGAGGACGAGCCCGACCTGTTCTCGATGGACCCGATCGCCTTCGAGGGGCTGGTCGCCGAGCTGTTCCGCGCGATGGGCATGCAGGCCCTGACGACGCAGCGGTCCGGGGACGGCGGCGTGGACGTGGACGCGCTCGACCCCGACCCGATCCGCGGCGGCAAGATCATCGTGCAGGTGAAGCGCTACCGCAACACGGTGCCGCCGACCGCCGTACGCGACCTGTTCGGCACCGTGCAGTCCGAGGGCGCCAACAAGGGCGTCCTGGTCACCACGTCCCGCTTCGGCCCCGGCGCGCACGCCTTCGCCAACGGCAAACCGCTCACCCTCGTCAGCGGCCCCGAACTGGTCGACCTGCTGGCCCGCCACGGGCTGCGCGGACGCCTGGGGGACGCCGCGGTCCCGGCCCAGCGGCCGGCGCCCGCCGAGGAGAACGACGGGGAGAGCGCCGGGCGGGCCCCCGAGCCGCCGGAGGAGGACGGCGCCGCGGGCAGCATCCTCGGCATGAACTGGTCCGGCAGCGTCGCCCTGGACGTCTGCGCGCTGGTCTGCCGGGGCAGCCGCGTCCTGAGCGACGACCACTTCGTCTTCTACAACAACCCGCGCACCCCGGACGGCACCGTCCGCATGCTCTCCGGCTTCGCCCCCGACCGGGCCGCGATGCAGGTGGCTTTCGAGGCCCTGCCCGCCACCGCCGACCGGCTCGTCCTCGTCGCGGCCATCGACCCGGAGGCGGACCCGCACGCCGACCTGTCCGGCTTCACCGACGCCCGGATCCGCCTGGTGGACGAATCCGGCGCGGAACAGGGGCAGCTGGAGGTCTCGGACGGCCGCCCCGGCGAAACCGCGCTGGTCCTCGGCTCGTTCCGCCGCCGCGCGAACGGCGACTGGGACTTCGTCATCGGCGGCAAGGGGTACGAGGGCGGGCTGGAGGCGCTGGTGCAGGAGTACGGGATCGAGGTCGCCTGAGCCGGGCACGGACGCGTACGGCGGTGGCGAGGTCCCTCACAGCCCCGCCAACGACGCCAGCACCGCCGCCACTTCCAGTTCCTCCGCCCCGCCCGGCACGTCGCCGTGGTCGGCGCACCAGAGGGCGTTCTCCACGGTGCGGGCCGCCGCCCAGGCCGGCAGGCGGGCCGGGTCCTCGCCCAGGGCGTCGGCCACCAGGGCGAAGCGCTCGCGCAGGACCGGGCGGGGGTCGGGGTGCTCGAAGGGGTCGTCGATCTGTTCCAGGAGGGGCCAGGGGTCGTAACCGGGGTCGCCGACCATCGGCTTGGGGTCGATGGCCAGCCACGGGCGGCGCCGGGCGGACAGGACGTTGCCGGGGTTGAAGTCGCCGTGCACCACGACCTCGCGGGTGGCGGTGGCGGGGAGTTCGCGCAGCAGGCGGACGCCGAGCCGGACCAGCCCGGGGTCGTAGCCGGGCCGCAGCCGCGCCATGCGTTCCTCGGCGGTGTCGGCCCATTCGCCGCACACGTCGGCGACCCGTTCCAGTGCGCCGTCGGGCGGTGCGGGCGCGGCCCACAGGCCGCGCAGCAGACCGGCGGCCAGCAACAGCCGTTCGGCCGGAGGGAGCGTACTGTCGTCCAGCTCCTCGCCCGGTGTGCAGCGCTCGATCAGCAGCGCGTACCGCTCCCGGTCGTGCCGCAGCAGCCGTACGGCGCCGTCGCCGTCCCACGCGCGCAGGGCCGCGGCCTCCCCGGCGGCCTCGCGGTGCGGCCAGGTCACCTTGAGCACCGCCTCGCCGCCGTCCGGCAGTTCCACGGGGGCCACCCACGAGCA
The DNA here is from genome assembly GCF_000720725.1 of Streptomyces rimosus subsp. rimosus. GTDB lineage: Bacteria > Actinomycetota > Actinomycetes > Streptomycetales > Streptomycetaceae > Streptomyces > Streptomyces rimosus_A. The sequence goes on from NZ_JOCQ01000046.1 coordinate 9,193, forward strand.
GCTGCCGCCGTGCAGGGGCGCGCCGAGCCGCAGGCCCCACTCCTCCTGGACGGACCGGACGGTGGCGGGCAGCCCGTCCAGCCACGCACGCCCGGAAGCGGTGCGTCCCACGGTGGCGTACACGGGAAGGCCGGCGGGGAAGAGGTCTGCGCTCAGCGGGGCTCGTCGGGCCATCCGGGCAGCGTAACCGCGAGGCGGGGCCCAGTTCGAACGGATTGTCCGCGGCTGCCGGGGGCCGGGCGCGTGAGCCGGCGCGCCGCCGGCCGGGGGACGGGGCGAGGCCGGCGGTGTCTCCCGGTCGGTTAATCGGTTTATTACGTCATTTGTGCTGTTATGCGTGTGAGCATGAGCCTGCACCGACCGTACGGCGCCGCCCTCCTGCTCGTGTCCCTGGCCGTGGGCTGCGCCGCCCAGCAGAACGCCGGGCGGCCCGCCGCCCGGATGCCCGGAAGCCCTGCCCACGCGGCGCCCCAGCACTCCGGCCACCGGGCCTCCGCGGGCTTCACCCTCGCCGCTTCCGGGGACGTGATCGCCTCGTACCCCTCGGTGCTGGACACGGCCCGCCGGGACGCCGGGGGCGACGGCTACGACTACCGGCCCGTCCTGAACGGTGTGAAACCGGTGATCGAGGGCGCCGACCTGGCGATCTGCCATCTGGAGACGCCCTTCGGGCCGGACGGCGGGCCGTTCACCGGCTACCCCGCCTTCAAAGCGCCGCCCCAGGTGGCCGACGCGCTCAAGGCCACCGGCTACGATTCCTGCTCCACGGCCTCCAACCACACCCTCGACGACGGCGCCGACGGCGTCCGGCGCACCCTCGACAAACTGGACCGGGCCGGGATCAAGCACGCCGGCTCCGCCCGGGACGCCGCCGAGGCCGCCCGGCCCGCGCTGCTGAAGGCGCCCGGCGGAGCGCGCGTGGCGCAGCTCTCGTACACGTACGGCACCAACGGCGTCCCGCTCCCGCAGGGCAAGCCCTGGTCGGTCGACGTCATCGACGCCGACAAGATCATCGCGGATGCGCGGGCCGCCCGCCGGGCCGGCGCCGATGTCGTCGTGGTCAGCCCGCACTGGGGCACCGAGTACCAGACCGAGCCGGACGCGCAGCAGCTGAAGGTGGCCAAGGCGCTCACCGGGTCGCGGACCGGCGGCCGCCCGGACGTCGACCTCGTCATCGGCACCCACGCGCACACCCCGCAGCCGTACGAGAAGCTGGCCGGCACCTGGGTCGTCTACGGCATGGGCGACCAGATCGCCGGAAAGATGGAGAAGCCGCGCGGCAACTGGGGCACCATCGCCCGCTTCCGCTTCGAGCCGCCCGCGGGCGAGGGGCAGCGCTGGCGGGTCACCAAGGCCGAGTTCATTCCCCAGCTCTCCGCCCACGGGCCGCCGCTGCGCATGCTCAACCTCGCCGCCACCGACGGCCACGAGGACGTACGCGCGGGCATCCGCGAGGCGGTCCTCAGCCGGGGCGCGGCGGCGGCCGGGCTGACGGAGGGCAGCTGAGAGCCGGTGTCCGGCCCCGGCCGGGCCCGGGACCGTTCCGCGATGTGAAACCCTGAGTACGGCCCGCACCGGACGTACGCACGACGGACGCGGGCGCGCCGGGCGGCCGCTCCGCCCGGCGGACGGCGACGACGTGACGACGGTGCGGGACGCGGAAGGGGCGTAACGGCGGTGGGTGAGAGTGCGGCCGTACGGCCCCGCAATCCGCGCGGACAGGGCGAGCGCCTGCGGGAGGAGCTGCTGCGCGCCACCGAACGCCTCCTCGAACAGGTCGGCAGCGAGGACGCGCTGTCGCTGCGCGCGGTGGCCCGCGAGGCGGGCGTCGCCGCCCCGAGCATCTACCGGCACTTCGCCGACAAGACCGAGCTGGTGTGGGCCGCGCTGGAGGTCAGCTACGAGCGGCTGACGGCGGCGATGGCCGAGGCGTCCGCCGCGGCCGGCACCGACGACCCGCTGGACCTGCTCCGCGCCCAGCTGCACGCGTACTGCCGCTACGCCGTCGACCACCCCGCCAAGTACCGCCTGCTGTACGAGACCCGGCAGACGCCCGTCGAACCGGAGCGCCTGGCCGGGCACCCGGCGGGGCGGCTCGTGCGCGGCCTGCACGACGCGCTCACCGCCTGCGAGGCCGCCGGGTGGCGGGTGCGCGGCGCCCGCGAGGAGGCGCCGTACGTGCTGTGGGCGTCGGTGCACGGCCGGGTGATGCTGTGGCAGGTCATGCCCAGCCGCAAGGACGCCGGGCGGCTGTACCGCTTCGTGGACGAGATCCTGCATCTGCTGGTGGAGCGGGCGGACTGAGGCGCAGGCGGCGCCGGGGCCGCCGTACGGGCCGGTGCCCGACCGGCTACAGTTGTCCCATGCATCGTTCGTCGTGTCTGACCTGGTGGCGCTCCCCGTAGGAGCGGCCACCCCTCAGCATGACCGGGCCGTTCGAATGGACGGCCCTTTCGCGTTCCCTGGACCGGGGTGCATCCGCCGTCCTTCCGGCGGCACTCACCCACCAGGAGAAACCGTGAACCGTACGCCGTACGCCACCGCGAGCACCATCCCCACCGAAGCCATCCCCGCCGAAGCCGCCCCCGCCGACGCGCTCGGCACCTCCGCCGCGCGGACCCGCAGTGCGGAGCTGGAGAAGCTGGTCCGCGAGGACCCGGGGCGCTTCCGGGTGCTGACCGGGGACCGCCCGACCGGCCGGCTGCACCTCGGCCACTACTTCGGCACCCTCCACAACCGGGTCCGCCTCCAGGACCTCGGCGTCGAGATGACCGTGCTGATCGCCGACTACCAGGTGCTGACCGACCGGGACGTGGCCGACCAGCTGCCCCGGCACGTCGAGGACCTGACCCTGGACTACCTCGCCGCCGGCATCGACCCGGCCCGGGCCACCGTCTTCCCGCACAGCGCGGTGCCCGCGCTGAACCAGCTGCTGCTCCCGTTCCTCAGCCTGGTCTCGGTCGCCGAGCTGAACCGCAACCCCACCGTCAAGGACGAGATCGCCCACTCGCGGCAGTCCGCCGTCAGCGGCCTGATGTTCACCTACCCCGTCCACCAGGCCGCCGACATCCTCTTCTGCAAGGCCAACCTCGTCCCGGTCGGCCAGGACCAGCTGCCCCACCTGGAGGTCACCCGGACCGTCGCCCGCCGCTTCAACGACCGCTACGGCAGGGGCACCGCCGTCTTCCCCGAGCCGGAGGCCCTGCTGTCGTCCGCGCCGCTGCTGCTCGGCACCGACGGCACGAAGATGAGCAAGAGCCGCGGCAACGCCATCGCGCTGGCCGCCGGTGTCGACGAGACGGCCCGGCTGATCAAGGGCGCCAGGACCGATTCCGACCGGCACATCACCTACGACCCGGCCGGCCGCCCCGAGGTGTCCTCCCTCGTCCTGCTGGCCGCCCTCTGCGAGGACCGCGACCCGCGGCAGGTCGCCGACGAGATCGGCACGGCGGGCGCCGGCGCGCTGAAGAAGCGCGTCACCGAGGCGGTCAACGAACGCCTCGCGCCGATCCGCGCCCGCCGGGCCGCGTACGAGCGGGACCGCGGGTACGTCCGCCAGGTGCTGCGGGAGGGCGCGGCCCGCGCCAACGCGATGGCCGACGCCACCCTGGACGAGGTGCGCCGCGCCATGAACGGCTACAGCTGAGGGCCCCGCGGAGGGGCCGGCGGCCGGGCCGGTGCCGCAGGTTCGGCGGGGAAGGTTCTTGCCGGGCGCTTCGCGGGCTGCCTAACGTGACGTCCGCCGGGGGGTGCGGGCTTGCGGGCGGGAGGGCCGGATGGGGCGCAAGGAGAGGCCGCTGGATCCGGACGCGGGGCCCGTGCAGCGCTTCGCCGCCGACCTGCGGGAGCTGCGGCGCAAGGCCGGCCCGCTCACCTACCGGGACATGGCCGGGCGCGTGCCCTACTCGGTGGCGACCCTGTCCCGGGCGGCCTCCGGCGAGCAGCTGCCCTCGCTCGCGGTGACCCGGGCGTACGTGGAGGCGTGCGGCGGTGACGTGGAGGAGTGGTCGGCGCGCTGGCACCGCCTCGCCGAGGAGACCTTCGTCCGTACGGCGCAGGGCGACACCGACCGCCCCTACCAGGGACTGGCCCGCTACGAGCCCGGCGACCGGGAGAAGTTCTTCGGGCGCGACCGCCTCACCGAGGAGCTGCTCGGCCTGACGGGCGAGCACCGGCTGGTGGCCGTCCTCGGCCCGTCCGGCAGCGGCAAGTCCTCCCTGCTGCGCGCCGGGCTCATCCCGCGCCTCCAGCAGCCGCCTGCCGACGCCCCGCGCCCGGCCGCCATCCGGACGTTCACCCCCGGCGCCCGGCCGTCCGCCGCCCACCGGCAGCTGTTCACCGCGGCCGAAGGGCCGGGCGACACCTGGCTGGTCATCGACCAGTTCGAGGAGGTGTTCACGCTCTGCCGGGATCCCGCCGAGCGCGCCCGGTTCCTCGATCTGCTGCTCGACGCGCAGGACCCCGCGCGCCGGCTGCGCGTGGTGCTGGGCCTGCGGGCCGACTTCTACGGCCACTGCCTCCAGCACCGCATGCTGGCCGAGGCGCTGCGCCACACCAGCGTGCCGGTCACGCCCATGAGCCCCGCGGAGCTGCGCGAGGCCATCGTCAAACCCGCCGCGGCGCACGGCCTGATCGTCGAGCGGGCGCTGACCGACCGGCTCATCGAGGAGACCGCCGACCAGCCCGGCGGTCTGCCGCTGCTCTCGCACGCCCTGCTGGAGACCTGGCGCCACCGCCGCGGCCGGACGCTCGCCCTGGAGGTGTACGAGGCCGTCGGCGGCGTACGGGGTGCCATTGCCCGGACCGCCGAGACCCTGTACACCCAGCTCTCCCCGGAGCAGGCCCGTCTCGCCCGCTGGGCGCTGCTGCGGCTGGTCACGCCCGGCGAGGGCGCGCACGACACCCGGCGGCCCGCCGACCGCGCCGAACTGGACGCGGCGACCTCGCCGGGCATCACCGTCGTCCTCGAACGCCTGGCCAGGGCGCGGCTGATCACCCTGGACGAGGACACCGTCGACCTGGCGCACGAGGCGCTGATCACCGCCTGGCCGCGCCTGCGGTCCTGGGTGGACGCCGACCGCGACCGGCTGCGGCTGCACCGGCAGCTGACGGAGGGGGCCCGTACCTGGGAGCGGCTGGGCCGGGACGCGGGCGCGCTGTACCGGGGCACGCAGCTGACCGCGGCGCAGGAAGCCTTCGCCGACCCGGCCGACCTGACCGCCTCGGAGCGGGACTTCCTCACCGCCGGAGCCGCCGCCCGGCGCCGCGAGGCCCGGCGCCGCAAGGCCGTCGTCGGCGGGGTGGCCGTCCTGGTGACGCTGACGCTGGTGGCGGGCGTACTGGCCTGGCAGCAGAGCCGGGCGGGCCGGGCGCGCCAGGTGCAGGCCGCGGCACGCCGGATCGCGGCGGTGGCGGAGAGCCTGCGCGCCTACGAGCCGGGCAAGGCGCGCCAGCTGTCCGTCGCCGCGTGGAAGATCGCCGAAACCGCCGAGACCCGTTCGGCGCTCACCGGCGCCTGGGCCCAGCCGCTGGCCGACAGCCTCGACGTGGCCGACCGCGACGCCCTGGCGTATCTGAGCGGCGACGGGCGCACCGTGGTCACCGCGGCCCCCGGCCACATCACCACCTGGGACGTGCGCACCCGCCGGAAGACCAGTACGTCTCCGGGGCCCGGCGACCGGGTCATGGCGGCGATCGCCGTCAGCCCGGACGCCCGGCTGGTCCTCTTCCAGCTCCCGGACCGCGGTCTGGCCCTGTGGGACATCGCCGCGCGGCGCCTGGGCCGGCCCCTGGAGGCCAGGGAACAGGCGAGCGTCGAGTTCAGCCCCAGCGGCGCCCATCTGACGATGCAGACCACGCGCACCGTCCAGGTGTGGGACACCCGGGAACAGCGCCTCGTCTTCGAGCGCCCGGTGGCACCGCGGCGCGTCCGGGAACGGGAGAGCGTCGCGACCGTCAGCCCCGACGACCGGCTGCTGGCGGTGTGCTCCCCGCGCGGCGGGATCGAGCTGTGGGACATACCGAGCCGGAAGCGGGTGCCCGCGCCGTGGGCGGGGGAGGGCACGGGCGACCCGTGCAGCCCTCTGAACGCCCGTTTCAGCCCCGACAGCCGGATCTTCGCGCTGGTCACCCGCGACGGTGTCCGCCGGTGGGACCTGGCGGCGAAACGGGAACTCCCGAGAATCGCCCAGTCCCCGCTGGGTGCCATCGGGTTCAGCCGGGACGGGCGGTTCCTCGTCGGCCGGAGCCCCGGCGAGATCCTGGTGTGGCGCGCCGGCCAGCCGGATCACCCGGTGTTCCGGGGCGCCATGACCGCCGACGGGACGGCCGAGATCGTCCTCGACGGCGGCACGCTGCGCTACCTGGCCGCGAACCAGGTGCGCACCCTCGACCTCGGCGCCGCGGTCACCTCCCGGTGGGCCGCGGCGGCGGCGCAGAACGCGGCGTTCAGCCCGGACGCCCGCCTGCTGGGCCTGGTGTGGTCCGCGGGCCCCACGGCCCGTTTCGAGACCCGCGGCACCCGCGACGGCGCGGTCGTCGACCGCCCGCCCGGCATGCGGCTGCCGCCTCAGACTCCGCGCCGCGAGGGCCAGTTGCGGATCGAGCCGGACGAGCTGCTGTCGTTCAGCGCCGACGGCACGCGGCTGGCGTACGGCGTCAGCGGAGACTACGCCGAGGACGGTCACCTGGACCCCGGCCGGGGCGCGATACGGGACGTCCCCGGACACCGCGATCTCGCCGCCGTCGCCGGGGGCCAGGACAACAGCCCCACCGAGGGAGCCGTCCTCAGCCCGGACGGCTCCCGGCTGATCACGTCGTCGGTCCGCTCCGTCCAGGTGTGGGACATCGGCGGCGGGCGGCGCGAGAAGTCCGTGGCCGTCTCCGGCGGTTCTCCCATGACCGTCCGCCCCGACGGGCGGCTGCTCGTGGTCAGGGGCGAGATCGTCAGGCTGCCGGCGGGGGCCGTGGCGCCGCGCCGGCTGACCCGGCAGGACACGGCGTACGCGTTCAGCCCCACCGGGAACTCCTTGGCGGTGGGGGAGGAAACGGGCCACGTCGCCGTGTGGGACGGCGGCATCGAGCGGCGGTTCGGCCGGCTGCCCGCCTTCACCGAGAAGCAGCAGCCGCGGCACGAGGCCATTTCGGCGCTGGCCTTCTCCCCGGACGGGAAGACGCTCGCCGTGGCCGGGGCCTACGGCAGCCTCCAGCTGTGGGACGTGCCCTCCCAGCAGCCGCTCGGCTCCGCCCTGCCGACATCGGGCGACAAGATCCTGGCCCTCACCTTCGGCCGGGACGGCACGACGCTGTACGCGGCGGGCCAGCACGTCCCGCTGACGACGTACCGCATCGCGCCGGACGCCCTCGTCGCCGACGTGTGCCGCCGCGCGGGCGGCTCGCTGTCCCGCGCGGACTGGGAGACCTACATCCCCGAAGTGCCGTACCGGAAGGTGTGCTGAGCCGGACGCCGCGGCGCCCGCGCACCCACCCCACCCCCGGCCGTCGCGCCCGTGCATTACGCATGTAAGTTTACGGGCGTTAGGTGAACGTCCGACACCGGGCGCACGCCCCTGCCCGCGTGCTCCCAAGGAGCGACATGACCCCCTCTCCCGCTTCCCCCGCCCCCACGGCGCCCTCCGTGGCGGCCCCCGCAGCCGCCGCCCCGGCGCTGCCCGTGCAGCCGCCGCAGGGCTGCCCGTTCGACCCGCCCGCCGAGTTCGCGCGGCTGCGCACCGAGGCACCGCTGTCGAAGATCTCCCTGCCGGACGGCACCGAGGCGTGGCTCGCCACCCGCTACGCCGACATCCGCGCCATCCTCGGCGACACCCGGTTCAGCTCCGACACCACCCGCCCCGGCTACCCGCTCAGCGGCATGACCGGCGGCGCCACCACCGAACACCGCGGCTTCATCCGCATGGACCCGCCCGAGCACACCCGGCTGCGCCGCATGGTCACCCGGGAATTCATGGTCAAGCGCGTCGAGGCCATGCGCCCGGAGATCCAGCGCCTGACCGACGAGCTGTGCGACGCCATGGAGCAGCGCGCCGGCCAGGAAGTGGACCTCGTCGAGGCGCTGGCCCTGCCGGTGCCCTCGCTCGTCATCAGCCTGCTGCTCGGCGTCCCGTACGACGACCACGAGGTCTTCCAGCGGCTCACCGGCACCCTGCTGTCCCGTACGGTCGGCCACGAGGAGAGGGAGAGCGCGCGGGCCGAACTGCGCGCCTACCTGCACCAGTTGGTGAGCGCCAAGGAGGCGGCGCCCGGTGACGACATCCTCGGTCGCCTGATCACCGAGCAGCAGGTCCCGGGCGAGATCACCCACGACGACGTGGTGGCCTTCGCCGGCCTGCTGCTCGTCGCGGGTCACGAGACCACCGCCAACATGATCGGCCTGAGCGCGCTGACCCTGATGCGCGACCGGGAGACCGCGGACCGGCTGCGCGCCGAGCCGCAGCTGATCCGCGGCGCCGTCGAGGAGCTGCTGCGCTTCCACAGCATCATCCGCAACGGGCCGCGCCGCGTCGCCACCGAGGACATCGAGATCGCCGGACAGCTCATCCGGGCCGGGGAGGGCGTGGTGGCGGCCGTGCCGTCCGCCAACCGCGACCCCGAGGTCTTCGCGGACCCCGACGCGCTCGACGTGTGCCGCCCCAACGCCCAGCACCACGTCGCCTTCGGCTACGGCATCCACCAGTGCCTCGGCCAGGCCCTGGCCCGCGTCGAGCTCCAGGTCGTCATCGCCACCCTGCTGCGCCGCTTCCCGCAGATGCGGCCCGCGGTCCCCGTGGACGAGATCCCGTTCCGCAGCGACATGGCGATCTACGGCTGCCACACCCTGCCCGTCACCTGGTGACACCCCTTCTTCCCCGCCCCGCCTGCCGTCAGGAGTCCCCTGCCATGAACATCACCCTCGACGCCGACAAGTGCTGCGCCGCCGGACAGTGCGTCCTGGTCGCCCCCGAGGTCTTCGACCAGCGTGACGAGGACGGCATCGTCGTCCTCCTGGACGCCGCACCGCCCGCCGACCAGCACGACGCGGTCCGCGAGGCCGCCGCCATCTGCCCGGCCGCGGTCATCCAGGTCCACGAGTGAGCCCCCGCCGCATCGCCGTCGTGGGCGCCTCGGCGGCGGGTCTCGCCGCCGCCGAGGCCCTGCGCCGCTTCGGCTGGACCGGCACCCTGACCCTCGTCGGTGACGAGCCCCACCCGCCGTACGACCGTCCGCCGCTGTCCAAGCAGCTCCTCCAGGGCGCCTGGCAGCCCGACAAGCTGCACCTGCGCGCCGCCGACCAGCTCGACGCGCTCGGCCTCGACCTGCGCCTGGGCACCCGGGCCACCGGCCTGGACACCGCGACCCGCACCCTCACCCTGGACGGCGGCGAGCGGCTGGCCTGCGACGGCGTGATCGTCGCGACCGGCGTCGCGGCCCGCACCCTCCCGGAGGCGGCCGGACTCGACGGCGTGCACACGCTGCGCACCCTGGAGGACGCGCTCGCCCTCAAGGAGCGGCTGTCCGGCACCGGCGGCCACCGTCTGGTCGTCGTCGGCAACGGCGTGCTGGGCTGCGAGGCCGCCGCGGTGGCCCGCGAGCTGGGCCACGAGGTCACGCTCGTCGGGCGCGAGGCGCTGCCGATGGCCCGTACGGTCGGTACGGAGATCGGCGAGCTGCTGGCGGCCGAGCACCGGGAGCGCGGCGTCCAGCTGCGCATCGCGGCCGTCGACGGCTTCGAGGCGGACGGGGACGGTCCGGCGCGGCAGGTGACCGCCGTACGGCTGGCCGACGGCACCCGGCTGCCCGCCGACACCGTCCTCGTCGCCATCGGCTCCGAGCCCGCCGTCGGCTGGCTGCACGGCGACCCGGCCCTGGACACCACCGATGGCCTGCGCTGCGACGCGTACTGCGCCGCCGCGCCCGGCGTCTACGCCGCCGGTGACGTGGCCCGCTGGCAGCACCCGGTGCACGGCCGCGACCTGCGCGTCGAGCACCGGATGAACGCCACCGAGCAGGGCATGGCCGCCGCCCGCAACCTCCTCGCCGAACTGGAGGAGGCCCTGGAGGGGGACGAGGCACTGGCCCCCGCCGCGGGCCGCGAGCGCCGCCCCTTCACGCCCGTGCCGTACTTCTGGTCCGACCAGTACGGCCTGAAGCTCCAGGCATACGGCGTGCTCGCCGGCGCCGACCGGTCCGAGGCCACGGTCGTGGACCCGGATTCCAGGAAGGCCGTCGCCCTCTACGGGCGCGACGGCCTGGCCACCGGCGTGCTGGCGATCGGCCTGCCGCCGCGCCTGGTCAGGGGCCTGCGGGCGCTGATCGCCACGCCCGCGCCGTGGGAAGAGGCCCGCGAGGGCCTGCGCAACGCCCTCGCGTGACGGCCGCCGCGGGCCCGTCCCCGATCCCGACCCCGACCACGGGGACGGGCCCGCGCGCCGCCGTCGGACGGTGACCGATCATGGAAGGCATGACCGACTCGTACGTCCGGGTGCGCGGCGCCCGTGAGCACAACCTCCGCAACGTCGACGTGGACATCCCGCGGGACACCGTCACGGTGTTCACCGGTGTGTCCGGCAGCGGCAAGTCCTCGCTGGCCTTCGGCACCGTCTACGCCGAGGCGCAGCGCCGCTACTTCGAGTCGGTGGCCCCCTACGCGCGCCGCCTGATCCACCAAGTCGGCGCCCCGAAGGTCGAGGACATCACCGGACTGCCGCCCGCCGTCGCCCTGGAACAGCGGCGCTCGGCCCCCACCTCCCGGTCCTCCGTCGGCACCGTCACCACCCTCTCCAACACCCTGCGCATGCTCTTCTCGCGCGCCGGGACATATCCGCAGGACGCGCCGGAACGGCTGGACTCGGACGCCTTCTCCCCGAACACCGCCGCCGGCGCCTGCCCGGAGTGCCACGGCCTGGGCCGCGTCCACCGGGTCACCGAGGAGTCCCTCGTACCGGATCCGTCGCTGTCCATCCGGGACGGCGCCATCGCCGCCTGGCCCGGCGCCTGGCAGGGCAAGAACCTGCGGGACGTGCTGGCCGCGCTCGGCCACGACATCGACAAGCCGTGGCGGGACCTTCCGGCCGCCGACCGGGACTGGATCCTGTTCACCGACGAGCAGCCCGTCGTCACCGTGCATCCCGTACGGGAAGCGGGCCGCATCCACCGGCCGTACCAGGGCCAGTACCAGAGCGCCAAGCGCTACGTGCTGCACACCTTCGCCGACTCCAAGAGCGAGACGCTGCGCAAGCGCGTCCAGCGGTACCTGGTCTCCGCGCCCTGCCCTGCCTGCGGCGGGCGGCGGCTGCGGCCGGAAGCGCTGGCCGTCACCTTTGCGGGGCACGACATCGCCGAGCTGTCCGGCCTGCCGCTCAGCGGCCTCACCCGGCTGCTGCGGCCTACGGCAGAGGCCGCGGACGAAGGGGTGGCGCCCGCCCTGGCCCGGGACCTGGTCGCCCGTATCGACGTGCTCACCGAGCTGGGCCTCGGCTACCTCAGCATGGACCGCGCGGCCCCCACCCTCTCCGCCGGGGAACTCCAGCGGCTACGGCTGGCCACCCAGCTCCGCTCCGGCCTCTTCGGCGTGGTGTACGTCCTGGACGAGCCCTCGGCGGGCCTCCACCCGGCGGACACCGAGGCGCTGCTCACCGTCCTCGGCCGCCTCAAGGAAGCGGGCAACACGCTGTTCGTGGTCGAGCACGACATGGACGTCGTGCGGCAGGCGGATTGGATCGTGGACGTCGGGCCCGAGGCGGGCGAGCACGGCGGGCGGGTCCTGCACAGCGGGCCGGTCGCGGACCTCGCGCAGGTCACCGAGTCCGCCACCCGGCGCTTCCTCTTCGACGACGCGCCGCCGGCCGCGCGCCCGCCCCGCGAGCCCGCCGGGGAGCTGGCCCTGCACGGCGTCACCCTGCACAACCTGCAGTCCGTGGACGCCGCCTTCCCGCTCGGTGTCTTCACGGCCGTCACCGGCGTCTCCGGGTCCGGCAAGTCCACGCTGGTCACCCGGGTCCTCGCGGACGCCGTCACGGACCACCTCGGCGCCGGTCCGGAGGAGGACGAGGAGGACGCCACCCGGGCCCGGCTCGCCGGGGCCAAGGGCCTGGACGCGGTCGACCGCCTCGTACGCGTCGACCAGAAGCCCATCGGCCGCACCCCGCGCTCCAACCTCGCCACCTACACCGGCCTCTTCGACGCCGTACGCAAGGTCTTCGCCGCCACCGACGAAGCCCGCGCCCGCGGTTACACGGCGGGCCGCTTCTCCTTCAACGTCGCGAGCGGGCGCTGCGAGACCTGCCAGGGCGAAGGCTTCGTCGCCGTTGAGCTGCTCTTCCTGCCCGGTACGTACGCGCCCTGCACCGCCTGCCACGGCGCCCGCTACAACCCGGAGACCCTGGAGATCACCTATCGCGGCCGCACCGTCGCCGACGTGCTCGGCATGACGGTGGACACCGCCGCGGACTTCCTCTCCGACGTACCGGCCGCCGCCCGCAGCCTGCGCACACTCCAGGACGTGGGCCTGGGCTACCTGCGGCTGGGCCAGCCCGCCACCGAGCTGTCCGGAGGCGAGGCCCAGCGCATCAAGCTCGCCACCGAGCTCCAGCGCGCCCACCGCGGCCACACCCTCTACCTGCTGGATGAGCCCACCACCGGCCTGCACCCGGCCGACACCGAGGTGCTGCTGCGGCAGCTGCACGGGCTGGTGGACGCGGGTAACACCGTGGTGGTCGTCGAGCACGACATGGGGGTGGTGGCGGGCGCCGACCACGTCATCGACCTCGGTCCCGGCGGCGGCACGGCGGGCGGGCGCATCGTGGCGGCCGGCACCCCGGCGGAGGTGGCGGCGTCGCCGGACAGCCGTACGGCGGCCTACCTGGCGCGGCGCCTCCCGGGCTGACCTGCGGCGCAGGAGCGGGCCGGGGCGCGGTCGGCGGCCCGGTGACAGTCGGTTAATGTACCCAGGTCAATGCAGCGACACCGACATCAAGGGGGCACCCCGTGGCAGACATCGAGGCGGCCAAGGCCGCGTTCAGCCGGTTCGACGCGGACGGCGACGGGCTGATCACCGCGGACGAGTACAAGCGGGCCATGGCGGAGATGGGCGACCCCTACGTCACCGGCCCGGTCGCCGAGGCCGTCATCGCGGCCAAGGACGCGAACGCGGACGGCAAGCTCTCCTTCGAGGAGTTCTGGACCTCGCTCCAGGGCTGAGAGCCCGTTTCCTGCCTCGGGACGCCCTCCGGGGGAGTCCGCACGGGCCGCACACGCGGCCGGCCACCAGGCCGGCCGCGTTTTTCATTACCGAGCACCTATTGCGCTCATAGATTTCCCCGATCAATGCCTTTCCCGCTCGTGACCGGCGCCACTTTCCACCCTTTCCCAGTGACCGGCGCCACCTTTTCGGGCCGCCCTGCGGTATTGGGTGACGCGGACCACAACGGCTTCCGCGACAAAGCCGGAAAACGCCGCACGGCCCGATTTCAAGCGGGTTTCGGCGACTGCCGGGCCCGGCCCGGAAAGTGACGCGCGGCACGGGACTTCAGTCCCTTACGGCCCTGCTTAGTAAAAGGGCGCCGGGCGGCCGTGGCCGGGCCTCATGGACTGAGACGGTGCCGGACGGTCCTTTCTACGTATGCGGGCCGTAGCCCGGGCCCGGAACGACGCTATTGCTTTCCAATTTCGGCGTCGCTAATCATTGGTGAGGCGCCGGGATGGAGCTCGCGTAAATCCCTCGGGGGATACGCGGTCAGGCCACTCGGTTCATGTGCCGCCAGTGGCTTCCTGCTCGTACCTCATGCCAATGGCTGCCGCCCGTCCATTTCAGTGATTGGAAGAGGAATCCCCGCATGCCCACTCCCACCCTGCTCCGCTCCGTCCGCGTGACCAAGACCCACAAGCTCTCCGCCGTCGTGCTGGCCGCCGCCGGTGCGACCGCGGCCCTGACGGTCCCCGCCGCGACCGGTGACGCGCACGCCGCCGCCGCGCCGGCCGCCGTCAAGAAGGTCTCCGCGAACGGCCAGCCCGCGGGTGCGAAGGCCAAGGCCGCCGAGTCGAAGCCCGGCGACGCCAAGGACGCCGAGGAGACCACCACCCTCGCCGACGCGGTCAAGGTCACCGCCGTGGCCGCCCAGGGCCACACGGCCAAGGAGGCCGCGAGCCGCGCCGCCGACCGCAAGCCGGTCGAGCCCGCCAAGCCGAAGTACGCGAACAACCTGGACGGCTGGATCAAGGAGTCGCTGGCCATCATGAAGGAGAAGGGCATCCCCGGCTCCTACGAGGGCCTGCACCGCAACATCATGCGCGAGTCCAGCGGCAACCCGAAGAGCGTCAACGACTGGGACGTCAACGCCAAGAACGGCATCCCGTCCAAGGGTCTGCTCCAGGTGATCCAGCCGACGTTCGAGCAGTACCACGTCGACGGCACCGCCAACGACCTGTTCGACCCGGTCGCCAACATCACGGCCGCCGCCAACTACGCCGCCCATCGCTACGGCTCCATGGACAACGTCAACTCGGCGTACTGAGCCCGGTGAACCGGCACCCGCGACCCCCGTACCGCACCGCCCGGGACCACCCGCCCGGGCCGGGACGGCCACGGTCGCAGCCCCACGCGAGAGCGCCCCAGGACCACGGTCCCGGGGCGCTCCGTCGTATCCGGCAAAGCCGTGTACGGGCAGGTCACAGCCGCTTTCCGCGGTCCTCCGGGGTGTCGGTCCCCCGCTCCGCCCCCGCCAGCTCGGAGCGCCGGTAGGAGTACCCGAAGTAGATGACCAGGCCGATCAGGAACCACACCGCGAAGCGCACCCAGGTCTGCCACTCCAGGAACGTGATCAGCCAGAGCGAGAAGACCACCCCGACCGCGGGCACCACCGGCATGCCGGGCGTGCGGAACGTGCGCGGCAGGTCGGGCCGCTTGTAGCGCAGCACGATCACCGAGACGCACACCACCACGAACGCCAGCAGGATGCCGATGTTGGTCAGCTCGGCGGCCTCGCCGATCGGCAGGAAGCCCGCGATGGCGGCGGAGGCCACGCCCACGATCCAGGTCACCCGGGTGGGCACGTGCCGCCGCGGATGGGTCTTGGCGAACCATTTCGGCAGCAGCCCGTCGCGGCTCATCGAGAACCACACCCGGGTAACACCCAGCATGAAGGTGAACATCACCGTGAGAATGCCGATGATCGCGCCCACCGCGATCACATCGGCCAGGCTGCTCAGCCCCACCGACTTGAACGCCGTGGAGAAGCCGCTCTCCGGGTCGATGTCCCGGTAGTTCTGCATGCCGGTGAGCACCAGGCAGGCCAGCACGTACAGCACCATCGAGATCAGCAGCGAGTACAGGATCGCCTTCGGCATATGGCGCTGGGCGTCCTTCGACTCCTCCGCCGCGGTGCTCATGGCGTCATACCCGAACACGGCGAAGAAGACCGTGGCCGCGCCCGTGAAGGCACCGCTGACGCCGAAGGGGAAGAACGGCGTGTAGTTCCCCGTCTTGATGTGGAAGAAGCCCACCCCGACCACCAGCAGCACCACCAGGACCTTCAGGCCCACGACGATCGTCTCGAAGCGCGCCGCGTTCTTGATGCCCAGGGTCAGCAGATACGCGATGAGCAGGCACAGTGCCGCGGCGAACAGGTCCACCCGGTGCCCCTCGCCGGTCCCCGGCGCCCCCAGCATCCAGGCGGGCAGCTCCACCCCCATTTCGCCGAGCAGGAAACTGAAATAGCCGGAGATGCCGATCGCGACCACCGCCACGATCGCCGTGTACTCCAGCAGCAGGTCCCAGCCGATGAACCAGCCCGCCAGCTCGCCGAGCACCGCGTAACCGTAGGTGTACGCCGAGCCCGCCCTCGGGATGAGTCCGGCGAACTCCGCGTACGAGAACGCCGCCGCGGCGCTGGCCACGCCCGCCACCAGGAAGGACAGCAGGACGGCGGGTCCCGCCTTGCCGTTGGCGACGGTCCCGGCCAGCGTGAAGATGCCCGCGCCGATGATGCCGCCGACGCCGATGGCCGTCAGCTGCCACAGCCCGAGCACCCGGTTGAGCTGTTCGCCCGAGCCGCCTTCCGTCTCCTGGATGAGTTCGATCGGTTTACGCCGCCACACTCCCTGCCCCGCGCGCATGCCCACACCACTTCCTCTCCGTCGTCCCCCGACGGCCGATCATCATGGCCCTTCGGGGGCGGCAGGGGAAGGAGATCCTTCGGCGGGGCGGAGTGGAACCGGGGAATCCGGGCACCCGGGGCGTGAGCACGGACAGTCGGCTCGTACACCGGCAGGCTGAAGGAGCGGTCATGACGAATCACACGTACCGGGTGACGGAGATCGTGGGCACGTCCCCGGAGGGCGTGGACGCCGCGATCCGCAACGGCGTCCAGCGCGCGGCCCAGACGTTGCGCGGCCTTGATTGGTTCGAGGTCAAGGAGGTGCGCGGCCACATCGTCGACGGGGCGATCGAGCACTTCCAGGTCGGGCTGAAGGTCGGCTTCCGGCTGGAGGACGCCGAGCAGGGCTGACACGGGCCCGCGGCACCCGCCCGGACCTGGGGCCGGGCGGGCGCCGTGCCGTTGAAGACCCGGGGTCACGAGTACCGGGTGACCAGGCCCCGGCGGCGGAACGAGGCCAGCATCCGGCCCAGGAAGAACAGGGCCAGGACCAGCAGCGCGGCGGTGCCCAGGGTGGCCACGGCCAGCTCGTGCCACGGCGTGGGCCCGTCCCCGGTCAGCGCGCGCCCGGCCGCGAAGACATGGGTGGTCGGCAGGGCCTCGGCGACCGGGCGGAGCGGCGCCGGGAGGGTCGAGACCGGATAGAACACCCCGGACAGGGGCATCACCACCGACAGCCCGCCCCAGACCAGGGCTTCGGCGCCGCTGCCGTAGCGCAGCACCAGACCCACCACCGCGAGGGCCACCGCCCAGCCGCAGAGCAGCAGCAGCGCCGCGACGGGGATCAAGCCCAGCCCCAGCGTCGTCACGTCGAAGGCGTACGCGGCGAAGGCCAGCGAGGCCACGGCGAGGGTGCTCAGCGCCGTACGGACAAGGGCGAAGAGGCCTACCCCGGCCAGGTACTCCCAGCCGCGCAGCGGGGTGGTGAGCAGCCCGATCACATTGCGTGACCAGGTCTCCTCCAGGAAGCCGGTGGCCAGGGAGATCTGCGTCTGGTGGACCAGGTGCCACAGCACGGTGCCGCTGAGCAGGAAGACCGCGAGCGTGGGGGCGGTGCCCAGCTCCGCGGAGCCCCCGCCCGCCCCCGTACCGCCGCCGGCCGCCTTCGCGGCGAACAGGCCGATCGAGCCGTACAGCAGCGTGTCGACGACCGGCCAGACCAGCACGTCGAAGATCCGGTGCGGGCTGCGGCGCAGCACCAGCCAGTGGCGGCGGGCGACCGCGCCGACGCGGTGCGCACTGGCCGCGGCGGGACCGCGCAGCTCGCGCAGGTCCGGGGCCTCGGTGGCACTCATACGGCACCGGCCCCTTCCCGGTCCCGCCCGGCGCGCTCGCGGTCCCGTTCCTCCGCCAAGTGCAGGAAGACTCCTTCCAGGTCCTGTTGCGCGTACTGCCGCGCCACCTCCTCCGGAGTGCCGTCCGCGGTCACCCGCCCGGCCGCCAGGAACACCACCCGCTCGCACAGCCGCTCCACCTCGACCATGTCGTGGCTGGTGACCAGCAGCGCGGTGCCGTGCCGGGCGCACAGGTCCAGCAGGCCGGTGCGTACCCGCAGGGCGATGTCCGGGTCCAGCGCCGCGGTGGGCTCGTCCAGGACCAGCAGCCGGGGTGTGTGCAGGGACGCCTTGGCGATGCCGACCAGGGTGCGCTGGCCGCTGGACAGCTCGGTGCCGATGGCGGAGGCCAGGTGGCCGATGCCGAAGTGCTCCAGGGCGTTCTCCACCGCCGCGCGCGGGGCGCGCAGCCCGTACAGGTCCGCGTACAGCCGCAGGTACTCGCGAACCCGCAGCCGGTCGGGCAGCGGCAGATAACCGGCCGCGAAGCCGACGCCGCGCATGGCGGCCGACCGCCCGGCGGGCACCCGGTGGCCCAGGACGTGGACGCTGCCGGCGTCCGGCTCGACCGCGCCCAGGCACATCAGCAGCGTGGTGGTCTTGCCCGCGCCGTTCGGGCCGAGCAGACCGACCCGCTCGCCCTCGCGCACGACCAGCCGCACGCCGTCCACGACCCGGCCCCGGCGGTACTCCTTGACCAGACCGTGCGCCTCCAGGACGGGCGGCGGCGCGGTCACGCGTCCGCCCCGGCGGGCTGCGGGCGGCGTACCGTCGACCAGACGCGCTCGGCGCGCAGTGGCCCGCGCCGGGCCAGCACACTTCCGTGGTCGGCGGCCAGCGGCGCGAGCTGCGAGCCGTAGCAGAGCACCGCCTCCCGCTTGCGGGCCCACTCGGCATCGTCCAGCACGAGATCGTGGGCGACATCGAGGTCGTAGCGGGTCAGCAGGTCCTGGTAGGAAAGCCCGTACGTCGGGTCGTCGCCGAGGGCGCGGTCGGTGTCCGGGGTGCCCCACTCGGGCAGGTGGCCGGTGTACGGGAGGTCGGCGTACAGCAGCGGCAGCGGCGCGCCCAGCCCGTCCAGGACGCGCAGGGCGCGGTCGCGCACCCGCGTGTGGTCGGGCTGGTTGGTGCCGATGGGCAGCAGGACGAGCGGGAAAGGTGTCGGCAGGGCGCTCAAGTAGGCGTCTATGCCCGTCAGTTCGTCGCCTGTGCCGTAGGGGCCGTCGGGGTGGTCCAGGACGGCCTGGTCCACGCCGAGCAGGTCCGCGGCCCGCGCGTCCTCGGCGAGCCGGGCGCGGTGGGCCTCGGCGGCGGTGGAGAAGCCGCAGGTGCTGTCCCACCAGGAGACGGCGTGCTGGGCGGCGGGCGCGCCGCCGAAGACGGTCACCACGGTGACGGGGGCGGGAAGCCGGGGGATCAGACCGGCCAGGGAGAGGGCGGCGTCGTCGAAGTGCGGGGAGAGGATGACGGTGCGTGGCGGGGGAGGCGTCATGCGGGTTCCTTAGCGCGAGGTTCTTGGTGCGGGTTCCTTAGTGCGAGGGCGGTGCGGTGGTGAGTACGGGGGCGAGGGCCGCGTCCCACGCGGCGTCGTCGCCCTGCCAGCGGCCGGGCGCGGCGGCGACGGTGCCCCAGGTGATGCCGGGTCCGAGCCGGCCGGCGTCCGGCGGTGCGGTGCGGCGCAGCCAGTGCAGGTCGAAGCGGTGGCCGGGGTGCTGGGCCGCGAGCACCGCGCGGAGCCGGCGCAGGTCGGCGGCGGTCAGCTCGTCCCAGGCGTCGTGGTGGACGTACAGCACCCGCGCGCCGGAGCCGGCCAGCTCCCGCCAGCGCCCGGCCAGTGCGGAGAACTTGGCCTGTACGCGCGGAAGTTGGTCGTCGATGTCGCGCTGGGTGACGGGTGTCCCGGCTCCGGCCGCGGGGTGGAACTCGTGGTAGAAGCGGATGTCGCTGCCGCGGTCCAGCGCGCACCGCCCCTCGTCGAACGGCTCGACCAGGCCGGGGCGCAGCACGTTGCGGAAGTCGTCCGCGACGGCCTCCACCACCGACTCGAAGTCGAGGTCCAGCCAGTCGAAGAAGTGGGCGCGGGTGACACCGGTGATACGGCGGATCTGGTACGTGGACTCGCAGTGGTAGCCGAGGCCCACGCAGTGGTCGTACACGCTGCTCACTCCTTGTCCGTGCCCGGTCGCCCCTTGTCCGCACCCGGTCGTCCCCTGTCCGCGCCCGGTCGCGCGGTCCGTGCCCCCGGCCGGGAGGCGGACGCCGGTCATGTGCGCAGCGGGCCGCGCCAGGTGCGGCCCGACAGGTACTCCGCCGCCGCGGTGGCGTTGGCCAGCCCGGCGCCCCGGGTGAACAGCGTCGTCGGGACGTCGTCGGGCAGCGGCCGGGCCGGGGCCAGGCCCATGTCCACGGTGATCAGATCCGGGCGCCGGGACCGCAGCGCCCGCAGGACGGCGCGCTGCCAGGGGTCGCGCTCCGCGTCCCGGACCACCACCGCGAGCGCGCCGCCGTCGTCCGGAGGCAGACCGGCCGCGGACGGCTCGGCGCCCGGCGCCACGTCGGTGGCGGAGGCCAGCGCCCCGAGGCCCCGGAGCGGGGCGTCCAGCCCCCACGGCGCCTCGCCCACCGCCATGTTGGCCACGGTCGCCAGCCGTACGGTGTGCACCCGGCGCCCGTCGGCCGCCCGGGGGACGCCGTGCACGAGCAGGGCGCGGCGGGCGGCGACCAGACCGACGGGAGCGCCGCCGGACAGCCGCGGCCCGGCGTACGCTCCGGCGCGCCGGGCCGGGTCGGCCCAGGCCCGCAGCGACGCCACCCGGCAGGCGGCCTCCGCCACCCGCTCCAGGGTCAGCGTTCCCCGGACCAGCGCCTCCTGGACGGCGTCGTGCACCTCGGGCAGCAGCTTCTCGCCGTCGGTCGCGCCGAGCACCACGAGGTCGGCGCCCGCGGCCAGCGCGGCGACCGCGGCACCGCCGTACCCCCAGCGCCGCACGATCGGCGCCATCTCCAGCGCGTCGGTCATCACCACGCCCCGGTAGCCGAGCCGCTCGCGCAGCAGGCCGGTGACGATCCGGCGGCTCAGCGTCGCGGGCAGGCCGTCCAGGCGCGAGAGCCGGATGTGACCGGTCATCACCGCCTTGACACCGGCCGCGATGCCGGCGCGGAACGGAGGCAGGTCCAGCGCCTCCAGGGACGCGGCGTCCCGGTCGATGTCCGGCAGCGCGGAATGCGAGTCGGTACGGGTGTCGCCGTGGCCCGGGAAGTGCTTGACGGTGGCGGCCACGCCCAGTTCCTGGAGGCCCTGGACACACGCGGCGGTATGGCGGGCCACGAGGTCCGGCCGGTCGCCGAAGGAGCGGACGCCGATGATGGGGTTGTCCGGGCGCGAGTTGACGTCGGCGCAGGGCGCCAGGCAGAGGTTGACGCCCTCGGCCCGCAGGTCGTGGGCGATCGCCGCGCCCACCTGCCGGGTGAGCGCTACGTCGTCCACGGCTCCGAGGGCGTGGTTGCCCGGGTGGACGCTGCCCCGGCGGTAGTCGAGCCGGGTCACGTCACCGCCCTCCTCGTCCAGCGCGATCAGCAGGTCCGGGCGGGCCGCGCGGAGCGGCCCGGTGACCTCCTCGCGCAACGACCCGGCGCCCGGCGGGAAGTTGGTCCCGAACAGGCCGACGCCCGCCAGTCCCTCGTCCGCCGCGCGCAGAATCCAGTCGGCGGGCGAACGGCCCGCGTAGGCGGGGAGCAGGCAGGCGTTGACCAGGGCTGTGTCGGCGCGCATGGAGGGCCTTCCGGTACGGGGGAACGGCGGCAGCCGTGCGGAACGGGACGGCGGTCGGGTGCGACCCGGTGGGGGATCTGTCAGCCGTCGGTGCGGCGCAGCACCAGCCCGACGCTGCCGCGCTTGCTCAGGTACGCCCGGCCGCCGCAGACCGTCTCCACCCGGGGCGCGACGAGCCGGGTCTCCTCGACCGTCCGCCACACCGCGGAGGCGGCGAGCCACGGCCGCAGCCGCGTCTCCAGCGCCTCCGGCTCCAGGGCGAGGAACAGCAGGTCGGTGGGCAGGTCGTCGAGGAGCGCCGGGTCCTGGCCGTAGTAGAGCATCTCGATCAGCAAGTACGCGGCCCCGGCCGGGCCGCCCTTGGCCAGCTCCGCCAGGTCCTCGGCGCCGATCCGGACGGCCGTGGCGCCGGTCTGCGCGGCGGTGAGCCGCGACCGGAAGTGCGGGTTGGGCTCGGTGGCATATACCGAGAAGCCGTCCGCCGCGAGCCGGGACGTCAACGCGCCCTCACAGGCGCCGACTTCCACCAGCGGCGGCCCGCCGGGCGCGCAGTGCCGCCGCACCCACGCGGCGGTCGCGTCCAGCCGCCGGGCCTCGTACGGCGACGTGGCGAACTCCCACGGGTCCACCACCGCGGCGGCCTCGTCGTCCAGGCTGGCCAGCAGCGCGAAGAGCCGTTCGCGCTCGTCGGGACCGGCGGCGAAGAACCGCTCGGCGGCCGGGATGCGGGGCGTCTGCACCATGAACTGGGGCGACGGCGTGTCGAGCAGCCCGGCGGCCGCGCTGTTGACGAAGTCGAGTTTGGCGGCGACCTGTGCGCGGCCGAGCGGGCGGTCGAGGTCGCTGACGAACTGGAGGAAGGGGGAGTAGCCGACGGCGTGCCGCACGGTCAGCACCGGAGTGCTGCCGGCCTGCCCGGCGGCGTCCGCCAGTCCGGCGCAGGCGACGGCGGTGTCCCGGCCGACGCGGCCCCGGCTGCGCCGGTTGTCGGCGGGCGAGTGGGTCCACACGCGCGCCGAGTGGCCGTCGGCGGCGCGGCGTACGAGGTCGGCGAGGGCGTCGGGGCCGGGCGAGGCGGCGTCGTCCTCGGCGGACCGTACGTACGGCGTGAGCAGCGCGAGGCGTTCGGCGGGCGGCAGCCCGGCGGGCAGCGGGAGGATGTCGCCGCGGTCGGCGAGGACCACGGCGGCCGGGCCGCCGCCGGGGTCGGGGTCGGTCAGGACGGAGAGGAAGTCGAGGACGGCGTCCTCGACCCGGAGTACGACCACGATTTCGATCATGGACCGGTCCCAGGGGCAGAGCTGGCGGGGGAGCAAAGCGGGAACCGTACGGCCGGGTGCTCCGTACGGAAGGGACCCTAGACCGCCCCTGCCCGTGTGGTCCAGACCAATATGGTTGAGGTTTGCATTTCGGTCGGCGGGGTGGCTGGAATTCGCCCTTGAGGCCAGGCTGCTCCGCAGTGCCGCTACGGAACCACCGTCACCGGCCACCGCCCCGCCTTGACCAGCCGTACCGCCACCGATCCCATGATCCGGTGCCCGGCGGACTCCGAGGCGCCCACCACCACGGCGTCCGCCGTCAGCTCGTCGGCCATCTGCACCATGCCCGAGTACGGGTCGCCGCGCAGCGTGTGGAACTCCCAGCGCAGGTCGTACGTCCCGCGCACCCGCTCCGTCGCCGCGCGGATCTCCGTCATCAGCTCCTCGGCGACCTCGTTGGTGGCGTCCACGACCGGCGCCCCCATGGCGGCCCCGGCCGGCAGCACCGGCTGTACGTACACCAGGGCCAGCTTGGAGCCCTGCCGGCGGGCCAGCCCCGCCGCGTAGGCGGCGGCGCGCCACGACGAGTCCGACCCGTCGACGCCGACGACGATGACCTTCGGGCCGTCCGTACCGCGCTCGAACCGCGCGGGCGTGTTCTCCTCCACGGGAGGAGGTTATCGGGCGCCTCCTGCCCTTTTTCCGCTGGGTTCCCGCCGGGCCCGCGCACCCCGGCCACCGCGGCCGGGGTGCGCGCCGGTCAGGTCACGCGCCCGCGCCGTCGCCGCGCTCCGGCAGCACCGGCCGCCAGGGCGCGAAGGCGCTCGCGTCGCGCGGCAGCATCGCCGCCAGCTCGGGGCAGTGCCGCAGGATGACCGAGTTCATCCCGCCGCGCGCGATCCAGTCCATGCCGAGCGGGGTGTAGAGCTCCGGCCGGAAGTCGACGGTCAGGAACCGGTCCGACTGGATACGGCGGGTCGCCATCAGGATGAAGATCCGGAAGGCGGTGTCGCTGAAGCCGAAGCCCTCCGGCGGGTTCTCCGCGAAGAGCCCCACCATCGTGTCGACCTCGTCGACGTCGCGGTAGACCTCCCGGAGCCGCGCCACCGTCTCCGGATCGGAGCTGATGTCCTCGAAGCGGCGCACCCGCCCCTTGTGCAGCCCGGCACGGAAGTCGTTGTAGCGCGGCACCGCGCGCCGCCGGGTCCGGGCGAGGTCGACCACCGACAGGTCGATGATCTCCCCGTCCCGCTCGAAGTGGGTCAGCGCCTTCGGGTAGTTGTGCAGCGTGATCGCGCCGGGGTGGGCGATGCCCAGCGAGTACAGCGTGTCGGTCAGGCCGGTCTTGCGGGCCATGCCCTCGGCCGCGGTGCCCTGGATGTCGTCGAACGTGACGCTCTCCAGGCGCTGCCCGAAGCGGTGCTCGCGCAGCTCGTAGTCGTCGGGGATCAGCGGGTGCATCCGGTAGACGGTGACGAAGTCCTCGGTGAGGGAGTACGGCACCTTGTGGTGGTCCGGCAGCGTCTCGGGGATGCCGCGCAGCGCGTGTGCCTCGACCAGCCACAGGCCCAGCTTGCTCAGCCAGTTGTCCGGCGGGCCCTGCCAGTTCGTCTTCAGACCGACATCGATGGCCTCGGTGGCGAGGATCGCCGGGGTCCACTCCACGGTGTGGATCTTCGCGATGAGCGCCGAGACGATCAGCCGGGCGGTGTGGTAAATCCGGTCCTGGCCCATGGTCGGGTACTCGGCGTGCAGCGCGTCGCACAGCGCGTTGTGCTCCCGCGCGAAGAGCGTGTGCATGACGCTCAGGCCCAGCCACCAGTTCTCGTTGAAGCCGGTGAGCGGGATGCCGTTGCCGCCGAGCGGCAGGTGCCCGTCCTCAAGGCGCAGCTTCGGGCCGTCCGGCTCGCGCAGCGACCGCGCGGTCGCCTCGTCGCCGCCGTACACCTCCGAGCCGTCCCACCACGGCGAGGTGGTGTTGGTGAACAGCAGCGGCGGTTCACCCGGCCGCCGTACACCGATGTTCTCGGCGAACCGCATCACGTCCTCGGGCGGGCCGCCCGGCGTGTTGGTCCAGGCGCTGCCGGGCGGCATCGGGATCTCCACCGACCGGTCGCCCGTCTTGTACCGCCGGTGGTTGACCCAGTCGTGCACCTGGAACTGGATCCACGCGGCGGCCAGGATGTTCAGCGAGGACGCCGGCCGGAACGACGTGCGGTGCAGCAGCTCACGGGCGACGGTGACCGGGTTCGGCACGTCGTACAGGTCGGGCCGGTGCACCGGCGCGAGGTTGCGGCCGAAGGTGGAGCCGATCGCGCCCATCCGCGGCTCGGACAGGTCGGTGGAGGAGCCGTCGTACGTACGGGCCGTCCGCGCGCCCTCGTCCACCGTCTCCGGCACCGGCACGGCCTGCGGCGGCGCCTCGGGGATCTCCGTGTCGATGAGGTTGAACCGGCGCAGCGCCTGCCGCAGCGCGACCAGGTTCAGCAGGCTCAGGTTCAGCGGCAGCCGGTGCCACGGCACGTACCGGTTGACGGCCCGGAAGGCCGCCCGCACCGGCACGCCCAGCACGGTGTTGCGCAGCGGCTCCTCCGTACGGAACCGGGTGCCGAGCCGGTGCCCGGCGCTCGCCCGGTAGGCGGCCTTGCGCGCCCGGTTCAGGTTGCCCAGCGGGCGGAATTCGTCCGTCGTGTGCCATGGGTTGAACGCCGACGCCTCCACCCGGCGGGCCGCGGCCCGGGCCTCGGCGGTCGTCACGTCCTGCCGCGGAATGACCAGCCGCCCCACCGGGACCACCGGCGCGTCCGCCTCCCGCCACCGCGCCGCGCCGTCCTCGACCGGCGTGCGCTTCTCGTTCACGAACCGCTGTACGCACAGCTCGAACTCGACGTCGGCCAGCGCCAGCCGCCCCGCCAGCTCATGGCGCAGCAGATCGGGGTCGTGCCGGTCCGGGCGCGGCGCGGGGGCGCCGCCCGGCGCGGGCCGCAGCTGGTAGCGGACCGGACCGGCCTCGCCCCACATGATCGCGCCACGGCTCCAGTACGTCTCCCGCGCCAGCGACCCGACCACGTGCCGGGTGGCGGTCTGCACGTTGCGGCGCATCCGCGCGGCCGTACTCCAGCCCACCGCCAGCGGCAGCTTCACCAGCAGCCCGAACGCCTTCTGCACCGGGTTGCGGGCCCCCGCCATCGCCTTGGCGAACGCCACGAACTCCCGCGCGTCACGCGCGTGCGAAACCGGGAAGTTCGTCGCCAGCAGATCGTGGGTCTCCTCCGCGGAGACCTCCACCCGTACGGCGATTCCCCGCAGATCGGGCGAGATGTCCGGCTGTGCCGTACCGCTCGCGTTCGACAGCCGCACCACCGCCGGATACTGCGCGCCCGGCTGCACCCACCCCGAGGCCAGCGCCGCGGGCAGCGACTCGTCGAACCGCACCCGGGCGTTCTCCACCCCCAGCACCGCCTTCGCGTGAAAGGCCCGGTCGACCCCGTGCGCCCCGCTGCCCCTGTTCTTCAGCTGCACGGCCATCAACTGCCGCGCCAGCTCGTCGAAGACCACCCGCTCGGCCTCCGGACTGCCGCCCTCGTACGTCTCGTACTGCGTGTGACTCACGGTGTCGGCCATGGCAGGACACCCTCCGTACGGAAGAAGGGCGCAAGACGCTACTCGCCTCCCGGGTGGGCGGACAGGGGTGTTTCGGGCGGAATCATGGATCTTTGCGAAGGGAGCAGCCGGAGGCGGACGGAACCTCGGGCGCCCCGTCCCGCGGCCTCCTCGGCCCCTCGTCGGCCGCTCCCGGAGCCGCCGGCGGCCAGACGCCAGGAGCCAGCACCCCCAGCACATACGCCTTGGCCACCAGGGCGGTACGGCCCTGGACGCGCCAGCGGCGGGCGAGCCGGGTGAGGTGGTAGTTGACGCCGTCGACGGTCAGGCCGAGGTGGCTGCCGATGGCGGCGGTGGTGGCGCCGGAGGCGGCCAGCGCGAGAATACGGGTCTCGACCGGGCTGGCCGCCTCACGGTCCCGGGCCGGGCCGGGCGGCGGCTCCTCGTGGACGCGGAGCAGTGCCAGCAGGGCGGGCGGGGTCTCCGACGGGTCGCCGACCGGATCGACCGTCAGCTCGCCCTCCCGCTCGGCGCCGTCCCCGCCGGCCCGCCACCGGACCTCCACCGGGTACCGGGACCTGCGGCCCGCCCGCAGCGCGTCGATCACGCGGTCTATCTGCGCCTGGGAGCGGGGCCGGAGGAGGTCCAGCAGATTGCGGCCGCGCAGCTGTCCGGGCGCGGCGCCCCACTCGGCCGCCATCGCGGGATTGGCGATCAGCACCTCGCCGTCCGCCTTGCACACCGCGATCGGCACGGGGATGCGGTCCAGCAGGATCAGGAAGTAGTTGCGCCACGGGCTCACCGAGCCGTCCGCCGTCGCGTCGTCCATTGCCCCTTCTCCGGTCCGGCCGCAAGAGCGGACAGCCACAAACCACTGCACAATCATGCAGTTACCCGGCGTCGCAGGGTACCCGGAGCGGGTCACGCTTGAGTCATGACCGACACGATCCCGTTCGCAGCAGCCGGCGCCGAGGTGCGCCCGTCCGAGGAGGTGCCGGTCGTCGACCTGTCGGCCACCGGCCTCACCAGCACCCCCCTCCAGCAGGCCATGGCCCTGGCCCGCGAGCACGGCCCGGTGTACCGGCGGCGGCTGCACGGCCATGAGGCGGTGTTCGTGTCCTCACTCGACCTGGTCACCGAACTGGCCGACGAGGACCGCTTCGCCAAGGGCGTCTCCATCGCCCTGGAGAACGTCCGCGAGTTCGCCGGCGACGGCCTGTTCACCGCGTACAACGACGAACCGAACTGGGCCAAGGCGCACGACATCCTCATGCCGGCCTTCGCGCTCGGCTCGATGCGCACGTACCACCCCGCGATGCTGAAGGTCGCCCGCCGGGTGATCGGCAGCTGGGACCGGCGCGCCGCCGACGGCACGCCCGTCGACGTGCCGGACGACATGACCCGCATGACGCTGGACACCATCGGTCTGGCGGGCTTCGGCTTCGACTTCGAGTCGTTCTCCCGCGCGACCATGCACCCCTTCGTCGAGGCGATGGTGCGCTGCCTGGAGTGGAGCATGAAGCGCCTCGGCCGGAAGCCGGACGGCGACTACAGCGAGCAGGACGCCGCCTTCCGGGCCGACGCGGACTACCTCGCCTCGGTCGTGGACGAGGTCATCGCCTCCCGTACGGGCACGGGCGGCGCCCCGGACGAGGCGGCGGGCGACGACCTCCTGGGCCTGATGCTCGGCGCCACCCACCCCGCCGACGGCACCACGCTCGACCTCGCCAACATCCGCAACCAGGTCATCACCTTCCTCATCGCGGGCCACGAGACGACCTCCGGCGCGCTGTCCTTCGCCCTGTACCACCTGCTCAAGGACCCGGCCGCGCTGCGCATGGCACAGCGCGAGGCGGACGAGCTGTGGGGCGACGAGACCGACCCGGACCCGTCCTTCGAGGACATCGGCCGGCTGCCCTTCACCCGCCAGGTCCTCAACGAGGCGCTGCGCCTGTGGCCCACCGCCGCCGCCTTCAGCCGCCAGGCCCGTACGGACACCCTGCTCGGCGGCCGTGTCCCGGTGAAGGCGGGCCAGCTGGTCACCGTCCTCACCCCGATGCTGCACCGCGACCCCGTCTGGGGCGACAACCCGGAGCTGTTCGACCCCACCCGGTTCGCGCCGGAGGCCGAGGCGGCCCGCTCCCCGCACGCGTACAAGCCGTTCGGTACGGGTGAACGGGCCTGCATCGGGCGGCAGTTCGCGCTGCACGAGGCGACGATGCTGCTCGCCATGCTGGTACACCGCTACCGCCTCATCGACCACGCGGACTACCAGCTGACCGTCAAGGAAACCCTGACCCTCAAGCCGGACAACTTCACCCTTACCCTCGCCCGGCGCACCCCCGCCGACCGAGCGGCCGTACGCGCCGCGCTGGCCGTACTGCCCGGCGGGACCGCGGAGCCGGACGGCACGGAGCCCGGCACGGCCGACGGCCTGCCCACCCGGGCCCGCCAGGACACCGCCCTGCTCCTCCTCCACGGCACCAACTACGGCACCTGCCGCGACTTCGCCGAACGCATCGCCGACGAGGCCACCGGCCTCGGCTTCACCACCGAGGTGGCCCCGCTGGACGCCGCGACCGGCGCCCTCCCCACGGACCGCCCCGTCGTGATCGTCACCGCCTCCTACAACGGCCGGCCGACCGACGACGCGGCGCGCTTCGTCGAGTGGCTTTCCGGTGCCGACGCCCGGGCCGAAGGCGTCCCGTACGCCGTCCTCGGCGTCGGCGACCGCAACTGGGCCGCCACCTACCAGCGCGTACCGACCCTGCTCGACGAACGCCTCGCCGCCCTCGGCGCCGAGCGGCTCCTCCCGCGCGGCGAGGCCGACGCGTCCGGCGACCTGAACGGCGCCGTCAAGGCGTTCACGGCCGCCCTGCGCACCGAGCTGATGGTGCGCTACGGCGATCCGGCGAGCATCGGCGCGAGCCCGGCAGCCGACGCGGCGAACACGTCCTACACCGTCCGCGAGGTCACCGGCGGCCCGCTGGACACGCTCGCCGCCCGCCACGGCCTCCAGCCGATGACCGTCACCGAGGCGTACGACCTCACCGCCCCCGGCTACCCGCGCGTCAAGCGCTTCCTGCGCCTCGCTCTCCCCGAAGGCGTCACCTACCGCACGGCCGACCACCTGGCCGTACTCCCGGCCAACGGCACAGCGGCGGTCGAGCGCGCGGCGCAGGTACTGGGCGTATCCCTGGACGCCACCCTCGACATCCGCGCGGGCGCGGGCCGTGCCGCACGGGACACCCTCCCCGTCGACCGCCCGCTCACGGTACGTCAGCTCCTCACCCGGCACCTGGAACTGAACGCCCGCCCGACCGCTGCACAACGGGCGGTGCTCGCCGACCACAACCCCTGCCCGCCCGAGCGCGCCGCCCTCCAGGCAATCCCCGAGGACGACCCGCGCACCACCCTGGAACTCATCGAGGAACACCCGGCCCTGCGCGGCGCACTGCCCTGGCCGGTACTCCTCGACCTCCTCCCGGCCCTGCGCATCCGCCACTACTCCCTCTCCTCCTCACCCGCCGCCGACCCCCGGCACGCCGACCTGATGGTCTCCCTGCTCCCCGGCGGCACCGGTTCGACCCACCTGCACACACTGCGGCCCGGCGACACGGTCCTGGCCCGCATCCAGCCCTGCCGAGAAGCCTTCCGCCTCGACCCGGCCGACCCGGCCCCGGTCATCCTGATCGCCGCCGGTACCGGCCTGGCCCCCTTCCGGGGCACGGTCGCCGACCGCCTGTCCGCTCTTCCGAACGGCGAACCGGCGCCCGCGCTGCTCTACTTCGGCTGCGACGACCCGGATGCCGATTACCTCCACGCCGACGAGCTGCGGGCGGCCGAGGCAGCCGGCGCCGTGTCCCTGCGCCCCGCGTTCAGCGCCCGCCCGGTCAACGACTGCCGCTACGTCCAGCACCGCATCGCCGCGGAGGCAGAGGAGGTGGGGGCGCTGCTGGACGCGGGCGCGCGGGTGTACGTCTGCGGCGACGGCAACCGGATGGCCCCGGGCGTACGGGCGGCCTTCCGCGAGCTGTACGCGGCCCGCACCGGCGCCACGGAGGAGGAGTCCGAGGCCTGGCTGCGGGAGCTCACGGCGGGTGGGCGGTATGTGGAGGATGTTTATGTGACGGGGTGAGGTGTGGGGGGTCGGGCCCGGGGTTCGGTCCGGCCCAGCAGGCTGTTTCACATGGCACTGATCATGTGATCGTCGAGATCCCTCAC
This sequence comes from Streptomyces rimosus subsp. rimosus, assembly GCF_000720725.1. Lineage (GTDB taxonomy): Bacteria > Actinomycetota > Actinomycetes > Streptomycetales > Streptomycetaceae > Streptomyces > Streptomyces rimosus_A. Next base: position 39,533 of record NZ_JOCQ01000046.1, read on the forward strand.
CCAGGACTCGCTATGCCAGGGCCGCAGTCCTTCCCGGGCAATCCGCAGGCGCAGCCGGGCCACTCGGCTGCCCGTGGAGTCCGCAGTGTCGATGCACCCGTGCAACAGATCGGCAGCTTCGCGCGGAGCGTTCATCCGGATCCGCGCGAGTGCCTGATCGGTCGTGACGATCGTCCTCTGCACCTGTTCGCGTGGTGCCCTCAGCGCGGCGGCCGCGCCCTCGAAGTAGTCGTGCGCCGCCGTGGGTTCTCCTACGAACAGCTGGCACACTCCTTCGAAACCACGCAGGTGATCAGCCGAGAAGCTCGACGCCGACGGATCACCGGAGTGGTCGCGATCGGTGTCGTACCAGGCCAGCGAGAGAGCTGTACGTGTCGGCCGGTCCAACCCGGCCCGGGCTGCCATCTCCGCCTGCAGAGCGTGCGCCCGCGCCCGCGTGAGGCCGCTCTCCCCGGCCCGGGCGTCGCGTACCGCCGCTTCGATCAGGCGACTTGCCACGGCCGGACCGGACGAGGAGTACAGGGACACCAGGGCACGGCTCATGTGGACCACCGAACGGCGCCACTTCGGCAGGTGAGCCGCCGAACGTGTGGCTGCCTCGTACAGGGCATGCGCGGCTGTGTCGTCCCGAGTCTCGAAGGCCAGGCGCGCCGCCAGGGTGTAGGCCCGCGCGGCCACGGAAGACAGCCGACAGTGTTCACGTTGGGCACCCGTACCGATGAGCCGGTCGCAGGCGTGGACCACAGGGTCCAGCAGGATCCGCAACCGTACAAACGGCACGGAGCCGATCTGCGCGTCGACAGTCGCCACGGTGCCGTCCAGCCCTTCCAGAAGCACCTCGGACACTGAGGACGGGTTGGTCATCGCCTGCGTTATCAGCGGCCGGATCGCCGGACCGAGCAGGACGAAGCCCCCGCCGGCATCGGTGGCAAGGCGCACCATCAGAGCGCGCAGCTGATCGAGTTGGATCGAGCCGGCCCCAAGACGCGCCAAAGCATCCATGAGCTCGGTGAAGTCGCTGCCGGGGCCCAGGCTGTACTCCCCGGTGGTGTCGCGGCCGTAGAGATGCGCCAGGAGAAGCTGATACCGATCACCGGGCAGAGTCGGCTTCGCGCTTTCCCACCGGGCGACGGACCGCTGCACACTGGCCACACTCGTGCCGACCGTCTGTCCCAGGTCATCCGCGGCAGCGAGAATCGCCCGGGCGGTGCCCGCCAAAGACCAGCCACGGGACAGCCGCAGCCTCTTCAACGTGGCCGCGCCAAGTCGGCATTGCGCGTTCATGGGGCCATCTTGCCCGCTACACCGGCACGACCAACCGTGGTTTTGACTGTTCAGCCGCGTAGTTGATCGTGTACCAGGTACCGGAAGCGCCGGTGCCCTCCAGAGGAAAACCGATCACCAGCTCACTACGGTCGACCATCCACCGGTTTCGTGCGTGATATGCCGACGTCTGCAGCGAGGCAGCGGCGAGTTCGACCACCGATGTCAGCCGATCCCGGGACTGCCCGATCGCCTGTCGAGCATCGGCCGGCTGCTCGGCTATGGTCCCGGGGACGACGACAGTGATACCTGACTTTGTATTTCCAGCCAGCCACAGCACGGCCAGACTGTCGATCCCCGTTGCGCCGCCCACGTAGAAGTGAGCTTCGTCAGTGGCGAAGGGGCCCAGGTAGGAGGTGAAGAGATCGGCATACCAGGTCGGATTTCGATGACTGGTCTCACGCGTGCCCGTGACCGTCACTCCGCGCATGATCGACTCCATGTCGCATGTTGTCATATCCCCAGGACGTGCCCGGTCGGCTGAGATCGGAGTATGACCAACGTGCTCGCCACACTCGCCGCACGTCGTACGGCAGCGAGGTGGTTCTCCATCACTGGGACCGGTCCGTCGGGGTTGAGCGTACGCAACCCGCTCAGCGGTCGGCTCATCGAATACGGCATGCACATCACCGACCGGGGCCGCATCCACGGCACAGGAAAGGACAAGGATGGCCCCACCCGGCACATCGCGTATCCGCTGAACCCCGCCGCAGGGAGTGCGGCATGAACCGCCCCACGCCGTCTCCCCTCGCCTTCCTCTACGACCGCAACGCCACCCGCTCCCACGCCATCCTCGACATGCGCCTCGACGGCTGCCGCACCTATGCCGCCCGACGCGGCTGGCAGGTCGCCGGCCAATGGGTCGATCGTGGCGACGATGCCATCAACGCGGTCCGCCCCCGGTTCGGCGCTCTCCTGGAGCTCATGAACCGGGAGGTGCGCATCCGGCCGGTGATCTGTCTGGTGCATTCCTGGGGCCGGCTCGCCCATGACAGCGCCCTGCGAAGCGCGCTCCAGCAGCGGGTGGCGCAGGCCGGCGGCCACTGCGCGACCACCTTCGACGAGTCGGACGACCGGACTCGTCCCGCCCTCGTCGGGCGCGATACCGGTCACTGATCTCCGTACCACCTGCCCGTGGAGGCAGGCGGCGCGGGCGCGGGGCGAGGCCATGACCACGGGAGCCTGAGCCCCGCGGCGGCTGCCCGGGAAATCTCCTACCGGGCAGCCGCGTACAACACATATCGGCCCTCACCCAGGGTCTGGCCCCCGTCGGGCGCCACCGGCATCGTGGACAGTGGCGGCACGCCTCCGCGTACCGCCGTACGGTGACTCACCTGGGGAGCGCCATGACCAACGCCCTGATCATCGGTGGTGGGATCGCGGGAGCGGTGACCGCGATGGCTCTGCAGAAGGCGGGCATCGACGCGGAGGTCTTCGAGGCGTACGAGACCGGCGCCGACGACGTGGGGGCCTTCCTCGTCGTGTTCGCCAACGGGCTGGAGGCGCTGCGTGTCATCGGCGCGCACGGCCCGGTCGTGGCCAACTCCTTCCCCGCCGAGCGGGTGGAGTTCCTCAGCAGCACAGGCAAGCGGCTCGGTGAGCGCGCCCTCGCGGGTACGGCCGACGAGACGGCGATGGGCCCGCGTACGCTCACCCGCGCCACCCTCTACCGGGTGCTGCACGAGGAGGCGCGCCGGCGCGGAATTCCGGTACGGCACGGGAAACGGCTCGTCGCCGCCGAGACCGTCAGCGACCGCCGGGTGGTGGCCTCGTTCTCCGACGGCAGCCGCGCCGAGGGCGACTTCGTGATCGGCGCGGACGGCATCCACTCGGTCGTCCGCAAGCTGATCGACCCGGCGGCGCCCCGCCCCCGCTACACCGGCCAGAACACCGTCTGCGGCTACACCCGCGACATCAAACCGCCGTCCGCGCCCGACACCTACACCATGATCTATGGCCGGCGGGCCTTCTTCGGCTGTACGGCGGCGCCGGACGGCGAGGTGTGGTGGTTCACCAACGCGCCGGGCCCCGAGCGGTCGCGGCAGGACCTGGCCGCCGTCACGCCCGACCAGTGGCGGCACCGCGCCGCCACACTCCTCGACGGCGACCACACCCCGGCCGCCGCCGTCGTACGCGCCACCGGCGAGCACATCGTCGCCTCGCACGCCTACGACCTGGCCGTCACCCCGCAGTGGTACTCCGACACCATGGTGATCATCGGCGACGCGGCCCACGCGGCCGCGCCCAACGCCGCACAAGGCGCCTCGATGGCCATCGAGGACGCCATAACCCTGGCCAAGTGCCTGCGCGACCAGCACGAACCCCGCCGGGCCTTCACCGCGTACGAGGAACTCCGCCGCACCCGCGTGGAGCGGGTCGTGGCCCACAGCGCACGGATGGCCCGCCGGTCGGCGCCGGGGACGGTACGGCGGCTGGTGCGCGATGTGATGCTGCCGCGCAGTATCGAACGTGGGGGAGACGGGGCGGATGAGTGGCTGACCGGTTATCGCGTGGAGTGGTGAGAACGTTCGTACCGCGGCAACGGAAGCGGACGGAACATACGGATGGAACAGAGCGAACAGGCCGGGCAGACCGAACGGATCGACACGCAGGCTGGGCAGTGGCGTCGGTCGAGGCGGTTCAGGGGCGCAAGGTTGCGCTGCCGGCACTGAAGGTCCGGGGGCCGTGGAGGACAAGGCCGGTGACTTCGCGGATACGGTCGCGACCTACGGCTCGGCGATCCTAGACCGATCCCGGTCCTACGGATATTCCGGGTGAACTCTCCGCCTTCCCCAAGGCGCGAAAGGCCAAGCCGAAGACGCCCGTCCAGGGCGGTGGAGGCCTAAGGGGTGGAAGGGCCCGGAGGGGCTCATCTACGAATGGGGCCTCCAGCATGGCAAGGTGGAGAAGTGAAGATCATCGTTACTGAATGCCGGAAGGACTCCGATTTCCCGGAGCGGCAGATGGATGTTACGCATATCGGCCTGTCGGCTGCCGCCGATCTGGTGGGTGTCCCGGGCGAAAGGTTCGTTCACGTGTATCCCTTGAACGAGAAGCAGCTGGATTCTCTGAGGAGGCTCACAGGAGAGACATTCGATCCGGACGGCTACGAGTATTTCATCGAAGCCGTAGCGGGCTAGAATCGGCCGGTTGCCCGTGCAGGTCTGTCCGAGTCGGGTTCCGGCATCAGGCCGGAGCCCGACTCGGCGCTTCACTGTCTCCTGGCGTGGGGGCAGGGCGGCCGGGCCGGGACCCGACTCCCGATGCAAGGAAGAGGACAGCAATGACCGAGCACTGCTGCGCGATGATGAGGAGCCAGGTCAACTGGTCCTGCGATGAACACTCCTCCGCCTTCGATTGCCCGGATGCGCTGGTCCTGTTCATCCCCAAGTTCCAGGAATACGGGTTGATCATCCATGATGGCGGCAGCGCCAAGGTCAGGATCGGGTTTTGCCCGTGGTGCGGGCGGCGGCTTCCCGCATCGCGGCGCGACGACTGGTTCGCCGAACTGGAAAGCCGTGGGATCGATCCGGACGAGGATGAGATTCCCGCGGAGTTCCAGGACGACCGGTGGATCGGACTGGCGCGTCGGGCATGACGTGAACGGCGACCCGGTGCAAGGGCTCCGCACACCATTCGGAAGAGGGCAGTAGAGGGCTGTGCCTTACAGTGCCGGGCGCTACCTTTCGTCGGCACCGCGAAGCTGCACCACCACCAACGCCACCCCCGCCAGCACCACATTCCGCGCCGCCGCATCCAACCCGTTCCAGCTCTTCGACTGCCACATCGCGAACCACTCCCCGCCGACCGCCATGAACCCGGCGCCGAAAAGCAGCAGCACCATCAGCAGGCCGATGGTGCTCAAGCGTCGTGGCCCCGCATATCCGGCGCCCCCGCGCACCTCCCGCGCCCACAGCACCGTCCCCCCGATCAGCAGCACCGCCGCCACCGTCTCCCACACAATGATCAGGACGTAGGCGATGTTCTGGAGGGTGGGCGATTCTATGGAGCGCCACATCAGGTCCGGGTCCTTGAACGTGGTGTCCATAGCCAGGACATGCTGCACGAACGCCTGGTTGGTGCCGAAGTCGGTGATGTTGCCGAACGCGACGAGTGCCATGTAGAGCGCTACCGTGCCGGTGAGCACGGTAGCCGCGAGCGGCAGGGGTTGCAACGGTCGTCTGGTGGCGGGCATTTCCGGTCTCCCTGGCCTGCGGTGGAGTGGTGTCGCAGGCACTTTACGAGGGTTACGAGGGCCGTCAACCGCCCGCCCCTAAGCGGTGGCCACCAGTACCGTACGAGCCGGCACCGTGCACACGTCCCCCGCCTTCAGCGTGGCCGACGCCGTCGGCGCGCCGTCCGCCGCCGTGGTGTCCAGCACCACCTCGTACACCGCACCGGACCGCCCCGGCACCGGGAAAGCCACCGCGTCCGCGCCGGAGTTGAGCAGTGCGAGGACGTCGGTGCCCGGTTCCAGGGTGTGGTTTCCGGCCAGCAGGAAGGCCAGGAAGCGGGTCGCCGGATCCTGCCAGCGGGACACACTCATCGGGCGGCCGTCGCGGTCGTACCAGGCGATGTCGGGTGGGTCGCCGGAGCCGGTCAGGAAGGTGGTGCGCTGGAGTACCGGGTGTGCGCGCTGGAGGGCTACGGCTCGGCTCACGAAGTCGGTGAGGGGGGTGGGGGACGACCAGTCGTACCAACTCGTGCCGTTGTCCTGGCAGTACGCGTTGTTGTTGCCGCCTTGCGTACGGCCGAGTTCGTCGCCGCCGTACAGCATCGTACAGCCCTGGGACAGGAGCAGTGTGGCGAGGAGGTTGCGGCGCTGGCGTTCGCGGACGGAGACGATGGCGGGGTCGGATGTGGGGCCCTCGACGCCGTAGTTGGCCGAGCGGTTGTCGTCCGTGCCGTCCCGGTTGTTCTCGCCGTTGGCCTCGTTGTGCTTGCGCGCGTACGTCACCAGGTCCGTCAGCGTCATGCCGTCGTGGCAGGTGACGAAGTTGATGGAGGCGTCGGGGCCGCGCCGTTCGGGGGCGTACAGGTCGGAGGATCCGGCGATCCGGCTCGCCAGGTCGGCGACGGCTGGGCGGCCCCGCCAGAAGTCGCGCACGGTGTCCCGGTAGCGGTCGTTCCACTCGTTCCAGCCGGGCGGGAAGCGGCCCACCTGGTAGCTGTCGGGCGCGCCCACGTCCCAGGGTTCGGCGATCAGTTTGACGCGGCTCACGACCGGGTCCTGGTAGAGCAGGTCGAAGAAGGCGGCGAGGCGGTCGACGTAGCCGTACTGGCGGGCCAGGGTCGCGGCGAGGTCGAAGCGGAAACCGTCCACGTGCATCTCGGTGACCCAGTAGCGCAGCGAGTCCATGATCAGTCGCAGTACCTCGGGGCGGCCGGCGTTGAGGGTGTTGCGGGTGCCGGTGGTGTCGAGGTAGCGGGACGGGTCGGCGGGGTCCAGCCGGTAGTAGATCTCGTTGGCCAGGCCGCGGAAGCACAGCGTCGGGTCGCCCGGCGGGCCCTCGGCGGTGTGGTTGTAGACGACGTCGAGGATGACTTCGATGCCGGCGGAGTGGAGGGCCTTGACCATGTGCCGGAAATCGGTGATCTGGCCGCCCTCGTGGCCCGTCGAGCTGTACGCGGCGTGCGGCGCGAAGAAGCCGATGGTGGCGTAGCCCCAGTAGTTGGTCAGGTTGCGGTCGAGGAGAAACGGTTCGGAGAGGAATTGGTGTACAGGCATCAACTCGACCGCGGTGACGCCCAGGCGCGTCAGGTGTCCGGTCATGGCGGGGTGTGCCAGGCCGGCGTAGGTGCCCCGTAGCGTCGGCGGGACGTCGGGGTGACGAGCCGTCAGGCCCTTGACGTGTGTCTCGTACAGGATCGTCCGCGACCAGGGGTGGCGCGGCGGCCGGTCGTCGCCCCAGTCGTACGCCGTGTCGGCGACCAGGGGCAGGAGGGTCCGGGGGCCCGTCGGCTTCAGGATCTTCGCGTACGGGTCGAGCAGCAGCCGGGACGGGTCGAAGCGCAGGCCCCGTTCGGGTGCGTACGGGCCGTGCGCGCGGTAGCCGTAGCCCTGGCCCGGCCGCACGTCCGGTACGTACGTGTGCCAGATGTCGCAGTCCACCGCCATCGGGACCCGCCGTTCACCGCCCGCGTCGAGCAGGCACAGCTCGACGGAGCCGCCGTACGCGCCCGCCGAGGAGTACACGGCGAAGGATGTGCCGGAGCCGTCCCAGTGGGCGCCGAGCCGGTACGGGTCGCCGGGCACGGGGTTCGCGCGGGGAGCGGCCATCAGTCGTAACCGCCGAACATGAAGAGGGACGCCCGCTGGTCCGCCGGGTTCATCAGCCCGTGCAGGTTGCCGCCCTTGAGGAGGGCGAGGTGCCCGGCGGGCAGCCGGCGGACCTCGAAGGAGCGGACCCGGCTGCCGGAGTCGGCCCAGTCGCCGATCACCATCAGCCCGTCGCCCTCCAGCATCAGGAAGACCTCCTGGTTGTCCCGGTGCCGGTGCAGGCCGATGCCGCAGGCCGGGTCCAGGACGTGCAGGTCCATGTACGTGACGGCGAGGAAGGGCTCCACGTCGCCGCTCGCGTGGCCCTTGCGGCCGAACGCGTCGAGGTTGTACGGCTCCAGGGTGCGCCGCAGGTCGTCGCTGCCCGCCCAGCGGCCGTACTCGCTGAAGAGCGTGCGGTATTCGAGGAAGCCGACGCCGCCGTGCGGGTTGGCGCTGGTGCCGACACCGAGGTAGTTGTCCCAGCCGCGGATCCTCATCTCGAAGCCCAGGCGTACGGATCCGGAGGGCGGGTCGGCCGAGCCGGCGCCGTCGGGGCTCGCGGTCCAGCGCAGGTCGATGTAGCAGGGGAGTACGGGGTGCATGGCGTGCCGCGGGGCGACCAGGCGCAGGTCCTGGTTGGTCATCTGGTCGCGGTGGAAGTCCTGGCCCAGGCCGGTGACGATGTCCGGGCGGGGTTGGAGCAGCCCGGCGTCCAGGGCCGACCGGCCACGTGGGCCCAGCAGGTCGCGGAGGCCGTCGCCGACCCGGCCCCACAGTTCGATGGTGTAGAAGTCGGTTTCCTCGTCGTACGGCACACGGACCGGTAGCGGGCGGCTGCCCTGGACGGAGAGCACGCAGCCGATGGCGTCGCCGAGCCGGCCCGCCTCGCGCCACAGCGCCGAGTCCGGGCCGCCCCGGTAGGACAGCTGGAGGAACGGGCCGCGCCAGTCGCCGATCTCGGCCCAGCCGCGTACCGCCCGGGTGTCGGCCAGGGTGAAGTCGCGGACGTTCTGCTTCTGGAAGTCGTTCTTGTTGTCCTGCTGCTCCGGGGCGAGCTGGTCCTGGTCGGGCGAGGTGGGCCCGTACAGCTGGAGCGTGCGCAGCGGGAACAGGTGCTGGAGCGAGGCGGGTTCGTAGTGCTCGCGCTCGGCGGCGAACCGGGTGCGCTCGACCAGGCCCAGCAGCTTCAGCAGCGGGTTGGCCTCCGCGTAGTCCGGGGGCTTGACCGGGTCGACGCGGAAGACCGAGTCGGTGTGCACGATCTTGGGCATCGCGGGACCGCCTCAGGTGGTGTGGTAGAGGAACGCGACGAACTTCAGCGGCTCGGTACCGGGGTTGCGGATGCCGTGCACGCCGCCGCTCTTGGTGTAGAGGACGCTGCCCGGCTTGACCGGCAGCTCCCGGCACTTGACCGGGCCGACGCCGAAGACCGGCCGCTCGACCAGCGGATAGGCGGCGGTCGTCGGGTCGTCGCCGTCGCTCATGTACGCGGTGCCGGTGCCGGAGACGACGTAGTACAGCTCCTCCGAGCCGATGTGCCGGTGGGTGCCCTCCACCGCGCCGGGCGGCACCGTCACCTCGTGGAAGAACACCAGGTCGCTGCCGAGTTCGCGCTGGAACAGCCAGCGCATCTGCACGATGTTGTCCTCCCGGCGCTCCGGATTGCCCTCGTCGGTCATGGCGTTGCGGTAGTTGACCGGCTGGATCTGCGACGCGTCGGGGATGAAGAAGCCGCGCCGGAAGTCGAGCAGGTAGTTGCTGTCCGCGACGGTGTTGCGGGGGTCGCTGGGCTCCTGGGTGCGTGGTTCCTGGTGGGAACGGAGGTAGGCGTTGTCCCACTGCGGGTTGCCCAGCCGCTGGCCCGTCGGGTACAGCACGCCGTCCTCGCGGAACGCCATCGCCACCTCGGTCACCGAGCCGAGCAGCGGGGACAGCTGCGGCACCCGGGTGATGGGCGCGTTGCGGCCCATCAGCGGCAGCACCCGGTGGTCGTGGGCGGTGCCGTCCGGCGGCTCCAGCGTTTCCCAGATCTCCGCCGCGTACGCGCCGATCACCGGGTCCCAGTGCAGGGTGACGATGGCCTCGGCGGAGTCCGCGGGGTCCTCGCCGGTGACCTTCAGCCACGCCTTCGTCCGCGGCCCCAGGCGCCGGTTGAACTCCCTGGCCTGCTCCACGAGGCGGATGCCGGAATACTCGATGCGCAGCATCGGGCAGAGTTTGGTGCCGCCGAGGAAGACGTCGCCCTTGATGGCGGTGCCGTCGGCGGAACCGCGTACCTCGGCGACGTAGTAGCGGTAGCGCGAGGAGCGGGTCGCGTTGAGGTAGCGGGCGTGGTAGATGCGGTCGGGGTAGAAGACGACGCGGAAGATCTCGTTCTCGGGGTGGGTGAAGACCTCGTCGAAGCGGCTGTCCATGTCACGCCCTCCCGAGCCGGTCCAGCAGCACGTCGCCGACGCGGAAGGAGTTCGCCTCGATGGTCAGCGTCGGGTTGGCGCTGCCCGAGGTCGGCATGAACGCCCCGTCGGTGACGTAGAGGTTGTCGAAGTTCCAGGCCCGGCAGTCGGGGTCGAGGACGGAGTCCGCGGCGTCGGTGCCGAACCGGGCGCCGCCCAGCACGTGGTTGGCGATCCGTACCACCGAACCGCCCACCGACCCCGCGCTGACGTCGCGCACGTCACCGCCGCGCACCAGGATCTGCCGGCACTGCTCGGCGAGGGTGTCCATCAGCGCCCGGTCGTGCGGGTGCCAGGTCTTGATGATGTACGCGACCGGGCGGCCCCACTTGTCGGTCACGCTCGGGTGCAGCTCGATGCGGTTCTCCCGCTGCGGCACCTGGTTGGCCATGAACGCCACCGACAGGCGCCGCCCGAAGCTGTCCTCCAGGTAGTCCTCGAAGCCGTTGCCGACCAGGCCGGTGTCGTAGAGGTAGCCCTTCCACATGTTGTCCATGTCCATCGCGTGCCAGGTGCGGGCGAGCGAGATGGGCAGGGCGCCGTCGGAGGTGTTGTTGTAGATCACGCCACCTGCCCACAGTCCCTGGGCGCGGAACCACTCGGGGCGCGCGCAGTGGTCGGTGGCCCAGTCCGAGTCCAGCGTCCTGGACTTGTCGGCGCGCTCGGGGACGATGCACTGGGCGCCGCCGAAGCAGTGCGTCAGGAAGTAGCGGCCCAGCAGACCGTTGGCGTTGACCCGCTTGTCGAAGGCCTGGTCCAGCAGGCCGGAGAGCTGGAGCAGCCGTACGGACTCGATCGCCGAGCAGGCCACGACGACGGTCCCGGCGGCGATCGTACGGGGCCGGCCGCCCGGGTCGCGGTAGTGGACCTTCGTCACACGCGGGCCGTCCGCCTCCAGGTGGGTGACGGTGCAGTTGGCCCGCAGGTCCAGGCCGCCGCTGCCGTTCACCTCGCGCAGCGGCGCCAGCAGCGACACCCAGACGTTGGACTTCAGGCCCAGCGGGTCGCCGTAGCGGTTGACGAACGCCGTCTTGATGCTGTCGGCGTCGGCGGGCACCGTACGGCCGCTGGGTGCGTGGTCGCGGGTGATGACCGCGAGCGGGGTGCGGTAGCGGCGCATCCCGAGCGCGTCCATCCCGGCGGCGGCGTACGCGCTGATCGGGTTGGGGTCGAGCGGCGGCTGGTAGCGGTCCTGGGACGGGATCTTGGCCTGGCCCTCCCAGGTCCCGTTGATGCCGACCAGTTCCTCGGCCTTCGTGTAGTACGGCTCCAGCGCGGCGTAGTCCAGCGGCCAGTCGCGGGCCTCCCGGCGCACCTCGCCGCCCGGGTCGTCGCGCAGGTCGCCCCGCGACGCGTTCAGGGTGGCCAGCCGCAGGTCCTCGGGGGTGAAGCGGGGCGACACCCCGCCGTACAACTGCGTTCCGCCGCCGACCACTTGGGCCGTGTAGCCCTCGATGGTGACGCGGTCCCGGCCGTCGCTGTCGCGGTAGACGTGCGGCTCGTCGTTCAGGTCCGGCTCCACATGGCTGGAGAAGAACGGCTCGCCGGTGTTGGCCACGCCCTGGACGGTGATGCGCTTCTCCGAGCCGGTGGCGAAGCACTCGTCCCGCTTGAAGTCCGACAGGCCGCCGGGGCTCTGCGCCTGGGTGCGCAGCAGCGGCCCCTTCTCCAGGACGACCACCCGGTGGCCGGCCCGTACCAGTGTGTGGGTGAGCGGTGCGCCGCCCGCGCCACTGCCGATGACGACGACCGTGGCACTCTCCCCGTCCATGCCGTCCCCCCGCTCAGCCGCGGTAGTCGGTGTTGTGGCCCAGCGGGGACTCCAGCGCCCGCCGCCAGTCGAAGAGCGTGGCGTCCCGCGCGTCCCGGAACCGGCTCTCCAGATACATCCAGCCCGCCGCGCCGGAATTCCCGCCGTGTTTCGGGTGCACGAACGCGCCGGTCATCGCATGCCGGCGCAGGAGCAGCAGGAAGTACCGCGGACTTCCGTAGCGGGAGTAGTCCCAGCCGTCCACCTTCTCGGTTTCCATCTGCCGGTAGAGATCCGCGAACATCTCCGGGGGCGCGGTCGCCGGATCGAGCCCGCCGAACCGTGACCGCAGGATTTCCCCGATGATTTTGAGGCAGGTGTGGTAATCATCGGCGTTGTGCTGTTCCTGGCGGGCGATCAGCTTGTCGATGTAGTTGACCGTGCCCACCTCGTCGTCCAGTTGGTAGGCCAGCGGGAATTCCTCGTCCCGGCTCGCGCGGTCCAGCGACTCGTACACCCCGCGGATGAAGCGCCGGTTCTCGTCGAGCCGGAAGGGCAGCAGATGGCGCACCAGCCGGCCGAGCAGTTCGCGCTCGGTGCGGCTGAGCGTCAGCGGCACGGTGCAGGCGTCGGTGAAGAAGCGGGACCACGGCTCGCCGTTGTCCAGCACGGCGCGCTGCGGGTTGACCGGGTCGAGCACATACGCCCCGTCCACCGCGAACTTGTATGTGTGCACCTGCCCCTTGGGCACCCGCACGGTGACGGCCCAGAAGCCGGTCGGCTCGCCCGCGAAGACCAGCGGACGCAAGGGGACCGGCGCGTGCAGCGGCCCGAACGTGCCCAGTACGGCCACCGAGGCAGGGGCGGCGCGGCGGCCGTCGTAGACGAACGTGACGTCGTTGTACGGATACGAGGCGGCCGCCGACACCCCGTCCCAGTGCGCGTCCACGACCGGGAAGCGCCACGCCTCGCAGATCGCCGCGCGGTCGTCACCGGGCGCGTACTGCCCGAAATCATGGCGCGCGTCCCGGCTCTCCCTGGCGAGGTATTTCGTGCAGTGATTCAGTACGTACTGATCGTCTTTCTCGATGACCTCGGTCTTCACCGCGCACCCCCGGGAACGTCGTGCGGTGCCAGTGCCATTGAACGTATTGCGCGCGTCGGGGGTTGTCCACGCCGACGGCGGACGCCGTATCGTGCCTCGTATGCGCGCCGCTTGGTACGAGAAAAGGGGCCCGGCGCGAAAGGTGTTCCGGGTGGGGGAACTGCCCACTCCCGAGCCGGGCCCGGGTGAACTGCGCATCCGGCTGGCGTTCTCCGGGATCAATCCCGGGGACGTCAAGAAACGGCAGGTCTGGCTGGGCGCCGCCACGCCCGATTTCCCGCTGACCGTGCCGCACAGCGACGGTGCGGGGGTGGTGGACGCGGTCGGTGACGGGGTGTCCGCCGCCTGGGTGGGCCGCCGCGCCTGGTGCTCGTACGCGCAGAGCTACCGGCCGCAGGGGACCGCCGCCCAGTACACGGTCGTCCCCGAGGGCTGCGTCGGCGCCCTGCCCGAGGGCGTGTCCGCCGAGCAGGGCGCCTGCCTGGGCATCCCCGGTATCACCGCGCACCGCGCGCTGTTCGCGGACGGTCCGATGACCGGGCGGACGGTGGTGGTGGCGGGCGCGCTCGGCAGCGTCGGCCGCGCGGCGGCCGTCCTGGCGCGCCGGGCCGGTGCCCTGGTGATCGGCACGGTCACGCGCCCGGACCAGCTCGGCGAGTTGCGGGAGCTGGGGGTGGACCGGGCGGCGAGCGCGGGGGACGACGTGATGGACGCCGTGCTCGCGCTGACCGGAGGACGCGGTGCCGACCGCGTCGTCGAGGTCGCCTTCGACGCCGACGCGGACCTCGACGCGCGGCTGCTCGCCCCCGGCGGCACCATCGCCGCCTACGCGACCGGCGACCCCGCCCCCGCGCTGCCCTTCTGGCCGCTGGCCTTCAAGAACGCGACCGTACGGCTGCTGGGCTACGACGACTTTCCGCGCGAGGCGGTGCGCCTGGCCGTACCGGACATCACGGCGGCGGCCGCCGCTGCCGCGCTGCGTTATCCCGTCGCGGCCGTCCATCCGCTCGACGCCATCGCCGCCGCCCACGAGGCCGTCGAGCACCCGAGGGCCCCGGGCCGCGTCCTGCTCGCGCTGCCGGACTGAACGGCCGGCGCGGGACCTTCTGCCCGCGCCGGACCCGCCGTCGGACCCGCCGTCCGGGCGATGACCGGTACCGCGCGGCTGGGCCGGACGGCGTACATACCCGCGCGGAATGCGGGCACCCGGGCCGATCAGGGCAGGACCCCGAGGTGAGAGGAGACGCAGATGGTGGCGGAGGCCCGTAACGGGAGGCGGCCGCGCGTGGTGATCGTGGGGGCGGGCTTCGCCGGGTACGAATGCGCCCGCACGCTCGCCAAGAAGGCCCGCGGCGCCGCTGAGATCGTGCTGATCAACCCCAACGACTACTTCCTCTACCTGCCGCTGCTGCCCGAGGTCTCGGCCGGGATCCTGGAGCCGCGCCGGGTGTCGGTGTCGCTGACCGGCACGCTGCCCGGCGTCCGGCTGGTCCTCGGCCAGGTCGGCGGCGTGGACCTCGCGGGCCGCCGCGTCGAGTACACCGACCCGGAGGGGCGCACCGGCTCGCTGGGCTACGACCGCCTCGTCCTGACCGTCGGCAGCGTGAACAAGCTGCTGCCCATCCCGGGCGTCGCCGAGCACGCGCACGGCTTCCGCGGCATGCCCGAAGCGCTGTACCTGCGCGACCACATGACCCGGCAGATCGAGCTGGCGGGCGCCGCCGAGGACCCCGCCGAACGGGCCGCGCGCACCACCTTCGTCGTGGTCGGCGCGGGCTACACCGGCATCGAGGTCGCCGCGCACGGCGTGACCTTCACCCGGTCGCTGGCGCGCCACAACGCCGGGCTGCGCGGTGAGCCGCAGCCCCGCTGGATCCTGCTGGACCTCGCCGACCGGGTGCTCCCGGAGCTGGACGAGCGGCTGTCGCGCACCGCGCACCGGGTGCTGAGCAAGCGCGGCGTGGAGATCCGTACCAGGACCTCTGTCAAGGAGGCCACCTCCGACGGGGTGCTGCTGGACGACGGCACGTCGGTCGACACCCGCTCGCTGATCTGGTGCGTCGGCGTGCGGCCCGACCCGCTGGTGGAGTCGCTGGGACTGCCCACCGAACGCGGCCGGCTGTGCGTGGACGAGTTCCTCGCCGTGCCCGGCCACCCCGAGGTGCTCGCCTGCGGCGACGCCGCCGCCGTACCGGACCTGACCCGGCCGGGCCAGGTGACGCCGATGACCGCCCAGCACGCACAGCGCCAGGGCAAGGTCGCGGCCCACAACGTCGCCGCCTCCTACGGGCAGGGCGAGCCCCGCGCCTACAAGCACCACGACCTGGGCTTCATGGTCGACCTCGGTGGCGTGCAGGCCGCCGCCAACCCGCTGCACGTGCCGCTGTCCGGCCCGGTCGCCAACGCGGTGACCCGCGGCTACCACCTGATGGCGATGCCCGGCAACCGCGTCCGGGTCGCCGCCGACTGGCTGCTGGACGCGGCGCTGCCGCGCCAGGGCGTGCAGCTCGGCCTGGTGCGCTCCTGGTCCGTGCCGCTGGACACGGCGGCGCCCGAACTGGCCCGGATACCCGTGGACGGACGCGAGGGGGAGCGGACGGCGGACGGGACGCCCGAGGACACGCCCAAGGAAACGCCGAAGGAAACGTCCGAGACCGCGCCGGAAAAGTCCCGAAAAGCGGAAGGAAGCTGATGACCAAGCAGAACGACCCGGGTGCGGACACCGCCCGGTACGACCGGCTGCGCGAGCTGGGACAACAGCTGCGCGTCGACTCCGTACGCGCCGCCGACGCGGCCGGCTCCGGCCACCCGACCTCCTCGATGTCCGCGGCCGACCTGGCCGCGGTGCTGCTGAGCGAGTACCTGCGCTACGACTTCGCCGACCCCGAGAACCCCGGCAACGACCACCTCATCTTCTCCAAGGGCCATGCCTCGCCCCTGGTGTACTCGATGGGCAAGGCGGCCGGGGCGCTCACCGACGAGCAGCTGCTGACCTTCCGCAAGAACGGCAGCCTGCTGGAGGGGCACCCCACCCCGCGCATCCCGTGGGTGGACGTGGCCACCGGCTCGCTCGGCCAGGGGCTGCCCATCGGCGTCGGCCTCGCGCTGGCCGGCCGCGACCTGGACCGCGTCCCGTACCGGGTGTGGGTGCTGTGCGGCGACAGCGAGATGGCCGAGGGCTCGATGTGGGAGGCGTTCGAACACGCCGGGTACGAGAAGCTGGCCAACCTCACCGCGATCATCGACGTGAACCGGCTCGGCCAGCGCGGACCCACCCGGCACGGCTGGGACCTGGACGCCTACGCGCGCCGCATCCGGGCCTTCGACTGGCACACCATCGAGGTGGACGGCCACGACGTGGCGGCGGTGGACCGCGCGTACGCCGAGGCGGAGGCCACCACCGACCGGCCCACCGCGATCATCGCCAGGACCCGCAAGGGCCAGGGCGTACGGGCCGTGGCCGACCAGGAGGGCAAGCACGGCAAGCCGCTGAAGGACGCGGCCGAGGCGATCGAGGAGCTGGGCGGCGTCCGCGACCTGAGCGTTCAGGTGCACGGGCCGCGGGACGCCGAGTCGCGGCTGCGGTCCGGCGGCGGCGAGCCCGAGCTGCCGGACTACAAGGTCGGCGACGCGGTCGCCACCCGCAACGCGTTCGGCGAGGCGCTCGCCGCGCTCGGCGCCGCCCGCGGCGACGTGGTCGCGCTGGACGGCGAGGTCGGCGACTCCACCCGCGCCGCCTTCTTCGCCGACGCGCACGGCGACCGGTACTTCGAGTGCTACATCGCCGAGCAGCAGATGGTGGCCGCCGCGGTCGGCATGCAGGTACGCGGCTGGGTGCCGTACGCCACCACCTTCGCCGCCTTCCTCAGCCGCGCCTACGACTTCGTGCGGATGGCCGCCGTCAGCCGGGCCGACCTCAACCTCGTCGGGTCGCACGCGGGCGTCGCCATCGGCGAGGACGGGCCGTCGCAGATGGGCCTGGAGGACCTGGCCGCGTTCCGCGCGGTGCACGGCAGCACCGTCCTGTACCCGTGCGACGCCAACCAGGCGGCCCGGCTGACCGCCGCCATGGCCGGCGCGCGCGGCATCCGCTATCTGCGCACGTCCCGGGGCGAGAGCCCGGTCATCTACGGACCGGGGGAGGACTTCCCGATCGGCGGCAGCAAGACGCTGCGTTCGACGCCCGAGGACCGGGTCACCATCGTGGCCGCGGGCATCACCGTCCACGAGGCGCTGGCCGCCGCCGACACCCTGGCCGGCGAGGGCGTGGCCGCCCGGGTCATCGACCTGTACTCCCTCAAGCCGGTGGACCTGCCCACGCTGCGGGAGGCCGCCGAGGTCACCGGGCGGATCATCACCGTCGAGGACCACCACCCCGAGGGCGGCCTCGGCGACGCGGTGCTGGACGCCTTCACCGACGGCCACCCGGTGCCCCGCCTGGCCCGGCTCGCGGTGCGCACCATGCCCGGCTCCGCGTCGCCGGAGGAGCAGCTGCGGGCGGCCGGGATCGACGCACAGGCGATCGCGGCGACGGCCCGCGGGCTGCTCACCGAGACGCCGTAGACACGCGGGCAGGCGTAGGGGCAGGTGCCGGTGGCCCCGGTCCCCATTGCGGGACCGGGGCCACCGGCCGCTCACCCGGCCTTACGGATCTCCTCGGCGCCTTTCTTGTCGAGCGCCGCGCGCACCAGGGCCGCCGCCAGCAGGGCGGGGTCCGTCTTTCCGGCGGCCTTGAGCAGCGCGTCGGGGGAGGACGGCAGGCCGACCCGCTCCGCGCCCTGTATGGCCTTGGCGTCCAGGTACGGCGCGAGGTCCGTCCAGACGGCCTGGGCCTCCCGCAGGAAGATGTCCGTACCGGCGGGCCCCAGGCCGGGGACCTCGCGCAGCAGTGAGCGCAGCCGGCCGGTGTCCCCGTCCGCCGCGTCCCGCATCCGGCGCAGGTCGCCGCCGTACTTGTCGAGCAACAGCTCGGCGCCGTCGCCCAGTTGGGTCGAGGTGCGTTCGTCGTAGCGGCGGTATCCGCCCTCGCCGAGGGCGTCCACCCGCTGCTGCCAGGTGGCGTCCTTCATGCGCTGCGCGGTCCGCATCCCGGCCTTGGACAGCGCATGGCTCGCCGCCACCGCGATATTGGCCTGGATGCGGGCGCTGAGCAGGCACGAGAGCACCAGCAGCTGATACAGCGGCTGGGGTGTGTCCTTGATCCGGATGCCGGCCTCGTCGGCGTAGGTCCGGCCGTAGGTGTTCAGAAGGGCCTTGACCCGGGCGCGGTCGCTGCTGCTCATGGCCGGCCTCCGGGGGGCGCGTCGTCGAGCGGTGTGTGCACGGTGTCCACGATGCCGTACATGTCCTCCACATCCTGGTTTGCTGGCTCGGCACGGCGATTCCCGGCCCGCGTACCCACCCGGTGGGCGGACCACCCGTCAACTCCCGTACGCTGCTGCATCGACCGGAGGGGCTGGTGGTTCCGGAGCCACAAGGGGCAGCCGGGGGGCCAGTGGAACGAAAGCGGGGGCACATGAGCAGAACACGGAGCGCGGGGACGGCCGCGATCGCGGCGGCGGTGGTAGTGGCGCTGGCGGGCCCGGCCGGTGCGGCGCAGCCCGCCGGGTCGTACGGCGCGACCACGTCCGTCGGCGTCCACAACGCCTACGAGAAGGCCAAGTACCCGTACTTCGCGGACGCGTTGGACTCCGGCGCGAGCCTGCTCGAACTGGACGTGTGGACCAACGCGCTGGGCAAGTCCTGGCGGGTCTCGCACAGCAACCCGTTCGGCAACAACAGCAACTGCGTGAACGCCGCCACCGCGGGCGAGCTGCGCACGAAGAAACGCGACCAGGACCTCGGCGGCTGCCTCGCCGACATGAAGGCGTGGCACGACGCCCACCCCGGCCACCGGCCGATCACGGTCAAGGTCGAGATGAAGGACGGCTTCAACGACAAGGGCGGCCGGGGCCCGGCCGCCTTCGACGCGCTGGTCCGCGCCAAGCTGGGCGACGCGGTGTACGGGCCCGGCGACCTGGCCGCCGGCCACCGTGACCTCGACGAGGCCGTACAGGCGAACGGCTGGCCCACCCGCTCCGCGCTGAACGGCAAGTTCCTCTTCGAGCTGATACCCGGCACGGTCGAGGAGGGCAACCCGCTCGACAAGCTGTGGACCGACCGCGAGTACGCCACCCACCTGAAGAACCTCGCCGCCCAGGGCAAGCTGAACCAGGCCACCGCCTTCCCCGCGGTGCACGGCGCGGCGGCGGGCGACCCGCGCACCCGCTACACCGACACCGCGCTGCGCCCCTGGTTCGTGGTCTTCGACGGCGACGCCGCCACGTACCTGAAGAACGGCATCGACACCGCCTGGTACGACAGCCGCCACTACCTGCTGATCATGACCGACGCGCACCAGGTGTCCCCGGTCATCGACGGCACCAAGCCCACCGAGACCGAGGCGCTGGCCCGCGTGAACCAGCTGGCCGCCGCCCACGGCAGCATCGTGACCGCCGACTGGTACCCGCTGCCGAAGGTGCTCAAGACGGTGGTGCCGCGCGGGAAGTAGGGCGTACGCCTCAGGCGCCGTCTGTCGTGGCGCGCCTGTACAGGGCGGCGATGTCCGGGCCGAACCAGCTGCTGTACGAGGTCTCGTCGTCGCCGCCCTCGTCCAGCCCGCCGATGACGCCGGTCACCGTGCCCAGGCCGGTGTCCGGGTCGACGGCGGTGAGCATCGGTCCGCCGCTGGTGCCGTTGGGAAAGCCGGCGCAGTCGAAGCGCAGCTGGCCGGGCAGCGCGGAGGTGGTGTTGCGGCAGTCGACGGGGGACTCGCGGTCGTCGGGATAACCGACGGTCCGCGTCGGCAGGCCGCCGGGCGGCGAGAAGCGGATCCGCTCGGCGCCGGTCAGGTCCTCGACGCGCTGCCCGTCGGCGCCGGTACCGCGCGAACGGCGCACCCGGAGGAACGCGACATCGTGGTCCTCGTCGCGCCCGTCGGCCCAGCGCGGATCGACGACGATGCGGGACGGCACCCACACGCCGTACGGCACGACCCCGTCGTGGTAGCCCGGCGCGAAGACCAGGTTCGTACGGAAGCCGCCGTCGTAGACGCAGTGGGCGGCCGTGACGACCAGGTCGCGCGTCGCGGAGTGCACCACGCTCGCGGTGCAGTGGTGGTCGGCGTCGCCGTCGCCGCCCGGTGAGAAGAGCGGGCCGACGGGGGCCGACACGGCCGCCGGCCCGGCCCGCAGCGGCTGCGATACGGGCGGCTCGGCCGCCTTGTCCCGTACGGCCGTGTCCTGGCGCGCCGTCGTACGGACGGTGGCGGGCGGCGGTGCGGGGCGCTCGGTGTACGGGCCGGACAGCAGTGCGTCGGCCGCCGCGTCCCCGTCGGCGGCCTCCCCGGCGTACGAGCCCGTGCCGGGATCGCCGGACGCGAGATACCCGCCGTGCGCGAAGGCCCGTACGGCCAGCACCGTGCCGGCGCAGGTCAGGCCGAGCGCGGCGCAGAGGCCGAGGGCGGTGGCGCGACGGCGGGTGCGCGGCTCGGCCGGGGCCGGGGGCCGTGCGGCGAGGCCGCGCTCGGTCGTACTCACCAGCAGATCATACGGTTCCGGGACGGGGCTCCCTGTGCCCGGGGCCGCGACCTCCCACCCCTCAGGCGCCCAACGCGCGCATCAGCATCGGCCACGACGCGACCAGCTCGCGCTCCCAGTACGGCCAGCTGTGCCCGCCCTTCGAGGCGCACACGGTCGCCGGGATGCCCAGCTGCGCCAGCTTGGCGCGCAGTTGCTGGTTCATGCCGTACACGGCGCGCTCGACCGGGTCCTGCGTGCCGTGCGCGGGCGGATCGGTGCAGCGCGCGGGCGACGGGGCGGGCGGCGTGTCGCCGTTCCCCCACGACCAGCCCGGACCGCCGTCGGTCGTACCGTCCCCGTACGAGAGGTACAGCGGCGTACCGCGCAGCGACGCCGCCTGCTCCAGCGGGCTGTTGCGCTTCCACAGCCACTGCTGCCGCAGGTCGGCCGGGTCGTCGGTGTCGAACGGGTAGCCCGGCTCGCCCCAGACGCGCTTCCAGTCGGCGAGACAGGACAGCGCGCCCAGCTTGACGCCGTCCGGGCCGGACAGGCCGCCGTCGGTGGACCGGTACAGGGGGCTGACGGCGCCGCTGTACGAGGCGGCCGCGCGGAACATCCCGGGGCGCGCCGCGGTGAACTTCAGCGCGCCCAGCCCGCCCATCGACAGCCCCGCGACGGCGCGCGTCGTCCCCGCGCGGTAGTCGCGCTCCAGCAGCGGCCGCACCTCGTCCAGCAGGTACGTCTCCCAGGCCGGCGAACCCCAGGCGCCGTAGTTGTACCAGTCGCTGTAACTGCTGCACCCGCTGGTCTCCGGCATGACCACGAGCACATCGCGGTCGGCGGCCAACTGCTCGACGTGGGTGTTGGCCGTCCAGTCCTGATGGTTGCCGCCACCGCCGTGCAACAGCCACAGCACCGGCCACGTACGGGAGGCGCCCTTCGACCAGCCCTTCGGCAGCAGCAGCCGGACCCACTTGACCGGCGCGTCGGTCTCGGGGGACGAGATCCCGAGGTCGAGCATGCGGTCGCCGACCGGCACCTCCGCGACGACGCGGGCCGGATTGCGGGCCGGATCACGGGCCGGTTCGTGGGCCGGGCTGCTTGCCGCGTGTGCGGGCGCGCCCATCGCCGGGACGATGAGCAGCGGCAGCAGCAGGGCGAGTCCCAGGGCGAGCACCAGGGACATCCAGCCGGCGTGGCGCGGCCGGCGTGCGCGTGGGAGACGTCGCAGCCGCATGTCACCCTCCCGTGTTGTGCCGGATCAGCGTCGCGGCCAGCCCGTGTTCGTTCGGGAAGTCCATCGGGACGATGCCGAGCCCCGTCCAGCCGCTCGCCTCCGTACCGGTCAGGAAGCTCTTCACCTGCGGATTGAGGCGGTCCGCGTTGGAGCGGGGCGGCAGCAGCGCCGCGGTGCTGACGTAGTTGACGAACAGCTTGCCGGGCTCCCTGGCGGCCTTGCGGAACTGCCCCTCGATCAACGGGTACTTGCGCAGCGGTTCGGCCATGTAGTCGTCCTGGATGTCGAAGACGCGCGGATCGGCGTAGCGCACGCCCGGCAGCCCGTCCGAGTCGGCGAGCAGCACGACCTTGCCGCGGGCCTGCCCGAGCGACGGCAGCGTGCCGTCCAGCCGGAACAGCGGGCGCCACCCCTTGCCGTCCAGGTAGATGTCGAAGATCCGCCGGAATTCCGCCGCGCTCTCCTCGGAATACTCCTGCTTGACCCGCATCAGCACGGTCTCCGACGGATGCGCCCGGAGGAACGCCCGGCATGCCACCAGCACGTCACCGAACATCAACTGCTGGTAGAACGCGCCGTGATGGATGGCGAAAACCGAGTCGATGGCCCGGCAGCGCACGTCCAGGAAGCGGATACCGCTCTCCAGCTGCTGGGCGATGGTGGTGTTCTGGCAGGCGACCCAGGGGCCGCCGTGGCGCGCCCCGGAATCATGGGTGCCCGGGATGGAGAGCCGCTGCATCGGCGTGCTGTCCGGGAGGGCCGACATCCAGTCCTGTACGGGGGCGGAAACGGTGGGCCGGGGGCGTACGGCGGCACGTCCGGCGGGCCTGGCGGCCGTGGCGGCGGCCTGCCCGCTCCCGGCCCCCACCAGCACACCCGCGGCCGACGCCGCTGCCGCACCCTTCAGAAACCCCCGCCGGTCCATGCGCCCACCTCGTCCTCTCCGACGCCCCTGCGGGAACGGCCGGCCCTGGCCGAACAGCCGCCCGTGGGCGAACAGTTGATCACAGCATCGAAGCACAGGACGGGGACGGTGAACAGGGCGGTGGGGTGAACAGCGCTCGGCGCCAACCTTTCCGCTCCCTACGGAGGTTTCGGGGCTCAGTCGTCCGGCGGGCGCTCGTGGGGCGGTGGGGTGAGGCCGGGCCAGCGGCCGAGCATCCGGGCGCGCATGGCGTCGGCGAGGCGGCCCAGCCCGCGTAGATCGTCGCGGTTCCCGGTGAGCCGGGCGACGACACCGAGCCGGTACGCGAGCCGCTGCCGTGCCGTGACCGTGCCCCACTCCCAGTCCTCGTCGGGCAGCCGGGCGAGGTGGTCGGTGGTCCCGCGATGGGCGCGCTGCACCAGGGCGTCACCCCGGACGAGCCAGCCCGCGCACGCGTCGACCAGGTCGCCGGGCGGCGCGCTGCCGGTCGCCGCCTCCCACTCCCTCCGGTACGCGGCCTCCGCCTCGCGCAGCAGTGGATCGGGCGTGGCCGTGACACACCAGCAGGTCGGGAAGCCGACGCGCAGATAGGCCAGTTCGGTGAGGCCGTTGCCCAGGCAGGACTGCTCGAAGTCGATGAACCGGATGCCGTCCGGCGTGTGCAGGTCGTTGCCGGGACACGGGTCGCCGTGCAGCAGGGCCCGTCCGGGCGCGGAGCCGAGCCGGCGCAGCAGGGCCGCCAGTTCGGTGTCCGTGCCGTCCGGGACCGGGGCCGCGAGGCGGTCGGCGAGGGCGAGGAAGGAGTCGATGTCCGCGGGGGCCGGGCCCGACCAGGCGGGCAGGGGTGGCGCACCGTCGGCCGGTACGGACGCGGTGGCCGCGTGCAGCCGCGCCAGCGCCGCCGCGTACCCGACCACCCAGTCCGGCGCGGGCCGCCGGTGGGCAACCTGCTCCAGCACCAGGACGCGCGCGACCGGATCCGTGCCGAGCAGACGCGGTACGACGGGCGGCGTCACCCGCGAGGCCAGCCGCAGCGCGGTCACCTCACGGGCGTACCGCCCGTCCGCATCCGCGCCGTCGACGGCCTGCTTGACCACCGCGGGCGCGCCCCGCAGCTCGACCCGCCACACACGGGAGCGCGGACTGCTGCTCAGCCGCACCGCGTTGCGGGCCGGGCCGAGGCGGTCCCGCAGTACATCGGTGAACGGCAGGTCCGGCGACCTGCCCGCGTGATCCGGCGGCTCCGACGACATGCGCGCATGATCGCACGGGGAATTCCGGGACGTCGCGGCATTTACGTCGCGCACCCGTCATCTACGTCGCGCACCGGTCATCTACGTCGCGCACCCGTCGTTTATGTCGCGCACCCGTCCGTCACAAGTGCGGGAAGAGATCCGTGAACGGATCCGCCGTGGCCGAGATGCCGCGGCTGAACGGCGCGTCGAAGTCCCACACCAGGAACAGCAGGAAGGCGATCAGCGCGCTGAACACACCGGCCATCAGCAACTCGCGGCCCGACCGCCGGATCTGGAGGGTGAAGATCAGACCGATGGTGATCACGGCACCGGCGATCAGCCCGAACCAGACCACCCTCGGCAGGGTCGGGTCCATGCTGTTCGCCCGCGTGTTACGGGCGGCGTCGGCCGCCGAGACCTGGTCGAGCAGCGGCTGGTAGGACTGGCTCTCGTGGTCGTCGGCCGGCCGGTAGTCGGTCACGGAGGCGCGCACCTTGTCCAGCAGCTCGCCGCCCCGGTCGGTGACCTGGCCCTCCTCGGCCATGGCCGGCCACTCCTTGTGGACGACGTACGAGACATAGGCGTCCACGTCCGCGCGGATCTGCTCGCGTGCGCCCTCCGGGTAGGCCCGCACCCGCTCGCTGACCTCGTGCAGGGCCTGCGCCTCGGCCCGTACGGAGTCCTCGGCCGCGCCCCGGGCCTCCCAGACCCCGGCGATGGCCAGGCCCAGGACGATCGCGTACACCACCCCCACCATCATCACCATGTACTCGATGACGTCGGGCGTCTCGGACGGGTCGTCGTCCTCGCCGATACGACGCTGCTTGAGGACCGTGATGGTCAGCACGACGGCGCAGACGGCAGCCATCGCGATGATCAGCACCAGCCATTCCGGCATGGGAGGCCTCCTACGAGGAACGGCGTCCGGAGGAACCGGACGAGCTGGACGAACGGGGGCGCAGCGCGGCGGCCGCCAGCACGGCGGGTGCGGTGAGCAGCAGCATGGTCGTGACGGTCGAACGGCTGTTGTGCTGCTTGCGGGCGGACGGGGTGTACTTGCGGGGCAGCTCCACCGCAGGCGACGTGGACGGTTCGGGGCGCGGTGATGTGGGCGGGGTGGCCGGTGGCGGCGCGGGGGCCGCGGATGTGCCGGGCGTGGAACGGGACGGTGCGGGCGTCGGCCCGGGAGTGGTGGGGGCGGAGGGCTGGGG
>NZ_JOCQ01000047.1 GCF_000720725.1 Streptomyces rimosus subsp. rimosus
GCCCGGCCCCGGCCGGCACCGCCCCCGCCCGCCCCGTCCCCAGCGAGGTCCCGCACTCATGAACTCACGCCAGCGCCGCGGAGTGATCCTGCTGCTCCTGTCGGTCCTCTGCGCGCTCGGCGCGTTCGTCGGCGTGCTGTCGGTGGTCCGCAACGTGGAGTCCAAGGTCGGACCCGAGCGCACCGCGTACCGGCTCAAGTCGGACGTGGCCGCCTACCAGGCACTCGACCCGGGCCAGTTCGAACAGGTCGCGATACCGGAGCGCTGGCTGCCGGACACCGCCGTCACCGACCTGGCCCGGGTGCGCGGGAAGATCGCCGTGACACCGCTGCACAAGGGCTCGCTCCTCCAGGACGACATGGTCGTCGACCGGCCGGCGCTGAAGCCGGGGCAGCAGGAGATCGCCATCATGATCGACGCGGCCACCGGCGTGGCCGGGAAGATCAACCCCGGGGCGCGGGTGAACATCTACGCCACCTTCGAGGGCAAGCGCCCCGAGGACCGGCCCGTCTCCAAGGTGATCGTGGCCAACGCGCAGGTCATCGACCGCGGCAAGCTGACGCCGCTGGAGAACAAGGACCCCGGCGACACCCGCTCCTCCAGCACCCGCCGCGCCGCCGACGCCGTGCCGATCACCTTCGCGCTGGGCACCGCGGACGCCCAGCGCGTCGCCTACGCGGAGTCCTTCGCCACCCACGTACGTCTCGCCCTTGTCGCCCCCGGCACGGAAACCGCCATCCCGCCGGGCGAGCGCACCTACACCCTCGACGGCGACAAATGACCCGGCACCCGCGTCGGCGGCCCGTGACCCGGCCCCCTCTGACCCGGCGCCCTCGACGGCGACACACGACCCGGAGGCACAGGTGACCATCCGCATCCTCGCGGCCGTCGGCGAACCGGACGCAGCCCGTGCCGTGTCGTCGCTGATCGGCCAGTTGCCGGGCGCCGAGCCCGTACCGCCGGTCGCCGACTCGACCGCCCTGGTCAACGCCCTCGACCAGGCCGCGTCCCGTTCGGTGGCCGGTGCCGCGGACCCGCCGGGGCCGCCGTCCGCCGCCGTGGACGAACTCCCCGAGGTCGTCCTCGTCCACGAGCGCATCGGCCCCGTGCCCGCGCTGGAGCTGATCCGCGACATCGCGCTCCGCTTCCCCGCCGTCGGCGTCGTGCTGATCACCTCCGACGCGGGCCCCGCCCTGTTCGCCGCCGCGATGGACGCGGGCGCGCGCGGCGTCGTCGGCCTGCCGCTCGGCTACGACGAACTGGCCGCCCGGGTGCAGGCCGCGGCCCAATGGGCGACCGGCGTACGGGTGCACCTGGGCGGCGGCCAGGAGACGGCGGCCGGGCCCGCCGGCACGCTGGTCACCGTCACCGGCGCCAAGGGCGGTGTGGGTACCACCCTCACCGCCGTCCAACTGGCCCTCGCCGCGCGCGCCGCCGGGCGCAGCGTCGCCCTGGTGGACATGGACCTCCAGTCCGGCGACGTGGCCTCGTACCTGGACGTCCAGTTCCGCCGTTCGATCGTCGACCTGGCGGGTATCCAGGACATCTCCGTACGCGTCCTCCAGGACGCCGTGCACGCCCACCACACCGGCCTCGGCCTGCTGCTGGCGCCGGAGGAGGGGGAGCGAGGCGAGGAGGTGGACGACCGGGCCGCCCGTACGGTCCTGGCCGCGCTGCGCTCGCGCTACGAGCTGGTGGTGGTGGACTGCGGCGCCCAGATGCAGTCCGCCAACGCCGCAGCCGTCGAACTCTCCGACGTGGCCCTGCTGGTGGCCACCCCGGACGTGGTGTGCGTACGGGCCGCCAAGCGCCTCGTACGACTGTGGGACCGCCTCCAGATCCGCAAGGCCGAGGACACCACGACCGTCGTCAACCGCCTCACCCGCAACACCGAGATCCAGCCGCCGCTGGTCGCCAAGGCCACCGGCACCCGCGTTGCCCGCACCCCCGTACCCGCCGGTTTCAAGGAGCTCCAGCCGTACGTCGACGCCGGCCGGATGCAGGACCTGGACGCCCGCTCCACGGTCCGGCAGGCGCTGTGGGCACTGGCGGGGGAGCTGGGCCTGGTCGACGCGCCGGCCGTACGGCAGGGGCGGGGCAGCCACCGCGCCCGTACGTCGCTGACCGGACGCCGGCGGAAGGCGCTGACGGCCGGGCCGGGTGCCGGGGAGCCGGGCGCGTCCGGCACGTACGGACCGGCCGGCCCGTACGAGGAGGGCTGAGGCGTGCGCCGCACCCGGCTGGGCGACGACCGCGGTCAGATCTCCGTCGAGCTGCTCGGCCTCACGCCGCTGATCCTCATCGCCCTCGTCCTGGTCTGGCAGTTCGTGCTCGTCGGCTATACGTACACACTCGCCGCCAACGCGGCGGACAAGGGCGCGCGGGCAGGCACCGCCACCCGGACCGGTGGCGCGGGCGCTTGCACGGCGGCGGCCAAGAAGGACCTGCCCGGCGCCTGGCAGGGCGGCGCCGAGATCGCGTGCGGCGCGCAGGGCGGCCTGTGGACCGCGCGGGTCGGACTCAAGGTGCCGGTGCTCTTCCCCGGCGCCGGGAACTTCCCGTGGACGGTCACGGGTTCGGCGGGGGCGGCGGAGGAGGAGGGGACGTGACGGGGACGGTAGGTACCCGGAGAGGCAGGAGGCCGCGCGTCCGGCGCGACGACCGCGGCCAGGTCTCCATCGAATTCCTCGGCTTCCTGCCGATCCTGCTGCTCATCGGCCTCGCCGTGATCCAGCTCGGGCTGGCCGCGTACGCCGTCCAGCAGGCCGGTACGGGAGCCCGCGCCGCGGCCCGTACGGCCACCCTGGACGAGGCCGACCGCAGGACCACCCCGGAGGCCGCGGGCAAGGCGGCCATGAGCGACTGGGCGGGCGCGGACGCCGATGTCCGGGCCCCCCGGAACGGCGACGAGGTCCACGCGACCGCCACCGTCGAGATCCCGACCCTCCTCCCCGGTGTCGGCCCCTGGCACGTCACCCGCAGCGCCACCATGGCCCTCCCCGCGGAACCCGGAGGAACGACCACCCCATGAGCCTCAAAGCCCGCATCGCCGCGCCGGAGGCCCCGCCGACCGGCCGCGAGGACGGCCACCTCGTCGCCGTCTACCGCGCCAAGCTCCTCGAAGAGATCGACCTCGCCGAGATGTCCGCGCTGGCCGCGGCCGAGCGCCGCACCCGCCTGGAGCGCGTCCTCGGCCACATCATCAGCCGCGAGGGCCCGGTCCTGTCCACCGCCGAGCGCGCGCAGCTCATCCGCCGGGTGGTGGACGAGGCACTCGGCCTCGGCGTCCTGGAACCGCTCCTCGAAGACGCCTCGGTCACCGAGATCATGGTCAACGGCCCCGACCAGGTGTACGTGGAACGGCACGGCCGGGTGGAACTCGTCCCGGTCCGCTTCGCCTCCCACGAACAGCTCATGCAGACCATCGAGCGCATCGTCTCCACCGTGAACCGCCGGGTGGACGAGTCCAACCCGATGGTCGACGCGCGGCTGCCGTCCGGCGAGCGCGTCAACGTCATCATCCCGCCGCTCGCCCTGAACGGCGCCACCCTCACCATCCGCCGCTTCCCCCGCGCCTACACGCTGCGCGAGCTGATCGGCATGGGCACGCTCGACGAGCAGATGGTGATGCTGCTGGCGGCGCTGGTGCGCGCCAAGTTCAACGTCGTCGTCTCCGGGCCCACCGGCGCGGGCAAGACCACCCTGCTCAACGCCCTGTCCGGGCTGATCCCCGAGGGCGAGCGCATCATCACCGTCGAGGACGCCGCCGAACTCCAGCTCCAGCAGACCCATGTGATCCGCCTGGAATCCCGGCCGCCCAACGTGGAGGGCAAGGGCCGCATCACCATCCGCGACCTCGTACGCAACTCGCTGCGCATGCGCCCCGACCGCATCATCGTCGGCGAGGTCCGCGGCGGCGAGACCCTCGACATGCTCCAGGCGATGTCCACCGGCCACGACGGCTCGCTCGCCACCGTGCACGCCAACAGCGCCGAGGACGCCCTGATGCGCCTCCAGACGCTCGCCTCCATGTCGGACGTCAAGGTGCCCTTCGAGGCGCTGCGCGACCAGATCAACAGCGCCGTCGACTGCATCGTCCAGATCGCCCGGCACGCCGACGGCTCCCGCCGTATCGGCGAGATCGCCATCCTGGACTCGCACGGCCACGCCGACTACCGCCTCGCCACCGTCTGCCGCTTCGAGGCCGAACCCAGCGGCGCCGACCGCACCGTACGGGGCCGCTTCCGCTACTTCCCGCTCCCGCGCCGGGTCGCCGAACGCCTCTACCTGGCCGACGAACCCGTACCCCCGGCCTTCGGAGTCGCCGCCACCGACGGTCAGCTCGCCACCCGAGGAGCCTCGTAGCCGTTCCGAAGCCCCACTGCCCACAGCCCGCAGACCGCAGCAGGAGGACGGACCCACACCCATGTCCCTGGACAGCATCGCCCTGCTCACCCTCGGCACCGCGCTGCTCTGCGCGGTGCTGGCCGTGGTGGGCCTGCGGCTGTACGCGACCGGACGCGAGCGCCACCAGGCCCTCGTCGACCGGCTCTCCGACGACCACGGCCTGCCCCGGACGGGCCGCGGCCGCCGCTTCGCGGGCGTCGACCGCCGGCTGCGGGCCACCCGCCTCGGCCGCGGCCTCGAACTGCGGCTGGCCGCCACCGGCCTGAACATCACCCCCGGCGAGTTCTTCGTCTACCTGCTCGCCGTGGTCGCCGGGGTGTGGCTCGTCGCCCAGGCGGTCCTGGCACCCTTCTTCGGGCCGATCGCGGCGGTGGCGGCCGTCTGGGCCGCGTACGCCTTCCTCAACTGGCAGCGGCAGAAACGTATCGAGCGGTTCATCAACCAGCTGCCCGAACTCTCCCGCATCCTCGCCAACGCCACCCAGGCCGGCCTCGCGCTGCGCACCGCCCTGGGCATGGCGGCGGAGGAACTGGAGGCACCGGCCGGCGAGGAACTGGCCAAGGTCTCCGACAAGCTGGCCGTCGGCCACTCCCTCGACGAGGCCCTGGACGAGCTGGCCGCCCGCCTGCCCTCCCGCGAACTCGTCGTCCTCGTCACCACCCTCGTGCTGTCCAACCGCGCGGGCGGCACGGTCGTCGGCTCGCTGCGCAATCTCACCAAGACCCTGGAGGAGCGCAAGGAGACCCGGCGTGAGGTGCGCACCCAGCTCTCCCAGGTCGTCGTCACGGCGTACGTCGTGCCGTTCCTCGGCCTGGGGACACTGCTGCTGATGGACCGCATCGCGCCCGGGGCCATCGACCGGATGACGGCCACGTTCCTGGGGCAGGCCGCGGTGGTCGTGGCCTGTGTCCTGTACGCGGCCGGCTTCTTCGTGATCCGCCGCATCTCCAAGATCGACGTCTGAAGGCCCCGCCGTATCTCTCCGCCGTACCTCTGTCTCACTCCGCCGAACCTCCCCTCCAGAAGGCACCCACCCATGGGAATCGGAACGACCGGCCTCCTCCTGGCCCTCGCGCTCGCCCTCTCCGTGGCGGGCATCTGTTACGGCATCGCCCTCTACCGCCGCGAGGCCAGGCTGCCCCCGGACATCGCCGTCGCCCTGGAGATGGGCGCGTCCCGCACCACCGTCGTCGGCTCGGCGGTGGACCGGATGGGCATGCGCTACGCGCCTCTCGTCCTACGCCTGATGGGGGAGAAGCGGGTCGCCAAGGTACGCAGGCGCATCGATCTGGCGGGCAACCCGGGCGGCCTCACCGTGGACCGCTACGCGGCCCGCCGCGCGGTCTACGGCTTCCTCGGCTTCGGCGGCGCGTTCGTCATGCTGCTGCGCTCGCAGCTCCTGCTCGCGCTCCTCCTGGTCGCCTTCGGCCTCTTCTGGAACGAGGTCGGCATCTGGGCCGCCATTCGCCAACGCAAGGACACCATCGAACGCACCCTGCCCGACTTCCTCGATGTCCTCGCCGTCGTGGTCAGCGCCGGGCTGGGCTTCCGGCAGGCCCTGGACCGGGTGGCCGACAAGTACGAGGGTCCCTGGGCCGACGAGCTGCGGATCACCCTGCGGCAGATGGACATGGGCGTCAGCCGCCGCGAGGCGTTCGAGGAACTGCGCAGACGCAACGACTCCGATCAGGTGGCCCAGTTCGTCACCGCACTCCAGCAGGGCGAGGAACTCGGCTCCCCGATCGTGGACACCCTCATCCAGATCGCCGACGACATGCGCCGTACCGACGCGCAGAACGCCCGCCGCCGCGCCGCCCGCGCGGTGCCCAAGGCGACCGTGGTCGTCACCACGTTCATGGTGCCCGGCACGATGATCCTGCTGGTCGCGGGCTTCTTCCTGGGCTCGGGCACCGACTTCGGCTCGCTCATGGGCAAGTGATCGGCGCCGCGCGGCCGACGCGTCAACGCACATACCGCGCACGCGGTTTGCGCGTCTCGAAACGGCCCCCTGTTGCGCGTATGCCCTTCGCGTACGCAACGGTATATGGCACAGTCGGCATCCATGTGTTCCCCGGCCCCGGCCGCACCGCCGGGCACACCGGGACATCCGGATACGGCGCTGCCGACGAGGACGGGGCGGGGGTGGGACCAATGCCGTCGGACGGAACGGGCGTACCGGGAGAGCCGGGCGCGGCGGAGGGGACGGCGATGCCGGGCGGCCCGGACGGCCCGAAGTTCCACCCGATGCTTCAACTCGGTCCACCGGGAAAGGAATGGGGCCGTGTGCCCTGTTCCGGGACCGGTGTTCCGGCGTACGTTTCTCGTGTCGCGAGCGTGTGTGTGCGCAGCGTGCTCACGTTCGGTGCACGGGCGTCCGGCGCCCGCCCGGACGGGGCCCGTGCGTACGGCGCCCGCTCGCGCGGCGACACCACGGGGGCAGACCATCCGGACCGGAGCGGCCCGGCCGCCCATGGAGGGGAACACGATGGCGAAGCGGTTGTTCGTAAACGACCGGGGGCAGACCTCGAACGACCAGGGACAGGACTTGAACGATCCGGGTCGGACCTCGAACGATCGGGGACAGGCATCGAACGACCGGGGGCAGACCTCGATCGAGTACCTGGGCATCATCGCCGTGGTCGTGGCGATCGTGCTGGTGCTGTCGACCACGGACTTCGGCAGCCAGATCGCGACGGCCATCTCGAACAAGATCTCCCAGGTCGTGGGTATCTGACACGGGGGAAGTCCCGTTCCCGTTCCGTCTCCCGCCGGCAACCCCGGGACTCCGGGCAGGCGTTCCCCGTCTACATCGTGGCCGTGGCGGGCCTGCTCTTCCTCGCCCTGGCCTTCTTCGCGGTCGGGCAGGCCGCGGCGGTACGCAACTCCGCGCAGACCGCGGCCGATGCGGCGGCCCTTGCGGCGGGGCAGAAGTACCGCGACCAGTTGACCGCGAAGCTCCTTGACGCGGTCCGTACGGGCGCGCCGTGGCGCGACCTCCTCGACGGCCGTGGCGTCCCCGGTGACGAGGCGTGCACGAACGCCCAGTGGTTCGCGGGGCGCAACGACGCCGACGCGACGTGTGCCCCCGGCTCGTACCCCACATCGTTCGACGTCAAGGCCGACACCCGTAAGACGGTGGGTCGTTCGGTCATTCCGGGGACGGCGGGCAAGCATGCTTCGGCACAGGCCGAGGCGGTGGTGGAGCCGCGCTGCGTCGCGGGTCCGGAGCGGGAGCCGGGCCCCGGTACGGGCCAGGGGCAGAGCGGGGATCAGGGCCAGGGCGAGGACGGCGCCCCGCCTGCCGGGGAACCCGCACCCGGTGACGGCCCGGCCGACGGCGGGCCCGTCCCCGGCACCCCCCTCGACCTCGTCTGCGACCACGGCAAGAAGTGGACGATCGACCCCGCCGACCCGCGCGGCGTGCTGCCACAAGCGTCCGACCTGTTCTCCGTACGCCTTGCCGAATGACCAGCCGACGACGAGCAGAGGGAATCGCATCCATGAGTACCGGGCGCCCTTCGAAGGCCAGGAGAGTGGCCGCCGCGGCGATCGCCGCCGGGCTCGCTCTCGTCGTGAGCGGCTGCGGCGGTGACGACGGCGGCGGCGCGGCCGACGGCAAGCCGCCGACGCGGGCCACCGCCCCGAAGACCAGCGGGCGCGGCACCCCGGCCGCCGACGCCACCCAGGCCATCGGCGAGGTGAAGGGCCCGGACGGGGTGGTCGTCACCCTGCACTCCGCGGTCCGCGACTCCGGCGGCTTCGTCACGGTCAGCGGTACGGTCACCAACAAGGGCACCAAGATCTTCAACGCGATCAACTGGCGCTCCAACGAGACCGGCATGCGCTCGCGCTCCTCCGTCTCCGGCGCCACCCTGGTCGACAAGGCCGGCAAGAAGCGCTACCTGGTCCTGCGCGACACCGAGGGCGAATGCCTGTGCACGACCGGGCTCAGCGGCCTCAAACCCGGGGAGAGCCGGCCCCTGTTCGCCCAGTTCCCGGCCCCGCCGGAAAAGGTGACCGAGGTCGACTTCCAGCTGCCGACCCTGCCGCCCGCCACCGTCACGATCTCGGACTGACCCATGGCCACCACGTCCGGGACCAGGACCCGTACGGCGCGGGCCGCCGTCACCACGGCCGCCGCCCTCCTCCTGGCGGTCACCCTGAGCCCGCCCACCGCCCGCGCCGACGACCCGCCCGGCGTCTCCGAGGACACCACCGCACCGGTCAGGATCGACCCGCACGACCCGGACCTGCGGATGGTCCAGGGCGCGACCCTCGCCCCCGCCAAGGTCCTCAACATCAAGTCCATCGTGGAGACCGACGACGGCGCCGAGCGGCGGCAGGACACCAACTCCAACGTGACCTTCGCCCTCCAGGCCGAGGTCCTCTTCGGCAAGGACAGCGCCGAACTGACCCCCGACGCGCTGTCCCGCATCATCGCCATCGCCGCCGAGATCAAACAGCAGCGCGCCACCAGCCTGCGCGTCTTCGGCTTCACCGACGACCTGGGCACGGCCGCCCACGGCCTGGTCCTGTCCAAGGACCGCGCCAACGCCGTCCAGCGCGAACTGGCCAAGGCCCTCGGCCCGACGGTCACCTTCCAGATCCGCGGCTACGGCGAGCAGTACCCGATAGCGGACAACGCCACGGAGGACGGCCGCAAGAAGAACCGGCGGGTGGAGGTGAGCTTTCCGCGTACGGGGCGGTAGCTCTCCAGGGGGCGGCTCTCCGCGTACAGAGGCGGTTCTCCGTATATCGAGGGCGGCTCTCCGTGTGCAGGGGCGCGTCGGCCCCGGCGGGACAATCCGTTGGCGGACCACGGCGGCCACTGCTACTTTTCCGGTGGCCGTGCGAAAGAACGAGGAGGTGGTATCCGTGAACGCAGTATCGACATGGGTGCTCCCCTCCGGGGTCACGGTCGGACGATAGGCAGGTCGTCCGGGAGCGCCGCTCTGAGCCCTCCCGAAAGGCACGACCCATGCACGTCACTTCTGAGCAGCGTCTCGACGACGGCGTCCTCGAACGCGAATTCACCCTCGGTGGGATCCCCGGCATCCTGTGGACGCCCGAAGCCGCATCCGCTTCCGCGCCGGTGCCACTGATCCTGCTCGGCCACCCCACGCTCGGTCTGCGCACGATGTACCCCCGGCTGGCGGCCCGGGCCCGGCACTCCGCGGCCGAGGGCTTCGCCACGGCCACCATCGAACTCCCCGGCAGCGGCGACCGGCCCCGTTGGCCCGCCGCCGAGCACGCCCGCGCCGACCTGCGCCGGGCGAGGGAAGCCGGGCAGCCGGTCAGCGACGAGATGGTCGACGCCGTCATCCTCCCGCTGGTCGACAAGGCGGTCCCGGAATGGCAGGCCGCCCTGGACGCCCTCCTCACGCTGCCCGAGATCGGCGGCCCGGTTGGCTACTCGGGGGGAGTGATCTCCATCGGCATCCGGCTGGCGGTGGTCGAGCCGCGCATCGTGGCCGCCGGCCTCTTCGCCGGAAGTTTCGTACCCCGCGCCATGTTCGAGGAGGCCCGGCAGGTCACCATTCCCCTGCATGTCCTGTTGCAGTGGGACGACGAGGGCAATGACCGCCAGGCGGCCCTGGACCTGTTCGACGCCTTCGGCTCCAAGGAGAAGACCCTGCACGCCAACATGGGCGGGCACACCGGCGTCCCGCAGCACGCGGGGGACGACGCGGCCCGGTTCTTCAGCCGGCATCTGCGCCAGCCACGGCGGGCCGGTACCGCCGCCGGGCCCGTAGACGGGAGGCGGTGCCGGCCGGCACGCCGCTCACCCTGAGCGACCATGTGCCGAAGACTGCAAAGACTCGCCCATAAGGCGTGCGCGTCTTACCGGAGTTGATTGACTGGCGCCCATGGCCTCAACCCTCTTCGAGACCGACGCCCCCGACGCACATGTCTACCTCGACCGGCTCGCCGCGACCGACCTGGGCCGCGCCTATAAGGGGCGCATGCTCGACGAACTCGACATCCACCCGGGACAGACGGTCCTCGATCTCGGCTGCGGTCCGGGCATCGATCTCGGCGGGCTCGCCGACGCTGTCACCGCAACAGGCAGGGTGATCGGCGTCGACCACGACCAGGCAGCGCTCGATGCTGCCGCCGAGCGCACCGCCGAGCAGCGCACCGTCGTCACCACTCAGCGCGGTGACATCCACGACCTGCCGCTGCCCGACCGCTCGGCCGACCGTGCCCGCACCGACCGGGTACTGCAACACGTTGCCGATCCCGCCAGGGCGCTGGACGAGATTAGCCGCGTCCTGCGGCCCGGCGGACGGGTCGTCATGGGCGAGCCCGACTGGGGAACCCTGACCGTCGACCACCCGAACGGTGACCTGTCACACGCCTACACCCGGTACGTCACGGGCGAGGCCGTCCGCAATGCCCGTATCGGCATGCAGCTTCCTCGACTCGCGGCAGGGGTGGGACTCACGGTGCCGACGGTCATTCCGGTGACTCCCGTGTTCCGGGACGTCCAGGCGGCTGACAAGATCCTTGGGCTGGAACGCACCACACGACGCGCCCTGGCCGCCGGATACCTCACCGAAGACGCGGCACGAAGCTGGCTGGAGCACCTTGTCAGCGGCCCCTTCCTCGCGACGGTGACGTTCTACATCGTCGTGGCCGAGGCGTAGCCCACCGGACCTGGTACCGGCAGCAGGCCGGGACGGGCGGGACGGGCGGGAGAGGCGTATTGGACAGCCTGGTATTGAACTACCCGTTCCAATACCTGTACCGTCATCGCCATGGCCCGACCCAGGAAGTTCGACGAGGAGCGGGCGGTCGACGCCGCGATGCACGCGTTCCGGACCGCCGGTTACGAAGCCACGTCCACGCAGGATCTGTGCGAGGCGACCGGCCTCGGGCGGAGCAGCATCTACAACACCTTCAAGAGCAAGCATGACCTCTTCGAGCGGGCGCTCGACCGCTACATGGGGGAGCGCAACGGCGAACTGTTCGCGCTGATGGAGAGCGACCTGCCGGTACGGGAGAAGATCCGTACGCACCTTGAGCGGGTCGTCGAGGAGGAGTGCGGCGGCAAGGGCGACCGGCAGGGATGCCTGGTGGTGAATACTGCCGTCGAGGTCTCGGCCCGTGACGAGCAGGTCGCGGGCGAACTGGCGCGGGACTACCGGCTCCGACTGGAGGTGATCCGCGCCGCGCTCGCGTCCGGGCAGCGGGACGGCGACATCGCCGCGGACAAGGACGTCACCGCCCTCGCCCACCTGATCATCGCGGCCGTCGGCGGCCTGCGCGTCTCGGCGCGCTGCGGGGCCGATCGGCGCGCGCTGGGAGGGGTTGTGGAGGGGGTCATGGCGGCACTGTGAGGGGTGGCGACCCGGCAGGCGGGAGAGGGGTCCGACAAGACTCATTCGGGGCTCAGCTCACCCGCTTTCCTTTTGCCTTCGTTTTGGACTGGTCAATACATAACACCGAGTGGCTGTGTCCGTGCCACATCCGAGAACGGGAGTACGTGAAAGCCATGCCCATAGCCGTCTACCTCCTGGGGCTGGGAATCTTCGCCCAGGGAACCTCCGAGTTCATGCTTGCCGGGCTGCTGCCCAACGTGGCCGCCGACCTCGGGGTGTCCATCCCCGATGCCGGGCTGCTGGTGTCCGCGTTCGCCATCGGCATGGTCGTGGGCGCGCCCGTACTCGCCATCGGCACCCTGCGCCTGCCTCGCCGGACGGCCCTGGCCGCCTTCCAGCTCGTCTTCGTGGCGGGACACGTGATCGGCGCCCTGGCTCCGAGCTACGGGGTGCTGTTCGCGACGCGGGTCGTCAGTGCCTTCGCGTACGCGGGTTTCTGGGCGGTCGCCGCCGCGACGGCGGTGGGCCTGGTGCCCGCGGACGCCAAGGGCAAGGCGCTGTCGGTCGTCGGCACCGGCCTCACGCTGGCGACGATCGTGGGCGTACCGGCCGGGACGGTGCTGAGTCAGCACGTGGGCTGGCGCGCGGCGTTCTGGGCCGTCGTCGCCCTGACCGTACTCAGCCTGCTCACCCTCCTGGCCGCACTCCCCGCCGGCCGCACGCATCAGCGCGAACTCCCCTCCGTACGGCGCGAGATCGCAGCCATGGCCCGGCCCGCCCTCTGGGTCTCCTACCTCCTCACCGCGCTGAGCTTCGGCGCCGCCATCGTCACGTTCAGCTACCTCGCGCCGCTGCTGACCGAAGTGAGCGGCCTGCCGTCCGGGCTGGTACCGGCCGTACTCGCCCTGTACGGCGTCGGCGGCCTGCTCGGCATGACCCTCGGCGGACGCACCGCCGACCGCCGCCCCCTGCGCACCCTCTTCCTCGGCGTCGGCGCGCTGACCGCCGCCTCGGCACTACTGGCCCTGACGGCCACGAACCTGACCGCGACCATCGTCCTGATCTTCACCCTCGGCCTGACCGGCTACGTCACCAACCCGGTGGTCCAGTCCCGCGTCTTCACCCTCGCTCCGGACGCACCGACACTGGCCCCGGCGGTCAACACCTCCGCCTTCAACGTAGGC
The DNA here is from genome assembly GCF_000720725.1 of Streptomyces rimosus subsp. rimosus. GTDB lineage: Bacteria > Actinomycetota > Actinomycetes > Streptomycetales > Streptomycetaceae > Streptomyces > Streptomyces rimosus_A. The sequence continues at coordinate 12,914 of NZ_JOCQ01000047.1, forward strand.
ATCACCCTCACCCCCATGCTGGGCGGCCTGACCATCGACGCGGGTTACGGCTACACCTCGGTGGCCTGGGTGGGTGCGGCGGTCGGCGCGGCGGCGCTGGTGGCGGCGCTGTGGGCGGCGATGTTGCAGCGGCGGGCGGAGGCCCGTACGGCCGTGGCCCAGTCGTCGGACGCGGCCGAGGCCGGCAGGCCGCACGCACTCGCGGCGGTCGACTGACCGGCGCCCTTCAGCGGTACAGCTCGCACCACACGATCTTGCCGTCCACCCCGAGGCGGTTCGGATCGCAGTATCGAATCCGGTCGCTTCGGCCGGGACAGATGGTGCTCTACGCCTTCGGGCCGGTGTCGCAGCTGGACACCGTGCAGTTGGGCTCCGAGCATGGGGCTGAGTGTATGTATGCGGATCACCAGTTGGAGAAGTACCGCACTTTCATGCGTTGCTTCGAAGACGTCGCACTCCAAGAGGCCGCGTCTCGTGAGTTTCTTCATCAAGTAGTCAGCGAGTTCTGAGAGAGGCATGCCCGTGTCCGCCCTTTGGCAGAAGTCGTCCTACAGCAGCGAAGGAAATAATTGTCTGGAGCTTGCGGTGGGTACTGATGGTGAAGTGCTGGTTCGCGAGAGCGATGATCCGTCCATAGTCGTCGCTACCAGCCCTGCTGTGGTTGGAGGGTTGCTACGGGCCGCTCAGGGCGGAACGACCGACCGCCGAGGCTGTCCATCGGCGTAGAGACGGGTGTCGCAGCCATCGGTGTAAGGAGGATGGATCCCGATCGTGTCCATACCCACCTGGCAGAAGTCGTCCTACAGCGGCAACGCCAGCAACTGCGTCGAACTCGCGAAGGATGCTGATGCGTCAGCCCTTCTTCGCGAGAGTGATGAGCCCTCCACAATCATCGTCACCAGCCCCCGGGCTATTGGAGGGCTGCTACGGGCCGCCCGGAGCGATGTGATCGACTTCTGAGGGTTTCCGACGCCTCGGAGGTACGGCCATGTTCACCGAACCCGAACCGATGCCCAGCCATCGGGTCATAGAGAACCTGATCGCGCGGTATGCCGAGTTCGTCGACGACGGTGACTTCGCCGGGCTCGGCGCGCTGCTGGCCGATGCGACCTTCGTCGGCAGCGGGGCGCCGGTCAGTGGTGCCGCAGCGATCGAGCGGATGTTCCGGGAAACTCTGATCGTTTACGCCGACGGCACGCCGCGGACGCAGCACACCACGTCCAATGTGGCGATCGAGGTCGACGAGCAGGCCGGTACGGCGGACGCGCGGTCGTACGTCACGGTGTTGCAGGCGCTGCCCGAGTTGCCGCTGCAAGTCATTGCCGCTGGTCGTTACCGCGATCGCTTCGAGCGGCGGGACGGACGGTGGTGCTTCGTGGAGCGGCGCGTTCATATGCGGCTGGTTGGCGATGTGAGCCGGCACCTGCGTCGGACCACCGCGTAGCCGGGGCGGTGTTCGATCATGCGTGCGGCGCGGCGCGGTCATGCCTGGGTTGACGGCGCGAAGGCGCCATCTCGCGGCTGCCGGCGCCGGTTGCCGACTGGAAGGGGTAATTGCGCGGCGTCGGAAGGCCGGTTGGCGCCGGAAGATAGTACATATGCGGGTATGTGCCCTATGGTCGTTTTCGCACCGCTCACACGCGATCAGCTGGAAGCGCATCGCGCGGGCCTGCCTGCTTGCTCCTGCCCTGGGAGAGGCCGGCCCGCGGCAGGGAGACGAGCCACCAGCTGATGCGGCGTGCCGGCGGTGCCGAGCTGTCGAGCGGGGGGAGGCCGACGGGCCGAAGGGCCGGAAGGAACAGGGCCGAAAGGTCAGGGGGTGTCGACCGTGACACGTACGCCGGGGCGCAGGCCCCAGCGGGCCATCGCGCCGGCCTCCGCCTCCAGGACGTGCCGGGCGCGGAGACGGGGGAGCCCGAGCCGTCCCGGCCGCATGGTGCGGACGGTCAGCACGGTGAGGTCCCGGGTGAGGTAGGCGACGTCGATCGCGAAGCGCATGCGGAAGGTGTGAACCGAGCCGGCGGGCGTGAGGAGCAGGGCGCCGTCGATGCCGTCGCGTCCGAGGAGGCCGCGGGCGCGTGCGCGGTAGGACGCGGCGATCTCCAGGGGGATCGCCGTCGCCAGGCCAAAGGGCGCGGCCGGGCTGTAGGGGGACGCCGGGCTGTAGGGGGACGCCGGGCCACTCGGCGCCCCTGGGGCGCCGGGCGCCCCCGGCGCGCCGTAGCCGCCTCTTCCCGCCCGTGCGCCTTCCGCACCCGTCACATCTCCACCACCCCCCTGCACAAAGCGGAGCGTTCCTGATCCGTTCTGCCAGCGGGTCATGGTGAGCGTTTTATCAGCCTAGGGTCGGCCGTGTGCCTGTGTTGCTGATGGTTCTCGCCGCCGCTTACGGAGCCGCGGCCGGGCTGCTCGTGCCGCGGCCCGCGTACCGGCTGGCCGTCGAGCCGGGGGAGGCGTGGCGGGCCCACTGTCCGGGTGGGCATCCGGTCGCGGGGGTGTGGCGGGGCTGGGTGGGGCCGGGGCGTTGCCGCTCCTGTGGCTCGTACGGGCCGCGCGCGGTGCCGATCGCCCTGGTCACCGCGGTGACGTGCGCGCTGCTCGCCGCCGTCACCGGCCTCCGCCCCGAGCTGGTGGCCTGGCTGGCGGCCGCCCCGGTGGCGGTGCTGCTCGCCGTGGTCGACTGGCGCGTGCGGCGGCTGCCGGATGTGCTGACCCTGCCGTTGGCGGGAGGGGCGGTGCTCCTGCTCGGGGGTGCGGCGCTCGATACCGGGGCGGCCGGGTCGTGGGGCGGGGCGCTGCTCGGAGGGCTCGCCCTCGCGGGGTTCTATTACGTCCTTTATCTGATCAATCCGGAGGGAATGGGACTCGGGGACGTCAAGTTGGCGATCGGGCTGGGGGTCACTCTTGGGTGGTACGGCTGGGCAATTCTGATCACTGGCGCGTTCGCGGGGTTGCTGCTCGGCGCGCTCTACGGCTGCGGGCTCCTGCTGCGGCGCGCCGGACGCCCGGAACGCCGTAATGATGGGCTCAAACAGGCCATGCCGTACGGCCCTTTCATGATCATCGGCGCGTTTCTCGGGGTGCTCCTGGGGGCCGCGGCGGCACCTTGATCCAAAAACCGGCCACGCCGTTCCACCCGAAGTTGTACGGAGCACCCCCTCGACGGGGTTATGGTGGAAACCCCCCCTCGGGCCGGTCCGTATCCCCCCCACGGACCGGCCCGCTTTTTTGTGTCCGCGTACGGATCTCGCCATGATCACGCCAGGGCGGGTTTCGTACACGGAACGTGCGAACGTCTCTACGGAAGGTAGGGGGCGTTCCGTAAAGGCGTCGCGGACCGAACAGAATCAGCCGCGCTTGGCCCAGATGTTCACACCGTCGGTCGACTTCGCGAACTCCTCGATCTCGGACAATTCCTCGTCCGTGATCTTCGGGGCGCCCACCGCGGCCACATTCGCCTCCAGCTGCGCCACGCTGCTCGCCCCGATCAGCGCCGAGGTCATCCGCTCGTCCCGCAGCACCCAGGACAGCGCCAGCTGGGCGAGTGTCTGCCCGCGGCGCGCGGCGATGTCGTTCAGGCCGCGCAGCCGCCGCCGTACGTCCTCCGAGAGCAGCCCCGGGTCGAGCGACTTGCCCTGGGACGCGCGCGAGCCCTCCGGGATGCCGTTCAGGTACTTGTCCGTCAGCAGCCCCTGGGCGAGCGGGGCGAAGGAGATGCACCCCATGCCTTCCGCCTCCAGGGTGTCCAGGAGGGCGTCGTCCTCCGTCCAGCGGTTGATCATCGAGTACGAGGGCTGGTGGATCAGCGGCCGTACGCCCATCTCCCGCAGGATGCGGGCGGCTTCGCGGGTCTGCTCGGCGGAGTACGACGAGACACCCGCGTACAGCGCCTTGCCCTGCCGGACGGCGGACGCCAGGGCGCCCATCGTCTCCTCCAGCGGAGTGTCCGGGTCGAAACGGTGCGAATAGAAGATGTCGACGTAATCGACGCCCATCCGCTTCAGTGAGGCATCCAGCGACGAGAGGAGGTATTTGCGCGAACCCCATTCGCCGTACGGCCCGGGGTGCATGAGATATCCGGCCTTGGTGGAGAGGACGATCTCGTCGCGGTAGGGCCGGAAGTCCTGCGCGAAGATCTTTCCGAAGTTCAGCTCGGCCGAACCGGGCGGCGGGCCGTAGTTGTTCGCCAGGTCGAAGTGGGTCACGCCCAGGTCGAAGGCGCGGCGCAGGATGGCCCGCTGGGACGCCAGCGTGCGGTCGTCACCGAAGTTGTGCCACAGGCCCAGGGAGACGGCGGGGAGTTTGAGGCCGCTGCGTCCGGTGCGGCGGTACTCCATGGAGTCGTAGCGCGTATTCGCGGCAATGTGGACAGAGGGATCAGTCATGGTCATCTCCTTATCACGGAGTTGTGACACACCTGATTGGGCCGCCGGGAGGTCCGCGACGTAAAGTTGCCGACTTGAGGCGACGGGGGCGACCGCCATTTGCACGGAGGGGCTTGACCACACATGCTGCGATCTTCCGGGGTGCGTATCCCGTACCCGCCCGCGTTGCGCAACCTCGTCTACAGGCTCTACGCCCGCCGGGTCGAAGGCCGCCTCGACCATGCCCAGGTCCCCAAGCACATCGGCGTCATCCTGGACGGCAACCGCCGCTGGGCGCGGGCCGACGGCCGCACCACCGTGCAGGGCCACCAGGCCGGCGCCGACAAGATCACCGAGCTGCTGGGCTGGTGTGCGGAGACCGACGTCGAGGTCGTCACGCTGTGGCTGCTGTCCACGGACAACCTGGACCGGCCCGAGAAGGAACTGACCCCGCTGCTGGGCATCATCGAGAACACGGTGCGCGGCCTGGCCGCCGACGGCCGCTGGCGGGTCCACCACGTCGGCAACCGCGACCTGCTGCCCTCCGACACGCAGCGGGTGCTCAAGGAGGCCGAGCAGGCCACCGAGGACCACACCGGCATCCTGGTGAACGTCGCCGTCGGCTACGGCGGCCGCCAGGAGATCGCGGACGCGGTGCGCTCGCTCCTCCTGGACCACGCGGAGCGCGGCACCACCTTCGAGGAGCTGGCCGACGTCGTCGACATCGACCTCATCTCCGAACACCTCTACACCCGCGGCCAGCCGGACCCGGACCTGGTGATCCGCACCAGCGGCGAACAGCGCCTCTCCGGCTTCATGCTCTGGCAGAGCGCCCACTCGGAGTACTACTTCTGCGAGGTCTTCTGGCCGGCCTTCCGCAAGGTGGACTTCCTGCGCGCCCTGCGCGACTACGCCGCACGTCACCGGCGTTACGGGTTTTAGGCCACGCGGACCGTGAACTCCCGGCGCGGGACCACACCCGCGCCAAAGCCGTAACCAAGCGTTCACCGACCGTGCGTCATATGCCATTGCATGGGGGCGCGCGTTCGCGGGAATATCCCTTCCAGGTCGGTATCCGGCAGGACCAGTCATCGGATGCCGTATCTCAGCGGACGGCACGGGGCCGTCCGCCCGGGAGGCCCTTTGCACACCACGGACGACCGTGCGGAGCGCACGGACGACGCGGAGGGCCGGCGCTCGGCCCGCGTACGAGGGCCCGAGCCCGGTCCCGTCGCCCGCCGCCCGACGGCGCGGCGACTTCTCTCCCGCGACGCCGTCGCACCCCGACCTCATCCGAGGGGGTACGTCCACCCGTGGTGAACAGCAAGCAGCGCCGTGAGAACGGCCGGCGCACCTATGTCCTCGACACCAGCGTCCTGCTGGCGGATCCAGGGTCCATGTCCCGCTTCGACGAGCACGAGGTCGTGCTGCCCGTCGTCGTGGTCACCGAACTGGAGGCCAAGAGGCATCATCCGGAATTGGGCTACTTCGCCCGGCAGGCCCTGCGTCTGCTCGACGAGTACCGGGTGCGGTACGGGCGGCTGGACGCCCCGATCCCCATCGGGGACCTGGGCGGGACGCTGCGGGTCGAGCTGAACCACGCCGACCCCGGAGTGCTGCCGGCCGGCTTCCGCCTGGGCGACAACGACTCGCGGATCCTCGCGGTGGCCCGCAACCTCCAGGCGGAGGGCTACGACGTCACGGTCGTCTCCAAGGACCTGCCGCTGCGCATCAAGGCGTCCGCGGTGGGACTGCTGGCGGAGGAGTACCGCGCCGAACTCGCCATCACGGACTCCGGCTGGACCGGCATGGCGGAGCTGACCGCCACCGCCGAGCAGATCGACGAGCTGTTCGCCGCGGAGAGCGCGTACCTTCCGGAGGCCGCCGAGCTGCCCGTGCACACCGGCCTCGTACTCCAGTCGGAGCGCGGCAAGGCACTCGGCCGGGTGACGGCCGACGGCAGCGTACGGCTGGTGCGCGGCGACCGGGACGCGTTCGGCATCCACGGGCGCAGCGCCGAGCAGCGCATCGCCCTGGACCTGCTGCTCGACCAGGAGGTCGGCATCGTCTCGATGGGCGGCCGGGCCGGTACGGGCAAGTCGGCGCTGGCGCTGTGCGCGGGCCTGGAGGCGGTGCTGGAGCGGCGTCAGCACCGCAAGGTGATGGTCTTCCGGCCGCTGTACGCGGTCGGCGGCCAGGAGCTGGGCTATCTGCCGGGCACCGAGGCGGAGAAGATGAGCCCGTGGGCCCAGGCCGTCTTCGACACGCTGTCGGCGGTGACCACCACGGAGGTCATCGAAGAGGTGGTGGGCCGCGGCATGTTGGAGGTGCTGCCGCTCACCCACATCCGCGGCCGTTCGCTGCACGACGCCTTCGTCATCGTCGACGAGGCCCAGTCGCTGGAGCGCAACGTGCTGCTGACGGTGCTGTCCCGGATCGGCGCCAACTCGCGTGTCGTGCTCACGCATGACGTGGCGCAGCGCGACAACCTGCGGGTCGGCCGGTACGACGGCGTGGTCGCGGTCGTCGAGAAGCTCAAGGGCCATCCGCTGTTCGCGCACGTGACGCTGACCCGCTCGGAGCGGTCGCCGATCGCGGCGCTGGTGACCGAAATGCTGGAGGACGGCCGGATCTGACCGGGTGTGGCATACGGCGCCGTCCGGCGAAAGCGCAGCAGCTTAGCCGGGCGGCGCCGTGCTGCGCGGGCATTTCCGCAAAACACCTGGGGCAAACGGGGTGTGAGCTTTCACACGCAACGGAGAATTGATTCGACGAGTCCGCTTCGGGCAAAGTCTGGTTCCTGTCAGGCCCCGCATACGGCACACCAGCACCCCCAGCGGTGCGGAACCCCGAGAACTGCATAGCGCGCCGTATGCCGCCCGAGCACCACGCGGACCCCGAGGGGGACGTACCGGGTCAGTGCCTCCCGTGACCAGCCGTCCCCTCCGCTCGATCGGGGCCGGAACAAGGGGAGACCAGCGCCAGGGGCACGATTGCGTCCGCGAGGTCACCTATGCGGACGATGCTGGAAGGAAAGCGTGTGAGCCGGATTTCGGTCCGGGGATTCGCCGTGGCCTCCGCCACCGCGGTCACCACCGTCGGCGCCGTTGTCGGTGTCGCGTCAGGCCAGGAGCAGGGCTCGGTCGCCCACACCGAGGCCGCCGCGGCCGACACCACGATCGCCGATATACCCGCGGGCCAGCAGGCCCAGGTGCAGACCGCGTCCCTGACACACCAGGCGGACGAGGCGTCCACGCAGGCGGACGCAGCGGCCCTGAAGTCCGCGCAGGAGGCGGCCCGCAAGGCGGCGGCCCAGGACGCGCAGGACAAGAAGGACGCCGCCGACAAGAAGGCGAAGGCCGAGGAGGACGCCAAGAAGCGCGAGAAGGAGAAGGAAGAAGCTTCCCGATCCGCCACGCGCGACGCGTCCACCTTCACCGCCAAGGCGTCGTACTCGATAGCCGAGACGCAGGCCATCGCCCGGCAGATGCTGCCGGCCGACCAGTTCCAGTGCTTCAGCAACATCGTGGACCACGAGTCCGGCTGGAACTACCGCGCCACCAACGCCTCCTCCGGCGCCTACGGCCTCGTCCAGGCGCTGCCCGGCACCAAGATGGCCTCCGCCGGCTCCGACTGGCGGACCAACCCGGCCACCCAGATCAAGTGGGGGCTGAACTACATGAACAGCCGCTACAACAGCCCGTGCGGTGCCTGGGGCTTCTGGCAGAAGAACCACTGGTACTAGGCACGTGTGCGGCGGCCCCCGCGTAGGGTGGTCGCCGCTCCGCTTCGTACGCGAAACCCCCGACCGCGACGGCGTCGGGGGTTTCGTGCGCCTGTCACCGGTAACGTCGTCCTGACAGCACCGGGGGGCGGGAGGGGAAGAGGAAGCGACATGTCCAGATTGCCTCAGTGGGTCGGTGGCCTCGGCGCCGGTCTGACGCGGATCGCGCAGCGGCTGGAGGATCAGCGCCGACGCGCGGAGGCCGCCGCCGCAGAGAGCGACCCGGAAGAGCTGAGGCGTGCGGGGCACGCGGACGGTTCCCGGGCACCGCAGGACGACGCATACGGCGCGTCCGACGGCCCGGCTCCCGGCCCGCACGCCGCCGGGCTGCCCGACGGCCGGGCGCCCGGCGCGCCGGAGGACGCATCGCAGCCGCCGAACTCGGTCCCCGCCCCGCCGGCCTACGCGCCCGCCGTCGCGCCCCGCCCCGACCCGGTGGCCGCCGTGCCCTGGGGTGTACGGGTCGCCGCGGAGGCCGGGTGGCGGCTGCTGGTCCTGGCCGGGACGATCTGGGTGCTGGCCAAGGTCATCACCTCCATCCAGCTGGTCGTACTGGCGTTCGTGGCCGCGCTGCTGATCACCGCGCTGCTCCAGCCCACCGTCGCCTGGCTCAAGCGCCGGGGCGTGCCGCGGGGGCTCGCCACCGCCCTGACCTTCATCGCCGGTTTCGTCATCATGGGCCTGGTCGGCTGGTTCGTCGTCTGGCAGGTCCAGGACAACATCGACTCGGTGTCCAGCCGTATCCAGGAAGGCATCACCGAGCTGAAGGGCTGGCTCCTCAAGAGTCCGTTCCATGTGACCGAGGACCAGATCAACCACATCGCCAAGAACCTCCAGGACGCGGTCGGCGCCAACACACAGGCCATCACCTCGGCCGGTCTGGAGGGCGTGACCGTCGTCCTGGAGGTGCTCACCGGCATCCTGCTGGCGATGTTCACCACGCTCTTCCTGCTGTACGACGGCCGGCGCATCTGGAACTGGGTGCTCAGGCTGGTGCCGAGCGCGGCGCGCGAGGGCGTGGCGGGCGCCGGGCCGCGCGCCTGGCGCACGCTGACCGCGTATGTGCGCGGGACGGTGATAGTGGCGCTGATCGACGCCATCTTCATCGGCATCGGCATCTACTTCCTCGATGTGCCGCTGGCCGTGCCGCTCGCCGTCTTCATCTTCCTGTTCGCGTTCATCCCGCTGGTGGGCGCGGTGGTCTCGGGCGCGCTGGCGTGCGTGGTCGCGCTGGTGACGCAGGGCGTCTTCGCGGCGCTGATGGTGCTGGCGGTCGTGCTGGCGGTGCAGCAGATCGAGGGTCACATCCTCCAGCCGTTCATCCTGGGCCGCGCGGTACGGGTCCACCCGCTCGCCGTCATCCTGTCGGTGGCCGCGGGCGGCCTGGTCGCCGGCATCGGCGGCGCGGTGGTCGCGGTGCCGATGGTCGCGGTCACCAACACCGTCGTCGGCTACCTCCGCTCGTACTCCCGCGAACAGGCCCTGCGCATGACACCGCCCCCGCACGGCGCCACGGCCCTGGGCCTCGCGCCGACGCCGCCTAAGGGATCCGACCCGCAGGACTGAACGGAGCCCGGTCCGGGGCTCGGTTCAGTGTTCGGGGCCCGGCTCAGTACGGCGCGTCCTTCGCACCCTCGTGAGCCCGCAGCCGGGCCGTGTCCCGATCGGTCCAGCCCGGCGGCGGGACGACCGCCGCCCAGCCGTCGACCGCGCCGGTGCCGTAGCGGTGTCCGTGCGGTGGCGGCGCGCCGAAGGACACCGCCAGGTCGACGGTCGTCTGCCAGAAGGTGATGACGGGCCAGAAGCGCATCTCGTCGGTGACGTCCGGGCCGAGCGGCCGGTCCAGCCAGGCGGGCCGGTGCCAGAGCAGGTCGGGCGTCCACCACACCACCGGGTCGGAGGCGTTCTGGAGATAGACCACCCGGGGGTGCTCCCACGGCCCGTCCGGACGCTTGAGATCCCGCTCCGGGTACTGGGCGAAGCGGACGTGCCGCCCCCGGTCGTACTCCGGCCGCCACACCGGGCTGCCGGGATCGCGTCCGGCGGTCACTTCCTTCCGGATGGGGCTGACGTTCGGCGGCCCGGCCAGCAGGGCGCCGTCCACCTTGCCGAGCATGTCGTCCAGGCCGTCGAACGCCGCCTCGGTCGCGTAGGTGCCCAGGCTCTCGCCGCCGACGACCAGCTTCGGCCGGTCGTCGACGGGCAGCGCGGACCATTTGGCGTACACCGCGTCGAACACCGCGCGGGCGTCCCGTGCCGCCTTCTCCTTGTCGACGAGGAAGGAGATCCAGGACGGCAGGTACGAGTACTGGGTCGCCACGATCGCGGAGTCGCCGCCGTACATGTACTCCAACGGCTCCGGCATCCGCGGGTCCACCCACCCGCTGCCCGTGGTGCCCAGCAGCGCCAGCACCTTGCGGTCGAAGCCGCCGGTGCGCTCCAGCTCCTGTACGGCGAGGTCGGCGGTGCGCCGGAAGTGCGCGTCGCCGCCCTCCTGTTCGCCGACGTAGACCCGTACCGGGTCCTTGGCGGGGCGGCCGGTGAAGGCGGCGATGTCCTGCTTGCGGGGCACCGAGCCGATGAAATTACGGCCTTCGGCGCCCAGTTCGTCCCAGTCGACCACGGAGGTGGGACCGCCGGAGACGTACGCGGAGGCGGGCTGGGTGATGCCGTCGGCGGTGCTCAGGTTCGCGGCCTTGGAGATCCGGTCGACGATGTCGATGAAGCCGCGTTCGTACAGGACGTCCTTGGAGCCGACGGTGACCAGGAGGGCGGTCAGCGCCACGCCGATCACGTACGCCGCCGGGCGCGGCACCCAGCGGCCGAAGAACCGGGCGAGCCGGCGGGCCACCAGCCGTACGCACCGGGCCAGCAGCACCAGCAGCGCACAGACCGCCACCGCGATCAGGATGATCATCGGGGTGTGCCAGACCAGCGAGGGCTCGACCTCCTGGAGGCGGCGGAGGCGGCGCTGCGCGTGGGCGCTCCAGGAGACGGCCGCCGTGGACAGCACGATGCCGAGGGCGTAGAAGGCCAGCCAGCAGCGGGCGCGGGCGCGTTCGCCGGGGCGGTGCCGGCACAGCGCGCGGAAGAGGCTGCTCGCGGCGGCTCCGAGGGCGTAGCCGATGGCGGCCGTGATGCCGCCGATCAGGCCCTGGAGGTACCACGGGCGGGGGAGCAGCGACGGGGTGAGGGAGAGCCAGAAGAAGAGAGCCGCGACGCAGCAGGCGGTGAGGTCGGGCCAGCGGCGGACGACCCAGGAGGGGCCGGGCGCGTCCCAGTAGGGGCGCTTGAGCCACCGGACGGGAAGGTGCAGCAGCGCGGACATTTTTCCCATTATGCGCAAAGCCCCGCGGACGCACGGTCCGCGGGGCTTTGACTTACCGGGTCATGCCGGATCTCGCCGGGGTATACCGGGTCGTATCCGGCCGGTGCCCGCCGGGCACCTCCGGTTCACCTACTCGGCGAGGGTGGCCTCGGCGTCGAGGGTGGCGCCGACGGCCTGGAGGACGGAGGCGATCTTGATGGCCTCAAGGATCGTCTCGCGGTCCACGCCGGCCTTGCGCAGCACCTGCTCGTGCGAGTCCAGGCACATGCCGCAGCCGTTGATGGCCGAGACGGCCAGCGACCACAGCTCGAAGTCGACCTTCTCCACGCCCGGGTTGCCGATGACGTTCATCCGCAGGCCGGCGCGCATCGTGCCGTACTCCGGGTCCGACAGCAGGTGCCGGGTCCGGTAGAACACGTTGTTCATCGCCATGATGGCGGCGGCGGACTTGGCCGCGCCGTACGCCTCGTCGGAGAGGTTGGCCTTGGCCTCCGGCTCCAGCTCACGCAGCACCTTCGGCGAGCGCGAGGCGATCGCGCAGGCCAGAACGGTGCCCCAGAGCTGCTGCTTGGGCAGCTCGCTGTTGCCGATGACCGAGCCGAGGTTCAGCTTCAGGTCCTTGGCGAAGTCCGGGATCGCGGACTTCAGCTCGTCGAGAGCCATGTCAGATCAGCCTTTCCCGTGGTGCTGTTCGCCGCAGTTCACTCGCCCGCGAGCAGCGCGACCGGGTCGAGGGTCTCGTCACCCTTGCTCCAGTTGCAGGGGCACAGCTCGTCGGTCTGCAGGGCGTCCAGGACCCGCAGGACCTCCTTGGGGTTACGGCCGACGGAGCCGGCGGTCACCATGGTGAACTGGATCTCGTTGTTCTGGTCCACGATGAAGACGGCGCGCTGCGCGAAGCCGTCCTCGCCCTCGATGCCGAGCGCGCGCATCAGCTCGTGCTTGGAGTCGGCCAGCATCGGGAAGGGCAGGTCGGTCAGGTCCGGGTGGTCCTTGCGCCAGGCGTGGTGCACGAACTCGGAGTCACCGGAGAAGCCGAGGATCTGGGCGTCACGGTCGGCGAACTCGTCGTTCAGCTTGCCGAAGGCGGCGATCTCCGTGGGGCAGACGAAGGTGAAGTCCTTGGGCCACGCGAAGACGATCTTCCACTTGCCCTCGTAGGTCTTGTGGTTGATCTGCTCGAACTCGCTGCCCTTCTCCAGGGAGACGCAGGCGGTCAGATCGAACTCGGGGAACTTGTCACCGACAGTGAGCACAGGCTCTCCTTCGTGTGCCGTAAGTCCTGATTCAGGGCTTACGCGAGGGGTTGGACGGTTCCCTACACTGCCACAGGCCCCATTGATCAGTGAAATAGCCAGATCATGATGCGTTGATCGGTGCTGGCTATCAGTCGCGCGGAGAGAAGGGTGACGGGGGTGACGGACGGGCCGGGCTGGGGGTGAGGTGTTCCGAGGTGGGCAGGCTCGTGCACAACAATGCCGGATCGGTCGAAAAGGGACGGGAATCCGGGGAATCCACCGGCTATCTCCGAAACGATGTTCCCCGGATCGTGCACCTCGCCAAAGCTTCGCCCCATCACGGGCCATGAGACGTACAATCACCCGCATGGCACAGAAGATCGTCACTATTTACACGGATGACCTCACCGGGGAAGAATCCTCGGAGGTCGCCACGCACTCTCTCGCGGTCGACGGTATTGCTTACGAGGTCGACCTCGCGCCGGACAGCTACGACAAGCTGCTGGAGGCGATCGGCCCGTTCCTGAAGGCCGGCCGCCGTACCGGTCGTATGAAGACGAGTGCCGGGGCGCGCAAGAGCGGCTCCGCGTCGGGTTCGGGCGAGACCGCGAAGATCCGCGCCTGGGCCAAGGAGAACGGCTATGAGGTGAACGAGCGCGGTCGCGTGTCGGCCGAAATCCGTGAGGCGTACCAGAACGCCAACAAGTAGGACCTCGCGGCATCGGCGACGATGCCGCGGCCGTGGCCCCTTTCGCTGCTGTCCGGGGCGCGGCCTGTTGAAAGGTGCTGGTGGCAGCCGGTGCGCCGGGGAATCGGCGACGGCTGCCGCCGCCCGAATTGCGGTTGATTGCGGCCGTGGGAAATCCGGCACCGTACGTTTCGTGAACGGTACCTACCGGGAGGTCCGTTTTCGCGACGGCCCGGTTACGAGGTGCTCGTGTGGCGCGTGGGCTGCCGCACCCGCAAAATGCGCGCCGCCCGTGTGCGGAGAATCCGGCCCGCGACGGCCGGGCGCCAATCCCGGAGCCGACGAGCGGACGAGCCGAAGAGCCGGTGAGTCGACGATCCGGCGACCCGGCGGCAGAACGGCGGAATAGGGCGACGGAGAATCCCGGCCACCGGAATGCGCGGTCCGCGGCCGTCCCGGTGGACGCCCGCGGGCGGCGGCCCCGAAACCCGGCCCAAACCCGGCGGCCCGAACCCGGCCGCGAAACCGGCCCCGAAACCGGCTCCGAAACCGGCCGGTAACCCGCCGTGGCAATTGCCCGGCGGCCCGCCCGCCGGAACCCGCCCCGGAAATCTCCGAGCCGTGGCGCGTGCCCGGACGCCATTAGACTGGACGGTCCTGATCGGAGGTGGCTATCGGTGGCGTCCCCCACGCATGCCGGGACCCGGCCGCGGCAGCCCAGTCTGGCGCAGCTGCGGGCCTTTGTCGCGGTGGCCGAACACCTGCACTTCCGCGAGGCCGCGGCCGAGATCGGCATGAGCCAGCCCGCGCTGTCCGGCGCCGTGTCCGCGCTGGAGGAGGCCCTCGGTGTACAGCTGCTGGAGCGGACCACCCGCAAGGTGCTGCTCTCGCCGGCCGGGGAGCGGGTCGCGGCCCGGGCCCGTACGGTCCTGGAAGCGGTCGGTGACCTCATGGAGGAGGCGGAGGCGGCCCGCGCGCCGTTCACCGGCGTGCTGCGGCTCGGGGTGATCCCGACCGTCGCCCCGTACCTGCTCCCGACCGTGCTGCGGCTGGTCCACGACCGGTACCCGGACCTGGATCTCCAGGTCCACGAGGAGCAGACCGGCTCGCTGCTGGACGGCCTCCAGCAGGGCCGGCTGGACCTGCTGCTGCTCGCGGTCCCGCTGGGCGCCCCGACGGTCACCGAACTGCCGCTCTTCGACGAGGACTTCGTCCTGGTCGCGCCCCAGGACCACTGGCTGGGCGGGCGCGGCGACATCCCGCGCGAGGCCCTCAAGGACATGGACCTGCTGCTGCTGGACGAAGGCCACTGCCTGCGCGATCAGGCGCTGGACATCTGCCGGGAGGCGGGCCGCGAGGACGGCGCTCCGGTGACGACCAGCGCGGCCGGACTGTCCACCCTGGTGCAGCTGGTCGCGGGCGGCCTGGGCGTCACACTCCTGCCGCGCACCGCGCTGCGCGTCGAGACCGCCCGCAACGACCAGCTGACGACCGGCTATTTCGCCGACCCGGCGCCCTCCCGCCGGATCGCCCTGGCGATGCGGTCCGGCGCGGCACGCCAGAGCGAGTTCGAGGAGTTCGCGGCGGCGCTGCGCGAGGCGATGCGGGGCCTTCCGGTGCGGATCGTGGAGTGAGGGTGGGGAGTGAGGGGCGCGGCTCCGTCCGTACGGGCCGCTGTTGCACCCGTACGTGACGGACCCGCGCGCCCCCACTCCGGCACCCCCTATTCCGTACGCAGCCCGTCCGGCCGCATCAGCCGCCACAGCAGCGGCAGGCTGAGCGCGGTCACCGCGAGGATCACCGCCCCGGCTGAACCGGTGAGGGCGGCGATCCCGAACCAGTCCGGCAGCACCGGCTTGCCGACCAGGTGCAGCAGCAGGAGACCGAGGCCCAGACCGCAGCCGACCGCCAGCGCCAGCCCGAGGACGACGGGGACGGCGGTCTGCCACAGCACCGACCGGCCGAGCGTGCCGCGCGGCGTGCCGAAGGCATCGAGTGCGGACAACAGCCGCCTGCGCTCCCGGAGTTGTTCCAGTACGGAGATGAGCAGCCCGGCGCCGATGACGCAGAGCACGCCCACCGCGCCTGCTTGGAGCGCTGAGCTGACGGTGTCGTACACGCTGTCTGATCCCAGGCCGGCCCCCGGCGCCGTCACGTGCAGCAGTGGATCGATCCGCGCCGCTGTGTTGCGTACGTGCTCGACCGCGTCCGGGCGGCCCGGGTCGAGATGGACCTCGGCCTCGGCGACCGGGGACCGCAGCAGCGCGGGGTCCAGGGCGCCGGGGGTGGCCAGGATCTTGGTGCTGCCGAGGGAGAAGAAGTTGGCGCGCGGGGAGACGGTGCGTGCGGTGGGCGGAAGCGTCCAGACGGCAGGGTGGCGGACGGCGTTCGAGCCGTAGCCCGGGGAGACGGCCAGCCGGGTGCCGGGAGCGGGGAGCCGTGGTGCTTCGGGGTCAGGTCCGGTGGGGTCCTCCGGAGCCCCGCTGCCCCGGCTGAGGAACACGTCTCCGTCGGCGCACCGGTCGATCCGGGCCAGCCTGCGCAGTGCGTCGCAGTCGCCGACGGCCAGCGAGTAGGGCTCCGGGTCGGTCGCTTCCGCCAAGCCGGGCTTGCCGGACGGCACCGGCCCCGCGCCGTCGAACAGCACACCGTGGGCGTCCCGCACGCCGGTGGTGTCCCGCAGCCGCTGGAACATGCCGGGGGACGGGCTATCGAGCCGCTGCCCGTGCCAGGAGGCGACCTGCACCTGGTTTCTGTCGGACGGCCGGTGCGGAAGGGGCACGTCGGTGGACTGTACGCCCGCCAGCAGCAGTTGCACCGCGACGGCTCCGGCGACCGCCACGGTGATGCCGCTGACCGAGCGCGCCGCCGCGGTCGTGCTCAGCTGGAGCCGCCGTACGGCCAGTTGCCAGGACGGTATGCCGCCCCCGCCGAACCGGGAGACCACCGCGTCCAGCAGCCACGGCAGCACCGCCGCCACCCCCAGCAGGAGCAGCGAGGTGCCCACGACCACCTGGGCACCGGCCTTGTTGCCCACCAGCGCCGCGTCGCCGAACGCCATCGGCCACAGCAGCGCGGTGCCCGCGGCGGGCAGCAGCAGCCGCCACCACAGACGGCGCCGGACCGCCGGTGCGGAGCGGGTCACGCCGAGCGGTTCGACCGTGACCCGGCGCATCGTGAACAGGGCGACGCCGACCGAACAGACCGGCACGGCGAGGGCGACGAGGGTGGCCAGCCGGGCGTCCGGTACCACGTCGGAAGGGAAGATCCCGAGGTTCAGCATCTGTATCCGCGCGATCGGGTAGCGGGCCGCGAGGAAGAGGGCGGTGCCGGTGAGCAGGCCGAGCAGTGATCCGGCCAGGGCCTCGCCGGCCGCGATCCGCCGGGTCGTGGCGCGGTCGGTGCCCACCAGCCGCAGCGCCGCCAGCCGCCGGTCCCGGCGCTCTGCGCCGAACCGCACGGCCACCGCGATGAAGACGGCCACCGGAGAGAGCAGCGCGGCGCACCCGACGAGGACGGCCAGCAGCAACTCCGGTTGCTTGGAGGTTTCTCCGGACTCATGTGCGTGGAAGCCGCTGCCGAAGGCGTGCACCCGGGTGACGCCGGCACCGATGTCGGTGAGCCGGTCCGTGCCCTGGTAGTACGCCAGTTCGCCCGGCCCGGCCAGCCCTTCGTCCTCGATCTTCCCCACGACGCGGATGCCGTGGAAGCGGTCGCGCAGCAGCGTGCCGTCCGGGGAGGCCAGCAGCGCGGCGAGGGCCGGTGAGGCCACCATCTCGCCGGGCCGCGGCAGGCGGGCCACGCCGGGCGGCACGGCGGGCCGTTCGCCGTCGGGCTGCACCAGCCGGCCGCGGACGGGCTGCTCGCGATAGGGGGCGTGGGTCTCGGCGACCAGCAGCGAGTGGGCGTCGGGACGGGCGTCCTCGGTCAGCCGGTCGGAGCGGGCGTTGTCGCGTGCGACCGCCGCGCCCACCACGTGCGGGACGGCCGCGGCCGCCAGCAGAACCGCGACCCCCAGCCCCACGCCGAGCGCGGTCAGTGCCGTACGGACCCAGCCCTCCCGGCCCCCGCCGACCGCGAACCGTACGCCCATGGCGAGGTCACGGCACCAGCGCCGGACCAGGTGCCGTCGGGACTTCTCCACCTGCGTTCACTCCGTCCGTAGGCCGTCCGGCCGCATCATCCGCCACAGCGGCGGCAGGCTGACCACCGTCACCAGCAGGATCACCGCCGCCCCTGCGCCCGCCATGCCCGCCACCACCGGCCAGTCCACGAACACCGCACTGTCGATCAGCGACAGCAGCAGGATGCCCAGCGCCAGCCCGCCGCCGACGGCGAGCAGCAGGCCCAGCACGACGGGGATCGCGGTCTGCCACAGGACCGACCAGCCGAGCGTGGTGCGGCGGGTGCCGAACGCGTCCAGCACCGACAGCAGGCGCCGGTGCTCGTACAGCTGCTCCACGGTGGAGACCACCAGGCCCGCGCCGATCAGCAGCAGGGTGACCACCGCGCCGATGAACAGGCCGGCGCGCAGGCTGTCGTACTGCCCGTCGTGCCGGTTCTCGGCCCGTGCGACCACGCCCAGCGTCGGGTTGATCCGCATGGCGGTGGTACGGATGTGCTCCACCGCATCCGGCGTGCGCGGGTCGTAGCGGACGCTCAGGTTCATGAGGGGCTGGTGCATCCGGCCGACGTCCACCGCGGACGGGGTGATCAGAATGCTGTGGACGGGCAGACCGTCGTCGTCGGCCTTCGCCCGGACGGCGCGCGCCGTGGCGGGCAGCGTCCACGGCTGCGGCGGGCGGACGGGGCCGATGCCCTCGGGCGGATCGAGGTTGAGCCGGGCGCCCGGCCGTACGAAGGCGCGGTCCTCCAGGTTGTCGGTGAAGAAGACATCGCCGTCCCGGCAGGAGCCGAGGTCGGCGATCCGGGCCAGTCGGTCGCAGTCGCCGACGGTGGCGTACACACTGTCCGCCACCCGGAAGTCGCTGCCGTCCATGTACCGGCCACGGTCGTCGGCCGCCGCGACGGCCGAGTCGATCGTGCCGCCTGCGGTACGGACCCCCTCGGTGCCGCGCAGCAGCGTGAGCGCGTGCCGGACCTGTGCCCAGCCGTCGGTCCGCCCGGTCATCTCGACCACCGGGCTGCTACGGGCGTGGGCCCCGGCGAAACCGGCCTGCATGCCGGTGAAGGTCATGTGGACGGCGATGGCCCCGGCGACCGCGACGGTGATGCCGGCGACCGCGCGGGTGGCGGCGCCGCTGTTCAGCTGGAGGCGGCGGGTGGCCAGCTGCCAGGGCACCGGGCCGCCGCGCAGCCGCCGGACCACCGCGTCGACCAGCCACGGCAGCAGCGCCGTGACGCCGAGCAGCAGCAGCGTCGCGCCGGTGGCCAGCCAGACCGTGTTGAGCGGGCTGTCCGCCCGGCCGACGTCCCGCGAGACCGTCAGCAGCAGCCCGGCGCCGGTCAGCGGCACCAGCGGCCGCCACCACAGGCGCCGCCGCACGGGCGGCCGGTTACGGATGACGCCCAGCGGCTCGACCGTCACCCCGCGCTGCGCGAACAGCGTCACCAGCACGGCCGCGGCCGGCACCAGCACCGCGACCAGCGCGGCCAGCAGCGGGTCCGGCACGATGTCCGACGGGAAGACGTTGATGTCCCACAGCGTCACCACCGAGGCCAGCTGCCGCCCGCCGAGGAAGAACCCGGCGCCCAGCACCAGCCCGGCCAGTGAGCCGAGCAGCGCCTCGCCGGCGGCGATCCGGCGGGTCGTGCGGACGTCCGCGCCGACCAGGCGCAGCGCGGCGAGCCGCTGTTCGCGGCGCTCGTTGCCGAACCGTACGGACGTGCCGATGAACACCACGACCGGCGTCAGCAGCGCCACGCACGTCATGATGACCAGCACCACCGCCGGGGCCCGCATCGGGCGCTGGACGAACTCCATCCCGAAGTGGTCGATGCGGCTGCCGCCGAGCCGTTCGGTCAGCGCGGAACTGCCCGCGAGGTAGGTCAGTTCGGCCGGTCCTTGCAGCCCGTCGTCGCCGATGGTGCCCACCACTCGGTACGGGAGCCGTTCGCGCAGCGCCCTGCCGTCGGACGAGTCCAGCAGCGCCTTGAGGGCGGGGGAGACCAGCATGGTTCCCGGGCGCGGGAGTTCGGCGACGCCCGGCGGCTTCGGCGGGTGGGCGCCGTCGGGCCGTACCAGCCGGCCGCGGATGTCCTGGTGGTGGAAGCGGGTGTCGGCACGGGCGTACAGCAGCGTGTTGTCGGCGGGCCGCGGCGGGTGCTCCTGCCCCAGGCTCTCGCGCGCCTTCTCCCGGCCGTGCCAGGAGTCGAGCAGGGAGGGCACGGATGCGCCGAGGAACAGGACGGCGACGCCGAGACCCACGCCGACGGCGGTCAGAGCCGTACGGATCCAGCCTTCGCGGCCGCCGCTCGCGGCGAAGCGCAGGCCCATCACGAGGTCGCGGAGCCAGGCGGCGGGGCCCGCGGGCGGGGAGCCGGGCAGGGCCGGGAGCGCGGGTCCGGCGGCTTCGCGGGACGGGGCGCCGCGTCCGGCGGGTCCGCCGTTGGTACGGGGGCCGAGCAACGTCATCCGGAGGCGCTGCCGATCGGGGCGCTGCCGGGAGCGGAGGGCGGGTGGGCGTCGGACGGGCTCATAGCAGGCCCGCCAGCATGTCCTTCACCTTGCCGTCGCGGACGACGATCTCGCGGTCGGAGTAGGCGGCGACCCGGGCCTCGTGGGTGACCAGCACGACGGCCGCGTTGGTGTCGCGGGCCGCGTCGGTCAGCAGCGTCATCACGCGTTCGCCGTTGAGCGAGTCCAGCGCGCCGGTGGGCTCGTCGGCGAAGATCACGCGGGGGCGGGCGGCGAGCGCGCGGGCGACCGCGACCCGCTGGCCCTGGCCGCCGGAGACCTCGCCGGGCCGGCTGCCCGCGGTGTCCTCGACCTCCAGGCGTTCCAGCCACTCGCGGGCGTGCCGCTGCGCTTCCTTGCGCTTGACGCCGTTCAGGCGCAGCGGCAGTGCCACGTTCTCCAGGCAGGTCAGCTCGGGGACCAGCTGGCCGAACTGGAAGACGAAGCCGAAGTCGGAGCGCCGCAGCGCGCTGCGCTGCGCGTCGTTCATCCCCGTCACGTCGTGGTCGCCGTAGCGGACCGTGCCGGAGTCCGGCAGGACGATGCCCGCCAGGCAGTGCAGCAGGGTCGATTTGCCGGAGCCGGAGGGGCCCAGGACGGCGACGACCTCGCCCGGGTGGATGGAGAAGTCCACCCCGTCCAGCGCGGTGGTCCGTCCGAACGCCTTGTGCAGCCCCTCGGCGGCCAGCAGCGAGCCCGCGGGCGTCACGAGCCGATCACCGCGGCCAGCTTGTCCAGGCGCGCGGCCGTCAGCTCCAGCCAGCGCAGATCGGCCTCCAGGTGGAACAGGGCGTGGTCGCAGATGAGCTGGTCGGCGAGGTCGCCCTTGCGCTTGCGCTCGGTCAGGCCGCGCATCAGCCGCAGGTGCTCGGTGCGCTGGGTGTCCAGCAGCTCGGCGGCGTCCCGGCCGGTGAGGAGGGCCAGCACCACCTTCGTGTACAGCGTCGACTGGAGGTACGGCTCGGGCTTCTCGGGCCGGGCCAGCCACTGGGCTACGTCGGTGACGCCGGCGTCCGTGATGGCGTAGCGCTTGCGCTCGGGACCCGCGCCCGCCTCGACGCCGTCCACCTCGACGAGGCCGTTCTTCAACAGCCGGGACATGGTCGAGTAGACCTGTCCGTAGTGCAGCGGACGGTCGTGGCCGAAGTGCTCGTCGAACGCCCGCTTCAGGTCGTAGCCATGGCGGGGGCCGGACTCCAGGAGGCCCAGCAGCGTATGACCGATTGACATGCCGACCACCTTACTTCGTCGCTACAGCCGTGGTGTATACGCGTCGTGCATAGCGCTGCCGGGCCCCGGTGTCCAGGGGCCCGGCAGCGCTCCGGTCACTCCGAACGCAGCCCGTCCGCCCGCATCATCCGCCACAGCGGTGGCATGCTGAGCAGCGTCACGAGCAGCACCAGACCGGCGCCGAACAGCGGCAGCGGCCAGACCACCGACCACGCGATGCCGCTCTTGCCCGTCAGGCCCAGCAGCACCCGGCCGAGACCGAGGCCGCCGGCCACCGCGAGCGCCAGGCCGAGGGCCATCGGGACGGCCGTCTGCCACAGCACGGACCAGGCGAGCGTGCCGCGCCGGGTGCCGAAGGCCACCAGGACCGACAGCAGGCGGCGGCGTTCGCGCAGCTGCTCCAGGGTGGTGACCAGCATGCTGGCGGCGATCAGCGTCATGGTCGCCACGGACGCGATCAGCAGGCCGTTGCGGACGCTGACGAAGCGCCGGTCGTCGCTGGTGTCCATGAGCTGGAAGGCGTTGGCCGTCACGTCGAAGCGGGCCGCGGTGTTGCGGGCGTACTCGGCGGCGTCCGGGACGGACGGGTCGAGCCGCACCATGGCCCGCGCCGTGGGGTCGGCGAGCTTCTTGACGTCGACCGCGCCCGTGGTGGCGAACAGGCCGGTGTTCTGTTCGCCGGTCGGGTCGGGCCGGGCGTCGACGGGGCGGATCGTCCGGGGCAGGGTCCACGTGCTGGGGCGGCCCAGGACATTGCCCTTGTCGTCGAAGTCGTTGAGCAGTGCCCGGGCGCCGGGGCGTGCGATCTTGGGCAGGTCCTCGTCCACGTAGGAGCCGGGGCCGCCCTTGATCTGGAAGACGTCGCCGTCCTTGCACGGGCCCGGCCGGGCGATCTCCTGGAGGGTCTCGCAACTGCCGACCGTGAGCGAGGTGCTCAGCGGGAATCCGTCCTCGTTGCGCTCCTGGCCGGCGGAGAGGATCCGCGAGCTGATGGTGGCGATGACACCGCTGACGCCCTTGGTGTCCTTGAACGCGTCGATCATCTTCTCCGTGGTGGCGCCGTCCCGGGCCGGCAGCATCACCTGGAGCTGCGCCCGGGACGTGTCCTGCCCGGTGGGCTTGGTGAAGTCGTCGCCGACGGCGGTGAACAGCATCTGCAACGCGATGGCGCCGGCCACCGCGACCGTGATGCCGCTGACCGCGCGCGCCGCGCTGCTGCTGCTCAGCTGGAGCCGGCGGGCGGCCAGCTGCCAGGGGACCGGGCCGCCCGTGAAGCGCGCCACGACCGCCTCCACCAGCCAGGGCAGCAGCATGGTCAGGCCGAGCAGCGTCAGGACCGCGCCGGCGCCGATCAGGTACGTGTTGACGGAGCCGGTCTTCCTGTCGACGGTGCCGAACGCCGCCAGCAGCGCCAGCCCGATGACCGGGATCGGCAGCCGCCACCACAGCCGCCGCCGGCGCGGCACCGCGCTGCGGACGACGCCCAGCGGCTCGATGGCGATGCCGCGCAGCGCGAAGAGCGTGACGGCGACGGCCGACGCCGGCACGGCCAGCAGGATCAGGACGGCCAGGGCGGGGACCGGCGACAGGTCGGTGGGGAAGGCGTTGAGGCTGCTGATGTCGACCGCGCCGATGAACTGCCGGCCGAACAGGAACAGTCCGGCGCCGACGATCAGCCCGAACAGCGAGCCGAGCAGGGCCTCACCGGCGGCGATCCGGCGCGCCATGTGGTTGTCGGCGCCCACCAGGCGCAGCGCGGCCAGCCGCCGGTCGCGGCGCTCGCCGCCGAAGCGGACGGCGGTGGCGATGAAGATGGCCACCGGCATCAGCAGGACGACACAGCCCACCAGGATCAGGACCAGCAGGACGGGGTCCATGTCGGGGGACTGGATCCGCCATCCGTAGGCGGTGGCGCGGTTGGTGCCGCTGTCCTTCAGGGAGAGCTTGTCGCTGCCCGCGTAGTAGTAGTGCTCGCTGGGGCCGATGAGGCCCGCTTGGCCGATGGTGCCGACCACGCGGTACGGGAGCCGGTCGTGCAGCAGCTTGCCGTCCGGGGATTCCAGGAGCTTCTTCAGGGCGGGGGAGACGACCGCCTCGCCCGGCCCGGGCACCTTGTCCACGCCGGGCGGCAGCACGGGGTGGCCACCCTCCGGACGCAGCAGGATGCCGTCCACGCTCTCGCCCCGGAACTGGGAACCCACGCGGTGGAAGAGGAAGGAGCTGTCGGAGCGCGGTGCCTTCTGCTCCCCGAATTCGATGGTGCGCGCGTTGCTGCGCTCGGAGCGGTTGTTCAGCAGGCTCGGTACGGAGGAGGCGCCCAGCAGCAGCGCCACGCCGAGGCCGACGCCGACGGCGGTCAGCGCCGTACGGGTCCAGCCCTCGCGGCCGCTGCCGACGGCGAAGCGCATGCCCATGACGAGGTCGCGGAACCAGACGGCGAGCCCGGTCGGGGCCTTGCCGGAGGGTTCCCGCTGGTCCGTGGGTCCGGGGCGGTGGTCGACGGCGGTCATGCCAGCCCCGCCATTTCCCGCGCCTGGCCGTCGCGGACGACGACCTCGCGGTCGGAGTAGGCGGCGACCCGCGCCTCGTGGGTGACCAGCACGACGGCCGCGTTGGTGCCCCGCGCGGCCTCCGTCAGCAGCGTCATCACGCGTTCGCCGTTGAGCGAGTCCAGCGCGCCGGTGGGCTCGTCGGCGAAGATCACGCGGGGCCGGGCGGCGAGCGCGCGGGCGACCGCGACCCGCTGGCCCTGGCCGCCGGAGACCTCGCCGGGCCGCTTGGCCCGCACCTCGCCGACCTCCAGCCGCTCCAGCCACTCCAGCGAGCGCTCCTCGGCCTCCTTGCGCTTGACGCCGTTCAGGCGCAGCGGCAGCGCCACGTTCTCCAGGCAGGTCAGCTCGGGGACCAGCTGGCCGAACTGGAAGACGAAGCCGAAGTCGGAGCGCCGCAGCGCGCTGCGCTGCGCGTCGGACATCTGGCTCAGGTCGCGCGAGCCGTAGAGCACGCTGCCGGAGTCCGGGCGGATGATCCCGGCCAGGCAGTGCAGCAGGGTCGACTTGCCGGAGCCCGACGGGCCCATGACGGCGACGACCTCGCCCGGGTGGATGGAGAAGTCCGCGCCGTCGAGCGCGGGGGTCGAGCCGTACGCCTTGTGCAGCGCACGGGCCGTGAGCAGGGAACCGGCCGGGGTCATACGAGGGCCTCCGGAAGTGCGGACAGGGGCGGTCCGGGCGGCAGCGGCCGACGCCGCTGCCGGGGCGCGCCGAAGCGGTACCGGATACGGCGCACGGCGCTCCGAGGGACCTGCCCCAATGGACAGGGCACACACTACATGGTGTGTATACCCACGGTGTATAGCCGGGGAAAAGGAAGCCGGGAACCCCGCCCGCGTACGGGCCGGACTCCCGGCATCCCGGTCTCAGTCGTGCGTTCCGGCGTCCTCCGGGCCCGGCGGCTCCGCCGACTTCGGCGGCCGTCCCCGCCGGGGCGGGCCGCCCGCGCCCTTCGGCAGCCGGCCGGCGTCCGCCAGCGCCTTCCGCAGCAGGAACTCGACCTGTGCGTTGGCGCTGCGCAGCTCGTCGTCGGCCCAGCGGGCGAGTGCGTCGTGCACCAGCGGGTCGAGCCGCAGCAGCATCTGCTTGCGCCGCTGCGCCGCCCGCCGCTTCGGTGCCTGCCCGCCGTCCCCGGGCCCGGTGGGCCCGGGCGCGTCCTCGGGGCCGCCCTCGCTCACTGGTACAGGGAGCCGGTGTTCAGTACGGGCTGTGCGGCCCGGTCGCCGCACAGCACCACCATCAGGTTGCTGACCATGGCCGCCTTCCGCTCCTCGTCCAGTTCCACGATGTCCTGCTCGCTGATGCGGGCCAGCGCCATCTCGACCATGCCGACTGCGCCCTCGACGATCTGCTGGCGGGCCGCCACCACCGCGCCGGCCTGCTGCCGCTGGAGCATCGCCGAGGCGATCTCCGGAGCGTACGCGAGGTGGCTGAAGCGGGACTCGATGATCCGCACGCCCGCGGCCTGCACCCGGGCGGTCAGCTCGACGGCCAGCTTCTCGGTGATCTCCTCGGCGTTGCCGCGCAGCGACAGCGCGTCCTCGTCGTGTGCGTCGTAGGGGTACTCGATCGCGATGTGTCGTACCGCCGCCTCGGTCTGGGTGGCGACGAACTCCAGGAAGTCATCGACCTCGAAGAGCGCCTGCGCGGTGTCCTCGACCTGCCACACGACGATGGAGGCCAGTTCGATCGGGTTGCCGTAGGCGTCGTTGACCTTCAGGACCGCGGTCTCGTGGTTGCGCACCCGGGTGGAGATCTTGCGGTCGGCGGTCAGCGGGTTGACCCAGCGCAGGCCGTCCTCGCGGATGGTGCCCACGTAGCGCCCGAAGAGCTGGATGACGCGGGCCTCGCCGGGGGCGACCATCTTCACGCCCGTCATGCAGAACAGCGAGCCCACCAGCAGCAGGACCCCGACGATGATCAGCGGTACGCCCGCCGCCTTGTTGCCGTTCGAGGCGAGCACGCCGCCGCCGATGATCATGCCGAGCCCGGCGAACGCGCCCAGGACGGTGAGCAGCAGGCCCAGACCGCCCGGGATGCTGTGCGCCGGCGTCTCGCGGACCTGCGGGCGCGGCATCGGCGGGGTGTCGGCCGCGAGCTGCGCGCCGTCGCCCGTCCCGCCGTTGCCGTCGGCCGGTGTCTGGTCGGACATGTCTCTCCCCGTTCTCGCGGGATTCCCGTAAGGGCCCCGCGGGTGGGGCCCGGGCCGTCGCACGCGCGGTGCCGCGGCCGGGCCGTACTGGTCGGTGATGCTTGCGCAAGCCTAGCAAAGTGATAGCACTTTAAGAGCGTTCTCAGGCGGGTGAGGCATCCTTGTCCGGAGGTTCCCCCAGGAGCGGGTGCTCTTTGTCACGTCGGCAAAAGCCTTGATCGATGAGCATTTGTTGACAGATGCGGTGTTAGCTTCGTGAGCTGAGCTATGGGGGCGGAACGACTGGAGTTGCGGGAGCGATGGGGCGAGCGGACGCGAGACGGGCGGCGCAGGGACGTAACCGCCGGGCGAAGCCGAAGGCCAAGAAGAAGGGCGGCATACGCCGCTTCTTCACCTGGAAGAAGCTGCTCGGGGCCTTCCTCGGCGTATGCCTGCTGGGCATCCTCGGTTTCATCGGCCTGTACCTGTACGTGGACGTCCCCGACCAGGGCAACGCGAACGCCACGACGCAGAGCAACGTCTACAAGTACGCCGACGGCTCGATCATGGCCCGCAAGGGCCTGCTCAACCGCGAGACGGTCAAGATCGACCAGATCCCCGAGCACGTCCAGCACGCCTTCGTCGCCGCCGAGAACAAGACCTTCTACCAGGACTCCGGCGTCGACCTGAAGGGCACGCTGCGCGGCATCCTCAACACGCTCCAGGGCCACGGCAAGCAGGGTGGCTCCACCATCACCCAGCAGTACGTCAAGAACTACTACCTGAGCCAGGAGCAGACGGTCAGCCGCAAGCTCCAGGAGATCGTCATCTCCCTCAAGGTCGACAACAAGCTGGACAAGAAGGACATCCTCGCCGGCTACATGAACACCAGCTACTACGGCCGCGGCGCGTACGGCATCCAGGCCGCCGCGCAGGCGTACTACGGCGTGGACGTGGGCAAGCTGACCGTCAGCCAGGGCGCGTACCTGGCCTCGCTCCTCCAGGCGCCGAGCCAGTACGACTGGGCCATCGCCTCCGCCGGAGGCAAGGAACTGGTCCAGAAGCGCTGGGCGTACACCCTCGACAACATGGTCGAGATGAAGTGGCTCAGCCCCGAGGACCGGCAGAAGCAGACGTTCCAGCAGCCCATCAAGCCCAAGCCGCTGCCCGGTGTCGCCGGCCAGATCGGCTACTTCATCAACGCCGCCAACGACGAACTGATCCGCAAGGGCGTCGACGAGAAGGAACTCGCGGCCGGCGGCTGGACCATCACCCTGGGCATCGACAAGAAGAAGCAGCAGGAGCTGGAGAAGGCGGTCAAGAACAAGCTGACCGACGACCTCAAGCCGGAGAGCCGCAAGGCGGACCGGGACGCCCAGCTCGGTGCCGTCTCGGTCGACCCCAAGACCGGGCACGTCCTGGCGATGTACGGCGGCGCGGGCTACACCAAGCACTACACGAACAACGCCACGCGGGCCGACTTCCAGCCCGCCTCCACGTTCAAGCCGCTGATCTTCGCCTCCGCCCTGGAGAACCACGCCAAGACCCAGTCCGGCGTGCCGATCACCCCCAACACGGTCTACGACGGACGCAACCGGCGCCCGGTTGTGGGCGGCACCAAGCCGTTCGCCCCGCCGAACGAGGACGAGCACACCTACGGCCGCATCACCGTCCAGCAGGCGACCAACAACTCCGTCAACTCCGTCTTCGCGCAGATGGGCGCCGACGTGGGCCTGGACGAGGTCAAGAAGACCGCGGTCGGCCTCGGCATGGACGGCAGCCGGATGGACGTCCAGCCCGCCATGACGCTCGGCACCATGGGCGCCAGTCCGCTCCAGATGGCCGGCGCCTACGCCACCCTCGACAACCACGGCAAGAAGGTCACCCCGGCGCTGGTCGTCAAGGCCGAGCACGGCTCGCAGGAGACCGAGCTGCCCGACCCGATCGGCTCCCAGGTGCTGACCCGCAACACCGCCGACACCGTCACCTCCGTCCTGCGCGGCGTGGTCAACGACGGTACGGCCAAGGAGGCGATCGGCGGCACGGACTACCAGGCGGCGGGCAAGACCGGCACCTCCGACGACAACAAGTCGGCGTGGTTCGTCGGCTACACGCCCAAGCTGGTCACCGCGGTCGGCATGTTCGGCGAGGAGACCAAGGGCGGCAAGCAGGTCACGCTCAAGGGCGCCGGCGGCGGCGGGCGCGTCAACGGCGGCGGCTACCCGGCCAAGGTCTGGGCCGCCTACACCGCCGCCGCGATCGGTGACGACAGCGGCGCCAAGTTCGACCTCGAAACGGACCTCGGCGCCGGGTCCGGCCCGGCCGGCCCCCCGCCGCCGAGCAACACGCCTTCGCACACGCCGTCCCAGACGCCCTCGCAGACGCCGTCCCAGACCCCGTCGCAGACTCCGTCGCACACGCCGTCCCAGACGCCGTCGCGGACTCCGTCGCACACGCCGTCCCGGACGCCCTCGAAGCCCCCGGAGTCGCCGCCCGCCTCCCCGACGACCGGCAGCGGCGGCAGCGGCAACAACGACCGCCCGCCCGGCTTCGACGACCTGGGCTGACCCGGCGTCCGACGCGAACGGCCGTGGCCCCCGCCTTTTCGGCGGGGGCCACGGCCGTTTCCGTGCCGCCGTCCGCGTTCCGGCTCAGCGGCCGTCGAACCGCGCGGCGATCCGGTCCCCGAGCGCCTTGTCGACATTGCGCCAGTACTGGAAGGCCCGCAGCAGCACCGGCCGGCTGACGCCCTTGGACAGGTGCCCGGCCACGTTGTCCACCAGCCGCTCGCGCGCCGCGTCGTCCAGCACCTTGCGCACCTGGGTGCCCGCCTGGCCGAAGTCGTCGTCGTCACGGCGCAGCTTGTACGCCTCGCGCACCATCTCGCCCGCCGCGTGCCAGCCCGCCGGGTCGCCGAAGTTCTGCGTGTCGGCACTCGGCCCGCCGTACGAGTTGGGCGCGTACGGCGCCGCCGCGCGGGACGGCTCGTAGCGCATCGGGCCGTCCTTCGCGTACGAGGTCACCGTCGCGTGGGGGCGGTTGGGCGGCAGCTGCGCGTAGTTCGGGCCGATGCGGTAGCGGTGGGTGTCCGGGTACGAGAACAGCCGGCCCAGCAGCATCTTGTCCGGCGACGGGCCGATGCCCGGCACCATGTTGGACGGCTCGAACGCCGCCTGCTCGACGTGTACGAAGAAGTCCTCCGGATTGCGGTCCAGCGTCATCCGGCCGACCTCGATCAGCGGGTAGTCGCCGTGCGGCCACACCTTCGTCAGGTCGAACGGGTTGAAGCGGTAGTCCGGCGCGTCGTCGAACGGCATGACCTGGACGTACATGGTCCATGAAGGGGCGTCCCCGGCCGCGATCGAGGTGTACAGGTCGCGGCGGTGCACATCGCCGTCCTCACCGGCCAGCCGGTCCGCCTCCTCCTGCGTCAGGAACTCGATGCCCTGGTCCGTCTTGATGTGGTACTTGATCCAGAACCGCTCGCCGCCGCCGTTGATCCACATGAAGGTGTGCGAGCCGTAGCCGTTCATGTGGCGGTACGTCTTCGGGATGCCGCGGTCGCCCATCAGCCAGGTGACCATGTGCGCCGACTCCGGCGAGAGCGTCCAGAAGTCCCACTGCATGTCGTGGTCGCGCACCCCGCTGTCCGGGCGGCGCTTCTGCGACCGGATGAAGTCCTGGAACTTGATCGTGTCCCGCACGAAGAAGACCGGCGTGTTGTTGCCGACCAGGTCGTAGTTGCCGTACTCGGTGTAGAACTTCAGCGCGAAGCCGCGCGGGTCGCGCCAGGTGTCCGGCGAGCCCTGCTCGCCCGCCACCGTCGAGAAGCGGGCCAGCATCTCCGTGCGCCGCCCCGGCTGGAAGAGGTCCGCCTTGGTGAACTGGCTCACGTCGTTGGTCACTTCGAAGAAGCCGTACGCGCCGCTGCCCTTGGCGTGCACCACCCGCTCGGGCACCCGCTCCCGGTTGAACTGGGCCATCTTCTCGATCAGGTAGTGGTCCTGGAGCAGCAGCGGACCGTCGGAGCCCACCGAGAGCGAGTGCTCGTCGCTCTCGACCGGGATGCCGGCGTTGGTCGTCGTACGCGGGACGTCGTGCGCGGAGCTGGTCATGGGGTTGCGCCTCCCGGTGGTGGGTCGTCGGCCCTTGCCACCCCAGAAGTCAACTCCGCCGACGCGGTGTCGGCAACCGTTGGACGCCGTCCAGTTCGGGACGAAGTCCGGCCGCCGGTACGCCCGTTGGCGGCCCGGCGGCCGGTACGCCGACGCTCGCGCGCGCCCTGCCTACGGCGTGCCCCCGTACGGCATGGACAGCTCGAACCACACCACCTTGCCCGTGCTCAGCCGTGTCGCGCCCCACCGCCGGGCCATCCGGTTGACCAGGTACAGACCGCGCCCGCCCTCGTCGGACGGGCGGGCCTGCCGCAGCCGCGGCAGCTGCGGCACATCGTCGCCGACCTCGCAGCGCAGCACATCCGTCCGCAGCAGCCGCAGCGTGATGGGCCGCTCCGCGTACCGCACCGCGTTCGTCACCACCTCGCTGACCAGCAGCTCCAGCTGGTCGGTCAGCTCCTCCAGACCCCAGCGGGACAGCGCCCGGCGGGCCAGGCGGCGGGCCTGCCCGGCGGTCTGCGCCTTCGGGTCCAGGTACCAGTACGCGACGTCGCTCGGCGCGATGCCGTCGAAGCGGGCCGCCAGCAGCGCGATGTCGTCGTCCCGGTCGCCGGGACCGAGCATGTCCAGCACCTCGTCGCACAGCGGCTCCAGCGGCGGCGGGTTGGGCCCGGTCAGCCGGGCCGTCTCCGTCAGCCGCTCCCGCAGCTGCTCGATGCCGGTCCACACGTCGCGGATACGGGACTCCACCAGGCCGTCCGTGTACAGCACCAGCGTGGCGCCCGCGGGCGCGTCCAGCTCGACCGCCTCGAAGTCCACCCCGCCCACGCCGATCGGCGCGCCCGGCGGCACCTTCAGCACCTCCGCACGCCCGCCGCGGTGCAGCATCACGGGCGGCGGGTGCCCGGCGTTGGCGACCATGATGCGGTGCGCCACCGGGTCGTAGACCGCGTACAGGCACGTCGCCATCCGGTCGCTGCCCAGCCGCTGCGCCTGCTCGTCGAGGTGGTGCAGCACCTCCTGCGGCGGCAGGTCCAGCCCCGCGAGGGTCTGCGCGGTGGTGCGCAGCTGGCCCATGATCGCCGCCGAGGTCATCGAGTGGCCCATCACGTCGCCGACGACCAGCGCCACCCGGCTGCCCGGCAGCGGGATCGCGTCGTACCAGTCACCGCCCACCCGCGCCGTCTCGGCGGCGGGCAGATAGCGGCTGGCCAGCCGGACGCCGGTGGGCTGCGGCAGCGAGTCCGGCAGCATCGTGCGCTGGAGCGCGTCCGCGATGTACGCCTCGCGCCCGTACAGCACCGCCTTGTCCACGCCCAGCGCCGTGTGCGTCGCCAGCTGCGCCGCCACCAGCAGGTCGTCCGCCTCGAAGGCCGGGCGGTCCGGGCGGCGCAGGAACACCGCCGCGCCGATCACCCGGCGGCGCCCGCGCAGCGGCGCCAGGATCACCCGGTGCCCGGCCGGCAGCTGGGTGAGCGGGCCGAGCAGCTCCGGCAGCGCCGCGCGCGCCGCCTGCACCTCGCCGAACAGCGGCCGTACGCCGCGCAGCACCTCCGCCAGCGGCCCGCCCGGCAGCACCTCGGACAGCTCCGCCGCGCTGCCGCCCATCGCCGGGCTCAGGTCCGGCTGCGCGGGCAGCATCGGCAGCCGCCCGCCGTTGGTGTCCGGCTCCTCGGGGATCCGGTCGGTACGGCGCAGCCGCAGCACCACCGGGCCGGTCGGCCGCTCGTCGCCCACCGGCAGCGGATCGCGCAGGTAGACCAGGATGGCGTCGGCGAACGTCGGCACGGTCGCCCGGCACAGCCCCAGCACGATCTCGTCCAGGTCTATGCCGCGGGCGATCCGCCGGGTCGCCGCGCCGATGAAGCGCAGCCGGTCGCCGCCCGCCTGACGCGCCGCCAGCACCTCGCCGCTCTCGGCGGGGTGCGCGGAACGGGCGGGCGGCGCCGCCGGTCCCGCGGCCTGCTCGGACGTCCGCGAGGGCTCCCCGCCGCGCGCGCCGGACTCCACCGGCACGCCGTGCGGCGCGGCGGGCGGCGGGACCGTGGGCGTCCCCTCGGGGCACGGGCGCGGCCGGCCGACGCCGGGGGTGCCGCCGTCGCCGGGCGCCTGCCAGGGGATGTCCCCGGCGCCGGTGACGGGCTCCTCGCCGTGGTTGTCCGCGGCGTGCGCAGAATCGTCACCGCGCGGTGCCGCGGGAGACATGTCAGCCACCTCGGCCGGTCCGCGGGCCGGGGGCTGCCCCGGGAGGCCGCCGGGACCGGCGGCCGCGGCGTACGGCGACCGGGGCGGGGTCGCCGAGGACGCGGCAGGCGGGGCGGCCTGCCGCGGTTCGTGGGAGGTCGGGTGCTCCGTCACGCGTGGGATTCCATCCGTCCGGGGCTGCGCGCGTGGCGCGCCGCGTCTCAAGCGCGTCGCAGGTGCAGGAAGAGCTGGATCTCGGGTGGGGTGTCCGTACTGGCCGGGGCATACGCATACGAGTCCTCCCCGGTGACTTCGAAGCCCGCGTCGTGCACGACCTGGCGCAAGTCGTCCCGCAGGTAACCCGATACCCGGATCGTGCTGCCCAGGAACGGAATCGGGCAGTCGTCCAGATCGGCTTCGACCATGGCCAGTACCAGCAGCCCGCCGGGCCGCAGCAGCGAGTGCAGCATCCGCAGCGTGTACGGGATCTCCGCGCGGGGCAGCATGAGCAGCGAGAAGAAGGCGGTGACCCCGTCGAAGGAGCCGGCCCCGCCGAGTTCGCCGTGGCGCAGGTCGGCGATGTCCAGCCGGTGGAACTCCCCCGCCGGAACGTTCTCCCGGGCCAGCGCCACCATCGAGGGGGACAGGTCCACACCGACGACCGCGTGGCCCGCGTCCGCCAGCTGACGGGCCGTCGGCAGCCCCGTACCGCAGCCGAGGTCCAGCACCCGGGACCCGGGCGGCAGCGCGGCCGCGAGCCGGGCGCCCGCGGCGAGCTGGCCGTCCTTGTGGGGGAAGGCCTCGTCGTAGCGGTCGCCGATCGTATCGAACGCCTCCGCCTGCCCCGCCCGGTCCAGGACTAACCCGTTCAGGCCCTCGTATCCGTCGTAGCTCTCAGCGCTCACGACCTCGCCTCTCCTGCGACCGCGGTCAAGTTCGGGCTCCGGCGCGGGAGCCACGTCCGTGCAGTTCCGTGCAGTCTTGAGTTACGCCTGTGCAGTCTTGTGGAGGACGATCCTACGGTTGATCCCCAGGGGCGCATCAAGGGGGCTCACTCGCACGCCACGCGGCGGCCCGGCCCGCTCACCGGGGCGGGCGGAAGCGCCCCGGCGCCGGGCGGGGCCACGCTCCCCGCGCCGTGGGGCCACGCGCCTGCGTCTGCGCCTACGCCTGCACGTCCGGTACGGATACGGCCCGGTCCCAGTCCTCCGGCAGCCCCGGCACCTCCCACGCCGGGTCCGGCCGCCAGTCCTCCCAGCCGCCGCCGAACGGCACCCCCCACGCGCCGATGTGCTCGACCGCCGCGCGGCCCGCCGCCCGTACGTCCGCCGCCAGCGCGGGCGGCATCAGCCCGTCCCGCTGCGCCTGCGCGAATTCGTCCTCGTCCCGCCACTCCCAATGCCGGTCCGGATACACGCAGATGTCCAGGAAGTGGTCCTGGGAGTCGATGCCGCCCGCCCAGCGGCGACGCGGCTCCTCCAGGTTCACGTACCAGTTCTTGAAGTTCCAGCCCGGCTCCCAGAACAGCCACACCGACCAGGGGTCGTGCGGCCGGGCCAGCTTCAGCACCCCGGTGCCGAACCACTGGTCGCGCGCGGTGCGCCGGGGCTTGGTGTAGCGGGTGGCGAGCGGTTCGCGGTGGACGGGCGTCCCGTCGGCCAGCACCGGCTTGACGCAGGGCGTGCCCGGGGCCATCCACACCGCGAGCAGCTCGTCGGTGTCCTGGACGACGGTCATCGGCCGGCAGATGTGGATGCCGTCGCCCGCGTTGTCGCGGTAACGCCACAGAATCCGGTCCCCGGGCGCCCAGCGCCCCGCCCGCTCCACGGCGTCCCGCGCGTCCCCCGCCCCGGCGGCGCCCTTCCTCGTCTCCACCATGTCCGCTGTCATGCGCAGATCTTAGTGGGGTCATGGTTGCCGCGCCGTGACGCAGGACGCACGGTCCGTTACGGGTGGGTCGGGGCGCCACGGGGGCGCCATTCCCTTACGGGTGCGTCATCCGCAGCACATCCAGCGCCTCGTCCAACTGCTCCTCGGTCAGCAGCCCCTTGTCGACGTACCCCGACTCGATGACCACCTCGCGGATGGTCTTGCGCTCCGCGAGCGACTTCTTGGCGACCTTCGCGGCCTCCTCGTACCCGATGTACTTGTTGAGCGGGGTGACGACGGACGGCGACGACTCCGCGTACTCCCGGGCCCGTTCGGCGTTCGCGGTGATCCCGTCCACCGTGCGGTCCGCCAGCAGCCGGGTGACGTTGGCCAGCAGCCGCACCGACTCCAGCACGTTCTTCGCGATGACCGGCAGCATCACGTTCAGCTCGAAGTTGCCGGCGGCGCCCGCCGTGGCCACCGTCGCGTCGTTGCCGGTGACCTGCGCCGCCACCATCAGCGTCGCTTCCGGCAGCACCGGGTTGACCTTGCCCGGCATGATGGACGAACCGGGCTGGAGGTCGGGCAGGTTGATCTCGGCGAGGCCGGTGCGCGGCCCCGAGGACATCCACCGCAGATCGTTTGCGATCTTCGTCAGGCCGACGGCGATGGTGCGCAGCTGCCCGCTGGTCTCCACGACCGCGTCCCGCGCGCCCTGCGCCTCGAAGTGGTTGCGCGCCTCGGTCAGCGGCAGCCCCGTCGTCCGCGCCACCTCGGCGATCACCGCCGCGGGGAAGCCGGGCGGGGTGTTGATGCCGGTGCCCACGGCCGTACCCCCCAGCGGCAGTTCGGCCAGCCGCGGCAGCGCGGACCGCAGCCGCTCCACTCCGTAGCGGACCTGCGCGGCGAAGCCGCCGAACTCCTGGCCGAGGGTGACGGGCGTGGCGTCCATCAGATGCGTCCGCCCCGCCTTCACCACCTCGGCGAACTCGCTCTCCTTACGCTCCAGGGCGGCCGCCAGGTGCTCCAGCGCGGGGATCAGATCGTGGGTGACGGCCGCGGTCGCCGCGATGTGGATCGAGGAGGGGAAGACGTCGTTGGACGACTGCGAGGCGTTGACGTGGTCGTTCGGATGCACGTCGCGCCCCAGCCGCTCGGTGGCCAGGGTCGCGAGCACCTCGTTGGTGTTCATGTTCGACGACGTACCGGACCCGGTCTGGAAGACGTCGACGGGAAAGTGCTCATCCCATGTCCCGTCGGCGACCTCGGCCGCGGCCTCCTGGATCGCCGCCGCGACGTCCTCGTCCAGCACCCCCAGCTCGGCGTTGACCTTGGCCGCGGCCGCCTTGATCCGCGCCAGCGCCTCGATGTGCGCCCGCTCCAGCCGCTGCCCGGAAACCGGAAAGTTCTCCACCGCCCGCTGCGTCTGCGCCCGCCACTTCGCCCGGGCGGGCACCTTCACCTCGCCCATCGAGTCGTGCTCGGTCCGGTACTCGCCGTTGTCGCCGCTCAGGCCGTTGTCACTCATACCTGTGTCAGTGCCCGGGAACGGTGATCTGTTCCCGGGCAGGGGCGGGTATTCGTCCGTCAGGCGGTACGGTGGCGGGGCCCGGCCCGCTGTGACGTCACGTCCGCATCGGCACCGGGTGGGGGTGACTTCGGATCTCGACGTCGGCGTCCGTGGCCGCCGAGAGGTCTCCCCTGTCCCGCGCTTCCCGACGTTGTTCGACCAACGCGGCGCACACGTCACAGCCTGGCGCCGGTTCCGGGGGCGGGGGCGGCAGCAACAGGTGCACCGGTGCGGGCATCGTTTTCGTGCGTGCTCCACTCATGCCGTTTGGCCTCTCGCCGTGGCTTCTTGTCTGCCCGGCAATGATTCCGTGGGGCAATCAATGTCCCGCGTTTTATGCACGTTGTGGGTTAAAGATCACGAACGGCAGATCGCCGACCACTCGGTGAGCTTGGCTCTGGCTTCTGCTCCGAACAGTGCGCACTCCTCGTAACCAGAGAATTCATCCAGGTAGCTTTGGACGTCGCGAGCATCGCGGAGCACGAGACTTCCCGTCGATGTCTCGACGGTTGCCAGGGACGCGTCATAGATCGTGAAGGTGTTCAACGGTGTTCTCGGGGTAACGGCTCCGACGGGCAAGAGGCCGATGCGTACGTTCGGACGGTAGGTGAGTGAGGAAAGCCGGTCCAACTGTTCGGCCAAGGCCAAGGGGGAAACAACGGGCCAGCGGGCCGCTTGCTCCGTGAGGATGAAAGTGAATCGCTTGGCGGTGTCGTTCAGGACGGCTTGCCTTTCCAGCTTCCCTGCGATCGCCTTACGGGTGTCCACGGGCGAGTGGGCCAGACTGGCCCGCACGTATTCGGAGGTGGCGAGAAGTCCGGTGATCATGGAGAGCAGCAGGTAGCGCAGGTGTGTCGAGGACGCTTCGAGCGCCTTCAGTTCGGCTTGCCGACTCCCCAGGCCCTTGCGGCGCAGCTCTCGGAGATTTTGCCATTCCGTGTTCGCCAGCCGGGCGAGAGCCGAGACATCTTCGACCATCTTCGATGGCGCGTCGAGAGCTTTCAGGATCTGTTCCACGTCGACCAGGGAAGGGCGGACCTTACCGCTTTCGATCCGGCTCACCTTGGATTGAGACATGTTGCAGCGCGCGGCGAGCCGGACTCCTGAGAGCCCGGATCGCTTACGCAGTTCTCGGAGTGCCGAGGCCAGTTCCTGACCGGTCCGGCCCAGTTGCTCGGGTTGGAAGGTCACTCCTTCACATACTCCAGGAACGGTATCGACTCGGCCTCGGCAATGCGCTGGTACTCGATGAACGGGGCGGGGTTCCCCTCGTACACCTCTCGACCGGTCTGCGTCCCGTCTTCCGCGTAGTGCATGAGGACGACCGTCGACCGATCGAAGATCCAGAAGTCCTGCGCTCCTCGAAGAGGGTTGTCCCGGCCGGTCACGTCGAGAATGCGGATGTCCTCCCCGGCCCGCGCATGAGGAGCGTAGTACCGCGAGAACTCGAACCGCAGATACTCGGAAAGCGGCCGGGTAAGAACATGAACCCGCCCTTTCCGCTTCCCGTCATTCCGCAGCCGCTTCAAATCCTCCGTATACGGAGACGAGTAGGTGTGCGGGGCCACACGCTTGCCCATGCGGAATGCCTCGACCTCCTGGGACTCCTGGGGCACGAGGTATTGAGGCAGTGTCTCCAGCCGCCACGCTTCGAACCGGATGTTCCGGAACATCGCCCGCCACCCGTCACCATCCAAGAGCACGGACAGCCTCCCTGAGAACCGCTTCCGGGATCTCTGCAAGCCTTTCCCCCTGCGGTGGAGCGAAGGCATCGGACTTGACGCCCTGAATGACGAAGGTTCCTCGTTTCGTGAGGTACACGTTCGGACAGTCGTTCTCGCCGCACTCGCCATTGCCGCTTCCGGTGAGCCGAGTCAGTTCCTCACCTGGCATTGCGAACCTCCCCGGTTGATGGCCCTGGTTGGGCCGTCGTGCATGACGGTACGAGGGCCGATCGGGGGGCGTCCATGCACCCACGCGACTATGCGCGTTGTCGCATAAACAGGGCAGGAGCGGCGAACAGGCAAGAGCCCCCGGCCATCGACCGGGGGCCCCGCAGAGGTACTGCTGCCGGATCAGGCCACGCCCGGCCCCCGCACCGGAATGCTCGTGAACGTAGGAGCCGGCGCCGGGTCCTGGAAGAAGTCGTTGCCCTTGTCGTCGACGACGATGAACGCCGGGAAGTCCTCGACCTCGATGCGCCAGACCGCCTCCATGCCCAGCTCCTCGTATTCGAGGACCTCGACCTTCTTGATGCAGTCCTGCGCCAGGCGGGCCGCGGGGCCGCCGATCGAGCCGAGGTAGAAGCCGCCGTGCGTGGCGCACGCGTCGGTGACCTGCTTGGAGCGGTTGCCCTTGGCCAGCATGACCTTCGAGCCGCCTGCCGCCTGGAACTGCTCGACGTAGGCGTCCATCCGGCCGGCCGTGGTCGGGCCGAAGGAGCCGGACGCGTAGCCCTCGGGGGTCTTCGCCGGGCCCGCGTAGTACACCGGGTGGTTCTTCAGGTACTCGGGCATCTCCTCGCCCGCGTCCAGCCGCTCCTTGATCTTCGCGTGCGCGATGTCGCGGGCGACGACCAGCGTGCCGGTCAGGGAGAGGCGGGTCTTGACCGGGTGCTTGGTGAGCTCGGCCAGGATGTCGTCCATCGGCTGGTTGAGGTCGACGCGTACGGCGTCGAGGTCCGGGCCCGCGCCCTCGGTCAGCTCCTCCTCGGTCGTCTCCGGGAGGAAGCGCGCCGGGTCCTTCTCCAGCTGCTCCAGGAAGACGCCCTCGGCGGTGATCTTCGCGACGGCCTGGCGGTCGGCGGAGCAGGAGACGGCGATGGCGACCGGGCAGGACGCGCCGTGCCGGGGCAGCCGGACCACGCGTACGTCGTGGCAGAAGTACTTGCCGCCGAACTGCGCGCCGATGCCGATCTTCTGCGTCAGCTCGAAGACCTTCTCCTCCAGCTCCTTGTCCCGGAAGCCGTGGCCGGTGGGGGAGCCCTCGGCCGGCAGCTCGTCCAGGTAGTGGGCGGAGGCGTACTTGGCGGTCTTCAGGGCGTACTCGGCGCTGGTGCCGCCGACGACGATCGCCAGGTGGTACGGCGGGCAGGCGGCCGTGCCCAGCGAGCGGATCTTCTCCTCCAGGAACTTCATCATGGAGGCCTCGTTGAGGACCGCCTTGGTCTCCTGGTAGAGGAAGGACTTGTTGGCCGAGCCGCCGCCCTTGGCCATGAACAGGAACTTGTACGCGTCCCCGTCGGTGGCGTACAGCTCGATCTGCGCCGGCAGGTTGGAGCCGGTGTTCTTCTCGTCCCACATGGTCAGCGGGGCCATCTGCGAGTAGCGCAGGTTGAGCTGGGTGTACGCGTCGTAGATGCCGCGGGAGAGGGCCTCCTCGTCGCGGCCCTGGGTCAGCACGTTCTGGCCGCGCTTGCCCATGACGATGGCGGTGCCGGTGTCCTGGCACATCGGCAGTACGCCGGCCGCCGCAATGTTCGCGTTCTTCAGCAGGTCCAGCGCCACGAAGCGGTCGTTGGCGGACGCCTCGGGGTCGTCCAGGATGCGGCGCAGCTGGGCGAGGTGGGCCGGGCGCAGGTAGTGCGAGATGTCGTGCATCGCCTCGGCGGCCAGCTTGCGCAGCGCCTCCGGCTCGACCTTGAGGAACGTACGGCCGTCGGCCTCGAAGGTGCTCACACCCTCGGAAGTGACCAGGCGGTACGGGGTGTTGTCCTCGCCTACGGGCAGCAGGTCGGTATAGGCGAATTCCGGCATAACGGGCCATTCCTCACTCGACGGTGGCTTTCGGCTGACATCTGCGGCAGCGCCTGAACAGCGTAGAACCCTCCCTCGCGGTCGCCGCTGTGAGGTAAGGCTCACCCGGGGCGCGGGACGGGGCCGTGCGTCCCCTAGTCGCGATCTATCGCGTTTCGGTACGCTGCTGTCCGTGGACGAATCGTCGCTCGCCAAACGAGCCCAGCAGCCGGTGAACCTGACCAAGCCCGTGGCGGAGGCCGAGATCCGGGCATCCGACGCAGACCGGGACCGGATCGCGGAGATCCTCCGCGAGGCGCTGGCGGTCGGACGGCTGGACGCGGAGGAGCACGCCGAACGCATCGACCTGGTCTACCGCGCCAAGACGATGGGCGAACTGGAGCCGCTGGTACGGGACCTGCCCGCGGAGGACGGCGCTCCCCGGCAGCGGCCCGCCTCCGCCGCCTCCGCCGCGTACGAGGCCGAGGGCGCCGCACCGCCGGACCAGACCATGGTCGCGATCTTCAGCGCCTCGACCCGCAAGGGCCGCTGGCGGGTGCCCGGCCGGATCAACGCCGTGGCCGTCTTCGGCAGCGTGGAGATCGACCTGACCGAGGGGATCTTCCAGCAGCAGCACGTCCAGATCAACGTCACCGCGATCTTCGGCAGTGTGGAGATCCGGGTGCCGGAGAACGTCACGCTGCGCAGCAGCGGTTCCGGTGTGCTCGGCGCCTTCGAGGTCGAGACCCACGAGTCGGTCGAGGGCGACGCGCCGATCGTCCAGGTCAACGGTTACGCGGTGCTCGGCAGCGTCGAGGCCAAGGCCAAGCGCGGCAAGTGGCTGCGCGATCTGCGCGACGACCTGCGCGGCGCGCGGCGCGCGTGGCAGGAGCAGCGGCGCGACGACCGGCGGGCGCTCCACGAGCAGCGCCGGGACGAGCGCCGGGCCTGGCACGAGCAGCGCCGGGACGAGCGGCGCGAACGGCACGGGCGGTCGCACGGCGGCCGTTGGGACTGACGGGGGACGGTGGTGCCGACGGCGGTGCCGGGGCTGCTGACGGCGGTGCCGGGGACTGCTGACGGCAGACCCCGCAACCGCTGCGGACGGGGCGCGCGAGGCATGGGGAAACCGGGCGGACGGTGCCCTTCCGGGCCGCGGGAAGGTTGAATTCACCGCGCTTCCGCACTGCTCAAACGCCGTTCGCAACCGTGTGCATAAGCACGCGTACAGCGGGTAGGGCTGGTGCATCGTCTCTCGTACGGCTGCGGGGTGCGAAAAGTCGTGCGCAGCGAGACGGGCAAGGGTGACTCTTTCGCCGAAGCCGTCGTCAGGAGTAGACCGTGCTGCTACCGCATCAGCCTCTGCAGGACACCGCAGTTGTTCCGCCCCAGCGGGTTCCCTCTCGCGAAGAGGCCGGTCCCTGGCACGCGGAGGCGGTGTGCCGCCGTGACGAGGCGGGACTGTTCTTCGCACCGTCCAAGGAGCCGACCGCCGCACGCCTGGCGCGGGAGGAAGCCGCCAAGCGGGTCTGTGCCCGCTGCCCGGTGATGATCGAATGCCGGGAGCACGCCCTGATGCAGCCGGAGCCCTACGGAGTGTGGGGCGGCCTCACCGCTGCCGAGCGCCGGGTGGTGCTCGCCCGCCGCCGGCGCCGGGAGACCGAGCTGCAGCGCTCGGCCCGGATGCAGGCCGCCGGCTGAGCGGCCCGTGCACCCGGCACGCGTAACGGGCCGGGACCCCGCCGAGCAAGACGGCGGAGTCCCGGCCCGAGCGCTGTGCCCGCCGGCCGGCCATGGCCGGCCGGGGCGCCGCCCGGCTGCCGCTAGCTGGGACGCTCGAAGTCGACCGAGCTGTACGCGCGCAGCTTGGCGAGCCGGTGCTCGGAGTCGACCCGGCGGATCGTGCCGGACTTGGAGCGCATCACCAGCGACGAGGTGGTCGCGGTCTCGGCGCGGTAGCGCACCCCGCGCAGCAGCTCGCCGTCGGTGATGCCGGTGGCCACGAAGAAGACGTTGTCGCCGCGGACCAGGTCGTCGGTCTGCAGCACCTTGTCCAGGTCGTGCCCGGCGTCGATCGCGCGCTGCCGCTCCTCGTCGTCCTTCGGCCACAGCCTGGCCTGGAGGGTGCCGCCCAGGCACTTGAGGGCGCATGCGGCGATGATGCCCTCGGGCGTACCGCCGATGCCCAGCAGCAGGTCCACACCGGTGCCTTCGCGGGCCGCCATGATGGCGCCGGCCACGTCGCCGTCGGAGATGAACTTGATCCGGGCGCCCGCCTCCCGTACCTCCTTGACCAGGCCCTCGTGGCGCGGCCGGTCCAGGATGACGACGGTGACGTCCTCGACGGCGGACTTCTTCGCCTTGGCGATGCGGCGGATGTTCACGCCGACCGGCGCGGTGATGTCGACGAAGTCGGCGGCCTCCGGGCCGGTGGCCAGCTTGTCCATGTAGAACACCGCGGACGGGTCGAACATGGCGCCGCGCTCGGCGACGGCCATTACCGAGACCGCGTTGGCCATGCCCTTGGCGGTCAGCGTCGTACCGTCGACCGGGTCCACGGCCACGTCGCACTCGGCGCCGGTGCCGTCGCCGACCCGCTCGCCGTTGTAGAGCATCGGGGCGTTGTCCTTCTCGCCCTCCCCGATGACCACGACGCCGTTCATGGAGACGGTGTGGATCAAGGCGCGCATGGCCTTGACGGCGGCGCCGTCGGCGCCGTTCTTGTCGCCGCGCCCGACCCAGCGGCCCGAGGCCATGGCTCCGGCCTCGGTCACCCGGACGAGTTCCAGTGCGAGGTTGCGGTCGGGAGCCTCGGGGCTGACCTCGAGTTGGGACGGCAGATGATGCTCGGTCATCGAGCGCACCTTTCTGTACGGCGACGGCCGGAATGGTGAGGGTGGCTATGACTTTATCGGTAGGTCGCCACAATGAGCAGTGGGCCCTTCGCATGAGCGGGCGTCCAGGCCCCGTACGGGCGTGTCCGCGGGCGGCGGGCGCCGGACGCGGACGGTGAGCGCCGCCCGGCCGACGCCGGGTGCCGGACGGTGGGGGCGTGCCGGTGGGGGGCGTGTCTTCGCGGGGCCGGGCATGGGGGACCATAGAGGCGTGGCAGGTATGCGAGGCAAGCAGACGGTTCGGGACATGGTCCTGTCGATGGCGGTGATCGGCGCCCTCGTCGCGGGCGTCTATCTCTTCATCCCGCACGACGACAGCCGGTCCGCCGAGGTGAACGCGGTCAAGACGGTCGACTACCGCGTGGAGCTCGCGACCGCCCGGCGTGCCGCGCCGTACCCCATTGCCGCGCCCAAGGGCCTGCCCGAGGGCTGGCGCGCCACCTCCGTCTCGTACAAGGCGAGCAACGACGGCAAGGGCGGCGCCTGGCACCTGGGCTTCCTCGACCCGGAGCAGGAGTACGCGGCGCTGGAGCAGAGCGACGCGCCCGCGAAGAAGTTCATCCAGGACGTCACGCTCGGCGCGGAGAAGGCCGCGGGCAAGCAGGCCGTCGGCGGCGTGAAGTGGGACCGCTACAAGGGCGAGAAGTACCGCGCGCTGGTGCGCGAGGAGGAGGGCGTCACCACCGTCCTCACCGGCACCGCGCCGTACGGGCGGCTCGCGGAGATGGCCGCGTCCCTGGAGGCGAAGAAGGGCTGACGGCCCGCCTGTCGGCCCGCCTGACGCCGGTGCGGCTCCGGATACGGCTCCATACGTACGACATACGTGCGACATACGTACGACGAGGCCGCCGCGCCCGGGATGGGTGCGGCGGCCTCGTCGTACGCGGGGAAGGCTAAGACGGGCTCAGACGGTGGTCACGGCCTCGTCGAAGCCCAGGCGGGGCGAGCGCGGGAAGAACGCGTCGGCGCCCGGCTTGCCGATGTTGATGACCATGAAGGACTTCTGCTTGCCGTCGCCGAAGAACTCCTTGTCGATGCCGGCGAAGTCGAAGCCGGTCATCGGGCCGGCGGCCAGGCCGGCCGCGCGGATGCCGAGGATCAGGTAGCCGGCCTGCAGGGTCGCGTTCTGGGCGCCGGCGACCTCGCGGACGGACAGCTCGGAGAAGTAGGCGTCCTTGATGCCCGGGGCGTGCGGGAACAGGGTCGGCAGCTTCTCGTGGAAGTCCAGGTCCGTGGAGAGCACCAGGGTCAGCGGCGCGCTCAGCGTCTTCGGGCCGTTGGCGCCCATGGCGTGCTTGACCAGGCGCTCACGGGCGTCCGCCGAGCGGACCAGGGTCAGCCGCAGCGGCGACTGGTTGAAGGCGGTCGGCGCGTACTTCACCAGGTCGTAGATGGCCTGCACCTGCTCGTCCGTCACCGGCTCGTCGGTGAACGAGTTGGCGGTCTGGGCCTCGCGGAAGAGGAGGTCCTGGGCGGCGGCGTCGAGCGCGAGAGACATGAGGGCACCTCGGGGAGTCGGTGTTTTCCGTGTTCGGTATCAACTGTAACCAAGATAGATTAAGTTTCAACTAAAACCGGGGAATCGTGACTCGGTTCACAAGGTGGGGTGGGTTGGGTGGCCCCGGGGGTGGTCGTACGGGGGCGTACGGGATCCGTATGGGTTCGTGCGGATAGGGGGTGCGGTGCGGCAGGAGCGGCCGGCGTTCCGGCTCGGTCCCGTACGTACGGGTGCAGGATGCCGGGCCCGCCGGGCCGCCAGCCCGCCGGTCAGCAGCCGTGCAGTCGTGCAGCCGCGCCTGCGGCCGACCGCTACTCGGCCGCCGCCTCCGCCTCGTCCTCCTCCGCCAGCGCCGCGTCCAGCCGCGCCCGCGCGCCGTCCAGCCAGCGGCGGCAGACCTTTGCCAGCTCCTCACCGCGCTCCCAGAGCGCGAGGGACTCCTCCAGGGTGGTCCCGCCGGCCTCCAGGCTGCGGACGACCTCGATCAGCTCGTCCCGGGCCTGCTCGTACCCGAGCGCGGAACCCTCCGGCTGCGCCGCCGCGTCCGTCGTGTCCGCCGCGCCGCCCGCCATCGTGCCGTCCGTCTTCGCCTTCGCCATGGCTCCCAGCCTAATCCGGGGGTGTGACATCGGACGGTGCGCCGGAAACCCGTACCCGGAACTCGCCCTCGGCGACCCTGGCCCGCAGCTCCTCGTCCGGCGCGACCTCCTCGGGCGAGCGCACGGCCGAGCCGTCCGGCCTCTGGAGCACCGCGTACCCGCGCTCCAGGGTGGCCTTGGGGGAGAGGGCGACCACCCGCGCCAGGGTGTGCGACAGCTCGGAGTCGGCCCGGTCGAGCAGATGCCCCAGTGTGCGCCGGCCGCGCTCCAGCAGCGCCGTGACCTGGTCCTCGCGCTCCTCGACCATCCGGTGGGGCCGCTCCATCGAGGGCCTGCTCAGCGCCGCCGCCAGGCCGCGCTCCTCGCGGTCCAGGAAGCCGCCGACCGCGCGCAGCGCCCGCTCCCGCAGCTGCTGGATACGGGCGAACTCCTCGCCCACGTCCGGTACGACCTTCTTCGCCGCGTCCGTCGGCGTCGAGGCGCGCAGGTCGGCGACCAGGTCCAGCAGCGGCGAATCCGGTTCGTGGCCGATCGCGG
Source organism: Streptomyces rimosus subsp. rimosus (assembly GCF_000720725.1). Lineage (GTDB taxonomy): Bacteria > Actinomycetota > Actinomycetes > Streptomycetales > Streptomycetaceae > Streptomyces > Streptomyces rimosus_A. The sequence goes on from NZ_JOCQ01000047.1 coordinate 57,866, forward strand.
AGACGACCGGCGTACGGGCCGCGCCCACCGCCCTGACCAGCTGCTCGTCGGAGAACGGCAGCAGGTCCTCGACGCTGCCGCCGCCGCGCGCCACGATGATCACGTCGACCTCGGGCAGCGCGTCCAGCTCCTTGACCGCCTCGATGACCTGCGGCACCGCGTGCACCCCCTGTACCGGGACGTTGCGCACCTCGAAGCGGACCGCCGGCCAGCGCAGACGCGCGTTCTCCAGGACGTCCCGCTCGGCGGCGCTGGCCCGCCCGCAGACCAGACCGATCAGCTGCGGCAGGAACGGCAGCCCGCGCTTGCGCTCCGCCCGGAACAGCCCCTCCGCGGCGAGGGACTTCTTCAGCTGCTCCAGCCGCGCCAGCAGCTCGCCGACGCCCACCGGCTTGATCTCGGCGGCCCGCAGCGAGAGCTGGCCGCGCGGCGCGTACCACTCCGGCTTGGCGTGTACGACGACGCGCGCGCCCTCGCTCACCACGTCGGCGATCTTGTCGAAGACCTGGCGGTAGCACGTCACGCTGACCGAGATGTCGTACGACGGGTCGCGCAGCGTCAGGAAGACCACGCCGGCGCCCGGCCGCCGGGACAGCTGCGTGATCTGCCCCTCGACCCACACGGCGCCCAGCCGGTCGATCCACCCCCCGATGAGCCGCGACACCTCGCCGACGGGGATCGGCGCCTCCGCAGACGTCCTCACACTCATGCCACGAGCGTATAGCCCGGCACTGACAACGCCGGGCGGTGCGGAGCGGTCGTGCCCGGCCGCTCACCGCTCGGAGTCGCCCACCGTACCGGCCCTCCTACGCCCGTACTGCACCGCCAGCACCACCAGCCCCACCGCCAGCCAGACGGCCCCGACGATCTGCGCCGTCCCGGAGGCCTCCACGATCACCGCGACCACCACCGCCAGGCCCAGCAGCGGTACCAGCACGTGCTTGAGGACGTTCGGCCGCTCGGCCCGCTTGCGTACCCAGAACCAGCCGATCACCGAGGCGTGCAGCAGGCCGAAGGCGGTCAGCGCGCCCACGTTGACGATCGAGGAGAGGTGGTCCAGGCCGTCGTCGCGGCGGGCCGCCCACACCGCCGCGACCAGCGTCACCACCGCGGCGCCCAGCAGCGCCCGCCGCGGCACCCCGCTGCCCGCGTCCACCTTGGACATCGCGCCCGGCAGCCGCCGGTCCCGCGCCATCGCGAACAGCAGCCGTCCGGCCGCCGCCTGCCCCGCCAGCGCCGCGAACGCCGCGCCGATCGCCTTGCTCGCCGCCACCAGCTTCTGCAGCCACTCGCCGGCGGCCGTGTCCGCCGTCGTGTAGAAGGCGTCGCCCTGTGCGGCGGGGTCCGCCGCCAGCTCGGCCGCCGACATCGGCGCGAGCAGCGCCGCCAGGTAGGTCTGTACGGCGAACAGCACGCCCGCCAGCACCAGGCAGGTCAGCACGGCCCGCGCCACCCGCGCGGAACTTCCCGTGGTCTCTTCCGCGAACGACGCGATCGCATCGAACCCCAGATACGACAGCACCGCCACCGACACCGCCGCCAGCACCGCGCTCGTCGAGAACCCGCCCTCACCGGTCAGCGGCACCGACCACCCGCGCCGCGCCCCGTCCGTGATCAGCACCCATACCGCCGCCACCACGAACACCACCAGCACCGCCAGCTCCATCGCCAGCACCACGAACCCGGCCACCGCCGCCGCCCGTACCCCCATGAGGTTCAGCAGCGTGGTGACGACCACCGCGAGCGCCGTCCACACCCACTGGTGCACGGACGGCACCAGCGCATGCATGGCGATGCCGGAGAAGAGGTACGCCACCGCCGGGATCAACAGGTAGTCGAGCATCGCCATCCACCCCGCCACGAAGCCCGCGCTCTCGCCGAGCCCGACCCGCGCGTACGTGAACACCGAGCCGGCCTGTGGGGCGACCCGCACCATCTGCGCGTACGAGTACGCGGTGAAGGCCATCGCGACGGTCGCCACGATGTAGACGACGGTGATCGCGCCGTGCGACTTGGCCTGGAGCGTGCCGAAGATGCCGACGGGCGCCATCGGCGCGATGAAGAGCAGCCCGTAGACGATCAGGTCCCGGAAGGTCAGCGTGCGGCGGAGACCGGTGTCGGCGGAGGCGCCGGTGGCGGTGGACGGAGGCGGGGAGGACGGGTTCGGCCCGGAGGAGGGGTTCGGGCCGGAGGAGGGGTTCGGCTCGGACGGTGCGCTCATGATGGGTCACTCCAGCGGGAGACGTACAGGCCGACGTACAGGCCGACGATCAGGCCGACGACCAGGCCGACAATGATCGTCGGCCGCCTTCCAGCTTCGGGCAAGGCCGCGCCCCGGGCGGGGTGGACGCGCCAGGAGGGGCGCAGCGGCCCTCAGGCGGTACGGCACGGCGTGCACGTCACTACGGCCGCACCCCTACATGACACCCTCCGCATTCCTGTCACGCCCCCGCTGCCCCCGCCGCACGCCCCGCCGACCCCGTTCACCCCGCCGCGCCCCCACGGCAGCACGAACCCCGAAGTACGCCCCGTACGATGGATCGTATGACTGCTGCTACGCCCAGCCCGTCGCCCGCCAGCGCTCCGGACGGAGCCGCCACGCCGCGCGAGGACCGCCGCCGGGTCCTGCTCGCCGCGCCGCGTGGTTATTGCGCGGGCGTGGACCGTGCCGTGATCGCCGTCGAGAAAGCTTTGGAGCAGTACGGCGCGCCCGTTTACGTGCGCCACGAGATCGTCCACAACAAGTACGTGGTCAAGACCCTGGAGAAGAAGGGTGCGATCTTCGTCGACGAGACGGCGGAGGTGCCGGCGGGCAACATCGTCATCTTCTCCGCGCACGGCGTCGCCCCGGTCGTCCACGACGAGGCCAAGCAGGGCAAGCTGGCCACCATCGACGCGACCTGCCCGCTGGTCACCAAGGTCCACAAGGAAGCCGTCCGGTACGCCAAGGAGGACTTCGACATCCTCCTGATCGGCCACGAGGGCCACGAAGAGGTCATCGGCACCAGCGGCGAGGCCCCCGACCACATCACCCTGGTCGACGGCCCGGAGGACGTGGCGAACGTCGAGGTCCGCGACCCGGACAAGGTCGTCTGGCTCTCCCAGACCACCCTGTCCGTGGACGAGACCATGGAGACGGTCGACGCCCTCAAGGGCCGCTTCCCCAACCTCCTGTCGCCGCCCAGCGACGACATCTGCTACGCCACGCAGAACCGCCAGATCGCCGTCAAGCAGATGGGCGCCGAGGCCGACCTGGTCATCGTCGTCGGCTCCAAGAACTCCTCGAACTCCGTCCGTCTCGTCGAGGTCGCCCTCGGCGCCGGCGCCGGCGCCGCCCACCTGGTCGACGGCGCCGAGGAGATCGACGAGAGCTGGCTGGAGGGCGTGACCACCGTCGGTCTCACCTCCGGCGCCTCCGTCCCCGAGATCCTGGTGCACGGCGTCCTGGACTGGCTCGCCGAGCGGGGCTACGAGGACGTGGAGACCGTCAAGGCCGCCGAGGAGTCCATCACCTTCTCCCTGCCCAAGGAACTCCGCCGCGACCTGCGCGCCGAGGCGAAGACCGCCGCCGAGGGCTGAGCCGGAGCCGGGCCCGCAAGGGAAGCCCCCTGAAGAAAGTCAGGGGGTGAACCGGCCGTCCGGCGCCTAGCCTCTAGGCATGAAGGTCTTTGGTGTGGACATCGGCGGGTCGGGCATCAAGGGCGCTCCGGTGGATCTGGAGCGCGGCGACCTGGCGGACGAGCGGTTCAAGGTGCTGACCCCACAGCCGGCGACCCCGGATGCCGTCGCGGACTGCGTCACCCAGGTCGTGGAGCATTTCGGCTGGTCGGGGCCGGTCGGGGCGACATTCCCCGGCGTGGTGACCGACGGCGTCACCCGTACGGCAGCCAATGTCGACAAGGGATGGATCGACCGGAACGCCGCCGCGCTGCTGGCCGGCCGCCTCGGTGACGAGACCGGCGGCTGCCCGGTCACCGTCCTCAACGACGCGGACGCGGCGGGCCTGGCCGAGATGCGGTTCGGCGCGGGCCGGGACTGCCGGGGCACGGTCATCGTCCTCACCTTCGGCACCGGCATCGGCAGCGCCGTCTTCACCGACGGCGAGCTGGTCCCCAACACCGAGCTGGGCCATCTGGAGCTGCACGGCCACGACGCCGAGAAGCGGGCGTCCACCAAGGTCAAGGACGACGAAGATCTGAGCTGGCCGGACTGGGCGCACCGCGTGCAGAAATACCTCGCCCACGTGGAGATGCTCTTCTCGCCCCGGCTGTTCGTGATCGGCGGCGGCGTCAGCCGCAAGGCGGCGAAGTTCCTGCCGCTGATCGAGGGCATCCGGGCCGAGATCGTGCCCGCGCAGCTCCAGAACAACGCGGGCATCGTGGGCGCGGCGATGGCGGCCGGCGCCGCGAGCCGGGACGGAGCGGCGGCCCCGGCCGGCGCGGGCGCGTCCGCAGGCCCACTGGCCGCCCCTCCCTCTCCGTCTCCCTCTCCTTCTCCGTCTTCCTCCGACGGCGCTACGTCGCAGGTCGGCTGGCCGGCCGATCCCTGACCTGGCCCGCCCGCGGCCCGGGGCTACGGGGATGGTGCGCCCCTTGGGCCAGCCCCGGCCGCTGCCCGGGGCCCGGCCCCTCATCCGCCGGCCCGCGCCGCCGCGGCCAACGCCCGGAGCCCGGACCCGGCTCTTGCCCGGAAGCCTTCCCGGCCTTCCCGGCCTTCCCGCCTGTGCTTCCACCTGGGCTCTTGCCCTCGGCAGGCTCCCGTCCCTGCACCCGCGCCACCTGCCGCTCGGCCTGCCGTTGCGCCTGCCGCTCGGCCTGCCGCCGCGCGATGGCCGCCGCCTTGCGTACGACGGCGATCAGTGCACAAGCCAGCGTCCCCGCGAACAGCCAGCCCGCCTGCGTCGCCATCACCGTGAAGACGCCCATCAGCAGCCCGCCGAAGCCGCCCGTGTGGTGGCTGATCGGCACGGTGCCGACGGTGAACATGATCGGCAGCGCGATCGGGGCCGTGATCAGGTCGTACGGCCGTACCCACAGCCCGGCGCACACGCTCACCAGGACGAAGAAGACCCCGTACGCCGTCGGCGCACCGTCGAACAGCACCTGGTCGAAGAAGGCGAAGGCGAACAGTACGAGGGTGCCGAGCAGGCCGCACCCCAGGCCGGTGAGCCGGGCCGAGGGCAGCCGTGCGGCGGCCGCCGCCAGGGGCGCCAGGGGGCCGCGCCGACGGGCACGTACGCGGTAGACGGTCGACGTCTCGCCGCCGGGCCCCGTCATACCCGGTCCCCGTGGGGCGCCCGGTCCGCCCGGCGCCCGCGGGGCACCCGGGGTGCCTGCCGCGTCCAGGGCGCCCCGGGCGTCCGGAGCGTTCGGCGGCACGGCTTCCGCGGGACGGGGGAGCCGTGCGTCCTGGCCCGCTGCCGGACGGACGGTCCGGGGCGGACTGTGCTGAGGGCTGCGCGCTCTGTGTTGCTCCACTCGGCCACGGTAGGCCGCCAAGTGGGATTAATCGGTTACCGGACACGCGCTTCGACTGACCTGACCGGCCCATTCGGCGTACAAATCACCCGTTGGGCGTGACGCGGCGTACGTATCGGGGGCCCTGCGCCGCTGCGCCAGGAGGCGCCCCTCCCCCGTACGACCG